>NZ_CP119421.1:3618550-4241576 GCF_030506305.1 Porifericola rhodea | reverse complement strand
TATTTCTTTAAGCCCTCCCAGTAGTTGCTCAAGTTCCTCGTCAGACAAAAGACCTATTTTATGAAGCATACGGCTATGTGCCATAGAACCCAAAATATCAAAGGGTGCTAACCATACATCAAGTTCTCGGTCCTTGCCGATGGTAAAAGTTTCTATTCTCTTGTCTATGGAAAAACCTTTGTCCCAGATTTTCAATGTAGTAGTGTTTAAATGCTAAGATTTTGTAATAATGCCAAATAAATGCGGATACCTTCTCTTATTTCATCAGTTAATATAAACTCATCCGCAGTGTGCGACCTCTCTGAAAAGCCTGGTCCCATCTTAAGAGTGGGAAAACCACTCATCAGTGCCTGGTCAGATAATGTTGGTGAGCCATAGGTCGTCAAACCCATTTGTGAACCTTTTCGCACTATAGGATGGTCCATTGGAATACCCGAAGAATTTAAGCGAAAAGAACGTGCTTTCAACTCAGATTTTAGCTCTTGCTGTAGCAGGGCAAAAACTTCCTGATTGGTATACTGCTCATGCGTACGTACATCCACCACAAAGCTACAGCTATCCGGCACTACATTATGCTGAGTACCCGACTCAATCTGAGTAACTGAAATATGTATATCACCTAAGGTAGGCGACTGTTTAGGAAAGCGAAATTCTCTTAATTTTTGTATATCTTCAAGCGCAATGTAAAGTGCGTTTACACCTTCATTACGGGCAGCATGACCAGACTTACCTTTGGCATGTCCATCAATAACCATAAGCCCTTTTTCAGCGACTGCCATTTGCATATCAGTAGGTTCTCCTACAATTGCCAGATCTATTTTACCCAACTCAGGCAGTAAGGCAGCGATACCATTTTTGCCTGAAATTTCTTCTTCGGCGCTGGCCGCAAAAATCAAATTATAGGCACGATCTGTTTGCTCGTTCAATGCCAGAAAAGTATGAAGCAGACAAACCAATGCACCTCCAGCGTCATTACTTCCCAGACCATAAAGCCTGCCCTCTACGATATCAGGTGAATACGGGTCGCGCGTATAAGTTGAAGCAGGCTTAACCGTATCATGATGAGAGTTTAGCAGGATAGTAGGCTTATTGGGATCAAAGTCATTTGATTTTACCCAGACATTGTTCAGTAGTCGGTGAACCTCCATTCCTTCATTCTGAAGATATTGAGCCAGAATATCGGCAGTTTTATCCTCCTCTTTACTCAAAGATTGGGTAGCTATCAGCTTTTGCAGTAATGTTATCGCTTTGTCTGCCAGCTGATGGGCTTGCTGTGCTGCTACTTCAGGCATAATGTTGTTCCTTCAAACATATCGCCACCTACCTGCTGTATACCACTATAGTGCATGATACAGACTTTTTCTACTCCCGCATTTATAGTTTTAAAAGCATTTTCCAATTTTGGTATCATGCCTTCTACCACTATACCTTCGGCTTTGTATTGCACAAATTCGTCAGGTGTAATTTTTTCTATAAGGCTGGAGTCATCATCAGGGTCTACCATTACTCCTTTCTTTTCAAAACAGTAATAAAGCTCTACTTTCTTATGTTTAGCCAGACCACGAGCCACACTTCCGGCAATATTATCAGCATTGGTATTAAGCATTTGCCCATTGCCATCATGAGTTAGAGGAGCCATCACCGGCACTACCCCATCTTCCAGAAGTTTGATCAGTCCTTCAGCATTTACCTCATCTATATCACCCACAAAACCATAATCAACCGGCTCTGGAGCGCGTTTATGAGCTTTCATGACATTCATATCCGCCCCAGTTAGTCCGATAGCGTTAGAACCCACAGATTGTAGTAATGCGGTAATTTTTTTATTCAACCCACCATATACCATAAGAACGATTTCCAGCATGGCTTCATCGGTAACGCGTCGGCCTTCTACCATTTTAGTTTCCACCCCCATTTTATCGGCCAGAGTGGTAGCAGAACGTCCTCCTCCGTGCACTAAAATTTTGGGTTGAGGTAGAGAAGCAAAATCTTTTAAAAAGCTTCTGAGCAGTTCTGGTTGCTCAATAACTCTGCCTCCAATTTTGAATATTTTTATACTTTCTTCCATGCGATTGGTTTAGGATTCCAGAATTGTTTTAAGCACTGCCTGAGCGGCCACTACCCGATTGGCAGCCTGCTGTATCACGATAGATTGCTCGCTATCTATTACCTCATCGGCTACTATTACATTGCGACGTACGGGTAAGCAATGCATAAATTTTGCGTTATTAGTCAACTTCATCTTATCTGCACTCACCATCCAATCATTACCTTTTTCCAGTACCTGACCATAATCCTGATAAGACGACCAGTTTTTAGTATATATGAAGTCCGCACCTTCAAAAGCAGCTCGCTGATCGTTGGTCACTTTTACATTTTTGGTAAAAGTATCATCCAGCTCATAGCCCTTAGGATGCGTAAGTGTGATATCCTGACCCGTAGCTATCATCCATTCCAAAAATGAATTGGCTACTGCCTGGGGTAATGCTTTAGGATGTGGAGCCCAGCTTAAAACGATCTTTGGTTTTTCTACCGTCTTGTGTTCTTCTATCGTAATTAGATCGGTTAATGACTGTAGAGGGTGGCGCACCGGCGACTCTAAACTAATTACTGGTACTCCTGCATATTTTTGAAACTGCTTGATTACCAGTTCGGCATAATCTTCTGTCCGGTTTTTAAGGTGAGCAAATGCCCTGATTCCTATGATATCGTAATACTGGCCAATAACTGCAGCGGCTTCTTTTACATGTTCAGGCTTATCTACATTCATGACGGTACCATCCTGAAACTCCAGATTCCATCCGCCCTGGTTCATATCAAAAACTACCGTATCCAGTCCTAAATTCATAGCTGCCCTTTGCGTACTCAGGCGCGTTCTCAGGCTGGGATTAAGAAAAATAAGGCACATTGCCTTATTTGAGGCGAGATTTTTATCTGCAAAAGGAGACTGCTTTACGGCTTTCGCGGTCTGTAGCAATGCCTCCATGTCTTTTACATCTTTAACAGAGGTAAAGTGCTTCATGATGTCGTGTAGTAAAAAAATGTGCTTTTAAAAGCTGAAAATAAGCAGTTTTTTAGCTAAAGTTCAAAAATAATGGGGGTTCCTTTGCTGGTAGCTCAAGATTATCATAAAGTTTATCAAAAATTCTTAATTAAGACACTTGAACTCTTAGTATTAATAGCGGTAACTTAGGACAAAGCCTAATCCATACTACACAACCCAGCCCATATGTATTATCCCCGAAGAGCATTTCTTAAGCAGGCAGGCACTTTGAGTGCTTCCTTATCTGCCTTGCCACTACTCAATAAAGAGTTTACACCCAAATTTGAGCAAAGCAGAATAGCCCATCATTCACCCGGAAAGCTGACCTCTGATGAGACATTCTGGAAAGAAGTTAGGCACTACTATAAAGTTTCTACTGACTTTATCAATCTTGAAAACGGGTACTACAGCCTGGCTGCAGAGCCAGTGTTGGAAGCCCAACAACAACATATACGTAAGATCAACCAGATTCCTTCTATGTATATGCGTAAGCAGCAATATAGCGATTACCAAAAAGTAAAGCAGGCAATGGCAGATTTTGTGGGTTGCAGCCAGGAGGAAATAGTGATTTGCCGAAATACTACTGAAGCTCTGGACACTATCATATTGGGGCTAAAACTAGAGGCCGGAGATGAAGCTATTATGAGCCATCAGGATTATGGTAGCATGCTTGCTACTTTTGACCAAAGAGCAAGACGAGATGGCACCGTAAACAAGCTTATCAAACTACCACTCCACCCTAAAAATGACCAGCAAATTGTAGATGCCTATGAAAGTGCTGTTACTGAACGGACAAAGGTAATTCTAGTAACTCATTTGATAAATATTACCGGACAGGTGCTACCCGTGAGAGCAATTGCTGAAATGGCTCATGCAAAGGGTATTGAAATAATTTCTGATGCGGCTCATTCACTTGGACATCTTAACTTTAAAATCCCTGAACTTGGTTGTGATTACCTGGGCAGCAGTCTGCATAAGTGGCTGGGTGCCCCCTTAGGTTCTGGATTGATGTATATTCGTAAAGATAAAATTGAAAATGTATGGCCTCTCTTTGGAGACGATACCTATGCTGATACTGACATCAGAAAGTTTGAACATATAGGAACACACCCCTGCTCAACTCATCTGGCCATTTTAGACGCACTTAACTTTCAAAACAAAATAGGACTTGAACGAAAAGAAGCCAGGCTACGCTATCTTAAAAATTACTGGGTTAATCAGGTGAAGGAAGTAAAGGGAATTCGAATTAATACTCCTTTTGAGGATCACCGTTCTTCTGCTATTGCCAATGTAAGTGTAAAAGGCTTAAGTTCTGCTGAACTGGCTGACCAGCTATTTGACGGGTTTAAAATTTTTACCGTAGCAATTGATAGTGAAGCGGTTAAAGGTGTACGTATTACTCCGCATCTTTACAACACTACACAAGAACTTGATCAACTTGTAAGTGCTTTAAAAAAGCTAAGTGCTTAACCCTATCTAATTCCTTTGACAAAAAAACATTATTTAATAAGGCAGTCAGCACTTTGCTTAGTACTTTTGCCGTATGAAATGGTTAAAAATAATACCCCTACTCTTTTGTTGTATAGCGCTACAGCAATGTATGATAGATAGCAAGGATAAGGCTGAGGCTGACACTGAACAGGTTGCACAGGCTAGCACCATATTGGTGTATGGTAGTGATGAATGTAGCCACTGTGTAAACTTTAAGAAAAAGCTGGACTCAGCAGGTTATGAGTACACATTTTACGATGTGGAGAAGGAACAGAAAAATGCAGACGAGATGTTGCTTAAGCTTCAAAAATCTGGTTTTAGAGGAAATATCCACTTACCAGTGGTAGAAGTAAACGGTAATATGCATGTTAATCCGGAGTTACAAATTATTGAGCAGGCTTTATAGTCTGCTTTTACTTTGCTATCAAAGGATAGTACCTCTCCTTAAGTATGCTGAGGTGATGGATTGGATGCCCCACCATAGTAAAGCCTAAAGAAAGCACACTTACTTTTTTCTGAAAGCAGGTGCCCTCTCTTAGCATCATATCTTTGTCAAAGTGCTGGAACATGACTATCGTTGCCTCCCTTACCAATGTAAATTCCTGAAGAAGACTATCCAGACTTCTTTTATGCGCTTGGTGATTTTGAGCATACAGTTGCTCATCCATACCTGGTAGTTCTGCTCTCTCTCCACGCGCAATGCATAGCGTACGATAATTAAACACTCTTTCTGTGTCTATCATATGCTGCAGTATATCTTTCACTGACCACTTATTTGGTGCATACACCTGATCGCCTAGTTTTAGAAAATTATCTTTTTCCTTGCTAAGCCAATCACCATCGTAGGCACGAAGAGCCTGATTTACAGTCAATTCATCCTCTACCTTGTTGATATAGGTATCGTAAAATTCTGGAATATAGCTGAGGTCCGATTTTTTCATGCTTCTACTTTAATTCGCTCGCCAGTAAATCATCTGCCATAGATTGCATTTTTAACATGGTTTTCCAGTTTCGGGTAGTAGCAGACTGTTTTAGTTTTTTTTCAAAGAAATCGTTGCTCAATTTGGTTTTACCATACCCATTGCCGCAGTAGAGAAAAATAGTCTTACCAAGTACTGTAAACTCATCTCCAGGAAAGCTATAGCTTTGCAAATGCTCCAATGCTTCAGAAGTGGGCACCTGATCCAGCATACTCACATAAAGCTTATTGATGTCGGTATCATCCTGCAGATAAGGATTGCTGCTCAAAATATGATCTATTTCATCTTTGCTTAATAGTAGTACTTTTACTTCAAAACCAAAGTGTTGCAAAATAAGGGTTTCCAAATCTGTCTGGAGTTCACCAGCTGACTTATCTGCATGATAAAAGACCAGATTTCCACTTTGTATGTAGGTATTTAGCTCATGAAATCCCTGTCTATTGAGTAAGGCTTTAAGTTCCTGCATTTTTATCTTCCTGTGGCCTCCTACATTAATACCTCTGAGGTAGGCTATGTATATATGTTTACGCTGCTTAATCAATGAAATATGATGATTAATTGATAATTGATATGAAGTGGGATTGACAAATTTCTTTGTCTGTAAGTTAGGCACTAGATTGGCTCACCAAAACAAATTTGAGGAAAAGGTTTATTAACTACTTATATAAAACTGATTATCAGACCCTTATGCACAAAAATCTATCGCAGGCTTGAATACTAGAGTTCTTTTATAATCAAATCTTTGTACCAAACCTCTAATGGCGGACCTGAATGAACCTGTAAGCATATTAATCCCGTACGAGCCATACCTTCGCTTTCTATAAACTCTGAAATTGGAACATCATTCAGCCAGATTTTAATTTGCTGGTTTACCGCTCTTATCCTCAGTTTGTTCCAATCATTGGGCTTCAGGTTTTCTAAAACTATTTCGCGTTCCCCCAGGGCAAGTATGCGGGACCTTCGTGCCTCATCGTACAGACTACCCCAAAGTGGGTAGGGTATGTCATCTTCCAAATTATTGGCAAAATGACGAAAGCGTGGAAATTGCTTAATCCATGCACTAGGTATAAAACCAATGTCTGCCTGATATCCAGAAACTTCATGACTGTCTGCTACGCGTTGACTTCGGAACTGCACCCCACCATTGTCTCCCTCTCCTGTTAACCTGACATTAAGGCTTAAGTCAAAATTTTCGTAATTTCTGGTAGTACATAGAAATTCATTTTGAGGGATCATTTCATCCAGCCTTCCGGCAACGATAGCCTGATCTTCTACTCTAAAGTATTTATCTTTTCCCTCCCAACCCTGCAAATTTTCTCCATTAAACAGTGGCACCGATTGATTACTCTCCCCACAAGACTCCATAATGCTAGCTACAGATAGCATTAAAAGCAGATGTCTGTTTCTACCAAAAGCATGTAAAAGCTTCATACTTATACTTATTAGTTTATTAGGGCTATACTTTGTGGGAGAACTGAGCCTTGAAAAAGCTGTAGAACATTTGCACGACAAAAAATTCGCTTAGCTCTTACAATATAATACTTAGAGTTTTTATTGTGCTAAATGAAACTCCCATTTTCATACACAAACTATACTTTTACTTAGTATATGTATTGCAGAAAGCAATTTATAGACTAGTAAATTTACACAGGGATAACAAAATCGCGTGGGTAACCTATCAAAATGTTTAAGTTTTCTTTATCCTCAACACGCCTCTGTTTAATTTAGCCTCCACTCGTATAAAGTTAAAAGAATGTATATATGAACTATAGATTGTTGATCGTACTCTTAGTATTAGCCTCTTGCCAGCGGGTAAAAATTAGTGAGCGCACTTATACAATTACCGAAGGGGAAAAGCAATTCATTTCAATACAAGGAGCGGTAGATTTGAAAGATCTTAGATGGGTTTCAGTCAATCCAATGGTTGCTCAGGTTAATGACAGCGGATACGTCCAAGGCATTAATGAAGGAGAAACCTACGTAAGAATGCTCCTTAGTGCTCAGGAACAGCTGTTGGATAGCGTTAAAATTGTAGTTACCGCAACAGATGATCAGAAAAGAGAAACTGAAGACTTTACCTCCGCCGGTAGTTTTACTAAAGGTATTGAAGGGCCTGCTGTAGATCTTTCAGGAAATGTATATGCTGTCAATTTCCAAAAGCAGGGAACTATAGGCAAAGTCAGCCCTAAAGGAGATGCCAGCTTGTTTGTTGAGCTCCCTGAGGGTAGTATAGGTAATGGAATTCGCTTCAATAGCCAGGGTGAAATGCTGGTGGCTGACTACAAGCAGCATAATATTCTGAAAATTGATATGAGTAGCCAGAATATCAGTGTGTTAGCTCATGGCCCGGAGATGAACCAGCCTAACGATATTGCTATTATGGATAACGATAATGTGTTTGCCAGTGACCCCAATTGGTCAGAGTCTACAGGGCAACTCTGGAGAATTTTTCCTGACGGAAAAGTTGAGCTAGTGGAAGCAAATATGGGCACTACCAATGGCGTAGAAGTAAGCCCAGACCAAAAAACTTTGTACGTGAATGAGAGCGTACAGCGTAAAATTTGGGCTTATCAGCTGAGTGAAACAGGTGAAGTAACTGATAAAAGACTCTTTGCTGAGTTTCCTGATTTTGGCATGGATGGTATGCGATGCGATCAGGAGGGCAATCTGTACGTGACTCGTCACGGTAAAGGAACAGTGGCTATACTTTCACCAGCAGGTGAATTAATTCGTGAAGTACAAATGAAAGGGAAACTGCCTTCTAATATCGCCTTTGGCGGTAGTGAAGGACGCAGCTGTTATGTAACACTACAGGATAGAGGATGCATAGAAACTTTTATGGCTGAACATCCTGGAAGAAGCTGGAAAAGAGCAGCGAACTAAAAAAAGGTGAGTCTGACTCACCTTCATATACTTTAGTTTACTGAAGACTATATTTCTCCATGCTGCTAAGCTCAGGGCCACCTCCTCTATTACCACTACCTGCAGCTATATAGATATTGTCCTCATAGATAAATGCTTGGGTACCATGCCTCCCACGCTGAAGCGAAGGCCAGCTTTCCCATTCACCATTATTAATATTTAAGGCTTCTACGTGATCGTGGGCGGCCTCCATTGCTCCGCTCTCTCCTCCAATAACTACTACATACTCTCCGTGGTGTACCGAACTAGTGCCAGCACGCATAGTGGGAATATTATTTTCTAGCGTGGTCCACGTTCCGCTATCAAAATCATAAACATCTACTTCAGGCACTGTAAGCTCCATGGTTTGTCCTGTAGCGGCTGAAGTAGTTCTTCCTCCCGCCACATAGATTTTATTGTTAGCAACTACTGCCTGCACATGGTCTCGTTGGTGTGGAGCATCTGCTAACTGAGTCCAGCTATCTGTAGCAGGGTCATATTCATCCAGCCAATTGATATAACCATCAGTATGACCATTCTGTATGCCGCATACCAGATATAGCTTATTCTTGTAGGCAAATGCTCCGGCTGCTCCTCTCCGCCTCCCTTCAGGTATTTCCGGGCCTTCAGTCCACTCATCAGTTTCAGGATCGTAGATATAGATATTGGGTATAGGTTTTTCATCAGGAAAACCACCAGTAAAAGCCCCCATAACATAGAGTTTACCATCAAAAGAAACGGCCTGGAAGTGATGCATTTCAAGTGGAGGAGTAGCACCCTGCGACCAGCTTTTTGTTTCTGGATCATAAATATCTACCGGTCTTTCGCCTCTTCCCCCTACAAGGTAAAATTTGCCCTCTACTTCGGTGAAAGCATTTTCGTGGCGGGCAGTAGGCTCACCCTTAGTTTCAACATTTGTCCATTCCTGAGGGGCCTTAGCCTCTGGCTCAGCTACTTCGTTTTCGGTTTTCTCTTTTTCTGACTGACAAGCCAGCGCCAGGCACAGGCCTAGCATCCATAGTTTTTTCATGCTGTTGGTTAGTTTGTGTAATTAAATGTTAATGATGCATAAGATCATCCCAGGCAAAGAGAAATCGGTCTATTGCTCCCTGGCTAACATGCTCCATCACTACAATTTTATACCAACGTGCGTCATTTTCATGAGAGTCAGGTACAAGTTGAAATTGATGAACCAGTGCTTTAGGTATGTCTTCTGCTCGCATAGCCACAATATTCATGTATGGGTTTCGGAAGAAACCTATCCCTCTTTCCTTTAGGTTCTGGCAGAGCCGATCTGTACGATCTATAAGCCTGGCGGTTTTGGCTTTCCAGCCTTCAGATCCATATGTTCTTAATATCATCCAGATAGCTATTGCATTGGCACCTGAACGGCTTCCTATTAAAGTATAATCTTTCCCTTTTACGTACTGAGCTTCTTCAGTAAGCGCGTTCTCTATCAGTCCTTTTCTCATGATACAAATACCTGTGCCGTAAGGTGTCTGCACAAGTTTGTGGGCATCTAATGAAAAAGAATTGATTTTTGAGTGCTGAAAAGTTAATTCCTGCTGGGGTTTGGCAAAGGGATAAATAAAGCCCCCATAAGCTCCATCTACATGAATATGATAGTCTAGTTCTTCTTCATCCATAATCTGGCTGCATTGTTGAATATCATCTACCGAACCAAACATTGTCGTAGACATGTTCATGATAAGAATGAAAAATCTAATACCACCCGCTTTAGCTTCTACAAGCTTCTGCTTCATTTCTTCATAAATAATTTCTCTGCTGCTATCATCCACAGAAAGGATAATAGACTTGAGCTGAAGCAGATTAGCTCCCTTAGGAATTGAATAATGTGTATCTTCTGAGTATACAATGGCGATCTCATCCAGGCGAGCTCCTTGCTTGCGCATAAACATATTTCTATGTACCCAGAGAGATTCAATATTAGCTTCTGTACCACCGGAAGCTACATACCCATCATAAGAATCTATTTTGGCAGCAAAAATCTGAGTAGCACATATATCTATCAGCTCTTTCTCTATGGCCTGAGTACCCGCAAAGGCTGGCTCAGACTCACCCAAAGTATGGCAGCCAATGTGGTTAGGGTTAGCCACCATCGTTTGCATAAATGGGGCATCCTTTAAAAAAGGGGCATCCTGATAAAAAACTTCCGGATCAAGCACCGTAGCTGGCAAACCCAAGACACTCTCTGAACGGTAGTCCAGATTTTGTTTAAGGGCTTCCAGAATAGTCTCTTTTATTTTGATGCTATTGTACTTTTCCCAAAACATGCTCACGATCTAATCAGGCAAAAAATTGTTTAATTGAATTACGTTAAAAATAGCAGTACTGACAAATGATTATGTCAGTTGTATAAGTTCTGGCTTCCAATGCTCAGCGGAATTGATCAGCCTAATCTTTTGATTAAGTACAAGCCTTTTAGCTTCTGCCAGTGCTATAGGTATTCCCTGGCGAGACATAGGCCTTTTATGACCAATATGCTGTAGCCACGCATAATCGCATATTTCGCGTTTAGCAGTAATTAATGCAAAGCTATCTTTTTGCTGTCGCGCGAAGCTGGTTTTATCAAATAGGCTATGGTTTTCCAATGGATTTATATTTACACCATTGCGTAACTCATCACTACTAAACTGAGCGAGATAATAGTCTCCATCAAATAGTTGATAATTGCCTTCAGGACAAGAGTTTACTTTCAATACCAATTGCTGCATCCCGCCCAAAAGCTGGTTGTAGTCTGAGTTATCTGAAAGCTGTACATGTCCGAATCTAGGTCTGTTAAACTGCATTTCGCATCTGGCTTCCCCGTTTACAGGCTTCCACGATGCTGACAGCTTTATTGTTTTTTGAGGTAATTCTCCCAGCGATTTGAGAATTGTATATGCCATCAGCTGATGGCCAAATAAATTAGGATGCACGACGTCTTTACCATAGCTCAGATGTGCAAATTTCAGCATAGGTTCATGGAGGTCAATACTCTGTTGACCTTTCAGATTTAATATCCAATCGCCATACCTTCTTAGCACCTCATCGTAGGCTTCGTAGGGTTGTGCATATCCATAATCCGTACGCTTTGTATCTTTAAGTGCTTTATCCCAGTCATTTACCTGTAATGCGAAAGGGGGTGGTGTCATCAGAGTTAATTCCGCCTGATGACTGTCTGCTAAATCTATGAGCTTTTCAATTCCCTGCTGATATTTTTTAAATCGGGCTGTATCAAAAGGATGGTAGATTGCACAGTTCATACCGTAGCAGGCAAAAACTTTGTCGGGTTTAATACTTTCAAAAACTTTTTGCAGGCGGTCGTGGGCATATGGCCTGGGGTAAGGGTGCCCCTCTTCGGTTAAGCCAGAAATGGTTTCGCTACCCAAGCCCAGATTAAATATATCAAACTCCTGTTCAGGATAGCGACTTTGTAACCAGCTTTCTACAAAATTGATATAGGTACCTGCCTGCGTGATGCTATCTCCTATAAAGAGTACTGTTTTGCCATTCCAGCCTGAGTTCAGGGAAATCTGCGGAATTGTAAAGCTAGAGTAAGTTGACGCTAGTACGAGTGAGGCTTTGGTTGTTTGTGCTAGAAAATCTCTTCTATTCATGTTTAAGAGTATTGCGTTTATTTGCTGATTTTCAATAATTTACACTACATTCGTGAAAGTAAAACTATATCGTATGGGGTATTTAAAGTTACCTGTCCACTTTCTACCACAACATCAAGTTCGGAGTAACTATCTATAAGCTGTGTACCTTCATCAAAAATACCTTCTACTTTTATCGTTTTTTCACCTTCGGATGCCCCCAGGGCTATTACAATCTTATCTTCAAACTCATTTTGCTGATAGCTTCTGGCAAAAGTGTAGGGCTGTTCTGCTATCATTTGATGTTTGCCGGCACCTACAGCAGGGTGTTCTTTTCTAAAAGTACCTAGTTTAGCCCAATGGGAAAGCACCATTTGTACACTATCCGAGTTTTCAATTTGATCCCAGTTCATAAAAGAGCGAAGCGTGGCATCACCATTAGCACCCTCTATCACCAAACTACGATCCGACTCATCCCCGTAATAAATTTGCGCAGCACCCTGAGATAACAACAGCTTGTTTGCGGCTTCCTTACTTCTTTCTCTTTTTGGATCAAAGGGAGCTCCATCATCATGAGAGCTGAGGTAATTGAGTATGTTATAATCTGCCAGTTTACCCCCATGCAGTAAGTTATCATATTTGGTGAAAATACTATCGTAACTGCCTTCAGCATCCTGCTTAAAATCAAAGTTTATCAGTGACTCAAAGCCATGGCTGTAAAAATTAACGCTAGTATCCCCATAATCATAAGCAGGCCCCTGGGCAGCACTAAAGTTATAAACCTCTCCTACCATCCAGAAAGGTGCGTTATCCAGGGCTTCTTCTGAATTGGACGCTTTCCATTCTTCAAGAGCTACCAGTGCCTGTTTTTTTAGCTCATCCCATAGGTCTGCTTCGGTATGTTTAGCAGTATCTACCCTAAAGCCATCTATCCCTAACTCTCTTACATAGTCAGTTAACCATTTGATAATATAATATTTGGGAGCACGGGGATAATGCGTACGCTCAAAAAATGCATCTAACTCCTCCATTTCTTCTTCATAACGACCTTCAGCTTTCCACTTCTCCACCAGTGTTGGAGGTAAATCCACAGCCTCCTCACTTTCTGTGTAAATATCCGGTAGATTTTCCACCAATGTGCATTCTACAGTACTGGCATAACCTTCATAAGTGCAGGCGGGCGCCTGTCGTACCCAGTTATCGGGCCAAGCTGTATCCAATTCGGTAACTGGACCGGTATGGTTAATAACTACATCCAGCAACACTCGTATGCCATGTTCGTGGGCGGTAGCAACTAACGTTTCAAGCTCTTCAAAAGTACCGAAGTTGGGGTCTAGTCTAGTCCAGTCTTTAGCCCAGTAGCCATGATAAGCGTAAGTCAGACCTGTGCCTTCGTCGGTAGCTCCATGAATTTGCTCTATTACAGGGGTAAACCAGATGGCATTAACACCTAGTCTATCAAAATAGCCATCTTCAATTTTTTGGGTGATACCCGCAATATCACCTCCTTCAAAACCCCTGAGCCTGGCTGTTTCTTCAGTTCTGTTAAAATTGATATCGTTGGCAACATTTCCGTTGTAGAAACGGTCGGTGAGTAAAAAATATATGGTAGCATTACGCCAGTCAAATGGCACTGCTTCACTGTTTTTAAGCATTTCGGTAGACTCCGGGGAAGAGCACCGAAAGAGTAAGGCACAAAATGAAAAGAGAAACAGGTAAATATTCTTCATAGCTATTCAATTTAAGTCAATATACTTAATCTGACTATGAACTAAATATGTATTTCCTGTTTCTCTTGCTTAATTCTACAACTTAGTCAATACTTACTTTCGCAATCACTGGCAGATGATCCGACGGGTATGCATTATTTCTGGAGTCAGTCAGGATAGCATGTTTTTTAACCTTTACTTCCGGGCTGACAAAGATGTAATCTATACGCCGATTTACTTCCATAGGATTACTTACTACAAAGCCACTAAAAGAACTTGTAGCTCCATGGTGAGGCTGCTCACTTACTTCAAAAGCATCGTTTAGTTCGCCATCGCTAATCATATTTTGTATGGCAGCAGATTCAGGAAAGCTATTAAAATCTCCAGTAACGATTATAGGCATATCTACTGCCAGTTCTTTAATTTTGGCTCTGATAAGTTTGGCACTCTCCTCTCTGGCTTTTTCACCTCTATGGTCAAAATGGGTATTGAGGTAAAAAATTGTTTTTGCAGACTGCTTGTGTTTAAGCCTGGCCCAACTCGCTATTCTTTCCATAGACGCATCCCAGCCAACACTAATCTCGTCGGGAGTTTCTGATAACCAGAATGTGCCAGAGTCTTCCAAATCAAACTTACTTTTATTGTAGAAGATAGGCGAAAACTCTCCTTTGGTTTTACCATCATCGCGGCCTACCCCTACCCAGTCCATGTGGTCTAAAGATTCTGCCAAATATTTTACCTGATGTTCCAGCGCTTCCTGCATGCCTAGTAAGTCAGCTTCATGATACTGGATAACACTGCTGACCATTTCCTTACGGTTTGGCCAGGCGTGCGCACTATCACCAGGATTATCATAACGGATGTTAAAAGACATCACTTTAAAAGATGTATTTGCTTCGGTGCTACTCATATTTTGTTCCTTCTGAGGCTGCGAACTACAGGCTACCAGGGCCACAATAGAGATTAACGAAAGGTAGTGAATTGCTTTAAGCATTATTTTGTCATTTTGTTGATTCGTTCACTATCGGCTACCAGAATTTCGTATTCAGGCATTCTTAAAGTTCCTCCCATAAATACTGTAGGGTTTCGGTACTGCATAGCGCTGTGCTCTACTTTACGCGCCGAGATATGACACTCTTCTACACCGCAAGCTTTCATCTGGTCTATATTGTACTCATCAATACCAGCACCAGGCATGATGATGATACGGCCATCTGCTTTCTTATGTAGCTCGGCGATAAGAGCTTTACCTTCTATAGCAGATTTTTCCTGCCCGGAGGTAAGAATACGGTCGCACCCCAGCTCTATAATATCTTCCAGAGCCTCAAAGGGGTCAACTGTCATGTCAAAAGCACGGTGAAAGGTAACGTTCATAGGGCGCGCGATTTTAATCAGTTCGGCGCAACGAACTTTGTCTACCTTACCTTCGGCAGTGAGTATACCGATGACCACGCCATCTGCTCCCAAATCTTTCGCCGTTTGGATGTCTTTTTTCATAATCTCCATTTCCAGGTCGGAGTATAAAAAGTCTCCCCCTCTGGGACGGATGATTACCTGAAGGCCAATGCTGATCTGCTGACGGGCAAGAGCAATGGTACCGGCACTTGGGGTAGTACCGCCCTCAAAAAGATTATCGCAAAGCTCTACTCTAATAGCACCGCCTTTTTCAGAATTTATAGCGGACTGAACTGAATCAATACAAACTTCAATTTTCACGGATAAAAAAGGTTATGTAACACATTGTGTACGCTACCGTGCAGGGTAGCTTAATTTAGTTCAAAACTAAAAAAAGTGACGCTTTTAACGTCACTTTTAGTATCATTTATTGATATCTACCTTAGAGTTAATATAAACTTAATGGTAAAGGCAGTTTACATTCTATACTGAAGCTTTATTATACTTATCTAAAAAAAAGAGAGCATGAAAATCACGCTCTCTTTATTATAAACAATAGTCTTACTTATTAATCTCTTAATTATTAGGACCACTACCCCACTGTGGAGCATTGCTGTCGTACCATAGTCTTTCGCTATTAAGTACAGCAGGGTCATTACTACCAGGAGTAAATCCCTGGTCTTGTATCGCCTTCATCTGGTTTTCGTAATTGATATCATCCAAAGTAGGGCTATTGATAGTAAACCTTCTAGGGATAGTCAATTCCGCTCCACCAGAGGTGAAAGCTTCACGAGCTAATATTGAGCTTCCTTTTTTAGGAACACCAGAACGTCTGCTAGTAACAAAAAGCTCATTAGGATTAGATATAAAATGTATGTACTGCTGTAGATATACTTTCTCAAGATCAAGTGCAGTATTTCCAGTCAGTTGGTAATCTTCCTGCATTAACAGAGCCGTAATTTCACCAGGCTGAAGAGCAAGAGGAGCACCATAAGCCTGATCATAAGCATTGTTGTAATACAGAATATCATTAGACTGAGCTAATCTGTCATGCGCCATTACTGATTGCTCTACCGCACGCTGAAAATAAGTGTTGGCATCTTCAGGAAGACTAGCCCCTAGCAGTTTAAATTCAGCAAGGTAAAGGTTTACTTCAGCAGAAGAGAACAGGTTTGAGCTATAAGAAGCGTTAGCATCATATACATTGGTTACTTCAGGTACATCCGGATAAGTAAGGTCCATATATGGTCTGATGTTCTTCTCATTATAGAAAGACAAGGGAGAATAAGTTTTGCTCTCCAACTGGTAGCTATTTACATCAAAGTAATTTTTGTAAGTAGTTTCGTCTTTAGTAGCGTCAGGAGATGCAGGAGCACCGTAAAAACGCACCCAAGGCTCACCAGGAGCTTTCCATCCTTTGAAGACTTTCTTTCCATCTTCCATTTCAGAAATTACGTTTTCTTCAATGTAAGTAGGTAGACTTTTGCCCTCATCGTAGAATGCCTGTACAACCATACTGTTGTAGCTGTTCTTGTCAAAAAGAAATTTCAGACGAGGATCCTTATTTTCTTTAAGAAAATCAATCAGGTTTTTGCTACCTACACCAAAACTGATGTCATTTCCAAAGTGATCATACTCAGAACCAGGAGCCCAGTAAAAATCTTCTGCTGACTCAGTAATAAGTCCGGCAGGGTTACTTGCCGCTTCTTCTGCAATCTCTATAGCACGTGCAGGATTCTGGTTGTACAGACGAGCTGCAATTCTCAGCTTAAGTGAGTTCGCTAACTTCGCCCATTTAGAATAATCACCGGAATAAACAAAGTCCTGATTAGCATTCAGGCTTATCTGAGATACTTCAGCTCCTTCAAACATAACCGGAGACTGGAGGGTATTGATAGTACTATCTAACTGTGCTAGCCATATATTGAAAAGCTCTTCCTGAGCATCATACTCTGGTGCTAACAACGGAGGATCAGTATAACGAGCTTTCATGGCCTGCTCATAAGGCTGTGCACCATAGATATCTGTTACTTTGATTCCATGAAGAATCTGAACAGGATAAGTAATAGCTCTAAGATACTGGAAAGAAGCCTGATCTACACCTTCGTAGCGATTATCTACAAACTGTCTGATATCGGCTAGCCCGGGCATAATCTGAGTGTACCAGGCGCCAATTCTGGAGCCATGCTCACCATCCAAAACTACCAGGTCGCTGTTACCACTACTAGATACAGTAGTAAGCGTCCAGGGAAGTATGTTTTGTGCATTATCATAGAACCATTCGGTATAGACATAATTGTCTAGCTGAAATAATGATTCTGTGAATAAGTATGTTAAATCGGGATCTGTAACGTTTGATGGATTCTGATTCAGTTCCGCAAAATCATTTTCGTCACATGCAGAAACCAGTAGACTGATTCCTATAAGTGTTAAAAATATTTTTCTCATTGTAATACGTCAATTAAAAGTTAAACCTAACGGTCATAGCATAAGAAGCAACATAAGGAGCGAAAGAGCGCTCAAAATAAGAGTAGTCACTTCTGTTACCTCTTGTACTCTCAGGATTCAAGTTGTTAGGCAAAGAATTGTACAGATAAGCTAAGTTACGTCCCATTAAAGAAACATTCAGATTCTCAATCTTCAGTTTCTCGGTTAGGCTGCTAGGGAATGTGTAACCAATACTTAGCTGACGAAGAGACACATAATTCACTTCAGAGAACCAGTCGTCATTAATAACGCCTTGTCCCCAAGAGTTAGTGAAGTATGTAAAGTATGATGCATGAGTTGGCTCTACATAGCCCTGCTCATAAGCCTCCTGATAAGTTAAACCACTAACATCCTGGCTTTCACCATTGGCAAGGTCTATAACTGTACCATCAGCAAATACACCGTCAGGGATAACACCATCGTGGTAAGTTACACCATCATATTCGCTGGTCCAGGTAATACCACCGTGCTCTTCATCCAGACCTTTAGTAGAAGTTTCCAGGTAACCATATGCGGTACCATAACGGTTGTTATAAGAAGCTAAGTAACCTCCAAAACGCATATCTATTAAGAAGCTCATGTTAAAGCCTTTGTAGCTGAAAGTGTTAGAAACACTACCTTCAAAATCAGGGTTGATGTTACCTATTCTTTCTACTTCACCACTTCTTTGGAAGTAGGCACCACGTCTACTGTTACTGTAAGTCAGGATTTTCTGCCCCTCTTCGTTAGTAGCAGGCATAATATCAGACAAAAGTTCGCCATAAGCTCCACCAATCCAGGCTACAGTACCGATACGGTAGTTACCATAAGTGGGGTTACCAGCAAGGCTCTTGTAATCTCCTACATCAGGGTGTAGAGAAAGAATTTTATTTCTGTTTCTCCAGTAGTTGAAGTCCAGGTCCCATCTGAAGTTCTGGTTAAGTACCGGAGTTGTCTTAAGTGCTATCTCTATACCTGTGTTCTGGATGTTACCAGCATTAATTAACTGTCTGGTTACACCACTAGACTGAGGTGCAGGAATATCTACAATCTGGTTTTTGGTGTTTTCTTTGTACCAGGTAAAGTCCAGTAATACACGATCGTTAACAAAACCTAAAGCAGTACCAAGCTCAATCGCATTCTTTTTCTCAGGCTGAAGCCCCGGATCAATCATTGTCAATTGATTGTAGTACATTCTATAAGCATTACCGTTGCTCTGAATTAAAGAGTTCAGGCTGTAAGCAGAGTTAATGCTATAAGGATCGGTATCATTACCTACCTGAGCTAATGATGCTCTTATACGACCAGTAGACAGGAATGAAGGCATATCAAAAGTCTCTGAAAATAACCACGAACTACTTACTGAAGGGTAGAAGTAAGAATAGTCTCCGCTACCATCAGCATACACAAGTGCAGAAGACCAGTCATTACGTCCGGTAATATCCAGATACAACTGGTTTTTCCATGAAGTATTCAGGAAGAAATACAGAGAGTTGATCTGCTTGGTCGCAGAAACACCAACATCATCACCATATCTTGGCGTATTGATACTGTTGCTAATGAAATACTGTCCGGGTATTACCAGACCACCATCTGTTCTGATACTTGTTTTGTTAGCACCAGTATGGAAAATTTCACCACCTGTAGTAAAGCTGGCAGAGAAGTCGCCAAAGTTCTGGATAAAGTTTAAAAGAAGTTTACCAGTCTGTTGTTTTTTCTGGTATTGCTCAATGCTATAAAAACCTCCTTCGTTAGCATAACCCTGCCCCAATTCTTTAGCTTCGTACTCATAAGAGAAGATATTCATATTACCTTCAAGTGTTACGTTGAACCAGTCAGTAATATCTGCGGTAAGGTTAACAATCGGGCGCACAGTAACTTCTTCACGATTGTAATCATTATTGTAGATACCAAACCAGGTACCTGCATTAGGTACATTACCTAACTCATCATTAAAGTTTGTGCTAGGAACACCACCATGGTCTGCAGTATATAGATCTCTGTACTTTTCAGTATTATAAGAACGGGATACACCACCTTCGGGGTACATACCTGCCAGGTTACCCGCAGGGTTCTGAGGGTTTGACTGCGTATAAGCTACTGAACCAGAAAGCTTTACTCTGTCGCTCAACCAGGTTGAAGCTTTCAGTAATAAGTTATCTCTGGTAAAGTCATTTCTAGGATACCATCCGTTTCTCATGTTGTGAGATAATGAAAGGTACATTTGAGTTTTTTCTGTACCACCCTGAATAGACACGTTGGTGTTAGTATTTACACCAAGGTCAAATGCTTCTTTCATGTTATCAGGACGAGCATTGTAAGAAGTGATAGAACCATCGTAGTCTTCAATATCTCTTCCGTCAAATCTAGGACCGAAAGAGAAACCAGACCAAGGGTGTACCAGTGAAGGCATTACCGTACCGTTTACCTCTCTGGCATAAAACTGATTGGTATTGTATGCATTGTCACCATAGTCTATATAACCGGCAAGTGCACCTTCACCAAATTCATTTTGAAGATCAGGCGTATCGTATACATGCTCAATACCTACTGTTTGAGACACACTTACGCCCAGTCCTTTTTTGCCAGAACCACTTTTGGTAGTAATTACAATTGCACCATTAAGTCCACGAGAACCATAAAGAGCAGTAGCTGCTGCACCTTTAAGTACAGAAACTGACTCAAAGTTATCGGGGTTAAGGTTTTTCAGCTCATTACCATAGTCAACAGAAGAAGCATTCCATTCGCTTTCCCCTGATGTCTGGTTGTCCAGAATAACTCCATCTACAACAAAAATGGGCTGATTGTTAGAACCTAGCGTAGACTGACCTCTAATACTGATCTTGCTACCACCGAAAGATCCACCATCAGTACCGCCGATACTCAAACCTGCTGCTTTTCCCTGAAGTGCCAGTACCGGGTTAATCAAGTTAGTTTCTGCAACTTCTGAACCTTGAATTTCAGAAACCGCATAACCTAATGATTGCTCCTGACGCTCTACGCCAAGTGCAGTTACCACTACTTCAGAAAGTTGAGTAAGGTCAGGAAGAAGGCTTACGTTAATTACTGATCTGTTACCTACTTCTTCGGTAACAGTTTCGTACCCTACTGAAGAAAATACAAGTGCGGGATTTTCTCCGCTCACTGTAATTCTAAAGTCACCATTGACATCTGTAACAGTACCACTGCCAGTACCCTTTACCAGGATACTTACTCCGGGCAATCCTTCGTTGTTTTCGTCTGTTACCTGTCCTGTGATAGTTTGGCCTTGTGCCCACAAAACGCCGGAAGTAGTCAGTAAGAATACTACTACTCCGCAAAAGCGAAACAATGTTAGTTTGGTTTTGCTTCCAAATAACACATCGAGTAAATACTCTCTCATAAAAGTTTTGGAATAAAATAAAATATGAAACATTCATTAGTGCGAGATCCACTAACAAGCAGCAATATGAGAATAAAGAATATTTTATTCCAAAGTTATGTACCATATATAATAAATATTTTCCAATCTAATTAAAATAACTCAATAAAATATTGTTATAAGTCTATTTTATGTTTGTGTTTAGTTTTACTGCCATTGGTATACATACTATTGGGCACGTACTTAATTTTAGAGAAATATATTTTACAAAATTACAAGTAAATGACATTATTTTTATGAAAACCATATCAAAACTAAATAATCATTGAAAACAATGCTTAATAGTTTATACCAATATATACCTAACGGTCAACCTATATTAAACCATAAGTAACTTAGTATTTATAACTACACCCTTCATAAATTTCATCCCACTACAGTATAAGTATATACATACATTAAATTTACACGCCTAAGTAAAGCATACCATTTTTAAATGATTAAAACACAAAACCTTGCATGAAAGTAGCTTTGAAAGCAGGAATTAGTCAGCTGATTTACAGGACTATAGCCTTATAATTTAGAATTGATGCCTCCCATAATAACGGATGCAACACCTACTAAAGAAGAGTGTATAAATTATGTTTAAAGTAAGTTGGGTGTAGACTAACAGCAAAAGACCTATACCATTAGTCTCATATACCTAGTAGTATAATTTAGAAAAGTATATGAAAGCAGCTTGACTAATTGTTAAGGCAGTAAGAGCTTTGTTCACCAGAATATAAAAAAATAGTAAATCGCATAAAAAAGCCGCTTCTTATAACATAAGAAACGGCTCAGATGCTTATTTATCGTTTACCTAATTTGGCTCAGAAAACCACATAGGGATTGTCTGATAGTCTGGTTCTAAAGCTCCGATACCTTCTAAAGCTTCTTTATTCCAATCATATTCTGAATACTGACGTAATAGCCATCTCTCTGAAGGTTTACCATCATTATCAGGAGCTAACTCTTCAGGAAGCTCAAAGCCAGGAAAAACTTCACTACTCCAGTCGTAGCGACGCAAATCTGACCAGGTTTCGTTATTAGTATACATAGCAATATACTTTTGCCACATAATGTCGCTAAGTTCCAAATCATCAGCAGTAGCCGGAAGGCTATTAGCCATAAAAGTAGATGCCGTAGCATTATCTACTCCGGTAAACTCCATATGAGCCATTACTGCTGTCTGGAAAGCACTTAATGCCATAGCTTTATCCCCTTTTATAAACGCTGCTTCTGCTTTTATAAATTGCATTTCTGCATAAGTCATTAGAGGATAGGGAGCATCATCCTGAAAAATATACTTACCATACAGCAAAGGAGCAATATCAGCTGTATCTCCAACGGTGGGCTTTATACCCACATAAACACTGTCAGCATTGGTATTAAACATAAGCGGTAAACGAGGATCTTCTACCCCACCTGTATAGGTACCATCCAGATAACTAATGATAAGCTCAGAAGCTAAACGGCCATTAAAATTTCCTCGGCTTGGCCCCATAAAACTACTGGTAGCGGAAGCATCTGCCGCAAAAATCACACTTGCATTATCATCATTACTGGTAAAAGACTGATCTACAAAAGATATAACCTGATCAGGATCGTAAGATGCTTTATTGGATAAGTGGTGTGCGTTTCTTGCTTTAATAGCATAGGCAAATTTCTCCCACTTCTCAAAATCACCACCATAGATAAAGTCATTTGCCGCCAGGCGAGAATCAATTTCAAACTCTGGATTATTAAGCAAATTAATACCTTCATCCGCTAGCTTCTGCACTTCACTATAGATAAGTTCCTGACTATCGTAGTCAAATTTTGTTCTGGTATTATCCCAGGCCTGTAGGTAAGGTAGTTCTCCATGATGATCTGTAACCACCTGCCAACTCCAGGCACGTATAGTTTTGGCAATTCCTTGGTATCCCCCCAGGCCGTCGTCCTGAGCCTGTTCTACCATTTCGTTTAGGTTAGAACCTGTAGCCCAGTAATGATTACGAAATTTTTGTGTACCGCTAATAGTACTTGCCCCATGTCTGTCATAGAAGTAGTTGGGGGTAAAATAAACCCAGTTTTGGGTATATGCTCCAACATAACGACTGTCAAACATTTCACCCTCTGCCATAGAGTAGATTATCTGAGGCATATAGAGATGGGGTAAAGCTGTTTGCGGAAGATAGGGATCGTCATTAATGTCCAGATAGTCTTCGCAAGAAGCAAAAGCTAAAAGAAGCAATAAATAGTATATTTTATGAATTTTCATGATGTCTCGTTTAGAAAGTTACTTTTAAACCTGCTGAGTAAACTGTTGGGTTAGGAAAAGAGAAATAATCAAAACCACCGGCATTACTACCTCTACCCGAAGCGTTCAGCCCATTGACATCAGGGTCTGCACCAGAGTAGTTAGATAACAGGAGTAAGTTGTTTCCGCTCAAATGCACACTTGCTCTTTTAATAAAAGTATTCTCCAGCATGGCAGAAGGAAACTGATAGGAAAGTGTCACATCTCTAAGCCTCATCCAGTTAATATCCTTCTCTATAAATAAAGATTCTACCAGACCACGATTGCTAGACTGATAATAATCCTGATCTAGCACGACTTCCTGCGTATTCATTTCTCCATCTTCGGTAACACCTTCAAATACTACAGTTTCATCACGATTTGCTGTAGAAGGGTGCAAACCGGCATAGACCATACGACGAGCGGTAGCATTGTATACATCACCACCTTTACGAATATCTAATAGTATAGCAAGCCTAAAACCTTTGTACTCTACAGTGTTGGTAAGTCCGAGGGTAAAATCAGGCTGACGGTTTCCAATCTCCTCAAATCCAGTATCTTCTACTGGGTATCCATCATCTCCAATAATTAACTGGCCCTCTTCTGTAGTAGCACGAGAGTTACCAGTAATTGTATAAAAAGACTCGCCAGGCACATATCCACCGCGCGCATTACCATACAACCAGGTATCTGATAAATAAAACTCTTCAAAGTCTCCAGGAAGAGAAACTACTTTGTTACGGTTCAGTGTAAAGTTGGCCAGTGCATTCCAGCGTACTGTGCTGTTTTTAATGATATCTCCATTAATCATCAACTCCAGGCCTTTATTTTCTATTTCGCCAGCATTTACCAGTTGTAGAATATAACCTGTGGCATAGCTCAGACGTGGAGAAACGATCTGATCTCTACTTCTCACATTGTAATAAGTAACATCCAGCCCTAATCTGTTTTTGAATAAACGAAGATCCATACCTACTTCATAAGATGTAGTTGTTTCTGGCTTGATATTTTGATTTGGACCAAAAACCCCCACTGTAAATCCACCGCCAGTACGGGTAAACTCTCCCAGAGAAGGTTGAGTACGGTGCGTTGGAGCATCTTTACCTACCTGTGCATAAGAAGCTCTTAATTTAGCAAAGCTAATGGGTGAGTTAACATCCAGATCAAATAATTCTGAAAATACAATACTGGTACTTACTGAGGGATAAAAGAAGCTATTGTTCTGCTTAGGTAAAGTAGAAGACCAGTCATTTCTGCCAGTTGCAGATAGGAAGATCATATTTTTATAGTCAATCTTAAAGTCACCAAATACCCCTACCAGGCTTCTGCGGTAACCTCTCACGCTAATCTCACGACTGTCCTGATCAGTATTAACAATGGTATATAAGTCTGGCACCTGTATACTTTCACCATAGCGTGAGTCTACTCTATAGGTACGCTGTTCCATATTATGGCCCAGTGTAAGTGAGGTATTAAAATCACCAAAACTTTTATATGAATTGATCAGCAGGAACGAATTCAGGAGGTTACTTTTAGCATCATACTCAGCCATTAGACCACCGACCGAACTGGCAATACTTCTATTAGGGTAGCGCTGCGCAGACTCGTCGTCATAAGTAGTAAGTCCGTAAGTAGAATAAATATCTGAGCCTACCCTACCAGTAACATCCAACCAGTCAAAAATCTGGTATTTCATGCTACCATTAAGAAGATAACGGTCAGTTTCATCCGTTACATCATTGTAATAGGCCGTAAAATAAGGGTTGTCAAAATCATCATCACCATTTTCATAAAATGTTTTTTTGGTGCCATCTGGGTTAAGATACTCACTCATATTATCGGTAATTGGCCAAAGCAAAGCATTCTGATACAAACTTCCGCTTCCTTTAGAAGCTCTGTCTGCCGAAGATTTAATGTAGTTTGCAGATGCTGTAAAGTTTAGCCTTTCTGTAGTTTGAGATGAAAGGTTTAGTCGGAACGAGTTTCTATCAAATCCGGTACTGGGTACAGAGCCATCCTGACGTACTACATCTGCCGAAACTCGATAAGTCAACATATCTGCTCCACCGCTAATACTTAAGTTATGATTCTGGCTAAAACCAGTCTGGAAAAAGTCTTCTAAATTATTGTACACCGGAGTGCTTCCTGATATTTTTTCTCCCCAGTGATTTCTACTTTCATTATTGGTTACACCATCATTACCAGTATTGTATTCCTTAAATATTTCTGGCAGACGTTCAATAGTTTCAAAACGAAAATTGTTGCCATAGGTAATCTGGCTTTTACCGGCTTTACCTTTTTTGGTAGTGATAACTACCGCACCATTTGCTGCATCAATTCCATACAATGCGGCAGCAGATGGGCCTTTAAGTATGGTAATACTTTCAATATCATCAGGGTCTATATCGGAACCACGGCTGGTATAGTCAAAATTTCTGTTGGGTGAGTCAGAAAGCAGATAGCTTCCGTTTAATGTGGTATTATCTACAGGCACCCCATCTACCACAAACAAAGGTTGGTTGTTACCATCTAGTGAAGTACCACCACGAATAACAATAGAAGTAGATGAACCAGGCAAGCCACTGGTACTGGCTACATTAACACCGGCTACCCTACCTTGTAAAGACTCTATTACATTGGGTCTGGAAGTTTCTGCCAGTTCTTCACCGGCTACATCCTGAATGGCATAACCTAGTGCCTTTTTCTCTTTTTCCATACCAAAAGCAGTAACAACAACTTCAGAAAGCTGCTTGAGGTCGGGTTTAAGACTTACGTTAACAGTAGATCTTCCTGAAACCTGTTCCGAATGTGAGAGATAACCTACAGAAGAAAAAAGTAGTACCGGCTGTTCACCAGTCACTTTGATGGTAAAATTCCCATCTACATCTGTAACTGTACCCGAAGTTGAACCTTTTAAAAGCACGTTTACGCCTGGTAAGCCGCTACTGTTTTCGTCGGTTACCTTGCCGGATACCGTGTTTTGAGCGTACAATGAGTTACTTAATAGAAGCATTAATAACAATGCCCCTACTCTGGATAGGGCGCTAAAATAAGATAGAAGCCCCCTCCGATGAAGAAGTAAAGTAATTTTCATAGATCGGTTGAGTGGTTAGAAAATATCAGCCTTTTAGGATTTTCCAATAGGCTATTTGGCAATATTCGAGCAATATATAACGAAACACCTGCATTTATAATAAAATACAGATGATATGTTTAAAAGAAGAAATTATACTTAAGCAAGATGCATGAGGATAATTTTATAGCACTCAAAAATATAAGTACTAACTCACAGGATAATTAAATAAAAATTAGCTAAAAAAAAAGTGGAGCATTTCGCTCCACTTTAATAATTAGATCATTTGTCATATTTTATTCAACATCCCACCAGATGCGCGTAGTAAACTCATCAGGTCCTTGACGAGCGATAGCAGCCTGAAGTTGCTCTCCATTGTTACCATACTCTCCTTCAAAGTAGCGCAGTCTTCTAGGTATCTGGCCACCGGTAATATTGCCAGGATAATTAGTTGGTGTAAGTACAGGATAGCCTGTTCTTCTCCAGTTTGCCCAAGACTCATAATCATTCAGGAAAGTAGCTATCCAGTATTGCTCACCAATCATTTCTAATCCGTTTGCAGAATTATATGGGTTGGCAGCTAAATAAGCATCCACCTGCTCATCAGAAATAGCCAGAGACTCATTGTATGTTGTAAAGTGCTGCATGTTAGCTCTTACACCATTGTTGTAATGTGTTTCCGGGTCGCCATTATGCCATCCGAGGATAGAAGCTTCTGCAAGCAGCAGTTCAACTTCAGCATAAGTCTGGAAGAACATAGGTGCATCTAGCGTTACCAACTCAGGGTTAGTAGTTGAGTAAAGCTCAATAGGCACAGCTTCTTCTCCAGTACCCTCATACTCTTTAATAGTAGTTGCATCATATCCATTAGGAAGGCCATTGTAAATATCATCCTGATTTAATGTCGCAATCACTTCTATACGAGGATCATTGTGGTTTAGCATCCAGTCAACAAAAGTTTTGCTAAGTCTCTGATTGTCATCAGCTAAGAACACCTGACCTATACCATTCTGATTTAGACCTACAGGACCATCAGTATGCTGAACATAGGCATTATCAGAATTACTCTCCATGAGGCCACCGGCAATAGCCTTACCTACATACTCCTGTGCCATAGCAGGATCTACTTTTGACACACGCATTGCCAGACGAAGCATAAGTGAGTTAGCAAATTTTTCCCACTTGTTAAGGTCACCCTGATAAATGACATCCTGTACTCCATTGTCACCTAAGTCAGTAAGGGAAGCATCAAAAGTACTTGGAGCCTCCTCTAACTGCTTTAACATATCAGCATAAATTTCAGATTGAGGGTCATACGCTGGCGAATAGTTGTTATCATAGAAACCACGTCCAGCTTCAAAATAAGGGATATCGCCGTACATATCAGTTAAGCGAGACATGCCTAGTACCCAAAGGATACGAGCGATACCATAGACATTACCCTTTGCAGGATCATCTTTTGTTTGCTCAATAACTGCGGCAAGCATCTTAACATAATTAGGATAAGCCGCTTCAAACAGGGCTCCTGAATATTGGGCACTGTAAAGATACTTATCACCAGACCAATACGTCTGTAGTGCAGCATTATGCTGAATCATGGTAGAAGAGTAAATCATCACTCCTCTCCAGCTTTCATAACGATCCCCCGAAATTCTTAGCATAGAATACGCCAGCATATAAGAAGGGTCAATCTCCTCTGCGGCATTTGGGTTCTCGTTCATATCTATAAGCTCATCAGTATCACAAGAGGATACCAGAAAAAGCCCAGCCAACAATAGGCTAAATAATTTATATGATAATGTTTTCATAATTTTCTATTCCAATCAGTTTTGCTAATTAAAACTTGATATTAACGTTAAATCCATATGAACGGTACTGAGGCACACCCATCCACTCTAATCCCTGACTATTATTATTGGTGCTATAAGTAGATTCCGGATCAATGTTATCAACGTTGCTCCACAACAGCAGTAGGTTACGTCCTACGGCAGATACTGTAACAGTAGAGAAAGGAGTAGAAGACAACCATGAGTTAGGCAGATTATAACCAACCTGAATAGAACGTAACTTAGCAAATGATGCATCGTATATGAACTCTTCAGTAATCTGGCTAGCCACTCTTGAGTAGTAGTCCTGTACATTTTCTGGTTCAATGGTAAAAGTAGCAGCTTCACCATCTTCATCAACTCCACTAAAGCTCAGGCCATTCTCTCTACCTTCAAGTGTATTCTGGTGTAGCCCCAGGCTATACGCATTAAGGTTAGTACCAGAGAAGAGGTCAGCACCAGTTTTAATGTCAATAAGAGCATTAAAGGTGAAGTTCTTATAACGGAATGAGTTAGTAAGACCTGCGGTAAAATCATGAACACCTGATCCTAACAATTCAATATCATCAGATCTTACCGGAAGACCGTCTTCGTCGTATACTTTCTGTCCATTGATAGTTTTGTGCGTACGTCCCCATATTGAAGCGTAAGGATAACCAATAGCATGACGTACAAATACGTTCTGAGAACGTGCCTGATCTCCTGAAAGGAAGTCCACACCTTCTGCAAGCTCAAGCACTTCGTTATTGTTCTGAGCAATGTTAGCGACTACTTCCCAGGTAAAGTTGCTGGTTACAACTGGCTGACCGGTAACTAACAATTCAATACCAGAGTTTCTCATTTCTCCTACATTAACAACTACACCTGTGTAACCTGATGTTCTTGAAATGCTGGCACTAACAATATCATTTTCAGTTAAACGATCGTAGTATGCAAAGTCAATTCCTAAACGATCGTCTAAGAAACGAACGTCAAAACCCACTTCAGTTTCAGTAACTGTTAACGGCTGAAGGTTTGCGTTAGGAATACTGTTCTGAGAGATAGTTGCTAAAGCCGCTCCCTGATGTCCCTGACCGGTTAGACCATAAGTTAAATTGATATTATATGGGTCTGTATCTCCACCAACCTGTGCCCAGGAAGCTCTCAACTTACCAAATGATACCCAAGAAGGCATAGAGAAGGCATCTGAAAATACAAAGCTGGTACCTACTGATGGATAAAAAATAGAGTTTTTTTCTGGTGCCAATGTAGAGAACCAGTCGTTTCTACCTGTAACAGTCAGATAAATAAACTCATTATAGTTCAATTCAACTGATCCGAAAAGAGAGTTAATACCCTTCTCGCTATACCCTAAAGATGGGCTTTGGTTAGCAGCATTGCTTACTGCATGGAAAAAAGGAATGTTAAAGTTTTGGCCGTTAATGGTCATATTTTCATCAAACCTGGTCATTTGGTTACCACCTACAAATGCATTTAAACCCAGGCCACCAAACTGCTGATCTGCACCTAAAAGGAAGTCAGCGTTGATTTCCTGTACAGTTCTTTTTCCTTCTACCATACCACCCAATACTTTGTAAGCAGTACCGTAAGGTTCAATGTTTGTTCTTCTTACAGAATAACGGTCAATACCCACACGCCCCTGAAGGTATAACCAGTCAGTAATATCATAACGCGCTAATGCTGAACCAATTATACGGTTACGATCATCGCTGTTGACAAACTGGTAAGCCCCCCAATACGGGTTAGTCAGGTAGATATTGGAGCTAAAGGCTAGTTCTTCTCCTGTTTCACTTGCACCTAACTTATTAGGATCACCCTGAAGGTTAGTTACATCAATATTAGCTGGTAGTGTAGCCACAGCAAAGTTGGCATTACCAGGAGAGTCTGATAAACGAGGACGGTTATCAGTATCTTCAATACTATATTGTGCTTTAGCTGAGAAAGTTAGCTTTTCTGCAAACTTACCGTTTACGTTCATAGTGAAGTTTTTACGGTTATAACCTGCATTAGGCATTACTGCGTCGTTATCCAGGTTAGAGGCTGAAAAGCGATAGTTAGCAGTTTCGTTTCCTCCGTATAATGAAAGTGTATTGGTAAATGTTAAGCCTGTTTCGTAGAAAGCATCGTAAGGGTCTCCAGTATAAGAATAAGGACGGCTTACACCATCGTATTGAATTACCTGAGAGCCATCTAGGCGCGCACCCCAGGAGGAGTTACCGAATGAAAAAGCTTCATCTGCACTGGTAGGCTTAGCACCACGGTTACCCTGTCCGTACTCACGCTGCCAGTCAAAATTATTGATAATGTTTTCAAAAGTAAGGTTAGAGTTTAGCTCTACTCCTACACCTTTTCTGGCACTTCCCTTTTTAGTTGTGATCAGGATAACACCGTTAGAAGCTCTTGAACCATAAAGTGCAGCAGCTGTATTACCCTTTAGTACACTTATTTCTGCGATATCATCTGGATTAATACTTGAAAGACCATCTCCAGAGTCAGAACCACCCCACATACCAGCAGAACCAAGCTGTGAGTTGTCAATAGGCACACCATCAATAACATACAAGGGCTGGTTATTGCCTCCTAATGAGCTATTACCACGAATAACCACACGAGAAGAACCTGCAGGGCCAGTAGCGGTGCTGCTTACATTTACTCCTGCTACTCTACCTGAAAGTGCATTACCCAGGTTAATTTCGCGAGCTTGTACTAATGCTTCGCCCTCCACTTCGCTGACTGAGTAACCTAATGATTTTTTCTCTTTTTCAACACCAAGAGCGGTTACTACTACCTCACTCAATTGAGTAAGGTCAGGCAGAAGGTTAACGTTAACGGTCGTACGATTACCAATTTCCTCCGTTAAGGATTCATAACCTACTGACGAGAATATCAGGACTGGATTGTCTCCCTGAACAGCAATAGAATAATTACCTTCTATATCGGTAACGGTACCAACAGTAGACCCTTGAAGTAAAACATTTACTCCTGGTAATCCGCTGTCTTCTTCATCAGTAACTTTACCACTAACTGTTCTGCTTTGCGCCCAAAGCATGCCGGTAGTAGTTAATAGCAACACCACTACTACTGCAACATGTTTTACAGATGAAAAGGCTCGGTTTAGCCCCATCTGCATGCTGGGTAGAATTTCTTTCATAAACATTTAGATTATTGTGAAAAAAGTAAAACAAATGCTAAATGATAACATTTAGCCAGAGGCAATATGATAAGAAAGTGAAACCCAAGCAAAACAACCCACAATAAATAGTTATTATTAACATAACTTTTTAAGTATTATCAATTAATACTTAAAATTATAGCATCCTCCGCATAAAAAAAGCTTTGTTTTTGATAATTATTCAAAATTTTGCCATTTTATTCAATACTTATACATGGAGGATAATGATAATACAATAGGTGTTTTGGCTCGGGCTTCTTTTCTAACCACCGACCAAATAACTAATTTATTTTTATTTTAAAAAATTATATTTTGTTTTTATGGTTATTGAAGAATAATAAATTACATCATATCTATATAGAGATAGAATATTACTCAACCAATAAACTGAGATTATTTGTTAAGTACCCAATAGCTCATGCTTTGCATATATTTTTTTTGCGTAATACACTTAAAAAGCACTAGATATTATTCAGGAAAAGTATTATAAAACACCTATGCATTTCACGAAAATAGCATTAGAACTACTACTTAACGCTTAGGTTAAAGGAAGGCTGGCTTACTCTACTATCTAAGTAGAGTAAACTAGTTAAAATCTAATGGATGGAAATTTTACTTTTAAATGGTACTGGTAGTTTCCAGTCGTAAGCTCTCTACAATTTCTCTAGCTGTGGTTTCAGAAGCGCGCTCCTGACCCATAAGCTGTTTAATCTCAAAATAGCCTCTAAGTTGTGCTTTTCGTTCGGGTGAGTCCTGAATGATCTTCTTCAACTCTAACTTTAATTTAGTGGTGTTAAAGTCCTGCTGAATTAACTCAGGGACCACTTCTCTGTTGGCGATTAGGTTTACCAGAGAGATATAAGGAACCTTAATTAAAAATTTGGCTATGCGATATGAAAAATTACTGGTTTTGTAACAAACCAACTGTGGCACTTCAAAAAGAGCTGTTTCCAGTGTTGCAGTGCCTGATGTAACTAGCGCAGCATATGCATGATGCAGAATATCATAGGTCTTCCCTTCTACAACTGCTACATTTTTCTTTTGCTCGGCTTCGGCATACATTTCGTCTGGCAGGTTGTTTACGGCTGCCACAACAAACTGATAGTCCTCAAACTGCGGCACTAGTTCCATCATGGTATTAAGCATATTGCTCACCTCCTGCTTTCGGCTGCCAGGGAGCACGGCTATGATAGGCTTTTCAGTAGCCAAACCATAGTTTTGGTGAAAATGAGTATCTGCCTGATATGCTCTAATCTCATCTAAAAGTGGGTTACCTACATAACTCACTTCGTACTTAAACTGGCGGTAAAAATCTTTTTCAAAAGGGAGAATCACGAACATTTTATCAACATTCGCTTTAATTTTCTTAGCCCTCCCCTGATTCCAGGCCCAGAGTTTAGGTGAAATATAGTAATAGTTGCGTATGCCCTGTTTTTTGGCAAATCTGGACATACGCATATTAAAGCCGGGATAATCTATTAGTATAAGTACATCTGGCTGATAGCTTAATAGGTCAGCCTCACATTGTCGGAGAAAACGACGGATAGTTCTTAGGTTTTTAAGCACTTCCAGAAACCCCATAAAAGCCAGGTCACGGTAATGCACTACCAGTTCGCCACCGGCTTTTTCCATAGCATCGCCACCCCAGCATCTTATTTGGGCATCTTCATCTTCTCGTTTAAGTGCTTTAATCAGGTTTGCACCATGTACGTCACCTGATCTTTCTCCGGCAATAATGTAGTACTTCATTATACAGTAGCCGTTGCCAGGTGAGGTTCTTTCTGCACTGCTTGTGTATCCTGCTCTAGACCTTCGCCATAAAAGTCAACAAAATTGTTTGGCGTCTCATACAGCCTGATAGAGTGTAGTACTGCTCGGTCTGTTATTTCTTTAAGAGCAGGAGCTAATATCTTCCAGATACCCTCAACAAGATTTTCGCAGCTAGCCATTTTGCCTTGCATAAAATCCACGTCAAGATTCAGATTTTTATGGTCTACTTTTTCTATTACTCTTTCTTTAATTAAAGTACTTAGCTTTTTCAGATCTACCACAAAACCCGTTTCAGGATCTGGTTTGCCTTTTACGGTCACAATCATCTCAAAATTATGGCCATGCCAGTTATCATTTGCACAGGGGCCAAACACCTCTTCATTCTTTTCCCTAGTCCAATTAGGGTTATATAATTTGTGAGCAGCGTTAAAATGCTCTCTTCTACTTACATAAATCATAGACTCTGCTTATTTTGCCGCAAATATAATTAATAGAAGGCGGAATTACAGTCAGATAACAAGAAGAGGTGGTGAATCCTTCCTTAAAAATATAATAGAAACAAAAAAAAGCGCATACCATGATGATTGTCACCGGGGCAGCCGGCTTTATAGGTAGCTGTCTGATCTCCAAACTCAATGAAGAAAACTTCAACTATATTATTGCTGTAGATCAATTTGATGATCCGGCTAAGCTCAAAAACCTGGAAGGCAAAAAAATTCAGGAGAAAGTACACCGTGACGATTTTTTTGATTGGCTGGACCGTAATTATGAAGAGGTTGAATTCATTTTCCACATTGGTGCCCGTACCGATACTACCGAATTTGATACCGCTATATTTGATAAACTAAACCTTAACTACAGCAAAGAAATATGGAGTCGCTGCGTAGACTATCAAATTCCGCTCGTTTATGCTTCATCTGCCGCCACTTACGGGTCTGGAGAGCTTGGCTACAAAGATGATGAAAGCATCATTCCTCAACTGCTACCCCTCAACCCGTATGGTGAGTCAAAAAACGAGTTTGATAAGTGGGCTCTAAATCAGGAAAAAAAGCCCTTCTTTTGGGCAGGGCTAAAGTTTTTTAATGTGTATGGGCCTAATGAGTACCACAAAGCACGTATGGCCTCAGTAATCTGGCATGCCTATCGTCAAATTTCGGAAAAGGGCGAAATGAAGCTATTCCGCTCGCATAACCCTGAGTACAAAGACGGTGAGCAAATGCGTGACTTCGTGTATGTTAAGGATGTTGTGGAGGTTTGCTACTTCCTGATGCGTCATCGTATAGACTCCGGCATTTATAATCTGGGTAGTGGTAAAGCACGCACCTTCTTAGATCTTACCAAAGCAGTCTTCAAAGCTATGGATAAAGAAGAAAATATCGGCTTTATAGATACCCCCGAAGATATTCGCGAAAAGTATCAGTATTTTACAGAGGCCGATATGAGCAAATTAAAATCAATAGGTTATGACAAGGCTTTTTATAGCCTGGAAGAAGGTATAAGCGAGTACATTAAAACTTATTTAAGTAAGCAAAAATACTATTGAAACGGCTGTTTTTAACCTTTAATAAATATGGTCGTAAAAATAAGCAGGCATCTTTACCACTGGTTAAGATGCTTTTTTATTTCTATGCTATTAACATTAGACGGTGGGGTCTCTTATAAATTACCAGGATAGGAATTATGGTAGTGACAGGAAGAACGACTCACTTTGTCTATTTTATAAAAATTGATACTAATAAATGAAGAAGTTTCCTTTAGCACCTCAAAAAGCTAGCGTTAAAGAAGTACACAATACACCACTAATAGATCATTATGCCTGGCTTCAGGATAAAGAAAACCCTGAGGTTATCAACTACCTGCATAAAGAAAATGCGTATGCCGAGGAGGTAATGCAGGAGCATCAGGATTTACAGAATGAGCTTTATCATGAGATGAAGTCACGTATTAAAGCTGACGATCAAACTGCTCCTGTTCGTATAGACAATTACTATTACTACTCACGCACCGAGGCTAATAAAGATTACAGAATATATTGCCGAAAGTATGGCAGCCTTGATGCAAAAGAAGAAGTACTCCTAGACGCCAACCATTTGGCGGAAGGTCATGAGTATTTCCATCTGGGCGTATATGAAGTTAGTCCGGATCACAAACTTCTGGCTTATGCTATGGATACCGATGGGTCTGAAAGATATCACCTTTATTTTAAAAATCTGGAAGACCATACCTTGCTGGTAGATCAGATAGAGAACATTGCCGATTCTGCCACCTGGGCCATGGATGGGGAAACTTTCTTTTATGTAGTACAAGACGAGAGTATGCGCCCTTACAAAGTAATGCGTCATCAACTCAACACCCGCCCTACAGAAGACCAGTCGGTCTTTGAGGAAATGGACGAACGCTTTTTTGTATCGGTTAGCCTCTCTAAAAACCAGCAATATGTACTGATTGATATTGGCAGTAAAATTACAACTGAGGTCAGGCTGGTATCTGCCTTTCAGCCTCATTCAAATTTTGAAGTATTCCTTCCCCGTGAAGAGCATCACGAATACGAAATCTACCCGCACAATGATGCTTTTTATATACGCACCAACTGGAAGGCCAGCAATTTCAGGTTGATGAAAGCTCCTCTACATGCCAGAAGCAAAGAGCAGTGGGAAGAAGTTCTTCCACATTGTTCCAATATCAAAGTTGAAGGTCTGGATGAGTTTGATAGCTATCTTGCGGTGTACCAGAGAGCCAATGGCCTTACGCAAATCCATATTCTTGAACCCCGATCCAATGACTCACATCTGGTAAGTTACGATGAGGCAGCATACTATGTCTTTGGAGGCAATAACCCGGAGTTTAAAACGCAAAAACTACGTTACCACTATACTTCTCTTACCCAGCCTAATACAATATACGCCTACGATATGCTTAGCCGGGAAAAAGAGGTTTTGAAGAAAACCGAAGTACCTGGAGGTTATGATGAAAAAGCTTATATCACTGAAAGAATAGAAGCAAAAGCTGAAGACGGTACTAACATCCCTATCTCTCTGGTTTACCATAAAGATACTGACCCACATGCTGTTAATCCTTTGCTACTCTATGGATATGGGGCTTATGGCATTAATTCTGAGCCCTATTTTAACTCTAACCGAGTGAGTTTGCTAGACCGCGGCTTCATTTTCGCCATTGCACATATACGCGGAGGGGCAGACTTAGGAGAAGAATGGTACAAGGCAGGCAAACTGTTTAAGAAGAAAAATAGCTTTACCGATTTTATTGCCTGTGCAGAACACCTTATTGCCAAGCAATATACAGATGAAAATCATTTATGCGCTATTGGGGGTAGTGCCGGAGGTTTGCTTATGGGCTCAGTGATGAATATGCGTCCCGACTTATTTCAGGCCATGATTGCCAAAGTTCCTTTTGTAGATGTCCTGAATACTATGCTTGACCCTGATCTTCCTCTTACCGTTACCGAATACGAAGAATGGGGCAACCCTCAGCAAAAAGAATACTTTGATTACATACGCTCTTACTCACCATACGATAATGTAAAAGCAGTAGATTACCCTAACCTGCTGATTACTGCCGGCCTTAATGACCCTAGAGTAAGCTACTGGGAACCAGCAAAATGGACAGCAAAACTCAGAGTTGCTAAAAAGGATGATAACCTGCTATTGCTTAAAACCAATATGGGAGCCGGCCATGGTGGAGCATCCGGAAGATACGCCTACCTGGAAGAAATTGCCTTTGAATATGCTTTTTTACTCAAAGTATTGGCAAAGACAACCGTAGAATCATGATATTAAGTAATTGCTAACACTCATCCTTCAATTGAGTTAAATAAAAAATCAAACTACAACATGAGCTTAAGAATTAATCTTCAAGAAACGATACCTTCCAATGTAGAGCGAATTATGCAGTCTTTTCTAGAAGACTGCAAAACCTCTTTACAAAACGATGAGCCACACAAGGCCATTCACCAGACCCGCAAAAACATGAAGAAAATGAGAGCTTTTTGCAGACTGCTGCGTGATGAAATTGGTAATAAAAATTTTAAAAAGACCAATACATTTTATCGCGATGTGGCACGTCAAATTTCCGAAGAGAGGGATATAAGTGCCATGCAGGAAACCCTGATTATGCTACATGACGAGTTGGATGTGCAACTTTGTGGTCAGGCTTATACAGATATCAAAAACCATTTTTCTTCACGTAAGGCAGCGGTAACCAGGCTGAGGATAAACAGAGACAGAATTCTGGATAAAGTGATGGATGACCTTAAAAACGCGGATAAGTATCATCAGAAGTGGAAAGTAAAAAACAGAGGCTTTGATGTATTTGCCAAAGGTGTTGAAATAACATATACTCGCTGCCAGAAGGCCATGAAGTTAGCTTACAAGAAAAAAGACACCGAGCATTTTCACGAATGGAGGAAAAGGTGCAAATACCTCAGGTACGAGGTAGATTTTCTAAGAGATATCTGGAAAGAACCCATGAGTACACTGGAAAGTGAGCTTCATCAGCTTACAGATTATTTAGGAAATGACCATGACCTGGCAGTTTTAAAAAGCTATATTCAGGGTATGCAATACGAGAACGAAGAGGCCATAGCAGCTATCTTCGCTTTGATAGATACAAAAAGAAAAGAATATCAGAAGTTAGCCAAACCCTTAGGCCAAAGAATTTTATGGGAGGCTCCGGATCAGTTTGTGAGTAGGCTGGCAAGCTATTGGAAATATGGCCTAAAAGAATTTAGTATTAAACAAGAGCAGCCACCACTTGCAGTATCGTAATCGTTTTTTTATCCTGCTGCTGCGCATTCTTTGTGAATTCTTCTAATTTTGTCGGACTTATAATCACAAGAAATTATTTTTAGTAATGGCTGAATACGACTTTCGTCAAATAGAAAAGAAGTGGCAGAAGTATTGGAAAGAAAATAAAATTTACAAAGTTGAGGTAGATACCAGTAAACCTAAATACTATGTGCTGGATATGTTTCCCTACCCTTCGGGGGCCGGACTGCACGTAGGGCACCCTCTAGGTTATATTGCTTCTGATATTGTATCTCGCTACAAAAGGCTGAAAGGCTACAATGTGCTTCACCCTATGGGTTTTGATGCTTTCGGCTTACCCGCAGAGCAATATGCAATCCAGACCGGGCAGCACCCTGCCATTACTACTGAACAAAATATCAGTCGTTACAAAGAGCAGCTAGATAATATTGGCTTTTCATTTGACTGGGATAAAGAAGTTCAGACTTCTAATCCTAACTATTATAAATGGACGCAGTGGATTTTTTTACAATTGTTCCACAGTTGGTACAACAAGGCTACTGATAAAGCGGAACCCATAGAAGAGCTTATCAGCCTGTTTGAAAAAGAAGGTAACCAAAACCTTGAGGCCGCCTGCGATGAAGATACCCCCTCTTTTACTGCGGAAGCCTGGAAAGCTATGAGTGAGGATGAGCAGCAACATATGCTCCTCAAATATCGCCTGACTTATGTATCTGATACTGTAGTAAACTGGTGTCCTGAGCTAGGCACTGTGCTGGCCAACGATGAGGTGAAAGACGGATACTCCGAAAGAGGAGGATTTCCAGTAGAGCGTCGTAAGATGCGACAGTGGATGATGCGAATAACAGCTTATGCGGATCGCTTACTTTCTGGTCTGGAAAAAGTAGATTGGTCAGACTCCTTAAAGGAGATGCAACGCAACTGGATTGGAAAGTCCTATGGTTGTGAGCTGGATTTTAAAGTTAAAGACAGCGACATAGTACTTACTGCCTTTACCACTCGCCCCGATACTATTTATGGAGTTACCTATGTGACTCTCGCCCCTGAGCATGAACTGATATCACAACTTACTACAGACGAACAAAAGGCAGAAGTAGAAGCCTACGTAGAAGTTGCTAAAAACCGCTCTGAGAGAGACCGTATGGCAGATGTAAAAACTGTCTCTGGTGTATTTACCGGAAGCTATGTGATTAACCCTATCAATGGAGAAGAAATCCCGCTTTGGGTAGCAGATTATGTTCTTGCGGGCTATGGTACAGGGGTTGTAATGGCAGTGCCCTCTTCTGATGATCGCGATTTTCGTTTTGCCAAGCACTTCAACCTGCCTATCCGTATGGTCATTGAAGGCACAGACAATATGGAAGACCCTACCGAGAAGAAACATGGCAAGATGATTAATTCTGATTTTCTTAACGGTATGGAGTCTACCGATGCTATAAAAGCAGTAAACGAACGCGCAGAAAAAGAAGGGGTAGGTAAGCCAAAAGTGAATTACCGAATGAGAGATGCCGTATTTAGCCGTCAGCGCTATTGGGGTGAACCGGTGCCTATGTATTTTAAGGACGGTGTACCTCAGCCGCTAAATACCGAAGAGCTTCCTCTCAATTTACCGGCTATTGATGAGTATAAGCCTACACCTACCGGTGAGCCCCCTTTAGGAAGAGCTACCGACTGGAAATACAATAACCAGTACGAATACGAACTCACTACCATGCCGGGCTGGGCTGGTTCCAGCTGGTATCACTTCCGCTACATGGACCCTCACAATGAGGATGAGGTAGTAAGTAAGACCAAGCAAAGCTATTGGGAAAATGTAGATTTATATATTGGAGGTACTGAGCACGCTACTGGCCACCTGTTGTATTCTCGCTTCTGGACTAAATTCCTCTACGATCGTGGATACATCACTGTTGATGAGCCTTACAAGAAACTGGTAAACCAGGGAATGATTCAGGGAGTCTCTAATTTTGTTTACCGAGTAAGCGGAGAGAATAAATATGTGTCTTATAATCTTAGAAAAGAATACAAGACCACTGCTATGTACGTAGATGTAAATATTGTTCATGATGGTAAACTAGATATAGAAGCATTTAAGCAATGGCGTCCTGATGCTGCTGATGCAGAATTTGTGCTGGAAGATAATGCATACTTATGCGGCAGCGAAGTAGAAAAAATGTCAAAATCCAAGTTTAATGTAGTTAATCCAGATGATGTAATTAAACAATACGGAGCTGATACATTAAGAATGTACGAGATGTTCCTTGGGCCATTGGAGCAATCCAAACCCTGGAATACAAATGGTATAGACGGTGTATACAAATTTCTCCGTAAGCTTTGGCGACTATTCTATAATGATAATGGTGAACTGGTACTAAATAATGAGAAGGCAACAGAAGCTGAGCTTAAAATTCTTCACAAAACCATCAAAAAGGCTCAAGATGATATAGAAAACCTCTCATTCAACACTTCTGTTAGTAGCTTCATGATTTGTGTAAATGAGCTAACCAGCCTGAAGTGCCATAAAAAAGAGGTTCTTCAAGAGTTGGTACTTATTCTATCGCCCTATGCACCTCACATTGCAGAAGAACTCTGGTCTGTATTGGGTAATACAGGTAGCATCTCACAAGCCAGCTTTCCTACCTATGATGAAAAGTATCTGATAGAAGAAGCTCATGAGTATCCTATTTCTGTAAATGGTAAGGTAAGAGCCAAAATGAAGTTTGGACTGGACGTACCTAAAGATGAAATAGAAAAAGAAGTACTGGCCTCAGAGCAGGTTCAAAAGTGGACACAGGGTAAGGCTCCCAAACGTGTCATCATTGTTCCTAAAAAGATTGTTAATATTGTGGTCTAAGATTTACCGCAGAAAAAAAAAGCCCTCATTGGAGGGCTTTTTTATTTTCCTGAAGTACTGCTAATTTGCGGATCAGCAAATTTAAGCGAGTCATCCTGGTACTGAGGTATAATTAAAGCACTATCTACAGGAAACATAGGATCATAGATAGTAACCATCTCAATAGTTTTAAAGCTTTCTCTTTTTTTCTTGTCCGTTATATCTTCCATAATGCCGTAACGGTTCTTAGCCGTAACGTACTCTCTTGGTAAGGAATCAGGACCTAGTACCGAGAAAGTAATGTTACGAATGCTGTCATTTAATATAAAACTACTTTGAAAAGCAGGACATATCATACCACGATTACATGCGGTACATATGAAAATAATGACGATGCTGTACTTTATGGTTGAGCCGAATATCTTCATCAGCAAAATTATTCTATTCATGGCCCTATAAAGCATAATATGCCTTATGATTTAAGCCTGACAAATATTCAGCAAATACATAGTACATTACCTCTTAAGTTTGGTCTTAATATTACATTTTGCCAAAAGAGCGATAGATTGATGAGTTTTTTATTGTACTCACACTATATTCTTACGAAGAATTTTTATGTTTATTTTAAATACCATCTTGATATTTTACAAAAAATCATTTTGAAGGACGCGGCTTAAAGGATTATCGTCTTCTTTAAGTTCATTATATAAACCTGGTCTTCCGAACATAAATATTGTACCGCTCACCCTATCAGTATTATCATATCGTTTACGGTAGTGAGGGTCAAAATCGGCTGTGTTTTTCATCCATTCCATCAGTGCACGCATATGTTTCTGTATAAGTGGCCTATACTGTACATCGTATGCCAGGTTGTTGAACTCCCAGGGATCGTCTATCAGGTTGTAAAACTCAACCTGAGGCCGGGGTGTTTGAAAAACCAATGACTGTTCATGGTTTAGTTCTCCATTTCGTTTGAGTTGCAGCAAAGCCTGGTGCGCTGGACTTCCAGCCAGATCAGCAGCTGTACCATGCGGAAGGTCTATATAAGCATTAAAAATCAGTTTAAAACTATCGCTACGCACACTACGCATGTGCTCATCACAATCATGCCAGTTTCTTTCAGCAAATACATATTCATCTCCTTTGTTCTCCTGACGATAAAACAGGGGAAGAAGACTTTTACCATACATTTGCTCAGATTTTTGTACGCCTGCGGCTTCCAGTATGGTAGGCGCAAGGTCAATCATACTTACTAAAGCATCACTTACGCTTTTTCTGGCTACCCTGCCGGGCCAGCTAACAATAAACGGAGTCTTTATACCTTCATCATAAAGTGTCCCTTTGGCACGGGTAAAGGGCTTACCGTTATCACTCATAAAGAAGATAAGCGTATTTTCCAGCTTTCCTTTTTCTCTTAGCATGTTCATCACCTGACCAATGTTACGGTCCATACGGGTAATTTCATCATAGTAATTGGCCAGATCTTTTCTGCTTTCTGGGGTATCAGCCAAGTAGGGAGGTACTACAACAGACTCTGGCGCGTGGCCATCCGCAATAGTACTATCCTGATAGATTCTGTGAGGATCCATAAAAGCATACCATGCAAAAAATGGTGATTTGTTGCTTGCAGAAAGTACTTTAGCAAAGTCATCTGGCATAGGATTCCCTTTACCGGGATAAAACACATCAAATTTGCGTATTGCGGCATCACCTATGTGTGACTTACCCAAAAGAGCGGTGTAGTAGCCATTGGCTCGTAAAAGTTCAGGAACAATCTTAACATTTTCGTTGAGTGGACTATGTAAATCTTCTGTTCTTATGGTATGCGCAAACTGTCCGCTTAACAAACTCGTGCGTGTAGGACTACACTGAGGTGTAGTTAAAAAAGCCTGATTAAACTTCATCCCTTTTTGAGCCAGCATATCTATATTGCTCGTTTTGATAGCACGATTGCCGTAACAACCGAAGTCTCTCCAACCTGCGTCATCAGCAATAAAAACAATAATATTAGGTCGGCTTTGTGCTAAAACAGGCACAGACTGAAGGCTACACAAGAAAATAATTGGCAAAAAAATGAATAGCCTTAGGTTAGATCGTAACATAAACTAAAAGGTTTTTATGAGGTTATTATATCTGAACATTAATCCAATTTTGCATTGAAACAGTTTGCCGAGCTATTTACATTGTTAGATCAAACCAACAAAACAAATGATAAAATAGCATATCTGAAGCAATACTTCCAAGAAGCTCCAGATAAAGATAAGCTTTGGACGCTTGCGCTATTTACCCACAAAAAACCTAAAAAACAGGTACGTACCTCCCTACTCAGAGAATGGACCGCAGAGCTGGCAGATGTGCCTGGCTGGTTATTTGAAGAATCTTATGGTATAGTAGGCGATCTGGCGGAAACCATGTCACTACTATTGCCAGAACCTTTTGACGAACAAGATAAACCTCTCTCCTACTGGATTGACTTTATACAGGGACTGGAAGACCTAAGCGATGAAGAGAAGAAGCTCAACATCATACAGGCCTGGCAAAAGATGAGCCGTCAGGAGAAATTTGTGTTTAATAAATTGATGACCAGCAGTTTTCGTATTGGGGTATCTCAGAATATGGTTACACGTGCTGTGGCAGAGGTACACCAAATGGATAAAACTATAGTGGCACATCGTCTTATGGGCGACTGGCACCCAAATGATATTAGCTATCAATCACTGATAGTTGAAGAAAACCAGGAAGACCACCTTTCTCGCCCCTACCCCTTTTTCTTAGCTCATGCTTTAGAAACAAAAGATTTTGATGCCATAGAAGATGTTTCCGATTGGCAGGTAGAATGGAAGTGGGATGGTATTCGTTCTCAGGTAATTGTGCGGGAAGGCAAGTTGTACATATGGTCCAGAGGAGAGGAACTGCTCACAGAAAAATTTCCTGAGCTTCAGCCATTTGAAAGCAGCTTGCCAGATGGCACTGTCATTGACGGCGAAATATTACCTTTTAAGGATGGTGAGCTACTAAATTTTGCAGCTCTACAAACACGAATAGGCCGAAAAAATTTAAGTAAAAGTATACTTAAAAGTGCACCTATCGTCATTAGAGCTTATGATTTGTTAGAGTGGGATGGAAAAGATATCAGAGAAAAGCCCTTGAGCGAACGTAGACTAATACTGGAAGAGTTACATGCCCGCCTCGCTTTTCAACTTCCATTTTTCCAGCTCTCCCCTGTGGTTAGTACCAAAGATAAGGATGAGCTAAAAGCTTTAAGAGAAAGTTCCAGAGAGCACTTTGCAGAAGGGTTTATGCTTAAAAGAAAATCATCACCTTATCAGGTTGGTAGAAAAAGAGGTGACTGGTGGAAATGGAAAGTAGATCCATTGACGATTGATGGTGTACTTATAAATGCTCAACGGGGTTCTGGACGCAGAGCTGGATTATACACTGATTATACTTTTGCCGTATGGGATCGTTCAGGAGAACAGGAAGAATTAGTGCCATTTACCAAAGCATATTCCGGTCTTACGGATGCTGAGTTTCGTAAGGTAGATAGATTTGTCAAACAGAATACTAAAGAACGATTTGGACCTGTAAGATCAGTAAAGCCAGAATTAGTTTTTGAGCTGGCTTTTGAAGGCATACAGTATTCAAAAAGGCACAAGTCAGGCGTAGCTCTCCGCTTTCCTCGCATGCTGCGCTGGAGACATGATAAGAAAGCGGAAGACGCCAACTCCTTGGAAGAACTAAAGGCCTTACTGGATATTTACGGCAGCTAAAAGCTAAAGTAGGATTCAATCGCCATCTTCCAACCCATAGGCCCAATAGCCGAGACCTTTTTTATATTAGGGTCACTTATAGGCTGCCATTGACCATTAGGTTTCTGCACCAGAAATGCCCTATCTACTGTCTGTAAAAGTGGCAGATCATTCGCAGAGTCACCCAAGCCTATCGTCTCTATACTTCCATACTGCTGCTGAAATAATAAATTAAGTAATGTAATGGCTTTGCCTTTATCGCTAGCTATACCCATTATTGTATGGAACTTTCCCCCGGAAACACATTGCAGTTTCTTTTCGTAAAGCATCTGATTAAACTTTTGCCAATTCTCAGTAGTAGCGTCTACCCCACTAAGAAGCGTCTCAGAAAAGTCTCTGTTTGCTGCTTTTTGCGCCGCCTCTTCATCTAAACCAGTTAATAACATTATATCGGGCAGGCTAAGATCAGCGTAACCTTTAACATCTACTCCACATGAGGATCTAGCATGCCGAATACTCTCTCTGATGTAATCAGCAGGTTTGCCCAATAGAATTGCATGGTAGCCTTCCAATTCATGCAATGTTATGCCATATGCAGGCGCGATAGATTGCAAGTCAAAGCTAAAATAATGCTTAGGAACAAGTATGGCGCTGCCGTTTTCCACTATAAAAGGATGATGAACTTCCAGCGCTTTAAGATACACTTCCTGTTCTAGGCGAGTCTTGGAAGAACAAAACACCAGGGGTATACCCTCCTTTTGTAATTTGCCTACTGTTGGAGCGGTAATCGCATATGAGTAAGTGGTAAAATCCAGCAGCGTACCATCAAGATCTGTGTAAACGATCCTCTGTGCCATACGCTATTTCATTTCTAACATTTTGCCCTGATCCGGCAAATGATCACCACCCTGTTCTGCTTTGTCGCGGATTAGTCCTGGCTGAGCATTTTTGATTTTCTTGCTTAAATCTGCTTTGAAAAATTCTGCATAGGGCTGGTTTTCCAACACCTTGGCAAACTTTTTAAGATCAGCATTTACAATGGCCGGATAGTAAGACAAACTTTCCTGAAGCTTATCTCCTCTTTTGAGTAGCTTACGATTGTAAAGGTCATCCAGTATTTCGGACTTGAGAGGCTCAGGACAAATAGGCGATCGGTAGATTACTTCCATCGCGGCTCTGCTCATATCTTTTACGTGTTCATCACCTTTAACTTCGTGTAGATGAGGATTACGAGACTCTATCTGAAATACATCTATACGATTTTTGAGCACATCTTTCTCAGGATTACCAATAATCCCCCCAAAGCGCTCCAACATATTTATGTAATGGTAAGGCTCAATAGAATAACCCGAAGAGAAGTCTAGCTTCGCAGCCAGGTCCATCGTCATGGCATGTTCGCCGGCATTTCCAGTTTTAATAATTTCTGTACCATAGCCTGTGTAATGACTTACGAGAGAGTTTAGCACTCGGTTAGTATGCTCAGAGGCTCTACCTCTCTTCGCAAAAAACAGGTTGGACTCAACTATTTTAGGCTTACTATGCCACGAGATTCGTACCATCGTATATTTTGACTTGGAAAGTACAAAACCAGCACAATATTCCTTTACATACTCCAGCACAGCACCTGGAAAAAAGTTATCAGAATCTATAAAACCGATGTATTTTCTTCCTGTTAGGTAAGCGATGATGGTGCTCAGAATCATTCCTTCGGCTTTACCATTTTTTACTTTACCCTCTTCATCCAGAATATACTTGTAGCCTGAGGCTTCGCAGGCTTTGGCTAATGCAGGATCTTTTTGATGCACTACCAACACCTGTTTACTCATAAAACGGGCAGCATGCTCAATGGCATCTTTCTCTATATAAAAACGATCTATAGGTTCGCGAGGACTATTGGAAACAATGACTACAAGGCACTCATTGGGTATTCCTGCTAGTACTCCTTCTATCAGCTTAATTCGCTCATCCATCACTGGTACCACAATAACCATTTTCTCCCCTATCTCATTGAGCGATTCATAAGACAATCTAACAATGGTTGAATTTTCTTTACCTTCGTTTTTAGAAGATCTCAGCCCACCGTCCAGTTCATATACCTTCTGCACATCGTGAAACATAATAGGGCCAAATCTTTCTACCTCGCGTGGAATTTCTATTCTCATAAGTAAAGTGCTTAAAACTTAAAATTAACAGTGTGGAAAATTATAACACTGCTTAATTTAAGGACTTTACCTCCAGAGCCAAAGTAAATTTTATAATTTCACATAAGTTTAATCTAATACAAAGGGTGCAGGGCTAAAACAAAGAATAAATACTAGTAATGCTATCCATCCAATTACTTTTCTTTTGCCATCCAGTGGGTAGTTGATAAGTACCGGAGGGTGGTATATGCCAAGAAACCTCCCGATAAGTAATCCAAAGACCAACCATCCCTGATAGCCCATAATATTAGGGTCAAAGGTAGCTACCACAAATTGTACACTGAGTACAGATAAGGCTACTAAAAAGTTAGTCTGTATAGAAGCAGTGAGCCTGGAAAACACCAGATACAGAAAACCAAGATAGAATGGAATAGTAAATAGAAGATCGTCTACTGGTTCATAAGGGCTTACCATTCCTAAACCAGCATAAAGTATAAAAGTGACAAATAATATTGCTGAAGTTTTGCGGTGCAGGCGGTTACCAATCAAACCATAAAGCACATGCCCGCCATCTAACTGGCCAATGGGTATCAGGTTAAGCGCAGTAAAAAAAAGAGAAAGAAAGCCTGCAAATATCCACGGATAATGGATAATTTCATGAGAATTTGGCAGGCGTTCCGGGTCCGCCACATAGCGTTTGAAAAATTCAAAAAGTAATGTAGTACCTACTTCAAAGTTAGCGGGCTGATCTTCGTAAACATAGTCTGCATAGTCCAGACCATACTCTTTGTACTCTGGGTGAATTTCAAAAATATATTCAGCCGGGGGGAGCGTAGAGAAGCCATAATAGAGCACACCTAAAGCTACTACAAAACCAGCCAGAGGGCCTGCTACACCAATATCAAAATATTTTTTCCGGCTATTTACGAAATCTTTAATTTTAATAAACGCCCCAAATGTTCCAATTGAAGGAGCCAGCAAAAAACCAAACCACATAGGCAGATAATATGGTAGCGTTACATCTACTTTATGCTTGCGCGCTACAAAGTAATGTCCGAATTCATGCACAGTGAGTATACCCAGAAAAGGAACTGAAAAAGCAAAACCTCTAATAAAATACTCCCATGTTAGTGGCCTTTCATCAAAAAAAAGGAAGCGGCTAAACTGCCACTCCGCTCCTGCCATGGTTGTAGTAATGACCGTTAGGATAAATAAGCCAATCTGTATGCTGAGTCTTTTAGTTTTTGGATTCATGCGTTCGCAAACAGTTCAACAATTCCTCTTTCTGGCTGTACATGATAAGTCTGCAAGCCCAAAGCAGCAGCAGCCTCCAGATTTTCAAGCCTATCGTCAATAAATAAGGTAGCACCTACATTTAGTTGACTGTCATCTATCACATATTGGTATATCTCCGGTTCAGGCTTACGCATTTGTAAGTCATGAGAAAAATATACTTTATCAAAAAAATGATCTATACCATGCTTCCCGCTATTCTTCTCAACTATTTTATTAAAAGCAGGCACATGTATAGCATTAGTATTGCTCAGTACATAAGTCTGATAGTTAGCTCTTAGTCTTTCCAGAATCTGCAAGCGCTCAGAAGGAATATGTAGGAGCATCAAATTCCAGGCATCAGCTATTGCTACATCACTTAAGGATGAATTATTAGTTATACTCCTTATACCTTCGTAAAACTCTTCTACCGAGATGAGACCTTTTTCCAGATTCAAAAAAATGTCCACATTTTCGTTAAGTAGCTCTATGCCATTCTCTTTACCTTTTATGTAAGAGCCCAACGCATCAAAAGACTGCTGAGGGTTAATATCTATCACTACCCCTCCAAGATCAAAAATGATGTTTTCTATATTTTCTAGTGCCATATCTGCCAAAGATGATACAATCAGGATTCAAAAAAAAATGATGCCCTGGCTAAAGCAATTTTTTGTTTTCTTGTTCCAGAAAATTGTTTAATAAGCTTAGCTTGCGCCTAGTCTGTAAACATTTGTAAGTGATATGTATTAAAGACTATACATGCTTTAGCTTACAAGCTGAACCACAAGTAACTTTTTAAAATGGATCATCAGAAGGTAAAAGATCTACTGCTTAGCATAGGTCAGGCAGTATGTAATCATGTATACCGGTCTTTACACCAAAACTCAATTGATAGCCTTAGCCAGGTAGCTTACGAGTCTGCTGAAGATACCATTTATCATATAGATCGTGAAGTGGAGCATATTATTTTACCTATGCTTAATGAAATGGCAGAAGAGCTGGGTGGAATTAAACTTATTGCGGAGGGTATCAGTACGGATGAGGCAGATTTTATCATCCCTGCTTCTTACCCGGCATCCGATGTTAAGTGCTGTATCATCATTGATCCGATTGATGGCACAAGAGGAATTATGTACAACAAGAGATCAGCGTTTTTTTTAGCAGCCGCTGCTCCCAATAATGGTTCAAACCTTTTTTTAGAAGATCTGGAAGTGGCTGTAATGACTGAGCTACCGACTTCTAAAGCTTATCTAAGTGATGTTTTATACGCTCAGAAAGGAGAAGGTGCGTACGGGCATCAGAGAAATTTATTAACCGATGAAATAAGTAAGCTAAACATTAAGCCATCTACTGCACAAAGTATTGTGGGAGGTTTTGCGCAATTTAGTCGCTTTTTTCCTCCAGGAAGAGATCAGCTTGCAAAAATTGAGGAAGAATTGATAGTCCGCCTGGCTGGTGTGCAGGAAGGTAAAGCACTGGTTTTTGAAGATCAGTACATCTCCAGCGGAGGGCAGTTGTACGAGCTTCTAGTAGGACACGACCGATTTACAGCGGATTTAAGGCCCCTGCTTTACCAACAGTTGAGAAAAGAAGGTAAAACTGGAGGGTTAAGTTCTCACCCCTACGACCTTTGCACTGTACTTATTGCCCGGGAGGCCGGTCTTATTATTACCGATGAAAAGGGAAATGCACTCAACGCTCCCCTCAACTTAAGCCATGAGGTAAGCTGGGTAGCTTATGCCAATAAAAATATACAGCAGGAGGTAGAACCGCTGTTGCAGGAAATCTTAAAAAAATCAAACTGGATTTAGTCTATGAGCAAAATTGCTGGTATTCTCAAAGAATTTTATGCAAGTCATCAACAAAAGGTGTTTCAGGCAACCGCACCTGGCAGATTGGACGTAATGGGTGGTATTTCAAACTACTCGGGCTCTCTATTGATTCAGAAGCCGCTGATGGAAGAAACAGCCGCCTATATTTCTTATCGGGAAGACCTTGAGATAAACATTAAAACTATTATTCAGGGCGAGACCAAAACCTTTACTGCTCAATATGATGAACTTATTGGTGAGTTTAAGGTGCCTAATTACGACTATGTACGAAAGCAAATACTAAACAAAGAAGGTGGTGAATGGGCTATTTATATTGTAGGCTGCTTACTGATACTTAATGATACGCGTAAGTTAAAGCCAGAAGGCATTGACATTCTGCTGACTACGGATGTTCCTATCAGCCGTGGGCTAGGTTCTTCTGCATCATTAGAGGTGGCGGTGCTAAAAGCAATTGCCAATTGCCTGAACCTTACCATGAGCGAATATGAAATACCAATGATTGCGCAAATGGCTGAAAATTTAGTCGCTGGTAAAGCAAGTGGACTTATGGACCAGTTAGTAGCACAACATAGCCAGAAAAACAAACTGATTCCTATCATCTGCCAGCCTCACGAAGTATTTCACCCGATAGATATTCCAGATCAGGTATATTTTGTGGGCATTAATAGCGGTGCCAGCCAGGAAGTAAACCAGGAGGTGATAGCCGATGTGCGTACTGCTACCTTTATGGGTTATACCATTATAGCACTAAATAGTGGCGCTACACTCAGGGATCTGGAAGTTGCCAAAGAGACGCAGAACTTTAGTAAACTGCCTTATGGCGGCTATTTAGCTAATATTTCTCCCTCAGAATTTGAAAAAAAGCACCTCCCCGCTTTACCAGACTATATTAGCGGTCAGGAGTTTATGGAAAAATATAAGACTATTATTGACCCCATCTCATTTATTGATAGAGATAAAGATTATCTTATTAAAAACACCAGTAAGCATCCGGTTTACGAAAACTTTAGAATAAAGCTTTTTGCCCAGATTCTTAGAAACTATACCACCGAGTTTCAAAATTACTCTAATCGCCTACAGCTTATGGGGGAGCTTATGTATCAGTCGCATCAGAGCTATACTGATTGTGGTTTAGGTAACCCCAAGACAGATGAAATTGTACAGATGGTGAGAGAGAAAGGTGATAAAAAAGGACTACACGGTGCCAGAGTTACTGGTAATGGTAATGGAGGAACGGTATGTATTTTATGTAGCGGACTTTCAGGTCCGGAGTCTGTACAGGAGCTTTTCCGCAATTACAAAGATGGCAATAATCCTGAAGCTCAGTTTTACGCTTAAACCAATATGTGACTGTATTATTTACAAATATCATTTTTTAGTACATAAAACAGTCACTTTTTTATCAGCATTCATAAAAGTCTTCATCTATCCCTGCCTTATTGCGTGAGTGCAGTTCCACAGGAAACTCCCAAAGTGACCTCATATGTCGTACAGTACTTTCTGCTTCCTCTTCGTCCAGTAAACGCTCATCCTGAATATTGTGTATCAAAGTTAGCTTACTGGTTTTGTGCAGGTCTACATGATCTACCTGAATATCTGGTATACGATGAGAGCGGTCATATGATTTGCTTAGCATTTCTCTAATCTTACGGTAGCCACGCTCGTTGTGTATCGCCTTTATTTCGTAGAACTCGCTATCTTCATCATCAAAAATGGCAAATAGTTTCATGTCACGGATAACTTTGGGCGATAAATACTGAGCTATAAAGCTATCATCTCTGAAATTCTCCATCGCATAATGCACCTGTTCCAGCCAGTCTTTGCCTATCAGGTCAGGAAACCAAAGTTTATCTTCATCGGTAGGCTCAGTACAGATTCGCTTGATATCCATAAAAATATTAAAGCCCAAAGTATAAGGATTTAAACCTGAAAAGTAAGGGCTGCTGTATTCTGGCTGATAGATAACTCCCGAATGACTTTTAATAAACTCTAACATAAAGCCATCACTTAGATAGCCCAGGTCAAATAGTTTATTGATGATATGGTAATGCATAAAAGTAGCGAAACCTTCGTTCATTACTTTAGTCATAGTCTGCGGATAATAATACTGCGCAACTTTACGCACAATTCTTACTATCTCACGCTTCCAGATGTCTAGTGTAGGCGCGTTTTTCTCAATAAAATACAGCAGATTTTCTTCTGGTTCCAGAGGAAACTTTCTCTGTTTTTTATATCGCTCCTGCCTCATTTCTTTTTCTGCAGGTAGCGTTCTAAGAAGCTCATTATAGTTTTCAGATTTAACTTTGGTTAGCCTTTTAAGGCGTTCTCTTTCTTTTTGCGCCGATAGCTTTGGAGGTTTTTTATATTTATCCACGCCATGATCCATCAATGAGTGGCAGGCATCTAATACTTTTTCAACTTCTTCTGCGCCATGTTCTTCCTCACACTGCATAATATAATCACGAGCAAATACCATATAGTCTATGATTGAATCTGCCGAAGTCCAATCTTTGAACATATAATTGTTCTTGAAAAAGGCATTATGACCCTGGCAGGCATGGGCTATCACCAGCAGCATCATACAAGTGGAATTATTTTCCATATTGTAGCTGATGCATGGGTCAGAATTAATTACCATTTCATAAGAGAGCCCCATCTGCCCTTTTTTATAACTACTTTGGTTTACTACAAAATCTTTCCCGAATTTCCAGTGCGGATATGAGGTTGGCAAACCTATGAGAGAGTAAGCATCAAGCATCTGCTCTGAGGTTACTATTTCAATTTGGTTTACATAGGTATCCAGTTTGAAAAACTCTTTGCCTACCCAATTAGTAACTTCATCAGCAGCTTGTATAGTCTCAAAATCCCAGTTAGGGCTACTAAATAATGCTTTATATTTTTCTTTGTCCATCATACTAAATATCTATAATGGTGTGCTAAAGACAATTATGCTTCTTCAGTCACCAGACTCTTCTTCTTGAATAAGGCCTTAAATACAGGCCAGATCTGACTAACGTCATTGATGTTACGCATAGAAAAATTTCCTTCTTTACGCAGCTTTTTATAAGCATGCCACAGATATCCTTCCAGTCCACGATTTTTTATTTCTATGTACGCCATATACTGAATGTTAGGAAGTACATCATTCTTTAGTATCTGACTACACTCAACAGCATCGCCATTAGACCACACATCTCCATCCGAAGCCTGACAGCAGTATACATTCCAGACCTGAGGATCATAGCGTTCTTGCATAATTTTGTGCATTAACTTAAGGGAAGGTGCTACTACTGTTCCTCCGCTTTCTCTGGAGTTAAAAAACTCCTCTTCATCCACTTCTTTTGATTCAGTATGATGCCTGATATATACGATCTCTACTTTAGCATACTGCTTGGACAGAAATATATATAAAAGGGTGAAAAACCGCTTGGCTATATCTTTTTCGTGGAAGCCCATAGAAGCTGAAACGTCCATAATACAGAACATGACAGCAGAAGTAGCAGGCTTTGGCACACGCTCAAAATTGTTGTAGCGCAGGTCTACATCTTCAAAGAACGGAATGGTATTTTTTAATTTTAACAAACGCTCAATTTCGCTTTGCAGCTCTAGCTTTCTGGCTTGCTCAGTTTCCTGCTCAAGTTCTGCTTCAATTTTTCTGATCTTCTGCTCATAAGCCCCAGCGATAGAGATCTGACGTGCTAATGAATGCTGAAAACTGGTTTTTACATTAAGGCGAGAAGGAACACTGTTTTTTGTATAGCCGGCACGTTGGTTACGAAAAGTTGTGGTACTTTCCATATACTTTTTAACCATATTAGGCAGTTCCAGATCTTCAAAGAAGTACTTCAAAAATTCATCTCTGGATAAGATAACCACAAAATCATCTTGAGTTACTTCCGGACTATTAGATCCTTTACCCTTACCTGACCCACTTCCACCTCCTTCAGGCTTAGGAATTTTGTCGCCTTCTGCAAATTTGTCGTTGCCCGGCCGAATATAGTGCTTCTTACCAGACTTAGGGTCGTGTTTGAAGTTGGGCTCATTAATACCTTTGATAGGTACTTTTACTTTACCTCCACCATTACTATCCTTAATACTCTCCTGACTTAATATATCAGGAATAGCCTCTTTGATCTGATCTTCAACACGTTTTAGAAACTTCTGACGGTTGTTGGTTGACTTACCCTTAGCATTTTTACGCCTGTCTATTATATTACTCATACACTTCTATTTAGGACAAAGGTGCTATGGCTTTAGGCCATGGTTTTTCTAACTCTCATAAACCAGTCTACCAAAATTCTGATTTGCTTAGAGGTATAACCTCTCTCCATCATTCGTTTGGTAAAATCACGATGTTTCTTTTCATCCTCATCATTACTCTTCGCATTGAATGAGATAACCGGAAGAAGATCTTCGGTATTGGTAAAGATTTTCTTTTCTATTACATTTTTGATCTTCTCATAAGCATCCCAGCGAGGCGTCTTACCACCATTATTTGCTTTATACCTCAAAGTAAAATTGGTAACCTCAGCACGAAAATCTTTAGGATTGGCTATACCGGCAGGCTTTTCAATTTTCTCTAGCTCCTCATTCAGCATGGCACGATCCAGAATTTCTCCTGAATCCGGATCACGATAATCATTGTTCTGAATCCAGTAATCTGCGTAGATGACGTATTTTTCAAAAATATTCTGCCCGTAAGTACCATAAGATTCAATGTAGGCTTTCTGAATTTCATCAGCGATGAATTCGGCATACTTACTGGCCATTATAGATTTAATAATGTTGAGATACCTCTCTTCATTTTCTTTATCCATCTCCAGTTTAATAACCTCCTGCTCTAATACATACAGTAAATGTACTGGATTTGCTGCCAGCTCTTCATTATCAAAATTGAAGACCTTAGAGAGTACTTTAAAAGCAAATCGGGTAGATACTCCCTTCATACCTTCGTTAATGCCGGCATCATCACGATACTCCTGAATAGATTTAGCATTTGGATCCGTTTCTTTGAGGGTTTCCCCATTGTAAACTCGCATTTTTGAGTAAAGACTTGAGTTTTCCGGCACTTTGAGGCGAGTCATTACAGAAAACTGGGCCAATAGTGAAAGCGTCATTGGCGCACAGGGAGCTTTATCCAGAGAGCTCTCTCTTATTAGTTTCTTGTAGATATTAATTTCTTCATCTACTCTCAGGCAATACGGTACCTGTACTTTATAAATACGATCCAGGAAGGCTTCGTTTTTCTTATCATTTGCAAATTTTGCCCATTCAGATTCGTTAGAGTGCGCCAGAATAATACCATCAAAAGGTATAGCTCCAATAGGCTCGGTACCTTTGTAGTTGTTCTCCTGAGTAGCTGTAAGTAAAGGGTTGAGGACTTTAATCGGAGCTTTAAACATCTCCACAAACTCCATTACTCCCTGGTTAGCCAGGCAAAGTCCTCCAGTATAAGAGTAGGCATCAGGGTCACTCTGCTGAAAATCAGCTAGCTTGCGTATGTCTACCTTACCCACCAGTGTAGAAATATCCTGATTGTTTTCATCTCCTGGTTCGGTTTTAGAGACACCAATCTGGTTTTGAACAGAGGGGTATAGCTTTACTACTTTAAAACGATTTACATCGCCATCGTACTCACGCAGTCTTTTAGATGCCCAGGGGCTCATGCATGCAGGAATGTAACGAGCGGGAATTTTATACTCTTCTTCCAGTTCTTTTTTATAGTCTGCAAATAAACCAAGAGGGCTTTCGTAAACCGGGCTAATTTCGTCGCCTGCTTTGAGAGCATAGATTGGCATGACCTGAATAAGCTGCTTTAACTTTTCTGCCAGTGAGCTTTTACCACCACCCACAGGTCCCATGAGGTAGAGAATTTGTTTTTTCTCTTCTAAACCCTGAGCAGAATAACGGAAGAAAGAGACAATTTGCTCTATGGTTTCTTCCATACCGTAGAATTCCTTAAATGCAGGATAAACCTTTATTACTTTGTTTGAAAAGATGCGGCTAAGTTTGGGATCGCTCTTTGTGTCAATCAGTTCGGGCTCACCAATAGCCTGTAGAATCCTCTCTGCAGGCTTCGCATACATCTGAGGATCTTTCTTGCACTCCTTCAGGTATTCTGAAACTGTCATTTCATTGAAGGAAGTACTATAATTCGTTTTAATCTTATCTAAAACACTCATAACATCAAAGATTTCTTGGGTACAGGAATTAAGGAAAACATGATACTTTTTACCATGTTTGAGTAAGATAGGGGTCTATTTTTAAAAGCTATTGAGCCTGAAATAAGTTCAGCTTATAACAATAGCCTATGCAATAGCTTAACGAAATAATAACTAATATTATATAAAAACTAAAGCAAACAGCAGATAAAACATCAGTTAATTGATTGATTAGTTTTTAATAAATTAATTAATATAATTAAATATTCACATAAATACTATAACATACTTATATATTTCTTTACAATTAATACCATGTAAGGAAGTCTCCTATTATTATTTTTTAAAGTGAAAAACCAGTTGCTATGAACAAAAATGCAATCGTAACCGGAGCTAACGGAAATTTAGGAAAAGCAGTAGTCAACAAGCTTCTTTCTGCCGGATTCCAGGTTATTGGCACTGTACATAATGATCAACCTACAGACCAAAGTGAAGAACACCCTAAATTTGAAAAATATAAGCTTGACGTAACAGATGAGCAGGCAACACAGCAATTTGTAAACTATGCTGTTAACAAATTTGAAAACATACACTATGCGGCCCTATTGGTAGGTGGTTTTGGAATGAATAGTTTTGAAGACACTACCTTAGGAGAAGTGCACAACATGTTCAAGCTCAATTTTGAGTCTGCATTTATTACTTCTCAAGCTTTATACAAGCAAATGAAGCAACAAAGCAGCGGGGGCAAAATCACCTTTATAGGAGCTAAACCAGCATTGGAAAAAGGTGCATCAAAGGGACTTACAGCTTACGCCTTATCAAAAAGCCTGATTTTTAAATTGGCAGAACATATTAATGCCGAAGGAAATGAGCATAGAATATACGCTTCGGTGATTGTTCCTAGTATAATAGATACACCTTTCAACCGTGAAGGTATGCCCGATGCTGAGTTTAGTAAATGGGTTAGCCCTGATCAGATTGGAGACATAAGTGCATTTCTGGCTGAAGATATATCTACTCCCCTAAGAGACCCCATAATAAAGGTGTACGGTGACTCCTAATAAGACTAGTACGTAATAACAGCACTGGTAGGGTAATCAGAAAGACGTTCAGCTCCTTTTAAAAAGCTAAGTTCAATAAGAAAGGAAACTTTAATTACTTTGCCGCCTAACTTCTCGATAAGCTTGCAGGCTGCCAGTGCTGTTCCACCAGTGGCTAAAAGGTCATCGTGCAACAAGACATGCTCTCCCGGCTTTATAGCTCCCTCGTGAATTTCCAGACAGTCCGTTCCGTATTCCAATTGATACTCCTGTCTAATAGTTTTATAAGGTAGTTTTCCTGGCTTACGTGCAGGAATAAAGCCTGCGTTTAGCCTTTCTGCTAATAAAGCACCAAAAATAAACCCTCTGGACTCTACACCCACCACTTTCTGAATATCATATTGTTTTACATTTTCGTAGAGAGCATCTGCTGCCTCTTTAAAAGCAGTTGGATGTTCCATCAGCGTGGTGATATCTTTGAAAACTACACCTGTTGTAGGAAAATCAGGTATATCTCTTATGTATTTCTCCAGAGAATGTGCCATAAATCATTGTAAAAAATGTGTATTACCAATTCGTTTTTTTGCCACTGCATATTACAAAAATTCTGAAAGGAGTGACAACAGCGGAAGCTTAGTCTTTCAATTTTCCACAAGAGTAATAAATCCATTCATAAGAAGCGTTTTTATCCAAACATGTCAATTAGATTTGTCACAATTCATAATGGTATATTTACTTAATTATTTTAAACCATGAGTGAGATAGATTCATCTTCAAAAAAGAGCATTTATGATAATGCCAAAAATCACTTCTTAGGCAACTTTCCTAAGCACCTCCCTATAGAGCAGGCATATGTGCATATTGGCATGTATCTGGGTTGGGTAATTGATAACGAATTGTATTCACCTTATTTTGAGGATGAAGCCGATACTCAAATATTTCGTTTTAAGCAACGCCAGATAAGCTGCACTATTCTTTCAGAGATATGGGATGGATATTTAGGCTATGAGCTATTTAGCGAGAAAGGCAACCTTTTTACCTATTATTACTATGGAGGTGGTCTGTATCATAAAGACTATCAGACTATCCTGGCAAATAACCTTCCTTCCATTTATCATGTTAATGACGACTGGGATTCCTACAAAGTAATGGCAGAGCAAATCACTAACCGCTTTAAGGAGTGGGAGAAAATGATTGCCTAAAAGATTTTTCTTTTAAACACCTTATTGCCTAATTTACCGGACTTATTATAAAACAAAATTTAAAATAAGTTCGGTTTGAAATATATAGAGCTGTTTTTAGGCAAGTTTAGTGAATATGCATGGGGAACACACTTATTGGTTCTCCTGCTGGGAGGAGGATTATTCTTCATGTTCTACTCCCGCTTCCTTCCCTTTCGCCACCTGGGCCATGCCATAAATGTTTTAAGAGGCAAGTACGATGACCCTAACGAGCCCGGTGAAATCAACCATTTTGAAGCACTCTCCAGTGCATTGGCAGCTACCGTAGGTATGGGAAATATCGGAGGCGTAGCCGTAGCTATTACTATGGGAGGTCCCGGAGCTTTGTTCTGGATGTGGGTTAGCGCTTTTCTGGGTATGGCAACCAAGTTCTTTACCTGCTCTTTAGCAATTATGTACAGAGGACATGACAGTGCCGGTAAACTTCAGGGTGGACCTATGTATGTGATACAGGAAGGACTAGGAAAAAAATGGAAGCCTTTAGCTATTTTCTTTGCTGTAGCCGGACTTTTTGGACCTCTCCCGGTCTTTCAGGCTAATCAACTTACACAAATTGTAAGAGATGTGGTACTCATTCCTAATGGCATAATTACACAAGAGACTTTTGCTGTCAACCTAATCTCTGGAATTATTATCGCTATACTGGTTTCCATCGTAATTTTTGGAGGTATCAAAAGAATTGCGAGAGTAGCAAGTCAAATGGTCCCCAGTATGGTAGTTATCTACGTGATATCTGTAGTATACATCATTCTTACCAATGTAGAGCAGGTACCTGAATGCTTTACGCTTATCTTAACAGATGCATTTTCAGGTAAAGCGATACTTGGCGGATCATTAGGGGCTGTAATTGTAATTGGTGCGCGAAGAGCTGCTTTTTCTAACGAAGCAGGTATCGGAACTGCCCCCCTTGCGCATGGAGCGGCTAAAACTAATGAACCTATTCGCGAAGGCTTGGTAGCGATGCTAGGCCCGGCCATAGATACCCTTATAGTTTGTACTATGACTGCTCTTGCTATTTTGATTACAAATGTATGGCAAACTACTGATGCTGATGGGGTGACATTAACTGTTAATGCATTTAATAAAGCATTACCTACTAATAACCTGGGAGGTTACCTATTGGTCATTAGTGTACTTACATTTTCGTTGTCTTCATTATTTACATTGTCTTACTATGGCACTAAGTGCTTCTCTTACTTAGCGGGGGCGCATAGAGCACACTATTTCAATTACTTTTATGTGTTCTCTATTATTTTAGGCTCAGTAGCATCTATATCAGCGATTATCAACCTGATTGATGGTATGTACGCCCTTATGGCAATTCCTACCATGACTTCAGCACTACTGTTAGCGCCCAAGGTTAGAGCGGCAGCAAAAAAATACTTTGCAGAATTAGAGCTTCCTACTCAGAAGCCGGTGAAGAACTGAAGCTTTTTAGGAAGGCTTTAAACTTATCAGTATTGTACTGAGCCATTCCTTCATGTTTGTATACAATTTTCCCTTCCGGAGAAATTACAAATGTTGAGGGAATGGATTGATGTAAAAAACTTTGAGGCAGGGCCGAGCCAGGAAAATATATTGGAAAGTGATATGATCTTTTTTTCATAAAACTTAATGCTTTTTCCTGGTCTTCGTCCTCAGATATTATCAGAAAAACAATATCCTCCCTATCTTTCAAGTCCTGATAGAGTTTATCTATACCTGGCATTTCAGCTACACAGGGTGGACACCAGCTTGCCCAAAAGTTAATAAAAACTGTCTTTCCTTTGTATTCTTGTGAATTATAAGGCTCTCCATTGTTGTCTATCAAGGTGAAAGAAGCCAGCTTATTTTCTTCGTTTAGCGTCACTTCTTGTACTTCAGCATCAGCGTTAAATAAACCAGTAGCTAATATTCCTCTCTGTAAAAAACCTATAACATCAGTTTGCCACCCTCCTAAATAAACTACTCCTACAAAAAGAGCTAAAAGCAACAGATCTATGTTTTTTCTTAATTTTTTCACAAGCATTGCGACTGTAATTTTAGCTATGGTATTCTCACCAAAAGCACTTATTCCTGATTGTTATATTTCCTAAATTGGGTAGACTAAATATGATCTACGTGATTAGTAAAAAACTATTTCCTCCCATTATTTTGCTGCTTATACTGTCAGCTCAGGTTTATGCGCATAATACGCACGCCTCCAAACGGATAGATGTACAACATTATACTTTTGATATTGAAATAAGTGATCTCAATGATCAAATCACTGTTAACGCAGATATACTTTTTAAAGTTGTACAAACACCTATTGATACCATTTATCTAGACCTGATAGGCAAAAATGACGAAGGCTTTGGTATGTATGTTAAGGAAGTTAAACTTAACGATCAGCCTGTAAATTACATTCATCAGCAGGAACGTTTGATCATTCTACTTTCATCTCCTCTAGACCCTGCATATACAGGTACACTCAACATCAGTTATGAAGGTATACCGGAAGATGGTTTAATTATAGCAGAAAACGAAAATGGAGAAAGAACATTCTTTGGAGATAACTGGCCAAATAGAGCCCGACATTGGCTTTCTGTGGTAGATCATCCTGAAGATAAAGCAAGCTGCGAGTTTAAAATTACTGCACCTGATCACTATAAAGTGATCGCAAATGGTCTTTTGAGAGAAGAGTCATCATTAGGAAGGATTCATAAAGAAGACAAAAAGTTTACACATTGGGTATGTACACAACCCATTCCAACCAAAGTAATGGTTTTCGGAGCAGCACGTTTTGCGGTAATGCATGATCAGCAATGGGATGGTATACCCATACAGCATTGGGTATACGCTGATAGTCGCAAAACTGGCTTGGATGATTTTGAGCCTACCGCTAACGTGCTACATTTTATGAGTACAACAATTGGAAAATATCCTTATGAAAAGCTGGCCAATGTAGAATCAAAGACTAAGTATGGAGGCATGGAAAATGCGTCTAATATATTTTACAACCAAAGACTTGTAGACGGAAATAAAAACATTGAAGCCCTCATTGCTCACGAAATTGCACACCAATGGTTTGGAAATGCTGTTACAGAAAAGTCCTGGGAGCATTTGTGGCTAAGCGAAGGTTTCGCTACCTACCTTTCTCATATGTATATTGAAAGTACATATGGTGTAGATAGCCTTAGAGGTTTGTTAAAAAAGGACAAAGAAAGAGTTTTTGCCTATTACAATAAAGCGCCAAACTCAGCAGTGGTAGACCCCACCGAAACAAATTTATTTCAATACCTTAATGCAAATGCCTATCAGAAAGGTGCCTGGGTTTTGCATATGCTACGTGAAAGGATTGGAGACAGGGCTTTTAAGAAAGGTATGCAAGCTTATTATAAAACCTATTGTCATGCTAATGCTGACACCGAAGATTTCAAAAAGGTGATGGAAAGAGTATCTGGACAAAATTTATCCTCTTTTTTTAAGCAATGGCTTCACACGCCAGGGCACCCGGTCGTGCATGGTATGTGGAAATATAATGGTCTGGGCAAAAAGCTTAAACTAGAGCTAAGACAAGTTCATAGCAATAGAACACAGTATCAGTACCCATTGGAGATAGGCATATATTATATGGATGATTCGGAACCGGAAATTGTAAAAGTAAACCTCCGTAAACATGACGAAAAATATGAATTCAAACTGAAAGGCCGCCCCCAACGAATTGTTATTGACCCACACGAAAAACTATTGGTAGACAGTCAGTTGGTAAGCAAATAAAAAGTAAGAGAAGCAAGACTACTGGCTATAAGGATGCTGTAAAAATTAACGGTATGGTTATTCAGCACCCCTTTTCTTTGCAAACTTGCACCCAGTATAGAATCTATTAAGTTGCCCGCGATACCTGCTATAAAAACAATAAATATTGCTACATACTCGGTATAAAAAGCATAAAATAATAGGCTTATTAAACTACTGCCCAATATACCAAATAAGCTTCCTTCAATACTGATAAGTCCATCTTCACCTCTTCTACCCTCTTTACCACTAAGTACGTTAATACACCTGTTCCCATAAATGTTCCCAAACTCTGAGGAAAAGGTATCAGACAAGGCTACTGCAAACGAAGCTGACATTGCCAGCAACCAAATGTTGTAGTTTTGTGGTAGTAGTATAGCAAATATGGAAGCAATAGATGCGACTCCTCCATTAGCCAACACATTAACATAGTCGCGTTTTCCTCTATTTTTTTCTTCTGTTCCCTGTCTACGTTTTTCGCTACTCTTCCATACTGAAGCTAAAGTACCCAAAGCGAAGAAACTGGCTATCATCAACAATCCCAGCCACTGAAAAGCTAACAATAACAAAAAAGTTATTCCCCCTCCTGCTACAGCTCCTCTTATCGTAATCTTATTAGTGCTTACACCCAGGAAAACCAGCAACACAACCAATAGCAGGTTGATAATAAAGTGATTGTTGAAAAGTGAGATAATGACAATAAGCAGCTTGCACGAATTTTAATTAGAAAAAAAAAGATGTCAGCCTTATAATCTGACTGACACCCTAAATTTTTATACGCTAAAGTTATCTACTTCAGCATAAGCATTAATAAGTTTCTCTTCCCCTTCTTTACCTGCCGTGGAGTTGCCATGTTCCATACCTACGATATCACGATATCCTTTCTCATACAAATGTTTAAAAATGTTTTTGTAGTTAATTTCACCTGTGGTAGGTTCTTTACGTCCGGGATTGTCTCCTACCTGAAAATAGGCAATTTCATCCCAGGTCAGATCAATATTGCGGATGATATGTCCTTCGTTTTTCTGCATGTGATATACATCAAACAATATTTTGCAGGCAGAGCTATTTACAGCCTTACAAATCAGATAGGTCTGGTCGGAAGTTCGCAAAAACAAATCCGGAGTGTCACTTAAAGGTTCAAGTACCATTACCAACCCATGTGGTTCAAGTATCTCAGCGCCTCTTCTTAAAGCCTCAACTACATTAGCCGTCTGAATACCTATTGGCAAATCACGTTTGAAGTTTCCGGGTACTACAGTCATCCATTTAGCATTGGTACGCTTGGCTACCTCAACTGCACGGCGGCATCCATCCAAAAAGATGTCCAAATATTCCTGCTTCCCTTCAGATAAAGAGTTCTGAGAATTTCCTCCTTTATCTACCACAAAAACCCCCATATCCATATCCAGTTTAGCCAGGGTATCGCCAATTTTACTTTGCATCTCAGGGCTTCTCTTCATCATGCCATTATCCTCCAGTGCGGTAAACCCTACCTCTGACATAAATTTAAGTTGATCCAGTAGATCTTCTCCGGCATGGCTTTTAAACATACCAAAGTGGGGAGCATATTTTAATTTGAATTTATGTTTATCAGCAAAGATTTGATCCGCTTTGGCGAGTGTAGGAATGCTAAAAGTAGCAGCGGTACCTCCAAGGGCTATTCCTGATCTAAAAAAATCACGTCTCTTCATTGGTTGTGTATTATTAGTGTTAGCGATTAAATGAAAATTAAAGATAGTTTTTTTTATAGTAAGCATACAAACCCCTTTACTCCAAAATCCATATATACATTCTAAACATGAAATATTAACTTTTTGTGAATGTTAATCAGATCAAAACATCAACCTCCTGATCTTTATTAGTCTTTATGTAAAAGCACTTTTTACTATAGTGATTTTTTCATCTTAAATATTTAATTATGAAGCGTTTAGAAAATAAAATAGCTCTAATTACCGGTGGTGCTACCGGTATTGGCGAGGCCATATGCAAAAAGTTTGTAAAAGAAGGAGCTAAAATAATGATAGCAGGAACTCCTCAAGACCCGGTCAGAGAAGTTTGTGAGTCCATCAATAATAATGAAGGAACTGCTATCTATTATGAAGGTGACCTTTCTCAGGCTAAGGATGCCATAGCCTGCATTAAGCAGACTACGGATGAATATGGCCAACTGGATATTCTGGTAAATAATGCCGGTGTATTTCCTGAGGTGAGTGAGTTGACGGAGTATGAAGATGAGTTGTTTGACAATATGCTCAAAAATAACTTGCGTACTGCTTACATGATGTCTAAGCACGCTCTTCCTGAACTACACAAAACCAGAGGAAATATAGTATCAGCAGGGTCTGAAGCGGGGCATGTAGGTATTGCAAAAAACACCCCATACGGAGGTACTAAAGGTTTTATGCATGCTTTTATGAAAGGGCTGGCAGTAGAACAGGCTGCTTATGGAGTACGTGTAAATTGCGTTTGCCCTGGTGCTATAGACACGGCCTGGACTCATAAAGAGACGAGTGGTATGGATGATCAGATGGAACAAATGCTTAAGTCTGCTACGCCCATGGGTAGAAGAGGCACAGCCGAGGAGATAGCGAATGTTTATGCGTTTGTAGCTTCAGATGAGGCCTCTTTTGTAACAGGTGCACTGTACTATGTTGATGGTGGAATAACTATATCTAAAGGACCAAATGGCGAGCAAGCCCATGAAAGTATGAAAAAACCACCAAAAGGTGAACTGAACCTTGAGCATATACACGAGGGCGCTACCGAGGCCAGATAAAACAAAAAGCCAACTGAACTAAGTCAGTTGGCTTTCTTTATTCAAAATTATTATTCTTAGTTATCTACCTTCCATTTTTATCTGGTATGAGTCGGCAAGCTTTACCGCTTCGTAAGCATTTACAACTCCCCCTGTAGAGCTTAGACTATCAAAACTAACCAGTTTACCCTCTTCTCCTGGGCGGTTAACCTTGAGTTTATTAAACTTAACTGTGGACTCAAGTATAATTTGCTTAATCTGTCCGGCACTTAGCTCAGGGTAGTAGGATTTGATTAAAGCTGCAATACCGGCAGTTACAGGAGAAGCCATGCTGGTACCACTATTTTTTTCATATTTCTGATCAGGCGTAGTTGAATACAAATCTACTCCGGGGGCAAACACATCTACACTTTTTTTGCCATAGTTTGAAAACTGTGCCACAAAATCTTCTTCACCCTTCCAAGAAGAAGCTCCCACCTCAATCCAGTTGCTTGCTTCCTTTTTAGAGTCTGCATATTTTTTTGTAGGAAAATTAGGCTCTTCATCAATGTCTTCGCTACTATTTCCGGCAGCATGTACTAATAAAACGCCCTTAGACTCTGCATATTCTACTGCTTTGTCTACAATCTCTTTGTGTGGTGAGTATGACTTGCCAAAGCTCATATTAATCACCTGAGCCCCATTATCTACAGCATAATAAATAGCATTAGCAATATCTTTATCTCTTTCATCTCCATCTGGTACGGCACGAATAGGCATAATCACTACATTTTGTGCTACTCCTTCCATACCTATATTATTATCACGGTTAGCAGCGATTATACCTGCTACGTGAGTTCCATGGCTGGAGTCGGGGCCGTCTACATCATTATTACCATAATGGCGCTCGTTCACATCCTCATAGTTGTCACCGACAATATGGCGAGGGTCAAAATTCAGATTATAGCCATACTCTAAGGCACTTACATAATAGTCTTCATACTCTTGTAACTGATCTTTGTTGAAGCCCATAGAAAAGGCATACTCCATGATAGAGATAGATGTAAGTACTACTTCGTCTTCACTTTCTACCTGCTCTAACATTTCAGGAGCTACTTCTTCAACATCAAGATAGGCTTCCAGCAATTTGCTTGAGCGCAGATAACTGTCGGCAAAAAATTTAAAGCGAGCATACTGCTCTTCCATTTCGCCTACTTTCTGCTCATAGCTTGATTTTATTTCTTCGTAATATGCACGATCTTTTTTAGGAATATCTTCTAAAGCAACCTCACTGTATTTTTCCTGTAATCTGGCATATTCTCTTGTGAGCTCGTAGGTGTCATTGTCTACGTTGGTTCCATCAGCACCACCTATAAAGTTCCAGCCATTTACATCATCCACATAACCATTTTTATCATCATCAATGCCATTATCTGGAATTTCGCCTTCGTTTATCCATATTTTTCCCTGTAAGTCTTCATGCTCAATGTCCACTCCAGAGTCAATAACTGCTACTATAACTTTCTCTGAAGACTTGCCTTTTAGAAACTCATAGGCTTTTTCGGTACTAATACCTTGCACATAGTAGTTTTCGGCATCAAGATTAAACCAGTTGGAAGGTGCAGTTTTTAGAGAGTCGGCGGGAGGTTCGTATGCAAAAGCAAAGAGAGAGGATAAATTAAGTAATAATGTTAGTGATAGTTGCTTGATCTTCATTCGTGTTTTTAGTTTAAAACCCTAAAATAAGTAAAAAATTTTGTCAACTTTTTTAACACCTGAAATTTTTGACAGTATTTCTAGGTTTTAAGCATTAGCTTAGCAGTTTTCAAACTTGTTAAAGTGACAATTGAATGAGAAACATAGAATTATACAAAAAGCTCCTGATTTTCCAGATTATTTTTTTTCTGGTAGCTCAGCAGAGCCTATTAGCCCAAAAACAACGCTATCAAAACCTACGTGAAGCACTTTTTACAGCAGGCCGCCTTTCTGGTGAGTCTGGTCCTCGTAGTGTCAACTGGATCAACGAAGGAGAACAGTTTTCTTTTATAGAAACTTCTGAAGATGGTAATCAGCTTATTAAAGTATACAATCCTAAAAGTGGAAAAGAAGAAGTAGTATTTGATGCCGGCACTCTTACCTTTCCCGGTACCGATAAGCAGTTTAGCTATCGCTCCTTCCAGTGGACGCAAGATGCTAAATACATACTATTTCAAACCAACTTTAGGCCTATATGGCGACATTCCGGCAATTCCGATTACTATTATTATTCAGTAGAAGATAGAAGCTTAAAGCTGGTAGCGGAGAATGCTTTTACTGCCGAAATATCACCTGATGGCACAAAAGTAGGCTACGGAAGAGATGGTAATCTTTTTGTCTACAATTTTGAAAATGGTGAAGATACTCAACTTACTTTTGACGCGGAAGGACAAATTTACAACGGAAGGTTTGGCTGGGCTTACGAAGAAGAATTTGGTCTTGTACAGGCCTGGAAGTGGTCGCCAGATAGTCGTTACATCGCTTATTGGCAGTCCGACGAATCTGAAGTACCTATCTACCAGATTTCTGACTATAGCGAACAACATCCGGAATATGACAAAATCCCTTATCCTAAAGTGGGTGACACCAACCCTAGTGTGAAAGTTGGAGTCATAGACCTGAAAGATAACAGCCAGCAATGGATGAAAGTAAACCTGGATGGTGGCTATATTCCCCGTATCTACTGGACTTCTGAGCAGGGGCAGCTGGCTATAGTACACCTCAATCGTGCCCAGACACATCTTAAATTATCTTTTCATGATGCTGTGAGTGGTGAGGGTAAACTTATTATGGAAGAGCAATCCGAGGCGTGGATTGATGTTTTTGATTTCTTCGCCGGTATTAATGATTTGTTTTTCTTTCCTAAAGACAGCAAAGAATTTTTCTGGATTTCTGACCGTGATGGCTGGAGCCACCTGTACCGATACAATTATGAAGGAAAACTAATCAATCAGGTGACAAGCGGTGAATGGGAAGTGGTACTGGTGCATGCTGTAGACGCTAAGTCTAATACCATTTACTACTCATCTACAGAAGACTCTCCTTTGGAGCGACAACTGTACTCCATTAATTACAAAGGGAGCAAAAAGAAAAAGCTAACTCAGCAAGCAGGTCGTCATCATATAGATATGGCCCCTAATGGACAATATTATCTTGATAGGTATTCTAATATTAACACCCCTACCCGCATCGGGCTATACGATAGTAAGGGAAAAGAAGTAAAATCTCTGGTAGATAATAAAACAGTTGAAGACTATCTGGCTAAGCATACGTACAGCCCCCGTGAGCTATTCAGCTTTACTACTGAAGAAGGCGTAAAGCTGGATGGCTACCTGATTAAGCCTTACGATTTTGATGAAAATAAATCTTATCCTCTGGTTCTAAATATATATGGTGGACCCGGTGCCCAATCTGTCTACAATGAGTTTGGCACCAATGGCTGGGAACAATACCTTGCACAGCAGGGCTATGTTGTAGCCAGTGTAAACAATCGCGGTAGCGGTGGTTATGGCAGTGCTTTTGAAAAAGGTGTGTACAAGCAGTTGGGAATTCAGGAAAGTGCCGATTTTGTAGCTACTGTAAAACACCTCGCTCAAAAACCCTGGATAGATGGTGATAATATGGCTATCCGTGGACATAGTTATGGTGGATATATGTCAAGTTTTACTTCTGCATACCGCCCTGGTGTATTTAAAGCAGCTATTATAGGAGCACCAGTAACAGACTGGCGACTGTACGACAGTATTTATGCTGAACGTTATATGGGACTTTTGAACGATAATGAAGAACAGTATATAGAGAGCTCTTCTACTACCCATGCTGCTAACACCGAAGCACATTTATTTATTGCTCACTCTATGATGGACGAAAATGTGCACGCGCAAAACACGTTTCAGTTTGTTAAGGCACTAATAGACGCTGGCAAAGACCATGAGTTACGCATATATCCTCCAGGAGCGCATGGGGTAGCCTATAATGGTGAAAGCTATGTACTACTTTATCAGCAGTATACTAACTTTCTTGACCGTTACCTTAAGCCCTAAGCAAACTAATTGATATTGTTTATAAGCAGTGTTTCTTCCGTGAGACACTGCTTTTTTAGTGTATCATTCTATAAGCTCACTTTTTATCGGCAGGATTTCAGCATTTTGCATCAATTCCTAGATAATGTTTTTTATGTTTGGCGCTCTATTCACATTTTAACCTTTCATCAATAACCTAATGAAAAAAGTATTATCTCTTCTGCTGTTTTGTTTTCTTTCAGGAAGTCTGCTTGCCCAAAGCAAGGGATCACTCTCAGACATCGCTTTTATTGCGGGTCATTGGGAGACAGTAAATGATGGTAAAACGGTAGAGGCTTTCTGGACAGAGCCTTCTGGTGACAATATGGTAGGAGTTATCCGTATGATAGAAGACGAAGCCGCTACCCTTTACGAAATTTTTGCAATAGAACAAACTGAGAATGGTCTTGAGATCAGAGTAAAGCATTTTAAACCTGGTCTGATCGGGCTGGAAGACAAAGACAAATTTGACCACTACACTTTTCTGGAAAGCGATAAAGGAAAACTTATTGTAGAAAAGCAAAATGCTGATGTGCGTATTATGTACGAAAAGCGTCCGGGCAAAAAGTTCGCTATTGTAATAGGTAAACCTGATAACGGAAGCTGGAAGTATGAAGATTTCTGGGTGTTCAGTAAAAAGAAATAAATAAAGACTTATTTTACGATAAAGAAAGTGATGAGTAGCCTCATCACTTTTTTTTTGCATCTCAGGCTGTCGTACACTAATTTGTTAGATATACACACAACTAAATCCCTCTCTAATGCGAAATTTTATACTGCTTATATGCTTATTTATCACTATCCCGCTATTCGCCCAGGATCGTATCACCGGGCATAATTTTGCTACCCGCTCCGAAGTTATAGCTCAGCATGGCATGGCCGCCACCAGCCAGCCCCTGGCTACCCAGGTAGCATTGGACATACTCAAAGCCGGAGGCAATGCTATAGACGCCGCAATAGCTGCCAATGCTGTACTAGGCCTTACTGAACCCACCGGTAATGGTATTGGCGGAGACCTTTTCGCTATTATCTGGGATGCCGAGAAAGAAGAACTGGTAGGTCTTAATGCCAGTGGCAGGTCACCCTACGACCTTGATCTTAGCTATTTTAAGGACAATGGTTACGACAAAATACCTTCTTACGGGCCGCTACCAGTATCAGTACCTGGGTGCGTAAGTGGCTGGTTTAGTATGCATGAAAAGTATGGAAGCAAGCCTATGGTAGAGATATTGAAGCCGGCAATAACTTATGCCCGAGAGGGGTTTCCGCTCACTGAGGTAATTGCGCATTACTGGAATATTGGGGCTAACCGACTTCAGCAGTATGATGGTTTTACAGAAGTCTATATGCCTAATGGTCGTGCGCCCCAAAAAGGAGAGATCTTCAAAAACCCAGCATTAGCGAACACCCTGGAGACTATTGCTCAGGAAGGAAGAGATGCTTTTTATAAAGGAAAAATTGCGCATACTATTGCAGATTACATCAAAGAGCAAGGTGGCTTTTTGTCGTACAAAGATATGGCTGACCATACAGACAGCTGGGTAGAGCCAGTATCTACCAATTATCGTGGTTATGATGTATATGAGCTTCCTCCTAATGGGCAGGGTACGGCTGTACTCCAGATTCTAAATATACTGGAAGCCTACAATATCAAAGAGATGGGTTTTGGAAGCCCGGATTATGTACACACTTTTGTAGAAGCCAAAAAGATTGCTTTTGAAGACAGAGCCAAATATTATGCTGACCCCGACTTTGTAGATATACCCGTAGAGCAACTTATTTCTAAAGCCTATGCAGATGAACGCAGAAAATTAATTGACCCGGAGCAGGCAGGTAATGAATATCCTGCCGGAGAACTGGAACAGGGCAACACCATTTACATGACAGTGGCTGATGATAAAGGTAATATGGTATCTTTGATTCAAAGTAATTACCGTGGTATGGGTTCCGGCATGACACCTCCCGGCTTAGGATTTATCCTTCAGGATAGAGGTGAACTTTTTAGCCTGCAAGATGGTCATAACAATGTATATGAGCCTCATAAGCGTCCATTCCATACTATTATTCCTGCTTTTGTTATGAAAGACGGCAAACCTCTAATTAGTTTTGGCTTAATGGGTGGAGCCATGCAGCCTCAGGGTCACGCACAAATAGTAGTAAATTTAGTGGATTTTGGAATGAACCTGCAAGAAGCAGGAGATGCGCCGCGTATCCACCATACCAGCCCTTCGCAACCTACAGGTGGCAAAATGACAGAAGGCGGAGTACTCAACCTGGAGTCAGGCTTTCCTGAAGAGACAATACGTGAGCTATTGCGCAAAGGACATAAAATAGCGCCTGCCATTGGTCCATTTGGCGGCTATCAGGCTATTATGTACGATGCTGAAAATGATGTATACTATGGCGCTTCTGAGTCCAGAAAGGATGGACAGGCAGCAGGTTATTAGTAGATACCTGATCACTCCTTAAAAGAGTAAAAGCGAAAGTCCTCAGCTTAGTATGTTATAACTGAGGACTTTTGCCTTCATTTATTGCACTTACAGCCTGACTTAACCTACTCACCTGCTACTTCTTTTTCCTGATTGTATTTGTAAGCTGCGGTACGTTGGGCATGAGCGTTTACCTTTACCGGGTGATTGTGTACTCGGGCGTAGACTTTTGTAAATTCTGCCCCAAAAAGGAATATTAGGCCTGAATAGTTTACCCAGAGCAGTATCAGTATTAACGAGCCAGCAGCACCAAAAGCCGAGGCAGGATTCATTTTGCTGAAATACAGACCAAGAGCAAATTTACCTAAAGTAAAAAGGATAGCTGTTACAAAGGCACCAATCCATACTGTCTTCCAGATTAAAGTCACGTCTGGCAGTACTTTGTAAATCATAGCAAAGAGTACTGTAATAATGCTTATTGCCAGTATCTCATTAGCGAAATAAAAGACATATAATAAAAAGTCGGGCAGCATCTGGCTAATCCAGTCTCTTAAAATACCTATGGCAGCCGTAAGCAGTAAAGAAGCAATTAGTAAAAAGCCTACTGCCAGTATTAGTCCTAGCGAAGTAGCTCGGTCTATCACTATCTTCTTGATTCCTGCACTTGGTTTTGGTTCAACATCCCAGACAGTATTTAATGAAAGCTGTAACTGATAAAATAAACCGGTAGCACCAAAAATTAATGTTGCAATACCAGTAATTACTGCCAGCGTGGAATTTCCCTCACGGCTGGTATTTGCTACAATAGTCTGTACCTGATCCGCAGATTCTGGCCCAATTAAGGTACTGATCTGAGAAGTAATTTCTCCCCGTATGGCTTCCTCTTCATAAAATATACCCGCTACATTTACAATAATGATAATAAGGCCGGGCAAAGAAAATATAGAATAATAAGCAATAACAGCACTTTGCCGAAAAGCATCATCCCCTATCCACTCCAGATATGTTTGTTTTAGATAGCTAAAAATCTTCTTCAATTTATCCATCGCTCAAAAAATATGGTCTATGCTAAAAACAACTATCTGCGATGCATAAAGTTAGGTATTAAGCTATTTGTACAACAAAGATTTTTGTAGAGCCCTGGCTGTCTATAGGTTTTTCTTCTCCTCTTCCTGCCTTTTTTTATCAATTTCTTTGGCTACTACTTCTGCTTCTGCCATTTTCTGATCGCCTGCTTTTCTGTCGCGCTGAGATAAGCTATGGGCTTCAGCCATCAGCTTTTTATACTTCTCCTGCAACTGTTCCAGTTCCGACTTTTTCTTAAATATATTGAACATCTCTTTATAGTTATGGTAAATACTATTTCTCTTTTTTAAACTTAGCACCCACAAAAGAGGTAAATTCTTTAAAGCCTGCTTTGGATGAAAAAACAGACCCTATCACCTTCATATAAGCTTTTAACCCTGGTTTTTCTGGATTAGACTCTGACTCTATTTCTATCTGAGGGGCTTTATTTTTGGTAGGCGTATTAGTTTGTACATCAGCAGCACTACCGGCTCTATCTATGTTATCATTTCTTTTGGGCAGATTTAATTCGTCTGCTCTCTTAAAACTACGTTTGGCTTTTTCAGCATAGCCTAACTTTTCTTCTACCAGACCACGGTTATTGTAGGCGATAGCATCTTCAGGGTCAAGCTCAATTGCTTTGCTGTAGTCATCTACAGCACCCTGGTAATCTTCCATGCGATCCCTCACATAAGCACGGCTACTGTAGCGATAGGGGTTTTCAGGCTCTAGTTCTACCGCTTTATCGAAGTCCAGAATAGCCTTTTCGTTTTGTCCGGACAGGTGAAAAGCTACCGCTCGCTCACTGAAATAGGTAGCATTGTCTGGTACCTGCCTGATTAACTGCGTAAAATCTTTGATGGATTGATCAAAGCGTGAAAGCTTAAAAAAACTGAGGGCACGACCATATAAACTGTTAAGGTGATGGGGATCTTGCTTCAAAGCTTTTTGAAAATGCTTGAGTGCTTCTTCATAATTTTCCTGATCAAAGAAGTTTTTTCCTTGCCAATAGAATTTTTCTGCCGACATTCGGTTTTGAGTTTAATATAAAACTGGAAACAGTCTATAGAGTTTTAAAATAATGACACAACTAAAGATCGGCGAATATAACGAACTAGAAGCAAGCAGAGAATCTCCACACGGAATGTATCTGCATTCTTCCGAAGGTGAACTCCTTTTACCCAACCGCTTTGTGGGTGAGCTTAAACCCGGACAAAACATAAAAGTATTCGTATATACGGACTCAGAAGACCGTTTGGTAGCAACTACACAGGTGCCAAAAGCAACTGCCGATAGTTTTGCCAGCCTTAGAGTAAAAGAAGTTACTACTGTTGGTGCGTTTCTGGACTGGGGTCTGGATAAAGATCTGCTCTTGCCTTATCGCGAACAGCTTCATCCCGTAAAGGCAGAAGATCAGGTAGTGGTAAGAGTGATTACCGATCCTAAAACTAATCGGGTAATCGCCATTTCCAAGATTCAGGCTTTTATTGAAAAAGACGCAGATGAGCTGGAAGAAAAACAGGCTGTTGAACTCATGGTCTACGACAAAACACCCCTCGGATACAAAGTACTTATTGAACGCAGATACGAAGGTTTACTTTACCAAAACGAACTCTTTGAACAGATTAAGCTGGGAGATGTAAAGCAAGGCTTTATTAAAAAGCTAAGAGAGGACGGCAAAATTGATGTAAGTCTACAACAACAAGGAGTAGAAGGTATGCAGGAAGCACGTAGCGATCTCTATACTTTACTACAGGAAGCAGGCGGTTTTCTGCCCTATCATGACAAAAGCGATGCAGAAGAAATTAAAGCAGCGCTAAACATGAGTAAAAAAGCTTTTAAAAGAGCCGTAGGTATTTTGTACCGAGAGAAAAAGATACGTATAACAGATCAGGGAATTGAACTGAACCGCTAACGGCGTGGGACTATTTTCTGCCAGGTAATTTTTTGGGTTTTGCATCGCTCACGCTGAACATTACCCAAATTTACCTTAGTCTGCTCTTTGTTTCTTCGGGAGTCAGCTTTAGAAATTTCTACAGATACAATACCGGTAGGTACCGCAATAATTCCATAACCTAATATCATAACTACCGATGCCAGGGTTTGGCCGGCAATGGTCTGAGGGGCTATATCGCCATATCCTACTGTTGTTAGTGTAACAATAGCCCAGTAAATGCTCACCGGAATACTGGTGAAGCCATTTTCAGGACCCTCTATCAGGTACATCAAAGAGCCTACTATAAAAATAAGTGTTACAACTGTACCTAGAAAAACAGTAATTTTAGCGGCACTTTGTCTTAGTGCTTTCCCCAATACTTCTGCCTCACCCAAAAAATGATATAGCTTTAGTACCCTAAATACCCGAAGTAGTCTTAAGCTCCTGATCATCAGCACATACTGCGTACCTACCACCACCAGGCTCAGGTAGGTGGGTATAATAGAAATTAAGTCTACTATACCATAAAAGCTAAGGATATAAGCTTTTCTTCTGGGGGCACAGTAAATTCTAAGGAGGTACTCTATGGTAAATATAATGGTGAACAACCACTCCATAGTTCGGATGGTGCTACCATAATGCTGTGAGATACTGCTAACGCTTTCCAGCATTACAGTTATGATACTCAACACGATAGCTACAAGCAGAGCTACATCAAAAGCCTTACCCGGAGGAGTATCAGACTCAAAAATAATATGGTATAACTTCTCTTTGGTAGACAGGTTAGTGGGTAACTCTTTCTTCAATCTCTATACTTTTTTCTTTTGGGTTTACAGAAGAATGATCCATCATATACAGCCTTTGCATAGGCAATGCCTCTGGATAATTCTCTCTGACGAAAGTTATTAATTTTTCTCTTACAATACAGCGTAAATCCCAGGCGTCAGGAGCGTTTTCTGCACTCACCAATATTCGTAATACCATACATTTCTCGGTCGTATCTACTACCTGTATTACATTTACCTTGCCATCCCATAGCTTTTCGCTCTGCAAAATATCGTTTAATTCTCTTCTAAGCGCATCTACAGGTATGTTATAGTCAAGATAAAGCACAATTGGCCCAAGTAATTCAGAAGAAGTTCTGGTCCAGTTCTGAAATGGTTTTTCTATAAAATAGTTAATGGGTAATACAATGCGCCTCTTATCCCAGATTTTGACCACTACATAAGTCAGTGTAATTTCTTCTATGATACCCCATTCATTTTCAACAATAACTGAGTCATCTATTTTAATAGGCTGAGTGATTGCGATTTGTAAACCTGCCAAAAGGTTGGCAATGGATTTTTGAGCTGCAAAACCAATGATAATACCTGCAACTCCGGCTGAGGTAAGCAGAGTAGCACCAATATCGCGCACTTCTCTAAAAGTCAGTAATATGGCTGACAATACAAGTATAAAAATTACTACTACTAATATCCTGCGAATAAACTGGAGCTGGGTTCGTATTCTGCGGCTTTTAAATGTATTGTGCCGGTGTACGGTATAGTGTTCAAACACCACATCTTCCACTACTCTTACCATTCTTAGCAGTACCCATCCAAAGCTCAAAATTACCGTGGCCTGCGTTATTTTATACAGAATAAGATCAGATGTCTCATCTGGAAAAGTAATTAGTGGTTGGGCAAAGAGAAATACCAGCAAAGGAAAAAATATCCGGGTCCTGCTATTCATATTTTTGAGCAGAGAACTCACGGCTATTGTAGGCTTTAGCCGGTTGTACTTTCTTAAAGACCGGATAAAAAGCCATCTTAATACTAAACCTATTACTATGGAAATAACAAAAACAAAAAAGGCGAAAAAATAAGGATGAAACCTTTCGTACTCCAAAATTGCTTGCTTCAAATTGCTAAAAAAATGCTCCTGCATTACAAAAAAATTAGTTGACAGATAAGCTGTTACTATCGTTTATCACAAATTAATACCTATTTACTGCATGATGTGTTTCATAATAGCGATAAATACTTGGAGTCCACGTTCTATAATCTCATCTGGAAAGTCATAATTTTCGTGATGTAGGTCTGGTCTGTCCTCTCCAGATCCCAGTCCAAAGAAACAGGATTTGCAGTCCTCACTATAGTAGCCAAAATCTTCTGACCAACGGAATGGAGTTTCCAGCTCACGGGTTGGAAGATCAAGGTGATTAACTACATTTTGCAATATTTCGTAGGCCTCCGGATGGTTAACTGTAGCAGGAAAAACTTCAGAGTACTCAAACTTGTATTTCAGTTCAGAAGCTTTGGCGTACCTCTGTATCACTTGCTCTGTCCAGGCTTGTAGCGTACTCATATCTTCATTTCTGAAGCTTCTTAAAGTTACCCTAAGTTCTGCAAGCCCCGGAGTAATGCCAAAGCTGGGGGTACCTAGGAGAGCATGCACTACAGTGAGCAGCACAAAATCCTGATAGGTATGGCTAGATTCTCTGAAGTGGTGCAAGTCCTGTATGATCTGGCTTAGTGCCAGGGCAGGACTTTTAGCCTGTTCAGGACGTGCTGCATGCGCAGTAGATCCTTTTAGTCTGGCTGTAAGCCCTTGAGAAGCAGCAGCAAATATGTCGGTTTTCATAAGAACCTGCCCTTTAGGAAAACCCGGAAGGTTGTGTAATGCAAACAGATAGTCAGGCTTTATTTGCTTCCAGATTGCACTTTTTGTTACTGCAAGCCCTCCTTCTCCAGTCTCTTCCGCAGGCTGGTACAGTAAACTCACTTTACCTTTTGTGGGTTTGTTGCTTCCCAGATATAGCCCCAGCCCTGCCAAAATAGACATATGCCCATCATGTCCGCATAGGTGACCTCTTTCAGCGATCTGTGAGCGATAGGGAAGCTCGTTTAGCTCTTCTATCCTTAAGGCATCTAATTCTGCTCTAAACATTACGTGAGGGCCCTCTACCCCACTATCATAGCTTACGATGAGTCCATGCCCTCCTACCTGGGTGTAAATATTATCAGGTTTTGTATCCGCAAGAAAATCGTGTATCCTACGCGCGGTGTTCTCTTCCTCTCCTGAAATTTCTGGTTGCTGATGTAGTTCATGTCTTAGTGGTATCAGCTTCTCTACGAGCGGAGACAATTTCTCCATATGTTTATACTTATTTTTTAGTCTGTTTTGTTCGTGCTCAAACTCTAATGCAGAACAAATATGAGCATGCTATATAAAAAGAAAAAAGGAACTGCCAAAGCTTAGCATACCGGGCACAAAATCAATTTGAACTCGGAACTTACCTCGCACTAGCGGTTCCTTTTTCTGCCTACTGCAAGCAGTAAAGTGAAGTTTTACTCTATTCTCTTTTCTATATAATCAGAGTTAAGCAGCTGAAGCGCTCCCATGTATTTCAGGCGAAACCTAAGGACGTCACCTACCTTTAGATTAGCTTTATTTTTTTCTAGATCCAGCACCAGCATGTCTGAGCTTGCACCTACTACTTCGTAATCATCTTCCATAGGCATAATATATTTGGGGTCCAGATCCAGCAAGCCTACATCCAGGATAGCCCGATAGTGCGTTTTACCATAGAGGGCCGAGTCTACTTCCATTACATCTCCCTGAGGGTTAGCGCCCAGCTCGCCAATTGGGAGCATAGGTTTTTCGGTAATTTCAATGATCTGAGCACCAAACTCAAAGACATCATCCTTCATTCCGGGAATAAGCTTATCCTCAAAAAGGTTAGCTCCAAAATATAGCGTTTCTCCTACCCTAAAGTGGTTTACCCCCTGAGGAATCTGCTTGTTGATAATTAGAGGAATAGTAACCGAGGTACCACCAGAAACCCAGGGAATTTTTCGGTTAAACTTTAACTCAATAATCTGCTTATACAAACTTAGCTGTATGAGCTTATCCTGAGAGGGCATTACACCATGCAAACAATTGAGATTAGTACCAATACCAATAATTTCAATCTTAGGAAGCTCAAATACTTTAGAGTAAAAGTCTATCAGATGCTCACCCATAACCCCTTCCCGGAGGTCTCCAGTTTCTATCATGATAATCGCCTTGTGCAGTTTATCCTGCTTGACAGCTTCATCAGAAAGGAGTTTGAGCGTATAGTATTCTGTATTCATACTGACATCTGCATAAGATATAATATCTTCTACTGCCTCTTTGGCCGGAGGCTTTATGTAGACAGTCTGCACCTCAGTATTAATATCTTTAATCTTTTTCAGATTACTAATGCGGGAGTCATGCACTTCTCTTACCCCCAAATCAATGAGTTCTTTAAGAAATAGCTCGTTTCCACACATCAGTTTAGACACTGCGCCCCAGTGTAAATTATTGGACTGAAACAGGTCTTGAAGAAAGTCATAATTATGCTTAAGACTTTCTCTTTTCATTTTTATATAAGCCATTGCTATTTATTTCTTCTGTAATCTCATTTCTAAATACTTATTGGAGAAGCCCAATTTTTCGTAAAGAAATTTAGCAGGGTTATTAGGCTCCACATGCAGGGCAATGTTGCCTTTGGCCATATCAATAGCTCTTTGCATGAGTTGTTTGCCCAGGCCTTTACCCCTGTACTCACGATGAACAGCAATGTAAACTAAAAGGTTTTCCGGCACATAACCTTCCATACCAGTCTGGCACATCACCACAGCACCAACAATCTGGTCGTTTTCTTTAGCTAAAAGTACAAATCCCCCTTGGTGAGGATAATTGCTTAGCGCATAATCCAGACATTTTTTAATGTCTTGAACCTCGTCACCAAACTCGTCAAGGTGAGTATACAGAAATTCTGCGATTTCGTTTTTGACCAGGATGGTTGCGCGATCTATTGCGGTTAAAAAAGTAAAGTCCATAAGTTATGTTATGAGTATTTCAAAGATTTGTTTTCTATTTGTTTATTAGGAATAACGTAAGATAGTGTCACAAAGATTATTAGTGCACCAAGGATACCAAAGACGTTAGCATCCAAGCCCAGCGGCATCTGCTCCGCAGGTATGAGTAGGGATAAGCCTACCGTAACACAGCCACCGGTAAGCATAGAACTAAAGGCGGCAATAGAGTTGCCCTTTTTCCAGAAAAGTGCTCCTAATATAGGTATAAGTAAGCCCGATACCAGAAAGGCATAAGAGTACAGCATTAAATTTAGCACATTGGTCATTTTCCAGGCTAGACCTACTGCCAACACTCCCAAAATAAAGGTTACCCCCTGAGAGATCACTAAAAAAGATTTACCATTTTCATTAATAGGAAAAATTTTACACAAAAGGTCAGAGACAATGTTTCCGGATGCGGCCATCAGACAGCTATCTGCTGTAGAGAGCACAGCAGAAAAATACGCTGACATTACCAGACCCATCAGCCCGACTGGCAATACGGTTCTGAGCAGCATAGGCAAACCTGTTTCCGGGTCGGTAGCCGATACGTTTTCTGCTCCCAGGTAATCAAACATTCCCTGATCAGCACCAACCTTGGCCAATAGGCCCAAAGCCACTCCCATAAACGCCATAATGGGCCACTCAAATACTCCCGCAATAAACCAGGCTTTTCGAGCCGTTTTTTCATCCCTAGAAGCGTAAATTCTTTGGTACAAAGTCATGGCGACAAACCAAATAGGAATGATAGTGACACCCCAATTGACCATATCTTGCCAGCTTATATTAGTAAATGTAAGCATTTCTGGGGCTACTGTTGCTTTAATAGACTCCCAGCCTCCTACCGCAGTATAGGCTATAGGCAAGCCAATAAATATGAGACCACACATCAGAATGATCCACTGTACTGTATCAGTATAAATTACGGCCTTTATTCCTCCCAATACGGTATATATGACCGCAACAGCGCCCATAACCCAGAGTGCGGTATTCATATCCAGATCTACAAAAGTACCTGAGGCCAGTTTTGCCCCCGCCAGTATTTGAGAGCTGGTAAAGCCTGTGTAGCCTACTGCCGAGATAAGACCAGCCAGCAGGGCTGTTTTTTTATCGTAGAAATAGCCAAATATCTGAGGGAAGGTGTAAAATTTATCAAAGGCTTTATTGCCTTTTACCAGAGGGATAAGAAACACTGCTGCCAGCCAGGCACCTATTAAGCCGGTGAACAACATCCATGAGCCAGAGAGTCCCATTACAAAGCCGAGCCCACCTAAGCCTACTGAGAAGCCACCGCCTACATCGGTAGCTACTACTGACAGACCAATGTGCCAGCTATTCATTTTCCTACCTCCTACATAATAATCTTCTGTACCCTCGTTTTTGGAAAAAAAGAAAAACCCCACGCCTAACATGGCTACCATGTAGACTACAAAAATAAGAATATCAATAATGTGCATGCTAAATATTTAACCGGAAGAACAGGCTAAGGTTTGATGTAAAAGGACAATTAAGCCCAACAAAAATGATTACCTTGGCCCCGAATTTTAAAAACACAAAGTTATAAAACATTCTGTTTATCTAAAATTACTGAACGTTTAGCCCTCATGTCCTGGTCACAATTTACTGATTATCAACCCCCTTACTGGCTCTTTAATGGTCATTTGCAGACAATAATCCCCTCCCAATTTCGTAAAGTTGAGTCGGTAAACTACGAGCGACAGCGCCTGCACACACCTGACGATGATTTTCTATTGCTGGATTGGTCCGTGGCAGAGTCAGATAGATTAGTAATCATATCTCACGGACTTGAAGGTGACAGCAACCGCCCTTATATTTTAGGCATGGTACGGGCTTTTAACCGTGCCAGTTGGGATGCACTCGCCTGGAACTTTAGGGGGTGTGGGGGTGAAATTAACCATACACTCAGGTTTTACCATAGCGGAGCTACCGACGACCTGGATCTTGTGATTAGTCATGCGCTAAGTCAAAAGCAATACAAAAGCATAACTTTGGTAGGTTTTAGCCTGGGAGGAAACCTCACACTAAAATATTTGGGTGAGTCTGGAGACAAACTGCCCCCGCAAGTAAAAGTGGGAGTGGCTTTTTCTGTACCTTTAGATTTATATACCTGTTCAGAGCAAATCAGCTCCCCTGCCAATTTTGTGTACAGCCGTCGTTTTCTAAAAAACCTGAAAAAGAAGGTAAGCCAAAAGGTGCTTCACATGCCTAATGACCTAAGTACAATGCATTTTAACCAAATCAAAAGCCTGAAAGATTTTGACGATTTTTATACTGCTCCCCTCCATGGCTTTAAAGACGCAATGGACTACTACACTCACTGTAGCAGCCTGTATTATTTGGAAGATATTAAGGTGCCAACTTTGCTGGTAAATGCGAAAAATGACCCTTTTCTCTCTGACAAATGCTACCCAGTAGAAATGCTTAGAGACCATCCTTATGTTCATCTGGAAACCCCACTAAGTGGCGGACACGTAGGCTTTATGCCTCGTGGGGCGGGAGCAGACGACAATTACTGGTCGGAGGATCGGGCAGTCACTTTTGCAAAAGCAAAGTTGCAAGGCAGGTCTTACTAACAAAAAACCAATTGACCACCTGGCCAATTGGTTTACTTATAAATAACATAACCCTAAATGAGCCATGCATTATTGAGCTTGTTTTACGATTCTGAAACCGTAATATTTTTGTTGATCTGATTTACTGTTCTGGTCATTAGGATCAGCATAGTCGTAGGCGCTATAACCATAAGTGTTACCCTCACTATGGTACTCAGCTACATTGCCTCCCAAATCATAGATTTCCGCATCGTTAATTTTTAGAGGAGCATGGCTTCCTACTTCTTTAATTAGAGATGGTTTTTCCTCATCAATTTTTTGCTGAAGCTGCGCGATTTCTTCTTTCGTAATGTCAAACCCAGACCAATAGTTCAGTGTATTTTCTTTATTAGCATTTTTACGGGCCATTTCATGCCACTTTGTCGCCTCCTTGACAGTAGGCAAACGGTATGAGTCTCCACTTACTTCGTTTAGCCACTGCACATAAGCTTTTGCTTCTGCTATACTTACGTTATGCACTGGGTAGTTGGATTGCAGTGGGTTAAAAGAATGCTCTTTTTTGTACGCCTGATACTGAGCATGAGTCACCTCAAACCTGCCTACTGCTATAGTATCTTTATCCAGAGCTACCACTTCCGGAAGCAGCTTTTCGTTTTTGATTACCCCATAAAGATGGCCTTCTTTTGCAGCTTTATCCTTTTTAAGCAACATAGCCAGTGGACTATCTTCTTTCAGGGCTTCATTCTCAGCTTCGTAGGTTTTAAAGAGGTGCTGATCAAACCAGTCTAGCTCTTCATTCATTTTACGTAGCTGATGGGTGATCTTCTGCAATCCGTGGGGCTGCCCGGGAAACCACACGAAACGCACCGGAGCCTGCTTGTTTTGCTGTAAAGCACGATAGTACTCCCAGCCCTGATCACGCGGTACTGCCCGGTCTTCACTACCATGAAAAATAATGGTAGGCGTCTTTACCTTTTCCAGCTCAAATAATGGGGATTTGATGATATAGTTCTCATTGTAGAATTTTCCGTCAACATCATCCCAGGGGGCTCCTCCAAAGTAGCTTTGATCAAACTGTACACCAAAGCGGCAGGTACCAAAATCAGAAGTCCAGTTTACATCTCCGGCACCGGGTGCAGCAGCTTTAAAAATATCCGGGTACCGAACGGTTAACATAGTTGTGAGTATAGCTCCATTGGACCATCCCATTACCCCAAGCTTTTCTTTATCCACCATACCTTTTTCTGCCAGCTCATTAACCGCATTCATAATATCTACCAGCTCAGGCTCGTAGTAATTCTTTTTAATAGACTCTACAAACGCCAACCCGTGGTTTGATGAACCATGATAATTAGGTTTAAGCACAAAGGCTCCACGTTGAGCCATAATGTTTGGGTAGGTAGACCAACGCTCTGTCCATAGGTCAAGGTCAACGCCTGAGGGACCGCCGTGGATAGATAGCACCAGCGGATACTTTTTCCCTTCCTCATAATTTTCTGGATAATATAGGAGACCATTTACTTCTTCGCCCTGGTACCCCTTCCAGCGGTATACCTCATATCGTGTGAGCGTTTTCTTGCTAAGCTTTTTGTTAAGCTTTATCAGCTCTTCTTCCTCATCTAAAGCTAGCTTTCCTCTCCTGCTTTGTACTTCTGCCACATAATATTGTGGAAGCTGCGATGCATTAGAAAACTCATAGACCAGCTGCTGGCCATCGTCCGAGATTTCAAAAAAGCGCAAATGCTCTTCCTTACCCTCTAAGCTTATCATCTGTTGCTGCCAGTAATTTCCATCTTTATGGTAATACGCCAACTTGCGCGTAGCACCGTTCGCCAGATGCGCCATTAGTCCAGAGGGGGTTAATGCATAGTCGCCGCCCAGGCCCCATTCCCAATTCAGGTTTAATTTATCGTAAGAGTGGCTGGTAAGATTGTAATAATAGAGTTCTGTGATGCCTGCGCCATTCCACTCAGGATCACTTGATTTTTCGGCAGTAAAGTACATTCCCTGCTGATCAGGTGTAAACTTGAAGCTGGATGGAGTCTGTAGATTTTGCAGTACTCTTCGCTTTTCGCCACTTTCCAGATTGTATAGATAGTACTCACCTTTGGGCTGGGCATCAGAAGCATAATGCGGGCTCATAAGTAAGCCTGCAATGAGCCAGCGTCCATCTCTGGATACGGCATATTGGCTTACCGGATATTCATTGTCGGTAAGGCGTTGTACCTTTTTGTCTTTGAGGCTAAAGGAATATACTCTTTTGGTAGTCCAGTGAACCGTATCTTCTACTATGACGGTATTGTCCTTTTTTTCTTCCAGTTTTTGCTCATACAAGGTTTTGCCATCATGCGAAATGTAAGTCAAAGTAGTATCGTTTAACCACTTAATATCTGAAATACCATCTTCAAAGCTATGCACCTCTTTGGGCTCGCCTCCATAAATGCTCATAGCCCACAGCTTTTTGCCCTCTTCTCTTGAGGAAAGAAAATAAACAGTTTCACTATCTCTGGAAAACAGTGGAGAATGCTCACTTTCATCGCCTTGAGTAAGCGGTATTGTCAGATACTTATCTTCTTTGCGTACGTCCAGACGAGTCAGGTAGATATCGCTAACAAACTTATCTTTTTCCTTAACTGCTTTACTTTTGGTCCAGACCACCATTTTGTTGTCAGGAGATATCTGTACCTCACGCATGGTCTCTGTATTAATGATATCTTCAGGAGTCCATCGGCTGGGATCAGACTTTTTTTCCTGAGCCCATAGGCACCCTGCCCACAGGCTCAGCAAGCATACTAAGCTGTATCTCATAAATTAGGTTATATAATTGGGTATTAGGAAAATATGTGCTTTCAGCAGCAACACTCAGCTCATTGCTTTAAGCCTGCTGCACGGTAGAGGCCTTTTATGGTACAAGTAGCTCCAAAGCCGCCGCACTCATAGCTTTCACTCCGGTTTTTATAGTAGGTTCTGGTAGCGGTGCGAAAAATGGTGAATGTAGTGACGGTAAGTCTTTGCCTTCTTCCCTAGCAGCTTCTACTTTTGCAGGGTCTACTGCTCCCAGCCAAAACATACAGATCGGCACCTTCTGATCCTGTAATCCAAAGCGGCTAAAGTCCTCTCCCACCATATTCGGGGGCATTTCTACAACCTTATCATCACCAAAATTTTGTTTAAATACCCCTACCAGTCTTTCGGTAAGCTCAGGATCATTAATCGTTGCCGGTGTTTGAGGGTCACGAATCTTGATAGTAGGGAATTTTTCTTCTGGCAGCCCGACCAATCGCGCCATATTCTCTGTCATTCTTTCTAGCGCTTCAATCGTCTGGTTTCTGACATCCTGAGAATAGGACCGCAACGTTAGTTGCATTTTCACCTCATCTGGAATGATGTTGTGCACAGTTCCTCCATGAATGGAGCCTACTGTTACTACTGCTGGCTCTATCGGGTTAATTTCCCGACTAACGATAGTTTGGAAAGCACTGATCATTTCGGCACTTAGTACAATAGGGTCTATTGTAGTATGAGGGGCAGCACCATGACCACCTTCGCCGTACACAGTAATATCAACCATATCTACACTAGCCATAAAGGCTCCGGAGCGATACCCCAAAGTTCCGGCTGGTAATGAGGCATTATCGTGTAAAGCTAATGCGTAGTCTGGCAGAGGAATTTTGTCGTACAACTTTGCTTTGAAGAGTTCATACGCTCCAAACCCAATCTCTTCTGCTGACTGAGCTACCATTACCAGGGTACCTTGCCACTGGTCTTTAGTTTCTACCAGAGCTCGGGCTGTTCCTAAAAATACAGTCATATGGATATCATGCCCACAGGCATGCATTACTGACACTTCTTCTCCGGCAGGGTTTATTCCCCTGGCTTTGCTGGCATAAGGAAGCCCTGTTTTTTCTTCCAGGGGTAAGGCATCCATATCCGCGCGGATAAGTACAGTAGGGCCTTTACCATTTTTCAGTACGCCTGCCAGATTGTGCATTCCTAGTTTTTCCTGCACTTCAAAGCCCAGAGATTTTAACTCTTTGGCAATCAGGGCCGAAGTCTTTTCTTCTTTAGCCGACAGCTCTGGGTTCTGATGCAGGTGCTGGTAGATATCTTCCAGCGAAGCATAATTCTCGTTAGTAAACTCTTCTACCTTTTGTAGCAATTTATTTTGGGCAGAAAGTGATAAACTAGCCATGATCAGAAGGCTCAAGAAGTATAGTTTCTTCATGTGTTAGATATGTAGTATGTGTATTTTTAATATGCTTATAAACTTCAATCTCTCATCAGGCGATGGTCAAAACCAAAAGTCTTGTTTTCCACGACTGTTATTTTTTGGAAGTCTGGATGCCTGGGGTTAAGTAGGTAATTACATTCATCAGGTATGTGTACCGAAGGCACCTTGAACACACCATGCTTTGCCTCATTTAACCACTCTTCTCCTATTCTGGCTACACTCTGCGGGGCAGGAAACTCCCACCAGCCTTCGGGCAGTTTCTTGACATCTACTGTAGCTATGCTCACACTTTCCGGCACTTCTATGGTAAGCATGCTCAGCGCTCCCAACTGTCGGTGGTGCTCCACTCCCACCAGAAACTCTAATGCTGCCAGGGCACGGTTCTCTGCAGTGTATACCACAGCTTTGCCCGGCAAGTTCCACCTTCCTCCGTACAAAAAAGCTCCGTACCCATCCAGAGCGGGGTACTGTGCCTTACACAATCTGTAAATATACATTAACGATATACTCCGTGTTCAATCTGTCCTAATAGTTGTAAAAGTAATTCGGCACCCTGCCGGGTATCCAGAAGGTCGGCAGGTTTTACATTGCCCAGCGCACGGTTGGAGGCCTGCATCCAATGCTGAAAAACGCTGGGACTTGCAAAGACTGAGCGCCCAAACAAAGCTACCTGTGCCCACTGTATGATCTGCTCACTCACATGAGAGGGCAGATAGTCTTCCTCCTTATAGCGCTGTAGCGTCCTTTCACCGATAGGTAACTTGGGCACCAGCTCTTTAAGCGATACGCCTAAAATCTGGCTTACAGTCTTTAGAGTATTGCGAGTTACTCCACGGCGAGCCAGGCGAACCAGATCATAAGGGCTTTCAATCTTAGCCAGTTCGTCCAGTTCAACAATAGAACTTAATTCGTGTGCGTACATAATAGAGTAAATAGTAAATAATACGCCAATTTACAAATTTTTAACGAAAAATGGCATATTAAGTTTGAAATTCAGTATTTTAGCACTATTCACAGCGCAACGGAAGACTATTTATTGAGAAAAAACTATATTCAAACAGCCAACACTATAAGTAAATAGTAATGAAAAACCTTTTTTTGTCTTTAACGATACTCCTAAGTTTTTTTCTATCCTCTTGCGAAGAAGATACGCCTGATACGTTAGGAGACCTGGTAGTAAACCTGCATGCTATATCTCAAGGTAGTAATCCATTAATAGATACTTTGCACTTGGGAATTTTTCCGATAGAGAGCATGCAAACGAATAGCTATGTACTCAATAATGCCTTTAAAAGCGCTGAGGTAGAGTTGGAGGAAGAAAGGGTGGTCTTCACAAACATACTTCCAGGCACCTATGTAGTAGCTTTTGTTGCCACCACTGCTGATGCAGATGTACCCAAACAGGTTTTTCAGATTACAGCCGATGATGTAACGGTAGCGGATCTGTATTTCTGAGGATTAAGAAAAAAGCTTAGCGAATTAGCCTACACTGGCAACTAAATACGACAGAGCAGGCTAAAATTAAAGCTTAAACATTCCACCAGTAGGTAAATTTAAGTACCAGGGCACGGTTTCTGATGCCCAGTGGAGCCGGGAAATAGTTATCTGTGTAAACGATGAACAAATCAGAGGCTGGTTGATAGCGCCATTGCAGACGAGTGTTCAGATTGATGTTATCCAGTTGCTGATTGTATTGCATAAAAGCAGTAATAAAGAGCTTATTGGTCATGGTAACATCTATACGAGGCCCTAAAAGCCAAAACTCGCTCCGGTTCCAGGGTTCCGGAAGCAAAATATTGTTATAGCTGCTTCGCATACTGAGACTAACATAGGGCTGAAAACGATAGCCAAGCTCAGTTGTTAAGTTTAAGCGCTTGCCATCGGCAAAGTAGCCTCCATAACGAGAGGAAAAGCTATAGGTAAACAGGCTGTTGGGTGTAGAGGTATATTCTGTGCCCCAGCTTCTCCAATAGTGCTCAGAATTAACAAAAAGTGTTTCTCCCGAAGCATTGGTAGGATCAAAAGGAAGCAGCAGTTTCACATAATCACGGGCTACCCAGGCAGTAAAAGCAGAGCGATTCTGAAAACTCACATTATAAGCTAAAAAAGATTCATTATCGGTCTGCTGAAAATCGTGTCTAAGGTAAGAAGTTAAACTTAATTTAGGACCATGACTGACGACCTGCCCCCCTTTAGGAAAAAAACGATACTCCGCACTTGGGTTTAGCTTAATATAGTTGCCACGCGGCACATAACCTACCTCCGCCACAAAGCCTTTACCTACATACTCATGCTGCCAACTCAGTGTAAGCCGACGGCTGTCGTACTCCAGGTTCGCGGCATGTGTCATATTCTCATCAGAAGTATAAGGGCTAAACGAACGGAGGTAAATAGCCTTACCAGTCCATAAATTGTTGGACGACGCCAGGTTATACTCTACCCCGATATTACGATTGTACTGCGAATAAACGGGCACATCCGGATCATAGCTGGGAGTATAGTTCAGTGACTGCTTATCTACAACGATAAGGCCAATATTTGAGCGGGCAAAGACTCTTCGCTGCACCGAAGCGACAGCAAAGTTTTGAGCAGGCAGGTTTATATCATCCACCTTGCCGGTTTGCATATTCATCACTCCGATACGCCAGTTTTTGTTAACTTTTCCGCTCAAACGCGCGCCAAAACGTATTGGAACTCCCAGGCCGATACGCCGGGAGAAGAAAGGACGAATGTTCTGGTAGCCAAAATTGGCAAAAAGGTCGCCATTCTCCAGAAAAAACTGCCTTCTTTCAGGGAAAAAGAGCTCAAAACGGTCCAGGTTGGTAACCTGCTGGTCCACTTCTACCTGCGAAAAGTCAGGGTTAACGGTAAGATCCAGGTTAAGCGAGCTGGTAATCGCGATTTTTGCATCTACACCTACTTCTCCCCTGTAATCTGTCGGCTGATCGTCTTCATAGTTGTGACTTAGCCCACCCAAAGCATAGGGAATAACCGAAATGTTAGCACCTACTGTAGGAGGTGGCTGATCCCAGACCAGTGTACCAGTAAATGCCAGTGAAGCTGAAGGAAATTGTCTCGGCACAGGTGCCCATGAAGACTTTTCTGCTGCTTTAAGGTCCAGTCGGCTAAAGTTAATCCCCCACTCTGTGATACCTTTTTTGTAACGAATGGTTTTAAATGGGATAGCTGCTTCAAAAACCCAACGGTCAGTATAATTTTTCACTACCGATGTCCATTTGTTATCCCAACTCAGGTCAACACTACCTCCATCATACATTAAACCATCCCATTGGGCTCCGGCGGCATTAGCTCCAAAGCTAAATCCATTAGTTTGGTCGTCAAAAGGATCCATGAAGAGTAGAAAATTGTCATTTTTGCCAAAAGAGAAGTCCCGGCGAAGAGATTCTACAATATAAGGACCTGGCTTAAGGTGGTAGCAGACCGCAATCAAATAGAGAAAGTTATCATCATAGGCCATACGCACCTCTGTTTTCACTTTGGCCTTGCTGGTATCCATCGGAAGAATCATAAAAAAATCTTTGGCGGCATCAGCATGCTGCCAGGCAGGGTCTTGCATAGAGCCATCAATAGAAATGGCGGTGCTGGTTTTCTTTAGATTCAGGCGGTAGGCTGCATTCTTCTTCTGGGCAATAAGAGCGGTAGCAATAAGACACAAACAGAGGGTAAGGTAGGTAGATCTCAAGAGCTTCAGGTATATTTGGATGGACATACGAAGCACAAATCTAGCTTTTTTTAGGATACTGCCAACGAAAAACCGTAGTCAACAGCCTCCTTACAACAAAGCAAAGAGGAACTGAATGAGAAAACAGTGCTCAAATGATAAAGTAAGCATCAACTTACAACCTGAAACGCCCAGGCTCATAAAACATATGTTTCTTCATAATTGTGGTTTAGTATAGCACTTAAACTGCTCTATACCGAATAAAGCCTGAAAAAAAGGCGGGTCAATTACTTGAAATATATAGGTAAAAAACCTTAAATTTTGGTAAACAAAGCTTTTACGCCTATGTGCAAAATGTTTACGACAAGCATGGCCTTTTCTCTGGCCTTAAGCTTTATGGCCTGCCCCACTCTTAACAGTAATACTACTTCTAAAGTAGCTGCTGAGTCAGCTACCTATAGCAAAGAATTGCGGCCCTATCTACTAAAGCATCAGATAAGCTTAGATAAAGTGTCGGAGAAATCACTCACCTCAGCTATTGGCCAAAAGCGTAAGAGAAACTTTAGAGAAGAATGGCTCATAGAAGGTTTCTGGCGCTATGTGGAACCCAAACGACTGCTGGCTTAGCATAGGCTGCCCATCAAAAACAGAGGGCCCCACCTCATACACACTCCCTTACGGGGAAATAAATATTTTACGCTCTTAATCCTACCTCGTTTCGCCAAAAAAATGGCAGAAACAAAAAAAACAGACCGGATAGATCTGTTTTGATTTTTTTTAGTTCTCTTAACGCATCAGTAAGGTAGCGGTATGTTCTTCGCGCATTACTGATCTGATTTTTTCCAGCACTTCTGGCGTAACTTCGTCCAGACCATGCGCTCTCTGGGCATGATCGGCAGCCATTTGTAGTGCTTCAGCTTCTGTCTGTGCTCGGATGATTCCGTCACAGTCAAAGCCAACATCTCGGCAGTGAATGACCTTTTCCATAGCTTATTAAGTTTAGGTTATACGTATGTATAGTAAAATCAGGCTTAGCTACTTATCGTTGATCAAAGGCTTTACTCTATGTGTATCTCACTGTCTATCATAAAGTTAAGATTTTTTAGATACAATCAAGAAAAATATAGAGAGCTTTTTTGAGGGTTCGCCGGTAAAAGGTATCTCTACTGCTTAAAGCTGGAAAATCAGACTTTTAAATGACCGATACACGATCAACAAAGACAAAAAAATTTACGTTATGCCGGCCTTTAAGTATAAGACCTTGGCAGTTTTGAATAAATCGCGGCAAATAATATGTAGATAGATAAACACAAAAGCTGAAGGTAAAAGCCTACGAATTATGTAGGGCTTTACAGCTTCAGCTTATGGTATATGAAAAGATATGAGAAGAAATTAAAACAGAATTTATTTTTCGTTGCGCACTAAAATACCCAGTGCCTCCAACTGTTGAGGCTTCTCATCCAATGCCAGACGCGCAAGTTTAATAAATTTGGAATACCACTGCTGCATACTGCTAAAGGCCTCCTGCTTTTGCTGTGCCAGTACCTGAGCCTGGCTATAGGTCTGCTTTTGCAAAGTCAGTAGTTCTATCATTTGCCCCAAAAGAATCTGGTTTTCTTGCAGCTCATGCTTAGGAATACCATATTTTTTGAGCACATCGGCATGCTCCATCGCATAATGGTAATAATTGCGAGTTTGCTCCAGCCAGCCATCTATGGTAATCTCTCTTCTGCCCTTCAGGCCCATAAGTACTATAGCCTGAGGCACATCTCTTAAGGCAATTCTAGTCAAAGCTACATGTCTGCTATAACTTGTATGAATATGCTTACGAGTACTCTGTAATGATAGGGTCGCCACTTTAGAATTCTCCCGGGCTTCCTCTAATTTTTGAGAGAGCTCGCTAAATAGATTGCAAATCTTCTCTCCTTCCTTAATTTTTTTGTCATCGTAGCCGTATTCCTTCAGTTTTGCGGAAATTTCGCTCTCCTTCAAGGCTACCTGAATAGACAAATTCGCTTTGTGCAAAAATGTTAGCTGCTTCATAGCTGAATAAATTGATTAATAACCACTAAGTAATAGCATCTAATTCAAATAAACCTATGGACTAGATGGCAAATGCTACAATGTATACTATTATAATTATTTTTACAAATAATTACACTTTAACAAGTAGTCAATTAGGCGTTTGTACTACTTATCGGTGTCTTTAACCGCAAAAAATTACCATTGAAATGCCTCAAACACTCGCAGGCCTGATTTGTCTTCAGAAACTATCTTTCCGCTGCCAGAATGCAGATTTATTTGTATAATAGCATAATTAGCAAAGGACAGATGACACGTAATATGTTCAACAGAAGCGGATTTTTTCTACAAATGAACATTCATTTGAGGAAAATAATGGATAATAATGAGCAGATGAAGCTTAATGAGTACAAAAAGTTGTTGGCTATCTGCCAGATAAACGTTTATATCGCCCCATAAGTAAGTTATGCCTACTACCTTCCGCTTCCATCCCATTTGAAGGTGTAAAATTGCATAAGACATACATTGAGTTGCAAAAGCTACTCGCGGATAAAGCGGCTATCAACGTATAAAAGCTCACAAATCAGCTAAAAAGAGTCTTACTGATCCAATTGAATAGTGTATTTGATAATCTTATATACTAATGTCTGATTTAGAAATAGACGTGGTAGTAAAACCTTATTAGTAAGCTTAAAATTATTCTAAGAATTTAAGTATTGGCGAAGCAAACAGCAGTACGTACAGATTGTTATCTGTATAATTCAGCTATAATAGAGCAAAAGTACTTGACTAGTGCAAGTATATTATTTCATAATTTCATATAAATTTAAAATTATGGTAAAACTCTAGTGTAGTATTATAAATTAAGGAATCATCATTAAGATTACTACCTATATTATCCAATATAAGACGACTTCTATACAAATACTATATGAGCGCAGCCGACATTATCCGCATAAATAAAGAAAGCATTTTAGATAGATGGACGCAAAGTGTACTTGAAGAAATTCCAGGGGCAGAAAAATATAATCTGCCCATCCTCAAAAATAATATACCTGACCTGCTTGATGCTATGGTGGATGCACTTGCTTCAGATGATGCCAGAGATGTGGTGTATAAAAGTGAATCGCACGGAAGAGAAAGAGCTCATAAAACTAAGTACACAATTCTCCATATTGTTAAAGAATATCACCTTTTAAAAGGAACCCTTTTTAAAGTGATAGACGATAATGGAGATAATATAAGCAAACGTGAGCGGGATGGTATTATGTATGCCATTGACCAGGCTCTGGAGCAGTCAACTGAAGCATTTATGCAGATCAGGGAGCATGAAAAAAAGACTGCCAGCGATAAGGCTAAGGGTTTGATGAACAATATGGAAGAGCAAAACCTGATGCGCGACCAGTTTATTGCCGCCCTCTCTCACGACATTAGGGGGCCGCTTACCAATACGCTGCAACTGGTTGAGCTTCTGGAAGAACAGTTAACAGGACCAGACACAGAATTTACCAACAAACTGTTAAATGGCATAAAGATGAGTACACTACGCTCTAATGAGCTTATAAATAACCTACTGGATGTAAACCTCATACAATCTGGCAACCCCATACCTATTGAGAAAGAGGAAAAAGATCTGCTACAGGTGGTAAGTGATGCTCTGCATGCTTATAAACCCAGCCTACAGGCAAGAATAAGGCTTCAGAGCACAAAAGATAAAATTGTTGGGCAATGGGATGCTGATGCGCTTTACCGAGCTTTAGACAATCTGATATCTAATGCTATTAAGTACGGTTCGGAAGAGGGGCCGATTACAATAAGTTTTGATAAGCAGGGCAACTTCACACTAATTACCGTGCACAATGAGGGGAATCCCATACCTCCGGAAAAACTAGATAAACTATTTACGCTTTACTATCGTACTAAAGAAAAAAAAGCAAAGGGTTGGGGTTTGGGTCTAACCCTGGTGCATGGCATTATTAAAGCCCATAATGGAAATATAGAAGTACAGAGTACTGCCCAAGAAGGAACTACATTTCGTATACGCATTCCTGTCTAGCATTTGCATTGCAAAACAATTGATTTTAACTTGACCGTTCATACATTTTTTTTAATCTGTTGCCTCTGTGCACACTTATGGAAGACTTATATAAAAAATTAATAGATACTATTCCTGTATTTTTTTTCTTATGGGATAGCAAAAAGCGGGAAACCGTATTTATCAGCGAAAAATTCTATAACCACCGCGCCAAAAAGTATTTCAGCCCCGATACCCCTAAAGAAAACCTTCGCCAGTATATACATGAGGACAGTCTGGAGGCATATGATCAGTTTTTTGCCTCTTTGTCCGTAGATAATACCAACCATGAGGAGATTGAACTAAAAGCTGCCGATAATTTACCGGAAATTGCCTGGATGAAGCTGAACACCTACCCGGTAACTCAGGGTAATGACACTACCAAGTTTGTGGCCGGCCATATTAGTGACATTACTTTTAGTAAGCAGAACCATGAAGTGCTGAGAGAGCAGGTAGATAGCCTGGATACAGTCACTTTTATGCTTGCACACGAGCTCAGTGCCCCTATTGCCAACATTATGGGGTTGGCAGAGCTGCTCAAGGCTAAGGTTGGAGAGAACGATCAGAAAAATTACCTCAACCTTTACGATACAATCTATAATTTTGGCGGTGAGGTACTTACCGTAGCCAGAGGTTTAATCAGTCTGATAGAGTTGCAGGCACAACAGCAGGAGCTGAAGCTTGCCCCCTGTGAGCTAAAAGCCTTGCTTGAGGAGTTGGTAGAAGAATTTTATTTTAAAACCGATAGCTCTTCCAGCAATCTGACATTTGAAGGCCTGAATGACTCCTTAAAAGCCAATCTACATAGCGAGAAGTTTACCCGCGCGATAGAAGAGCTGCTTACCTATTTACTTAAGTTTAGCAAGCATGAGCAAAAGATCAGAATTAAAGCTGAACAAACAAAAGGAGATAACAATGTATTGCTGTTAATAACTGCAGAACAGCTTCAACTGCCCGCCAAACAGATCAGTTCAGTACTTGATAGAGCTACCCGCCTTAACATGATAGATGTTAGAGGTACTCAAGTCAGAGGAATGCTGGAACTGGTTATCGCAAAAGAGATTGTTGAGTTGCATCACGGTAAACTCAACCTCTTTAATGAGAATGGCAAACAGGGTTTCGCTATTATTTTGCCCAAACTGGAACAGGAAGTAATTGCCTCACAAAAGAAAGAGACTTAGTAGCAATCCCTTCTCTTTTTTGTTAAGTTGAGGTAGCCATAGCTCAGTAAAACAGCTATAGTTTTTACTAAGTGAACAACAAATTTGGTGCATATGCTACGCTACCTCAGCTTGCTAAGTCTACTTCTCTCCTCCTCCGGGCTTAGTGCTCAGCATTTCAATGCTAACAAGATGGATAGTCTGCTTTCCCTAATTGAGCAAAAGCATAAAAGTATGGGTAGTGTATCTATACTCAGGCAAGGTGAAGAAGTGTACCAGCGCAGCATAGGATATGCTAACTATAATGAGGGTATTAAAGCTGATGATGGTACCGTTTATAGAATCGGCTCTATCTCCAAGACCTTCACGGCAGTAATTATCATGCAAATGATAGAGGAAGGTAAGCTTTCTCTGGATACCAAGCTTGCCCACTACTTTCCCCAGCTCCCTAATGCCGACAAAATTAGTATAGAACACATGCTTAGGCATCGCAGTGGCTTGTATAACTTCACCAATAAGCCTGATGTCTTCAACAAATTAAAGGGAGAGGTAAGTAAGGAGCAATTTATAAGCATATTCACCGAGAATGGTGTAGAGTTTGAACCTGATGAGAAGACTGCTTACTCCAATACTAATTTTGTATTGCTTAGTTTGATTGCCGAAGAAGAAGATGATATGGCATTTGAGCAGATTTTGCACGAAAGAATCGCTATGCCACTGCAATTTAAAGACACCTATATCGCCAGTCCGCACAGACCCGCGCAAAGAGAAGCTTTTTCTTACTATAGAAAAGACGACTGGATACAGTCAAGTCAGTCAAACCTCAGCATAGCGAAGGGTGCCGGGGCCATAAGCTCTACTCCCGAAGACGTTAACCGTTTTCTAACTGCTCTATTCACTTATCAAATACTGGACTCTGCAACAGTAGCACAAATGACCCGCCTGAAAGATAATTTTGGCCTTGGGCTGATGCTTATTCCCTTCTATGAACGCTATGCCTACGGACATGCTGGAAGAATAGATGCCTTTAGCACATCTTCTGCCTACTTTGAAGAAGATAGCGTGGCTATATCTTATTTTGCCAATGCATCCGTGATGGATGTGAATAGTATTATGATCGGCATCCTTAGTATTTACTTTGACAAAGCTTATGAGATGCCCACTTTCAGACCTAACATCACTTTAAGTGAGGCTATACTGGATCAGTACACCGGTACTTATAGTAGTCCGGCCTTTCCGCTAAAGCTTAAGATGTGGAGAGAAGGTAATACACTTATGGGGCAGGCCAGTGGACAGCCTTCTTTTCCACTGGAAGCGATTGAAGAGCGGGTTTTCCAATTTGAGCAGGCCGGAATAATACTGGAGTTTGAGCCTGAGAAAAAGCTGATGGTGCTAAAGCAGGCTGGTGGAGCGTATCAGCTCAGCCGCGAAGAATAGTTGACCGAGCATCTGTACAAATGTACACACACGAACAGCTGCTGTTCACTTTAGAACACTTGGGATGGCACACCAAAACCACAATTTGCTATTTATCAATAAGTTAAGTTTTTGGTCAGGCTTTTGAACTTGGGTAAGTAAAGAATATAAATGAGAACCTTTATCGCATTTGTGCTTTGGTGCATCTTACTGGTGATCTGTTGGCCTATAGCCCTGGTCATGTTAATTCTGTTTCCTCTGATCTGGCTTATTTTACTGCCATTCAGAATTGTAGGCTTAAGCTTAGATGTCATTTTTAGCTTTATTAAGGCGGTATTATTATTCCCATTTCGTATCCTGAAAACACATTAACCCATAAAACGAGAGTTACGCTTTTGCATAAGAGTTAAGAGGCTATAAAATTGCCAGTACCTGGCAGTAAAAAACGACCTAAGCATTAGCGGAAGTTTACTTTTTTATGCATAGACAATCAATTAATTAAGCAGGCTTTATTTCTTCTACAATTTAGTAAGTAATGAAAGAAACACGATTAGGCGATTTTGAAGAAGTCATTCTTTTGCTGGCAGGTATACTCGCTCAGGAGGCTTACGCCCTACATATAGCAGAAGAATTTGAGTCACAGACCGGAAGAGCGGTGTCTATAGGCGCGGTACACTCTACGCTGAGCCGTATGGAGGATAAAGGCTTCCTGAAGTCGGAAATGGGGAACGCAACGGCAGAAAGAGGTGGCAGAAGAAAGAGAATCTATAGCATTACAGCGTATGGCCAGCAGGTATTAAAGGACTCACGAGACTTTAAGCTCTCGCTTTGGAAGCAATACCCGGCATTAACCCCAGACTTTTTGAGTTTCGGCTAAATAAACAGAAAACAAACGCTTGAAAGACACCAATACGATAAGGCCACCTGCACTTGCTAAACGATTTCTGCATGCTTTTTTGAGAGAAGAGCTGGCAGAAGAAGTAGAAGGCGATCTGGAAGAAAAATTCTTACAGCTTGTGGAGGAAAAGTCCGTCTATAAAGCAAAAATTAACTATTGGTATCAGGTCATACACTATCTGAGACCTTTTGCTATCAAAAAAAACACATACACTAACCCAAATTCTTTCGCCATGTTTGACAATTACTTTAAAGTAGGCTGGAGAAACCTAAGTAAGCATAAACTTTACTCCTCTATTAAGATTGGTGGACTGGCTCTGAGTATTGCCTCCTGCCTGCTCATTGCTCTTTTTATTCAGCACGAGCTAAGTTATGACCAGCATTACCCTGATGTAGACAGGATTTACCGGGTGGTTGGGGCTTCTTATGAAGAGGAAGTAAGAAAAGGCACAAGTTTTCCTGCTCCCCTTGCTGATGCCCTCAGAGCTGACTTTCCTCAGATAGAAAAAGCAGGCCGCATATTGCCTAACGAACTTTTTGGTGCCGGTAACAAAGAGATAAGGCTGGAGGGAAAAGTGGAAAACTACTTTGAACAGGGCTTTGTATTTGCCGATCAGGAATTATTGGAGATCCTACAGCCCGAGATTGTATATGGCGAACTTAAAACCGCCTTGAGCGAGCCCAAAAGTATCGCTATTTCCAGAAGCAAATCAGAAAAGTACTTTGGTAAAGAAAATCCGGTCGGGCAAATCCTTGTTCTAGATAATGACGAGGATGAAGCCTACACTATCAGGGCTGTATTTGAAGACTTTCCTGACAATTCTCACCTTCATTTTGACTTCCTGATGACCATGAGCGGCCTTGAATTTTATCCTGGTGAGCAAACGAACTGGAATGCCAGCAATTATGATAACTATATTCTTATACAAGCGCACGTAAACGCCGATAGTCTGGCCGATAAGCTCACAAAAGGGATTATTGATAAGTATGTTTTGCCGGAGATGCGTAAAGCCAACCTCAAAAATGCGGAAGAGTTTGCCAAAACCTTAAGAATAGAGCTACAACCCATTCAGGATATTCACTTACACTCTTCCGGAATTAGAGACGGCCTGCAACATGGAGATATTCGCTTTGTATGGCTGTTTGGTATTATCGCCATCTTTATTCTGATCATTGCCTGTATCAATTTTATCAATTTATCTACCGCAAAGTCTGCAAACAGAGCTAAAGAAGTAGGTCTTCGTAAGGTGGTAGGCTCCTTACGCAAGCATCTGGTACGACAGTTTCTTACCGAGTCAGTTCTTTTTAGTCTGATAGGGTTTGTAATCGCAATTTTTATTGCCGTACTCCTTATGCCGTACTTTAATTCTTTATCTGGCAAGGATTTAAGTATTCCGTGGTTTGAGTGGAGGCTGTACCCTCTACTTATTGCCCTGGCTATATTTATAGGAATACTGGCAGGTATCTATCCTTCCTTTTATTTGTCTAGTTTCAGGCCCATACAGGTGCTAAAGGGCAGTCTGAGCAGAGGGAGTAAAAGCTCTAAAATGCGCAGCACGCTGGTGGTTGTACAATTTACCATTTCTATTGTGCTTATTATCAGCACAGTGACGATTTACCGGCAGATGAACTTCATTCTTAATAAAGAGCTGGGTTTTGACAAAGAGCAGGTACTAGTCATTCAAGGTACAGGTACATTAGGAGAGCAAATACAAACTTTTAAGAAAGAACTGGAAAGCCTACCTCAGGTACAGCGAGCATCTATCAGTGATTATCTGCCGGTAGATGGCTTTAAAATGAACAGTAATGGCTTCTGGAAAGAGGGAAAAGTAAATATTGATAAACCCGTGTACAGCCAGATTTGGAGAGTAGATCATGACTATATAGAAACCCTGGGAATGAAAGTATTAGAAGGCAGAGATTTTACAGAAACGCTTCCTTCTGACTCCCAAAAAGTAATTGTTAACGAAGAGATGATAAAGCAGCTGGAACTAGAGCAGCCTCTCGGAGCTACTATCACCAACTCCGGACAGGCTTGGGAAGTGATAGGCATCGTAGAAGATTTTCATTTTGAATCCTTCAAAGGTAGTATACGTCCTTTATGCCTGGTATTGGGCAACAGCCCAACAGTAGTTTCTGTAAAAGTGGCGGGAAGTGAGATGCAAAAGGCTATTGCAGGCATTTCGGATGTCTGGCTTAAGTTTTCTCCACATCAGGACCTGCGATACACTTTTCTGGATGACAGCTTCGCGATGATGTATGATGATGTACTTCGTATGGGTAAAATCTTTACTTCTTTTGCGGTACTGGCGATTATTATTGCTTGTCTGGGTCTGTTTGCGCTCTCTGCTTTTATGGTGGAACAACGCACCAAAGAAATTAGCATCCGCCTGGTGCTGGGTGCCTCACTCAACAATATTTTCCGCATACTCACCCAGAACTTTTTGCTTCTTATTGTGATCTCCCTGCTGATTGCCAGCCCAATAGCCTGGTATTTGATGCAACGCTGGCTCGCAGATTATGAGTACCGAATCACAATTAGTTGGGATGTGTTTGTAATGGCCGGAATTGTTGCCCTACTCATTGCAGTATTTACTATCAGTTATCAGTCTTTAAAAGCTGCGCTGATAAACCCGGTTAATAAATTACGAACAGAATAATTTGCCAGCTCTTTCTTTAATGTAAAATTGAGGAAAGAGCTGTACTTCTATCTTTGCCTTAGCTTAAGGTATTTCCACCGTTCACAGAAATTTTTTGTCCGGTAATAAATTTGGCATCATCTGAAGCAAGAAAACTAACCATGGCAGCTACATCGTCGGCTTCACCCATACGTTGCAGTGGCACTTTCTCTCGGTAGGCCTGTTTGTTTTCTTCTGGTTCGCTGGCATGCATATCAGTTGGTATCCAGCCGGGAGCAACCAGGTTGACCGTAATATTGTGAGGCGCCAGTTCATTGGCCCAAGAACGAGTAAGCCCCAGCTGAGCCCCTTTAGCAGCTACATAATTGCTAAAGTTGGGGATTCCCTGTTCAAACACCTCTGATCCAATGTGGATAATTCTACCCCTGCCCATTTGTTTCATGCCCTTTACCAGCTCCTGCGTAAGCAACAACGGACTTTTCACGAAGTAATCTATCATCTCCAGCATATACTCCCACTTCATATCTTCAATAGAATAGTGGTGATGATTAGAGGTAGCATTTAATACAAGAATATCTACAGCGCCAAACTTAGTTTGTATTTGTTGGCATAAACTGCTGACCTGTTTCTTATCCGTAACATCTGCCTAAAAAATCTCAGCCACACCTCCTTTTGCCGTAATGTCATTTTTAACTTGCTGCGCACGACCTTCATTACGATGATAGTTAATGGCTACTTTGGCACCATGAGCTGCTAGTTTTTTTGCTATTGCAGCGCCCAAACCACGAGAAGAGCCTGATACCAGGGCTACGTTGTGGGATAAAGAGTTTGACATAAGATGGTAGGTTGTTGAGTAAAGACTATGAACATAAGGAGAATATCATAAGCCATCAAGATTTGGGATATTAAAGATTTGTAGGTCAAACATCAGGGTAAGTCTACTGTTGAAAAGGTGATAACATATTTTTTCAACTACAATAAATCTCATGGACTCAGACTCATTTGCCAAAAAAGTGCTAATAGCCGTTGGCATTACACTAGCATGTGTGCTAGTACTAATTTTTATAGGTACAATATTTAATGTACTGCTCATTGTTATAGCTGCTGTTTTAGTAGCTGTGTTTTTTGATGGTATGGCCAGGGCTATTCATCATCGCACCTCAATTTCTATTTCCTGGAGTCGGGTTATGGCCGTCTTTGGCTTCTTGATAGTAGCTGGGGTAATCTGTTTTGCCTTAGCTCCTTATATGAGTAGCCAGGCCGAACAGCTAAGAACACAGTTACCCTCTTCCGTTAAGGAAGTAAAGCAAAAAGTACAGCAACTACCGATGGGAGAAGAAGTTCTGAAGTATGCTGAACAACAGGACTTTAAAAATAAACTTGGGCAAAATACTAAAAAGTTTTTCTCTGCTGTATTTGGGGTATTTGGAGCGCTGGCAGATGTCTATATTATTCTTTTTATGGGCTTTCTTATACTCGCCAGTCCTCAGATTTATGTAGATGGTATTATCCACCTTGTTCCTAAAGAAAAGCGAAAGCGAGCCAGAGAAGTTATGCAGACTCTCGGGCAAACTCTTAGAAGCTGGCTTACTGGCAAACTCCTATCCATGTTGATTGTAGCTGTATTTACCTGGATTGGCTTATGGATTATAGGTATACCTCTGGCCCTGATTTTAGGTATTACTGCCGGCATACTTGCTTTTGTACCCAACTTTGGTCCTCTTATCGCTTTGGTATTGGGCGTTATGATAGCGGCTACGCAGGGTACTGATAAGATGCTCTGGACCGCGGCGGTTTATATTATTGCTCAGGTGGTAGAAAGCAATTTCCTTACTCCTATGATTCAAAGGCATCAGGTGTCGTTGCCTATGGCTATGATTTTACTGGCTCAACTCGTTCTAGGAGTGTATACTGGTGCACTTGGTCTTATACTGGCTACCCCCCTATTTGCTATTGTAATGGTACTGATCAAGATGCTATATGTAGAAGATATTTTGGGTGATCATGAAAGCTTACTGGCCCCTGAAAAGAAAGTGCGGCAACAGCAATCTTCTCATTAAGCTCAATATGAAAACAACATAAATACCTGGCAATCAGCAACAGTTAATAGAGAAAGGAAGAACATACTGATCTAAAACTGAAAGCTTAGTAGAGTACAACTTCCTTGCTACGCAGCGAATTGTGTACTGTAAGCCAGGCCTGAGCATACTTATGCGCCCTAACTCAAGGTCTACTTATGGTGTTTATAATTGTTATAATGCTGAGGGTATATATCAGCCATAACTGTATCGCATAAAGTTTAGGCTAACATTATCGTACCTGCTGGGTTAAACAATGGTCCGCGCTTCACGCTAAATAATTTACACAATATTAACAGAAAAGCTTATGATGAAGGCCATGATTATTAAGGAGGCTGGTGGCTCTTTTGAGTCTATTGAAAGAGATATACCCAAGCCTAAGGAATATGAAGTACTGATAAAGGTGCAAGCCTGCGGTATATGCCACAGTGATATGTTTGTAAAAGAAGGTGCTTTTCCAGGCATAGAATATCCTCGTATTCCCGGTCATGAGGTGATAGGCACAATTGAAGAAATTGGAGGAAATGTATCACCCTGGGAAAAAGGACAACGCGTAGGGGTGGGCTGGCATGGTGGTCACTGCTTTACATGTGATCCTTGTCGCAAGGGCGACTTTATCAATTGCCAAAATGCTCAGATCGCAGGCATATCATATGATGGCGGGTATGCAACCCATATGCTCGCACCACAGGAAGCACTCGCTCGTATACCGGACTCTCTAAGTTCTGAGGAGGCTGCGCCTATTCTTTGCGCAGGTATTACAGTATTTAACGCAATGCGGAATGCCGATATTTTTGCCGGAGACCTGGTAGCCGTACAGGGTTTGGGAGGACTTGGACATCTCGCTATCCAATACGCTGCCAAAATGGGTATGCATACCGTAGCAATATCTTCCAGCGATGATAAAAAAGAACTGGCTCATCAATTAGGAGCTCATGAGTTTATCAATGGCAAAGCAGAAAATGCTGCTGAAGCCTTACAAAAGATGGGTGGTGCCAAGCTGATTCTTGCTACAGCACCCAACAGCAAACTTATTTCTTCGGTAGTAGCTGGCCTGGGACCTAATGGTCAGCTTCTGATTGTAGGGGCCGATACCGATCCTATGCAGATTAGTCCTCTCCAACTGATTACAGGCAAAAAGACAGTATCTGGCTGGTCTAGTGGTACTGCCAAAGACTCTGAAGAGACCTTAAAATTTAGTGCGCTCACCAAAAGTATTCCTATGATTGAAAAATATCCATTGGAAAAGGCCGCCGAGGCTTATGAGCGTATGATCAATAATGAAGCGCGTTTTAGAGTAGTGCTAACGGTTAACTAAAGCATGATAAGCTACTCTCTTTTATTAACACTCCAGGCTAATAGCAAAAGTAAAAAAAGCCTCTTCCTTTAGACAGGAGAGGCTTTTTTATGTTAGTCAATTAGTAAAGCATTAGTTGTTCTTTCTTTTTTCAACAACATCCAGATAAGCATTTAAAAACTTATCGTCATTCTCTTTACTATCGCCATAGTATTGACGTAACTCCTCTAGTTTGGCATGCATCATTTCCTGTACTTCTGCATACTCAGGATCATCGTAAACACTATTCATCTCATGCGGATCTTTTTCCAGATCGTACAATTCCCATTCGTCTATATCGTAATAAAAATGGATAAGCTTGTAGCGATCGGTCGCCACGCCATGATGACGTTTCACCATATGCACAGAAGGATATTCGTAATACGTATAATAAACCGCGTCTCTCCATTCATCGGTTTCTCCACCTACCAGCTTTCTGAAAGATTCGCCCTGCATTTCTTCAGGAATCTCAATACCTGCATAGTCAAGGAAAGTAGGTGCAAGGTCCAGATTTTGTACCAGCTTGTCTATTTTGGTACCGGCCTTTATTTCTTTCGGATAACGAACTAACAAAGGGGTACGGAAGGACTGCTCATACATAAATCGCTTATCAAACCAACCATGTTCGCCCAGGTAAAAACCCTGATCTGAGGTATAAACTACAATTGTATTATCCAGCAGGTCATTTTCTTCCAGATAATCCATTACTTCGCCTACTCCATCGTCTACCGACTTAATGGTTCTCAAATAGTCTTTGATATAGCGATTGTACTTCCAGATAGCTACTTCCTTCTCTTTTTCTTTAGAGTTTTTAAAGTCCAGCTCCCCATTTTGGGCATAAGTCTGCTTAAAAGCCTCATTTTTAGGATCATAGGCTTCTTTCCACATCTTTAACTGCTCAGGAGTAAAGCGCTTCAGGTCACGGGCAAAGCCGGTACTATCACCATTAGGATCTACTACCATCTTAAAGTCATGACCCCAGAAAGCATGACCATCAATTTCCATCTCCTGCTCTTTGGCTGCTCTTCCTCTACCGGCATAGTTGGTCTCGTCATCAAAATAGGTAAGAGGGGGCTCAAAGGTTTTGTCATCGTAAAGGGTCAAGTATTTAGGTGCTGGTTTCCAGTTACGATGAGGAGCCTTCTGGTGGTACATCATCAAGAAGGGCTTATCTTTATCGCGACCCTCTTTTAACCATTTAAGAGCCTCATTAGTAGTTATTTCGGTAACATATCCTTCAAACCTTTTACGCTCACCATTCACTAAAAAGTCCGGGTTGTAGTAATGCCCCTGACCAGGAAGTACCATAGAGTAGTCAAAACCCTGAGGCAGCCCATCCAGATGAATTTTACCAATTAGTGCGGTTTGATAACCATTGGCCTGAAGCAACTTAGGAAAACTTTCTTGATCCCAGTTGAAAGGCTGTACATTATCTACTTTACCATTGACAAAGCTATGCTTACCTGTTAAGAGTACTGCACGGCTGGGAGCACAAATGGAGTTGGTTACGGTTGAGCGAGTAAACAATGCTCCTTCATTAGCAATTCTATCAATATTTGGCGTTTCGTTGAGGTTGTGACCATAGGCACTGATAGCCTGATAAGCATGGTCGTCGCTCATAATAAATAGAATGTTGGGCGGCTTCTCGTCTTGTGTTTGCTCCTGCTCTCCACCACCACAGGCAGAAAGTAATGCGATAACTGCCAGGCTGAGTAGTACAAAATAACTGTTTGGTTTAATCATATTTGTGAGTTTAAAATTGACTGATATGTCCTGCTGCCCTGATGTTGGGGCCTTCAATATTGTGAAGCTCATCTCCCAGATCTTCACGAGCCTGAGTTGCTAATTTTTGCAACTCCTTAACAATTTCTGGGTAGTATGATTGTACATCGTAGCGCTCCCCCGGGTCGCGACGAAGATCGTAAAGTGCCATTTCGGTTTGCACATGGTCTATAGAGCCGAATACTCCACCTTTACCGGGTTCCTGAGCTACGTAGGTACGATGCGTATGCGGTAGTACTAGCTTCCAGTGGTCTCTACGAACGGCTTCCAATGCATTTCTTTGGTAATAATAGTAAAAAACTTCACGGGGTTTAGCACCTGCTTCTCCTTTCATGAGGGGAAGAATACTTACCCCATCAATCTTTTTATCTGGCAGTTCTACTTGCAATATTTCGGCAATTGTAGGAAAGAAATCTATGGTTGCAGCCAGCTTGTTGCATACTTGCCCTGCCTTGATCTGGCGAGGCCATTTCATAATACAGGGTACGCGTACACCTCCTTCAAAGCTGGTTCCTTTTCCCTCTCTGAGCCCGGCAGTAGAACCGGCATGTTCACCAAAATTTAGCCAGGGACCATTATCGGAAGTAAAAATAAGCAGTGTATTCTCGGTAAGACCGTTTTGTTCCAGCGCTTTTACTATTTCTCCTACCGACCAGTCTATTTCCATGATTACATCTCCGTACAAGCCCTGAGCACTTTTCCCTTTAAACTTGTCCGATACGGCCAACGGCACATGGGGCATAGAATGAGGAACACAGAGAAAAAAAGGCTTCTCTTTGTTCTTATGGATAAACTCTACGGCTTTTTTTGTATAGATAGTGGTCAATTCTGCCTGATCGTCTAGGTCTTGAAGCTCTTTGTACACCGTATCGCCAGCCATGAGCGGAAGTTCCGGGTAGCTGGCTTTGCGGGCATGAGTTTCTTCAGTGGCTAACTTCATGTCGTAATTCCACTTCCACATATCGTTAGAGTATGGAACTCCCACATATTCATCAAAGCCCTGTCGCGTTGGCAGAAAGGGTTTAAGGTGACCCAGATGCCATTTGCCATACATAGCGGTACTATAATCAGCTGCGCGTTTTACAAGTTCGGCAAGCGTTTCTTCATCGGGGTGCAAGCCTTTTTTGGCATGTGGGTTCAGCGCACCTCCCATGCTTAGGCGGTTTGCATAGCAGCCAGTAAGAATGGATGCACGTGATGCTGAACATACAGCCTGTGTGACTTCAAAATTGGTAAAGCGCATGCCTTCAGCTGCCAGTTGATCCAGATGTGGAGTCTCAAATTCAAGTGCACCATAAGTACCCAGATCTCCATATCCTAAATCATCCGCATAAATTAAAACAATATTAGGCAGATCTTGTGTTGAGCGCTTCTTTTGAGCATGAGCATGTAAAGAGCAAACACAAAAAATGCTAATTAAAAAGTAATACAGTAAGATAGGCATTTGTATATTTAGCTTATAAAAGAAAGCCTGTACTATGACAAGCTTTCTCAAATATAATTATTTATTAATATCCGGGATTTTGGTCCAGTTCTGCATTTAAGTCTACTTCTCTTTGCGGAATAGGCATCAAAATCATGTAATCCTGTATATTCTGCGCTATTTCCACCTTATTACTTTCAGCTACTGAGGCTTCATAAGCAGCATGCTCTTTCATACGCTCAATAAACCTACCGGTACGTACCAGATCAAACCAGCGATGACCTTCCATTGCCAGTTCCAGGCGACGCTCCAGCCATACAGCCGTACGAAACTCATCTGCTGATAAGTTACTATAGTTGTAATCTGTAGAGTTAAAAGCCCTTTCCCGAACTCGGTTAAGATACTCAAGAGCCTTATCAGTCTGCCCTACTTCATTAAGCGCCTCCGCATACATTAGCAAGGCATCGGCATAGCGTATTATATGCATATTGGCATCACTATTATTAGGGTTGCTTTCTCCTTCCTCCCAGTACTTCGTAAAGATTGGAATGGTAGAAGTATGCACAGAACCATCCGTCAAACTTACAAAATCTGTTGTAAATGTTGCAGCTTTACGCTCATCAGCATCAGAAAAACGATCATATAAATCACGGGTGGGAATGTCTGCCTCGTTGGAGTTGGTAAGCCCAAGCACGCTAAAGCCACCAGGTAGTGAATATTTAGGGCCCTGCAAAATCATGGCGGAATTACCGTTTCCGGGAGGGTCCATAAACTCTATGGCAAATACCATCTCCAGTCCGTTTTCCGTAGCCGGCTCCCAGTTATCGCCATAGTTATCATGCAGACCATAGCCGTAAGCTCCTTCATTTTCCACCACTTCGGCCAGCTTATCTGCTGCTTTCTGGTATTCATGCATGGTCAGGTAAACTTTGCCCAATAATATTTTGGCTGCGCCACGGGTAGCTCTTCCCATATCTTTGTCACTGTATGTTATGGGTAATGCTGCCTCTGCATCATTTAAGTCCTGTATAATCTGGTTGTATACCTCTGCTTTGGGGGTACGTGCGCCCAGTGCATCTTCTACCGTCTCCAGCTTTAGCAAAAGTGGCACATCTCCGTAAAAACGCACCAGGTTAAAATAGTATAGTGCCCTCAGAAATTTTGTTTCGCCTACCAGACGGTTTTTTATCTCCTCATCCATATTGATGTTCGGAATGTTGAGAATAGCAGTATTGGCTCGTGCTATCCCTGAGTAGTTGTATTGCCACATCTGTCGTGTAAACTGGTTCTCTGACGTATGGCGTAGAAACTCCAGGTTTTGCAAATACTGATTGGGCATTCCCAGCCCATTTTTCTCATCATCTGCGGGCAGAGCATTCAGTAAAAATATGTAACGCTCATAGATGCTATACAACTGCTGATACACTGCTGCTACGGCAGCCTCAGCATCTGTTCTACTGCTGTAGAAGTTGTCTATAACAAAGCGGTCTTCAGGCTTTTCTTCCAGAAAGTCATCTGTACAGGATGGCAGTAGGTTGAAACCAATATATATAATTAGGGATAAATATATCTTTTTCATAATTCGTGTCGTGTTTAGGTTATTGTAAGTTCATCTTAACGCCTAACATAAACGTTCTGGACTGAGGGTAGCCTCCAAAGTCTTCACCCATTTGCAAGTTGGAAGCTCCACGATAGCTAACTTCCGGATCGTAGCCTGAATAATCAGTAAAGGTGAGCAGGTTCTGCCCGGTTAGGTAAAGTTTTAGTCCGCTTAACTTTTGGCTGTTTAGCATAGGAAAAGTATAAGCCAGCGTCATCGTTTTGACTTTAAGGTAAGAGCCGTCTTCAATGTAGGCATCGCTAAATACTGCCGAACGGTTAGTAGTAGCCACCGGGTATACATCACTAGGGTTTTCTGGCGTCCAGCGATTAACCAGATCAGCATATACATTTTGCCCGCCAGAAGGTAACTCCAGCTCCATAGCGTTATAGTTGAACAGATCGTTACCATAAGAATACTGCATAAATACATTAAGCTCCACGCCCCTGTAAGAGAAGGTATTGGTAAATCCACCAAAGAAATCAGGATTGGGGTCACCGATTACCGTTCGGTCATAAGTAGCATTTACGTTACCATCTGGCTCACCTTCTGGGCCACCCAGATCAAGGTAGCGCCTACCTCCTATCCAGTTGGTAGGGCTTCTGGGTCCTGCATCCAGTTCAGCCTGATTCTGGAAAATACCATCAAACACATAACCGTAAAAAAGGCCGATAGGCTCACCTACAATGAGTCGGTGTACCGAACCAGTTTTAAGGTGACCATCTCCGTCCCCTACATCTTTATACTCTTCTCCTCCCAACTCCAGCACTTTGTTGCGGTTAAAAGAAATGTTAAATGAAGAAGTCCAGCGAAAATCTGGAGTAGCTATGATATCGCTACCGATAGCGAGCTCTATACCACGGTTTTCTACACTACCGATATTTTGCAAAGAAGTATCAAAACCCGATACATAAGGTACCGCTACATTGTATATCAGGTCCGTTGTTTTCTTATGATAATAATCTGCGGTAAAACGCAATCTCTCCTCAAAGAAACCAAAATCAAGGCCTATGTCAAACTGGGCGGTTTTTTCCCATTTCAGGTCTGGGTTAGGAATTTTATTTGGATAAAAACCAGTGACTAGTGAACGCCCAAGGGTATAAGTATTATTAGTTAAAGTGGGTAGCGACTGATATAAACCAATTTCCTGATTACCCGTCAAACCATAGCTAGCTCTAACTTTCAGGTTAGAGAAGAGGTTCATATCCTTAACAAAGCCTTCCTCTATCAGCCTCCAAGCTACTGCTCCGGAAGGAAAGAAAGAGTATTTGTAATTTGAGCCAAAACGAGAAGAGCCATCTACACGAGCATTAAACGATAGTAGATACTTCTCCATGATGTTGTAGTTAACTCTACCAAGGTAGGACATCAGGTTCCATTGTGTTTTGGAAGAAGAGGGCTGATTGTACACTGAGCCAGATCCCAAAGAATTTTCACCCAGTACATTGTTGACAAATTCCTGCGAAGAGGCACTTAGGCCTTCGTACACATTTTGCTGAAAAGTAATACCGCCTAATAGTGAAATAGAATGGTCTGAATTAATTTCTTTATTCCAGCTCAGGGTATTTTCGTTGAGCCAGTTGGTTGTATTACCGCTACTAATGTCTGCCTGGGCCACTCCTCCTGACTCAAAAATATTGGAAGGCACAAAAGTATCAAACTTGGTATTGACCAGGTCGGTACCAAAAGAGACTTTAGCCTTGAGGTCAGGGATAATCTCCCACTCCCCATAAATATTACCCAACAGGCGAAGCATGGTATTTTCTCTTACCTGCTCTCTGGCGGTAGCTACCGGATTGGCTAAAATAATACCTGGTATATTGACCGGTGTATACTCACCAAGAGCTTCGTTTTGGTAAACCGGCTGTATAGGATTAAACTTCATAGCTGTATTAACTACCCCGGCAGCCCCCCCGGCATCAGTACGCACCACATCAGATGAGGTACGGCTTACGTTGAGATTGGTACCAAACTTAAGATTGCTCAGCACATTTCTGGAGAGGTTTACCCTACCCGAATAGCGCTTGAAACCTGAATTGATGATGACGCCCTGCTGGTCAAAATAATTGGCAGAAACAGAGTAATTGGTTTTTTTATCGCCCCCAGAGAAGGTAAGCTGGTAATTCTGTATAGGCGCACTGCGAAATACCTCATCCTGCCAGTTGGTACCTTCAGGATTGGCCCGCAACTCAGCCATTTTATCACTGTCGTAAACCGGGTTTAAGCCATCATTGGTATAGGCCTCGTTAACCAGCTTAGCGTATTCCAGGGCGTTCATCACATCTATCTGACGCACCGGAGACTGAGTACCGTAGTAGGCATCAAAGGTAATCTGATCTCTGCCTTCTTTACCACTTTTAGTAGTGATGAGGACTACACCATTTGCTGCACGCGCCCCATAGATAGCCGTAGCGGAGGCGTCTTTTAATATTTCTATAGACTCAATATCGGCAGGGTTGATAGTTGCCAGGCCACTCATACGCGCATTGCCGCCAGTACTGCCATAACCACCACCATTGTATACCGGAAAACCATCTATAACGTACAGTGGCTCATTACCACCTTGCAAAGAGCTGGTCCCCCTGATTCGGATAGAAGCTACCGCTCCGGGCATACCAGAGGTCTGTGTCACCATTACGCCTGATGCTCTACCCACCAGCCCCTGATCTATAGAAGTGAATGGCGCTTCCTGAATTTCATTTGCTTTTACAGAAGAAACGGCTCCGGTAAGGTTGCTCTTTTTCTGCGTACCATAGCCAACCACTACAATTTCTTCCAGCGATTTAATGTCTGGAAGTAAAACAACATTAACTTCTGTACGATTGCCTACTATTACCTCTTCGCTCAGATAACCGATGGAACTAAACACCAGCACACTCTCTGTTTCAGGAACTTCAATCTTATAATTTCCTTCAATGTCAGTTACTGTACCTATGGCCGTACCTTTTACCAGCACATTAACGCCGGGCAGCCCCTCGCCATCTTCGTCAGATGTAACCTTTCCGCTGACAGATATGGCTACATATGCCTGCGACTTGTTGTTTCTGCCACTACTACGCTTTACTTTCTTTACGTCAATATCAAAGTTGGTCTGCTTAAATTTAAGAGAGGCTTCTCTTGAGAGCTTTTCCAGCAGCTGGTATACTGAGATCTGACTTTCATGTAAATTGATCTTTTTTCTGGTCCTGATATCATTCACATCATACATAAAGCGAAAATCAGTAGCCTGCTCTATGTGCTGAAGTGCCTCCTGTACCGTAGCATCTTTCAGGTGAATATTAATTAAAACCTGGCGAATGCTTTTTGCCTTTTGCGCATTACTATCTGAAGCCATAATGGTGGTATAACAGATAAGCACAAGAAAAAACGCTCTTATCCCTAACTTTGACATAGCAATAATGCCTTGTAAAACTTTAAATTTCATAGTTTTAGGTGTTTGTTATGAAAATAATAAACGGATGGATCTCCACTGGCCTACTGTCGCCAAACATCCAGGTCAGGTGGAGGCTTCAAATTTTTGCCGGTTGCTTCCTTCGGGAAGTGCCGGCATTTTTATGAGGTATTATCTAAGGTTTTCATTTTAACATAGTTTTAGGTTATGAAAAGTGGATTGTTACTTTTTTTCCGCTGATCTGATAGTCAAAATCTTTAGTATAGCGCAGACGTTGAAGTACCCGCTCCAGACTTTGGTTTTTAAAGGTGCCGTTGATTCTCCAGGTCTGATCGGGTTTTCCGATAAGCTCTACCTCTATACCGTACCATCTTTCCAGTTTGCGTTTGATGTGCATCAGATTCTCTTCCTCAAATACCAGCAGTCCCTCTTTCCAGCCGATTGCAGCATTATAGCTGAATTGACTTTTGGAAAACTCACGCTGAGTATATATGATCTGCTCTCCGGGTTTCAGGAGGTGTTTCTGTACAAGACTATCTCTACGGTTAACTTCTACGATACCAGTGAGCAGCGATACTTCTACGCTTTCTTCTTCCGGGTAGCAAAATATATTAAATGATGTACCCAGGGCAGTGGTGCTTAGCTGCCCCGACTGCACAGTAAAGGGACGGTTTTGATCCCGGGCAACATCAAAAAAAGCTTCTCCGCTCAGCTTTACTATCCGCTGAGTGCTGTCAAAAGTAAGAGGAAAACTAAGGCTACTTTCGGCATTAAGCCATACCATAGTACCGTCGGGTAATTGCAGCTGAGATTTAATGCCGGAAGGGTTCTCTTTAGTTATCCAGGATTGATCTGGGTGCTGGACAGCCACACTTTTGGTGTCTTGCTTTGGTTTAAAGAAAAATATTCCAAAGAGCAGCAACAAGGCTAGTGCAGCAGCCATCGTAGTATATGTAAGCCAGGCAGTGCGGCTCTTCTTAGCGTATTGATTGTTATTTTGCCTCTGAGGCTCAGTCTCCATCAGGCGTTCCAATACTTCCACTTTGGCCTCCTCCGTTGATGGCTGATGAACAAAGTCTGCCTTCAGCAGCATTTCCCGGGCAAGCATGACATCGTTACGCCGATCAGGGTGCACCTGTAACCAGGTTTCCCAGTACTGCTTTCTCTCCTGATTCGGATGTTTTACCCATTTGACAAAATTGTCATCGGTCAGCAGGTCTTCTATATATATATCTTTACGAGCCATGTATCACTTTTTCAACCCCAGTCATTCAATTTATAAGGGTTTCAATAGTAAAAGAACTCAACTAGCAGATATACATAGGGTAATATGAATTATTTTAAAATAATTACAATCTGTTTAATATATTAATGTAGTTATTATCAAATACACATAATACACCTTATAGTTTTGTGTATTAAACAATATATTTCAGCTTGCAGGAGGACTAATTCTAAAATTAAGTCAGTGGATACACAAATGGTAGTAGCCCACAAAAAGCTGTAGGGTAATTAAGTCTTTGAGGTTGGCCAAAGCGCGGTAAACAATATTTTGAATAGAGCGACGATTACTAACATTCATCAGTTCTTTAATAGCATCTATACTCAGTTCTTCATAGAAGAAGTAGTAGATTACCTCTCGCTGCCGGGGGCTAAGCTTTTGTACTGCCCGATTAAGCTTTTCTACTTTTTCGTGGCTTATCTGCGCTTCTATAATTTTCTGCTCGGTAGAAAAACTAAATTGAAAGTGATATCCATCCGAATAATAATCCTCGCTGAGTAAAAAGCTCTTTTTTTTCTGATAGTACAGAAACCTGCTTTTAAAGGATTTGAGCAGGTAATAGCGAATATTATTTGTATCCGATAATCGTTCTCTGGACTGCCTGATCTCGGCAAATACATCGTGAATACAATCTTTGATTAGTTCCTCATCTTGGGTAAACTGATAACCATAGCTGTAGAGAACATCAAAATACTGATTGTAAATTAATATGAAAGCTGCTTTATCTCCCTGCTTAAATTTTTGCCAAAGCTCCAGGTCAGTAAGGTCTGTTAATCCTGTATTTTGCCGGCTGTTGGAAGTAGACGAAGGGTGTAGAGGCCTGATGCCTTTCTTCTGGGCTTTCATAACGACTAGGTGGTTGCATACAGTAGTGTATGACCAAAGTATAGGATTAAGCTGATAAATCAAAATAAGCCACTGGTTCATGTATTTCTGAGCAAACAGTAAAAGACACTTACCTAGACTGAAAAGAAAAAAAGTAGCTTCAGATACTGAAGCTACTTTTGACTGAATTATCAGAAATAGAGCTTGTTCATGACTAACTCAAAGGCCTTTAATACCCAGGGTTTTGCTCTATTTTAGGGTTTTGGTCTATTGCGTTTTGCGGGATGGGACTCATATATTGTCTGAGCTCAAACTTGGCAGTATACTTTACTTCCTCTTCCACACTGTATACCCAATCTCCTGAATTATCCGATGGGCTCGTATTTCTTATTACCATATTATGACGAGGCTGCCCCATTCTCTCTTCAGTTTTAGCAAGCCTCTTATTATCCCAGAAGCGCTTACTTTCAAAGCAAAGTTCTATCCTTCTCTCCCGGTGGATCGCCTCACGCATCTGCTCCTGCGACAGTCCTGGTTGCAGATCTGGCAGGTTTGAGCGCTTGCGCACCTGATTTATTGCGTCATAAACTGAAGGGTCTGGCCCTGATGCCTCATTTTGTGCTTCCGCATAGTTTAACAGCACTTCGGCATAGCGGTAGAAGATATAGTTTTGTCCGCTGGCATCATTACCGGGTGCAGCATCCTGGTTCAGCATTTTTTTCTGATAATAGCCAGAGTCTCCCACATCTGTTTTTCCTGCCAGATCTATCTGGTTAGTTTTATCAGGATTGGGAGAAGTTTCGTCTATTCTGGTAAAAATGGTATCTGTACGAGGCATCCAATCTAACTTATAGGGGGCACCATCATACACAATAAAGTCGTAAAAACGCTGCTCCCGGTTTGCATATGGATTTTGAGGGTCGTATCCAGAATCGGGGTCAGTAATGGGCTTGCCATTGGCCATGGCAAAATCATCTACCAGCTCTTGTGTAGGGTTATAATTGCCCCAGGTTTGATATTCGCCCAGCACATAAGTTGGCCCTCCCCTACGCTCGTACGATCCGCCCATACCACCTACATTTGCTACTACCTGTCGGTCCCAGATCACTTCACTGTTGTACTCATTTGCCTCCCTCCACAGGTTAGGCAAATCTTCATACAGGCCGTAAGGTGCTCCTCCTCCGTAATTGTCAATGAACTGCTTGTTAGTAGCAGCCGCTATAGCCCAGCGGTTAGGGTCAGGATTTTCAAAATGCACATAATTACCCGGATCGGGCAGATAAGTAGATCCGCTATTAAACAAAGGACTGGCTGCAAAAAGCTCTATCCATCCTTTTAACGCCAATGCCGCACCAAGAGTAGCTCTTCCTGCATCTTTATCCCCATTATTATATTTAATATCCAGGTAGCCATTCTCTACTATTTGCCCCAATTCTGTTGTAATAAAATTGTATGTCTTGCCAAAGGTAGCACGAGGCGTTTGCATTTCGTCTTCACTCATAGTATTACGATCCAGGGGTTGTGTCACTATAGGCAGCCCACCTACATGCATAAAGTACTCGCTATAAAAGTAGGCACGTACAAAGCGGGCTTCGTCTATTCTTTTATTGTAGTAGTCTTCAGAGAAATTTTCTTTATACTCTTCCAGCTTTTGAATATAGGTATTAACCTTTCTGAGCTTGGTAAAAAACGTTTCCCAAGTATAACCATCTGTAGGGCCATGGGTGCCACCCCAGGCACTCGCATTACTTTGCGGAGGCACCTGGCAAACCCCCTGGCGCCAGTTTGAGGCTGTATAGTAATGGCTAATATTGTAGTCATCGGTATAATAGTCCAGATGCTCAGAAAAATTCCATCTGTTAGGCACTTCGCTGTAGACATCGTTCAGAAAAATATCCGCATTGGTTTCTGACTGCCACTGGGTGACATCCGTTAGGTTAGACTTGTTAACATTTTCCAGAAATTCTTCCTGATCGCAAGCCGTCGCATAAAGCAACATAGCGAGTAGTATGGAAGGCTTGAGTATATATTTTCTAAGTGTCATGTGTTCCAGTTTTTAAGATTAGAAGCTGATATCAAGGCCAAATGTGGTAGACTTCATCACCGGATAAGCATTTTCCCGGTCTTCGTAGCCCATTTCCGGATCTATATGCTTGATACCACTAAGGGTAAGCAGATTTTGACCAGTTACATAAAACCGAACTGACCCTATTCTCAAATTATCAGTAAAGTTCTTAGGCAGCGTATAGCCAATAATAGCTGTCTTAAGGCGTAGATAGCTTGAATTTACCCACCAGAAATCTGAGTTTTTGGTATTATTTGCATAGGGAGATGGTGTAGCTCTGGGGTATTTGGCATTCTGCTTATCCACCGTCCAGCGATTATCAAAGTACTCATATGCGGTATTGCTGCCATTATTTTCAAAGGGTACTGTCATAAACTGACGTACATTAATACTGGACATTGCAGAGCCCTGGAAGAAGAGAGAAAGATCAAAGCCTTTCCAGTTGAACATAGAGTTGAGTCCGAAAGTCATGGCAGGGTAGACAGGATAGCCAATCACAGTCTCATCATTAGAATCTATTCTACCATCTGGCACCCCTTCCGGACCACTTAAATCAGCGTATTTGATATCGCCAGGGTGGAGTTCTCCAAACTGCTCAATGGTATAGCCGTCGTTAGCGTCTATGATACCATCTCCATTAACATCGTCTTCGGTAGTAAATAGTCCAAGAGCCTCAAAACCATAGGGAGTACCAAACGGACGACCTACTTTAGTACGATTAGGGTTATCGCGCTCAGCATCTGTCTCAAATACTTCTATCATATTGTTCATAGAGTAGCTCATGTTAGCCCCTATACTCATCTCCAGACCACTGTTAAAAGTCTTGTTTGTACCAATATTAATTTCAAAACCATTATTGTTCATCTCTCCTTTGTTCTCCTGAGAGAGTGCCAGACCATACTCTACGGGGAGGGTAACCTGGGGAGCCAGGAGCATACCCGTACGATCTTCGTGGAAATAGTCAAACTCCACATTAACCAGTCCATTCCACATACTTAAGTCAAAGCCTATATCGTATTTTGTAGATATTTCCCAGGTGATGTAAGGGTTTGCTTCGCGAGGCACACGAGAGCCCTGTACCAGGGTACCATTGCCAAACGCATAAGCATTTCCTCTGAGGTCATAACCCGATAGGTACTGGAAAGCGGCCAGATTTCCGTTTATGTAGGGCAGGTTACCAGACTTACCCCACGAACCTCTGATTTTCAGATTATCTATACTGCCAAAGCGACTCATAAAGTCTTCTTCAGAGATACGCCATGCTGCTGAAAAGGCTGGAAAATAGCCCCATCGCTTACCAGGTCCAAAGGAATAGTGACCATCGTATCTACCTGAGGCTTCAAATATGTACTTATCATTATAAGTATAACCAAAACGATATACATAGCCCAGTTCGCTACCGGTACCTGAAGAACCTGCATTATCATAATCCTGCTTGTCAGAGCTTCCCAGGCTCATTTCGTCAATTTCTACAGCGAAATTATTTCTTCTGGTTCTGAAAAAATCATTTGTTGTTTCTCTTGCTTCTGCTACAACTAAACCAGAAATGTTATGCGGACCAAATACACGGTTGTAGTTAATATATGCCTGATAGGTATAATTGGTCCAGCGGTTATTTTCTAATTCCAGCCAGGTGTAAGGAGCACCAGCACCTTCCTGAAGGGAAATTGCCTCTGTATAGGTGTAAGGCTGCTCGCTAAGGTCTATTTTATGGTAGATAAAAGGCTCATGCCATTTTTTTTGGTTACGTTGCTTAGGATCAAAACTAAATACTCCTTTTACACTTAAACCTTCTACAAAAGGTAGCTGCTGCTCTACCGAGATTGAGCTAAGCAGCGTATTATCATCCCTTTTACTGTATCCATCGGAGCGTAGTACACCTACAGGTGAGTTAGCAGATGACTCTCCCCACTTATCACCTTCAGGGTAAATGAGCGCCTGCGTAGGCACAAACTTATAAAAGCTCCTGAAAAGGTGACCTGAAGTTTCTTCATCAGCATCAATATCATTGGTATTTTCTACTGTTCCGTGCAACGACATACTAATGGTAGTGGTACTGGTTGCCTGCAACTCCATGCTCATATTATAATTATAACGACGATAATTTACGGGGTCAAATATTCCCTGCTGATCGTAAAAGCCGAATCCCGCATGATAATTCAGGGTTTCATTACCCCCACTGATATCTATGTTATGATTCTGTACCGGCACATTAGTATTAAACAAATCTAAAAACTCTGAGTCCGGATACTTCCAGGGATCTTCCTGATGCAGTTGATTGTAGTTTTCTATCAGCTCAGGGTCGTTAGGTGGGGTAGTACCATTAGGGTTCAGGTTGTAGTAGCCTTCATTCTGGAGAATCATATAATCACGAGCACTTAGCATATCCGGTAAATAAGTTGGGTTTTGTATACCATAAGAAGTACTCAGACTAAGCTGCGGTTTGCCATAATTTCCTTTTTTAGTGGTAATCAGAATTACACCATTTGCTCCTCCGATACCGTAAGGGGCTACTGCGGCAGCATCTTTAAGCACTGTAATATTATCAATAGTGTTAGGGTCTATCTGACGAATATTGTCGCGGCGCACTCCATCTACTACTACAAGAGGCTTGTTATTTCCGGTTGTTACTATCCCACGAATGTGAATGTCAGGATCGTCAAAGCCGGGTTGCCCTCCATTGGGGCGCATACTTACTCCTGCCAACCGTCCGGCCAGGGAGTGCGAAATATTGGGAACGGGTACTTCAGCAATTTCTTCTCCCTGCATTGTACTGATAGAACCAGTAACAGTAGCTCTCTTTTGTGTTCCGTAGCCCACTACCACAATCTCTTCCAAAGCTTTAATATCTGGTAGTAATACAACATTGATGGTAGTTTGCCCTCCCACCAAAATTTCTTCACTGGCGAAGCCTATTGAACTGAAAACTAATATACTCTCTGCATCGGGAACCTCTAGTGTATACCTTCCATTGATATCGGTCACTGTACCAATATTTGTATCCTTAACCAGAACATTTACACCCGGTACTCCTTCGCCATCCTCTTCGGAGGTGACTTGACCACTGATGTTGATGCTCTGCGTAACTATTTTCTCCTCTACCATCTGCTCCCCCTGATGCTCTACCTTGCCCACGTGTATGTATTCGTTTACACGTTTAAACTTAAGGTCGGCTTCTTTTGAAATTTCGCGAAGTATATCTGCCAATGAAGCATTCTGAGCATCCAGACTAATGCGCTTACGTAAGTTGACCTTAGCTTCATTGTAAGCAAACGAAAAACCGGTTTGCTTGCTGATAGTGTTGAACACATCTTTTATCAGGTTATTTTCAACCTGTAAGCTGATGTATATTTCCTCTATACTTTTGTTCTGCAACTGAGCATGCAGATTGTTTGCGCTTAGTACAGTTGAGAAAAAAGACTGAAGCACAAAAATTAGAATCAGATGTCTGGCCGTAGCAGACCATCTACAGTAAAAAGTTGTTTTCATAATATGAGTAGTCTTAGGTGGTTATTTGATGAAGGGTAGCCAAAGTATTAGGTTATTAGTATTACTACTACCCTATCTGACTTAGAAATTTTAGGTTTAGCTGCTGTTGAATTTCATAGTGTTGTAGTTTAAGTTATTGGATAAAGACTTTTTTGCCTTCTATGCGGTATGTAAAATCCGAGGAGAAGCTCATACCTTCAAGCACTACTTCCAGACTTGTATTATTGTACCTGCCCGTAAAACCATCAGTAATGGGAGTTTTACGCTGAATGATAAAATCTACCCCATACCATCTTTTCAGTTTGTGGATTATTTCTTCAAAAGTTGCCTGATGAAAAACCAGCACACCGTCTTTCCACGCCAGTAAGTCTTGTGTTTTGAACTTACCTTTCTCAAACGTGCCGGTTTTGTGGTTTACTTTAAGCATCTCCATAGGCTTAAGCTGACTACTTTCACTCTGCTTCTCATTTTGGCGGGCTACCATTACACTTCCGCTGGCTACCGCAACCGTCATAACCTCTTCAAAAGGAAAAGCCTGTACATTAAATGAGGTACCAAGTACTTTAACTTGCACGTCTCCGGCATTTACTACGAATGGCTTAAGGCTATCAGACACGACGTCAAAAAATGCCTCTCCCACTAGTTTTACCTCACGAGCCTCGGCAAAGTCGCTGGCATACTCCAGATAACTATCTGCATTGAGCTTTACCTGTGTACCATCTGGAAGCCTAAGGTTTGACTTTTGGCCTCGCGGATTACTTTTGGTAATCATTACTGCTGGCTGTTGCTCCGTTTTGGTATGAGCAGTCAAACGTATCTCGTTCCAGTAAACTAAAAAAGTAGTACCGAGCACAAGGCACAATATTGCCGCGACGCGTAACCAGTAAAAGTTGTAAGAAACTCTTTTGGAAGGTTGACTAAACTGCTGGCCAGAGCTAGCTAAATTTAGCTTATTAGCGATTTTAGAATAAACCTCTTCCTGACCTGAAATATGTGTTTCAAAACTCGCATGCTCCCATACTTCCTGATACTCTTTGAAAAGAGCCTGATGCTCAGCAGAGGCCATAAACCATTCCTGAAATGACTTTTCTTCAGTTTGATTAAGCTCACCACTTAGCTTTTTAGCAATTAAAGATTCATTTGAGTCCACCGTGCTATCCTTTTTTACAGATAGACTCTAAAAATGGTCTTTACCCCCAAAGAGAATTTTAAATATTTTTAAAAAATAAATTCATGTTTAAAAACATCTCAAAATAGATCGTACTAAAAGATTGGTATTGCTGTTTTTACAAAGCCTAAGAACCCATGTATTCCAACAAGCTTAAGGCAGAAAACAAAGAGATATATTGGGTGGGAGCAGTAGTTTGATTGTAAGCGTCAAGAGCGAGCTTGAGTTTTTTTAGCGCTATGCTCATCTGATTTTCTACAGTTTTAGGAGAAACATCTAACAACTGTGCTACTTCTTTATAAGTCAATTCATCTTCGCGCACCATACGAAATATTGTCCTACACCTTTCAGGAAGCTCTTCTATAGCTTTTTGAAGATAGGTGTTAAGCTCACGGGCAATCAACATTTGATCAGGTTCAAGGTAGTCAATACGGTTACTTTCAGAAGGGCTGTTTGCGTACAAACTATAAACTGCTTTCATCTCTTTTTTCAGGTAGCTTAAAGCCTGATTTTTAACTGCACGAAACAGATAAAACTCTAAAGTTTCTATTGCAACAAGCTTCGTTCTGTTGTTCCAGAGTTTGATAAATACGTCTGACACTACTTCTTCGCAAGCTACATCAGATTTTAAGTAATGATATGCGAGCCGGTAGAGGCGCGGATAATAGCTGTCAAACAATGCTTTGAAGGCACGAGAGTCTCCTGTAGAAATGGCTAGTTTTAGGTTTGTAGCTTCGGACGAGGCCAAAATATTTTGCTTTAATTTACTATCAAGCTAGCACTAATATTTCATTTACGCAAACACTTAAAATAGTGCAAACACTTATTTATATAAAGCCTACACTTACGTATTAGTATTAAATAATTGCTAAGGGTTCTAGATTAAGCTATATACGTTAAGCTACGGGCATTGTAAATTTGATATTTAACATATGTAATAGAGAAAAAAACATCAGTTATAGTTGCAGGGTAATTTTCTCCAACAAGAAATTCACATTTTCACTCTGTTTGCAAAAAAAAAGCTGCCTAAGAATAAGCAGCTTTTTGAATATGAATACATTTCAGGTTTACTTAGCCAGTACACCAGCAGATTTTTTGTTCATCTTGCTCCAGACTTTAAATAGCAGTACTGAAGAGACTATAGATAAAGAAGTGAAAACTATGGCCAATGTAGAGTTACTATAGAGCCATTGTCCGGTAGCAAAAAGTGCACTATATACAGCGATAACCCCAAGTACCATACAAAGAATGCCCTGAGGCACGTCCCATCCTCTTTCCTGCTCAATAGTATCACCTTCCATGTCGGCATCGTCCAGTACTTTTTTCCAACCGGGTCCGCCAGGGTGTACCAGACGGTAGAAATTTCTTAAAGTCTTCTTGTCTGTAGGTGGTGTAAGTAAGGTGACTACAACCCAACCTATGGTAGTAATGCCCACACCTAGCAATAGTTTACCTCCGGTGCTGGGTAACTCCATTCCGGTCAGGGGATGGATAAACTCCAGGTATAAGGCTACCATAAATGAAATGATCATAGCAGCCAACTCGCTGTATGCATTAATTCTCCACCAGAACCAACGGAGGATAAATATAAGCCCTGTACCTGCACCAATTTGCAGTAATATATCAAATGCCTGCAAGGCATTTCTTAGCAATAGAGCGAATAGTCCCGTAGCAATCAGAAGGCATATGGTTGAAATTCTTCCTACGTTTACTAATTGTTTCTCAGTAGCTTCAGGGTTTACAAAACGCTGATAAAAGTCGTTTACCACATAAGAAGATCCCCAGTTTATCTGGGTAGAAATGGTAGACATGAAAGCTGCAATTAGCGACGCTACTACCAGGCCTAAAAAGCCAGTGGGTAAAAAGCTCAACATGGCAGGGTAGGCAAAGTCATGATGAATGATGGAAGGGTCTATTCCAGGAAAAGCCTCACGCATTGACTCAATAGTAGGGAATACAATAAGTGATGCAAGAGCCACTAAAATCCAGGGCCAGGGACGCAAAGCATAATGAGCAGCATTAAAGAAAAGAGTAGCTCCAACGGCTCCTTTTTCATTTTTAGCAGAAAGCATTCGCTGTGCAATGTATCCGCCACCACCCGGCTCAGCTCCCGGATACCATACGCTCCACCATTGTACAGCTATTGGCAATACTAATAAAGTGATTACCATATCTGTATTAGAGAAGTCGGGTAGAATATTCATTTTAGGCACTACATTTTCGTGCGTTACCAATACATCCAAACTACCTACCTGCGGCAGGTTAATAAGAATAATGGCTGCACCAATCGTACCGATCATGGAAATTATAAACTGAAAAAAGTCAGTAAGAAGAATACCCTTAAGGCCACCTATAGTACTGTATACTCCGGTGATAGTCAGCAGAACTAATAATGTCTGCCAGGCCTCCCAATTGAGCATTACTGCACCAATTTTGATAACCGCCAAGGATACCGAAGCCATAACCATGATATTGAAAAATACACCAAGATACAATGCTCTGAAACCTCTGAGAAATGCTGCCATTTTACCGCTGTAGCGTAGTTCGTAAAACTCCAGGTCGGTAGTAACATTTGAACGTCTCCAAAGCTTAGCATATACAAAGACCGTTAGCATACCTGTAAGTAGAAAAGCCCACCAGGCCCAGTTACCGGCAACTCCATTCTGACGAACTATATCTGTAACCAGATTTGGTGTGTCACAAGAGAAGGTAGTAGCTACCATAGATACCCCTAGCAGCCACCAGGGCATGTTTCGCCCGGATAAGAAGTAATTTGCGACGCTTTTCCCCGCAGTACGTGCCGCATATATTCCAATTAGTAGTGAGATGATAAAGAACCCAATGATAATGGTCCAATCAAGCGTGCCTAAGATCATTATGTTTAGTTTGATGAAAGTTTAGAATTTACAAATAAAGGCTTTTTCATGGTATATACATTATGGATAGCCTATCTTTTCATATTTGTATAACAGGAAAAAGTGTCAGCTCACTCTACCGCCAACGTTTATTTTGCCAAAGCCTGATGATACAGTTTATCTACTATATGCTGCATCTCTTCATGTTTATCTTCCATCTTTTGAACGAGACGAAACTGTGACCGGGCTCTTTCCAAATTGTGTTCGGGATGCTTAATTTTGTAGTACACATCACCAGAGATATAATCGGTAAGAAACCTTAGCCCCATAATAAAAGTCATGTATTGCGCAGCATAGCTAAGACGGCTTACTTCTAGAGGGGTAAGTATAGGCGCGGTCTGTTCCAGATAAGCCGCTGTAAAAGCTTCGTACAATGAGAGCTGAATGTCAATTTTATCCAGTACCGGTTCATCTTCTTCGCTTGTGCTAATAATGGTACGCACAGCATCGCCAAAGTCATACCATACCACACCCGGCATAACGGTATCCAGATCAATCACACAGATCGCTTTCTGGCTATGCTGATCCAGAAGCACATTGTTAAATTTGGTATCATTATGAGTAATGCGGATAGGTACTTTCTGCTGGGCTACCTGCTGATAAAGAGCTAGCATGGCAACTTTTCTCTGCTCGGCAAAGTTGATTTCTTTATTTACGGAAGGTCTTCTGCCCACAGGGTCTGATGCAATCGCATTCTCGAAATTTTTGAAGCGAAAAGCCATATTATGAAAATCAGGAATAGTCTCACAAACTCTTTCGACGTCTATATCTTCAATTAAATTTTGAAACTTTCCGAAAGCGTAGCCTGCTTCGTGTGCCTGTCCTTCAGTTTTTACAAGATCGTACGAGATGCTATTTGGTACAAATGACTGCACACGCCAAAAATTACCCCTATTATCCTCATAAAATAGTTTGCCTTCTGTGCTGGGTATAAGATGAACGGTGGTAAACTGTGTATCTTCCTGGCTAAGCTTTTCTGCCAGATGAGTAGTAACAACATGCATGTTTTGCATAAGTCCTTCCACATTCCGAAACACATGGTGATTAATACGTTGGAGTAGGTATCGCTTTACACCCTCAATTTGATGATGGGCTTCTATAAGGTAAGTATCGTTGATATGACCGGAACCGAAGGTTTTATAATTTACTACTTCGGCTCCGATATCAAATTTACTGATGATGTCTTTCATGGAGCGGTCACAACTTAGGTATGCAATACTCAGACTAAGGGTATTAAGCCCATAAATTGTCTGGGTACACACCTTCTTCTACCAGCTTTTCAAGTTTCTGCTGGGCTACTTCTTTATCTTCTTTATAAGTTACTCCAAACCATTTGTCCGCAGTTCTAAGCACTTTCACTTTGGCCTGTCCGGTTTGTATAATTTCATTGACGACTGAAGGCAAGAAAAATTCTTTCTTAAGATCGTTGATATTTTCTTTAATAAAAACATCAAAAGACGCCTTAAACTGTTTAAAGGCTTCGGGGGCAAATCCCATTAAATTCATAGAAGCTACTTCCTCCCCACTAAGTTCTACTTCCTGCTCCCCTTCTTTATATACAACTTTATCGTTATCTGTAAGGTAAATATGTGTTCTTTCCTTTACGCTCTCCAGGTACTCTTTATCATCTACCTGACAGATGCCTCGTGACACATAACCATGCTCTGACAAAGTATTTCTCAGACGATAACCTACCAGGCAATGCTCCACTTTATCCAAATTTGAAAGGAAGTCTGCCATGATTTGAAAGGATCTGTACCCGTAGTAATCATCCGCATTGATTACGGCAAAAGGCTCATTAATTTTTTCCGCTGCTACCAGTACCGCATGACCTGTTCCCCAGGGTTTCGTACGTTCTTCGGGAAGAGAAACACCTTCGGGCAGGCGATCCAGTTCCTGTAGTACATAATCCAATTCTATTTTACCAGCAAACTTTTTAAAAAACACTTCAGTAAATTCAGCTTCAATAGATTTTCTGATTACAAAAACGACTTTACCGAATCCTGCTCTTATGGCATCGTATATAGAGTAGTCTATAATGGTTTCACCTGACGGGCCAAACTTATCAAGTTGTTTTAAACTTCCGTAGCGGCTACCCATGCCCGCTGCAAGTACTAATAGAGTTGGTTTCATGAAAAAATTATTAGTTTCTTAAATGTCAAAGCTATATAAATTTCTATTTGCTATGCAATTCAAACTAAAATTAAGCCAGATATAGTTTTTTCTACTGTACTTTAAGAAGATGAAACCTAAACATATAAAGATTATAAACCTACATTTCCCTCTTCTAACACCGGAATACGAAATTTTTCTATATGAGCCGTAGTGTGTTCTTTCTTAAGTATCGCCTGTGCTTTTTTTACTAGCTCAGGATGCTGATCGGCTACATTTTTAGTTTCCTGCGGATCTTCTGCCAGATTATATAACTCCAGCGTAGGCTCTTCAAATAAATTGTTCTGTATAAACTTCCATTCACCCATACGAATGGCTAGCTGCCCTCCATAAGCAGGAAACTCCCAATAAAGGAATTCATGTTTTGTCTGCTGCTCTTTTCCCTGCAATGTGGCAAAGAAGCTAATACCGTCGGTATCGGCAGGTACAGATCTACCTCCGACTTCGCATAGCGTTGGAAGCACATCGTAAAAAGCTGATACGTGCTCAGAGCTTGTTCCCGCAGGGATCTGTGCCGGCCATGAGGCAATCATAGGTACACGAATGCCACCTTCGTATACATAGCCTTTTCCTCTTCCTTTTTCGCTATTAAAAGGTCCACCGCTATTAAACCAGGGTGACTCTGTTCCACCATTAAAAGAAGGGCCATTGTCGGAAGTAAAGATAATGAGGGTGTTTTCATAGATGCCCAAATCTTTGAGCTGCTGTACTAACTTACCTACATTTTCGTCCAGATAAGAAATCATAGCCGCATAAGCTGCCTTGGGGTTTGGATGTGGATAATAAGAACGATCGCCCAGGTATGGTTCTTCTTCACCAAACTTCTCTACGTAATAATCTACCCAACGCTGCGGTGCCTGCAAGGGCATATGTGGAATAGGGCTTGCCCAGTAAAAAAAGAAGGGCTCATTCTGGTGTTGATCTACAAACTGGCTAAGCTTGTCAAACATCAGCTCTGGTGCATACTCATTTAAGGTAAACCTGGCATAAGAAGCAGGGTCTGAGGGGTCTGCGCCCTGTGCAAGCTTAATGCTCGGTGGCACAGTGTCATTATTTAAATGCACTCTATTTTCGTTTTCGTAAAGATGTAGAGGGTAATAAGTATGAGCCTGACGCTGGCAGTTGTAACCAAAAAAATAATCAAAACCTTTAGTTGTAGGCAAGGATGAAGTATGTGGTGCTCCCAGACCCCATTTGCCAGTCATTCCTGTGACATAGCCAGCTTCTTTAAGCAATTGCGCAATAGTAGTGGTAGTATCAGGTAAGGGCCTCTGGCCTTCCAATGTAGAGTCTTTTGCCATGGCGGTATAGCTCCATACCTCCCCCCTCTCTCTCCACTCATCATTACCTCTGATATAGGCATGTCCCATGTGCTTGCCGGTAAGTAACACACAGCGGGATGGGGCACAAACCGGCGCTCCGGCATAATGCTGGGTAAAGCGCATTCCCTCCTGAGCGAGCGCATCCAGATGAGGCGTTTCTATTTTTTTCTGTCCATAGCTACCTAAATCACCATAGCCTAGATCGTCGGCAAGTATGTATATTATATTAGGTTTCTGAGAGTTAGTTTCTGTGGCTTCTTCCTCGGCATTAGACTGACATGAAAGGAAGATTAGTGAAAGTAAAAGTACAGATAGGCTGCTTATAAGGTTGTTCATATGTATGCTCTAAAGATGGAGTCTCAAATTAATGAGCTTATTCCAATCCACAAAATGCATAATAGCGTAGTTAAACAATTTAGTTAACATTATGAAAGTATGAGTAGGCAAATAAAAAAAGCAATTGCCTATGCAATTGCTTTTTTTGGTTCAGATCTCATCTATGCTTGATGCATAAGTAAGATAGTACTTTTGTGTTAAGCCATCGTGAAGCTGATGTTAAGTCTGAACTAAATCTAACAGTTTGTTCTTGCTATTATGCCTTTTGATGGTTGGTGTTGAAGATGATGGTAAAACAAGTGCCTTTGTCAACTGTACTGTCTACAGAAATTTTAGCACCATGCGCATGAACGATATTCTGAGTAGACGTTAAGCCCAGTCCCATACCGCCTTTTTTTCCGGTATGGAAAGCATCAAACAATCGCCCCAACTCATCTTCGGGTATACCGTACCCATTATCACAAATTTGAACCGCCTGCTTATTTGCTATTTTCTTAGTTTTTAGCGTAACCACGCCCCTTTTTGGCTCTACGGCTTCTATCGCATTGGTAATAATGTTAAGAAAAGCCATGCTCAGTTTTTCTTCGTCCAGTGGAAAAGCCTCCAGGTTCTGGTCATATAGCTTTACTACTTTAATTTCCTGTAACTTGAGCCTGTCATTGGCGTGTCTGAGAGAGGATTCCAGCACATTGTTCAGCGAGGCTGTTTTAAGATTAAGATTGGAGGGTTTGGAAGATTTTAACATCTGGGTAATCAGCTGATTAATCCGTTTGGTATTTCGCTTAATTATTTCCAGATAAATCTCGTTGGTATCGTCCTCATCATTTTCAAAAGAGAACTGCTCAAGCGCCAGATTGATGTTAGTGAGCGGGTTACGAACCTCATGAGCTATACTTCTGGCAATATTACCAGTCATAATCAGCTTTTCCAGTTGAATAAGCTCTAGTTGAATTTTCTTTTTTTCAGAAATATCTTCTATTATTCCCTGATACCCCAGCAACTTTTGGTCGGTACCTGTAAGCTGGGTGATAGACAGGTTACAATTATGCTCTCTCCCTTTTTTATCTTTAAGTACAATCTCCATATCCCTCACATAACCTTCATTTTTTATGCGCTGTTGAAAAGTGTACTGCTCTTTCTCTTTGGCAAAAAAGACAGAAAGATTTAGTGATTGTATTTCTTCCAGTTTGTAGCCAAACATACTTAGCATGACCGGATTGGCATCCATAATTGTTTGCTCACTATCGGTAATAAAAATAGCGTTTAATGCCTGCTGAAAGAGAGCACGATATTTAGTCTCCTGCTCGTATAACTTTTGAACCGCATGAGCATTACTTAGTGCGTAGCGAATACTTCTTTCTACACTCTGGGCATCTATAGCATCTTTTACCAGATAGTCAGCCGCACCAATCTGCATAGCTTTGAAATCAATCTCCGGCTCTCCCTGCCCGGTCAGCATAATTACCGGCCTGCCAGGTTGGTAAGAAACTGCTTCTTTTAGCAGTTCCAAACCATTACTTTCACCAAGGCGAAAGTCTATCAGATATACATCGTAAGACTGTTCCGCTATGAGTTGTTGCGCTTTTTGGTAGTTGGGCTCCCAGTCTACTTTAAACAGACTCGTTTTTATATCAGAGAGAAAGTCATTAACAATGACAAAATCATCCTCATCATCATCAATTACCAATATGTTTATAGTCTCGCCCAGCATTTCGTTTGTCATTCAAACTTATCATTAGGTAATACCACAATCCCAAACCAGTATTTTCCAATAGCTCTGGCTACCTCTACCAAATCTTCAAATGTTACAGGTTTAGTAATGAATGAGCTGATACCCAAGTCATAGCTTTTCAAAATATCTTCCTCGGCTTTGGAGGTTGTTAGCACGATGATGGGTATACGGCGAAGTTTAGGGTCGGCCTTTATTTCTGTAAGTGCTTCTCTACCATCTTTTTTAGGCATATTTAAATCCAGAAGGATCAGACCTGGGCGTGGAGCATTCTCTTCGCTATATTTTCCTCTCTGATGTAGATAATCCATAAGCTCTTCTCCATCTTCCACAAAATGCAGATCATTGGCTAACTTATTCTCCATAAGGGCCTCCTTAGTCAGCATTCTATCATCCGGATCATCATCTGCCATCAGAATCGTGATCGTTTTAATATTCGTGTCAGCCATATATTATTGTGTATTAATTTAAATTGTTGGTTGTACCTGTGGTAAACTTACTATGAAGGTAGCACCTTCACCTAAAGTACTTTTAGCATCTATGGTGCCGGAGTGTGCCTCTACTATTTTTCTGCAAATAGCCAGGCCTATGCCGGTACCTTCATACTCGTTTCGGCCATGAAGCCTCTGGAAAATATTGAATATTTTACCAAGATATTTTTCGTCAAAGCCGATACCATTATCTTTTACATAGATCTGGTATTGTGTTTCTTCCGGTTCGTTTCCTTCCTGAGTTTCGTACCAGATGCTTACCTTAGGTGAAGCATCTTTTTTGGTAAACTTAATAGCGTTACTAATCAGATTTGTGAACAATTGCTCTAACATACCTGCATCACCCTCCAGGCTAGGTAGCTCCTGTACGTCTATCTCAGCTTGGCTGTCTTCAATTCTGGACTCCAGATCTCCCAATACACTTTGTATAACTTTAGACAGCTCAACCTCCTGAAAAGCCTCCTGAAAACGACCTACACGAGAGTATTTGAGCAAATCGTCTATCAGCTTTTGCATACGACTCGCAGCGTTTTGCATACGGTTGATATAGTCCTGGGCCGTTTCATCTAGCTGAGCACTATACTTTGTTTTGAGCCTGTCGCCAAAAGCACGAATTTTACGAAGCGGCTCCTGCAAATCGTGAGAAGCTACATAAGCAAACTGCTCAAGGCTCTGATTAGCATTCTCCAGCTCATAAATTTTGTTTCTTAACTCTCCACTGGAAATGTTAAAAATGCCAATATCTTCAGTAAGAATAAGGGTAGAAAATATTTGCCCTTTGTCATCTTTCATGGGAATGGTGTGCACTCTGTAAAGCACATCGTCCTGGTCATATTCTGCTTTGGAGCTTTCACCCTCTAACCCTAATCTAATAAGAGGCAGGATTTTCTTCTGATACTCTGGTGGTAAAAAATCTTTTAAGCTTTTCTCTTCTTCCAGAGGCTTTTCGTACCCAAATACTTTAAAAGGTTTGCCTTCTGATAGTACCACGTTCATTTTAGTATCTATCAGGATAGCATCCGTATAGGGTAAGCTTTTCAGAAGACTACGATAAAGGCTTTCGCTCCGGCTTTCTTCTGACACCACTGCCATAAATCCAGAAATGTCGTCAAACTGAACAAGAAGATGAGATTCAATTTTGTGGGCAGATACCTTATAACACTTTTGTACGCCTTCTTCGCTATAGTAAAGCTCTGTCTGATAAGGATCACCACCAGTCATTACCTTTTTGTACGCTTTCAGATAATCGCTATAATCTACATTTCCAGGCGTAGCCAGAAAAAGGGTACCCAGTAGTTCCTGACGCTTATGCCCCATCAGCTCTTCAGCACGCTGATTGATATAGGTATATTCAAAATCAATAATTTCCTGAGAGTTGTCGTATTTAGGTGTAAAAAGGACAATACCTTCACCGGTATTGTCCAAGATTTTTTTAGTGATAGGATCTGAGAAAGAAAAAGTACTATTCATATAGTATATAGCTCAAAAAATTAAATGGATTATAAATCTATATTATAGGATTTCATTTTGTTGTAGAGTGTTTTCCTATCAATGTTTAGTACGTCTGCAGCTTTGGTTTTATTGTAACCGGTCTTTTCTAATACACTGATAATTGCCTCTCGCTCAGCTATTTTAGATACAGACTTAAGATTAGCTGGCTCGTCAGGAGAAGCTCCTCCACCCCCTGCTACCGGCTCGGACTGTTCAAAGTAAACCGGAGATTTAATCTCCTCAGGAAGACATTCCAAAGTAATCATATCGGTTTGGGCCAGAAGCACAGATCGCTTTACCACATTGTATAGCTCTCTCAGGTTACCATGCCAGTAGTAATCTTTCATTTTAGCCAGTACCTCCGGGTCAAAGTCTTTTACATCTTTGCCCAGTTCATTGTTGGCATTAACGAGGAAGTGGCGGGCAAATACTTTGATATCTGTACTACGCTCTCTTAAGGGAGCGAGGCCAATTTTAAATTCGTTGAAACGGTGATATAAATCTTCTCTAAATTCACCTTTTTTTACTGCTTCTACCAGGTTTTCATTAGTAGCTACGATCAGGCGCACGTCTATAGGAATATCCTTTGTACCTCCAATCTTTTTGATCCTTCTCTCCTGAATAACACGCAAAAGCTTCACCTGATTCTCGTAAGAAAGGTTACCTATTTCATCCAAAAAGAGCGTACCTCCATTGGCGGTTTCAAAGCTACCTTCTTTATCGTTTAGCGCACCGGTAAATGCCCCTTTTACGTGACCAAAAAGCTCGCTTCCTGCCAGATCTTTAGGCAATGCACCACAATCTATTGCTATAAAAGGTGCTGATTTTCTCTTACTTAGGTTATGAATTTCGTTGGCTACAAACTCTTTACCTGTTCCGGTTTCACCCTGAATAATTACCGACATATCGGTAGGAGCAATCAGTCTAATGTGCTTCATTACCTGATTGGCCTGAGGGCTATCTCCGATAATAAATTTCTTCTCCTTAGGCTTTTTGGGCTTATTCTGATTCTTTTTGCTATTAAGCGCCTGCTCAATAGTCATCAGAATCTCATCTGGATATAGGGGCTTGGTTACATAGTCGTAAGCGCCCAGTTTGATAGCCTGTACGGCTACCTTAACATCCGAGTAACCGGTAATTACCAGAAGTGCAGCTTCTGGGTTGATCACCTTAATTTTTTGAATTAGCTCTAAGCCATTAAGGTCAGGTAGTTTAAAATCACATAGTACAAGGTCACACTTATGAGATTTAAGTATATCTATAGCAGTAGCACTGTCTGATGCGGTTTTGGTTTCGTAACCTTTTTTGGAAAGAAACTTATCCAGCAACAGACGAATGTCCTGATCATCGTCAACAATAAGTATTTTTTTAGCCATTAAGCAGCAAAATAGTAAGTAAAAGTAGGTTTAATTTACAATAAATTGAGACAATTATGTAAAGTTACGGAAACAAAAAAAGAGATAAAATCTCTTTCTACCCTGAAGCAAATTTAAGCATATCTATTTTACCAAGTGCTTCATTTATTTTGGCTTTGTTGAAAGGCTTGTCAATAAAGTAGTCTATGCCTTCTACTTCAGACTGTATCTGCTTGAGCATTCCGTCATGAGCACTGATCATGATAATTTTGGCGCGAGGGAGGCGCTTTTTGATGAGAGGTACCAAATGATACCCTAAGCCATCAGGTAGGTTCAGATCTAAAAATACAAGATCGTACTGATTTTGATTAAACTTGCCCAGGGCTTCTTCTATTGTATAGGCCTGATCGGGGATATACCCCATTTGTTTAAGCAATGCTGAAAGTAAAAAGCAAATTTCTTTTTCGTCATCTAGTATAAGAATTTTCTTGCCTTTCATTATAAATGGATACTCAATATCTGGATACATAAAACGCGACCATAAACTTTCCCAAAAAATGAACCGATGTAATAACTAAATAAAGTCTTCACTTCATATTTAGTACTAAAAATATTATGGCAACGCTCAATAATAGGATAAAAACGTAAAGATAGGCTTTATTTCAATAAACAGAGGTATTATGTTGTGATAAATAAACAATATAAAATTGAAATATTCACATACCACACTTTATCTTTTGTAAGATATGCGACAATATTCCACAAAATTTGTGGAAAAAAATCATCATTACCCTAAAAATTATTAATGCCACTTTGAGCTTTGTACGGACATACACAGCTAAATGTTATGAATATACTTTATCCAGTCGCCTCCTTTAATTTTTTGCAGACGACTAACCTCCTGATCAAATTTAACATAGGTATAACACGCTTCTGACTCTAAAAAGATAAACTTGTACAAATTATTAGCTATATCTTCTAAAATGTGTAAATCATTAAGCAGTTCAGGATTTACTTCGTATACTTCGCCTACTACATACTCATCTGGCTGAGCCTGAACCATAAATGGATACTCCTGAGCGTAGTCATACAGCGCATAGCCATATATTTTTTTTCTATGTTCCACGCAGCGTGCCTGCGCTATAATATGATGGTTTGTACCTCTTTGCCGTAAAGTTCCGTACACAAAAACGTTGTAATTCATCTGATAATTTAAACCTAAATGCATGTTCTCTACTTTAGATAGTAATTTTGCCGAGAACTCTTTAAAACCTATGCACAAAAAGAAAAGCTGTCTGTTTATCATCAATCCAATCTCAGGCTTAGGCAAACAAAAGATAATGCCTGAGCTGATAGATAAATTTCTGGACAAGCAAAAATATACTTTTGAGATTAGTTTTACCGAATATGCTGGGCACGCACCAAAAATTACCGCCCAACATAAAGATGAATTTGATGTAGTAGTAGCTGTGGGTGGTGACGGAACCGTAAACGAAGTTGCTACTGCCCTTGTAGACACGGAGACCTGTATGGGTGTGATACCGTTAGGTTCTGGAAACGGATTCGCCCGTTACCTGGATATCTCTACCCAGGCTGCCCGCGCCATACAGCAGTTGAATGATAGCTACGCACAGAAGTTTGATACTGGCCTGCTTAATGATAAGCCATTCTTCAATGTATCAGGAGTAGGTTTTGACGGACAGATAAGTAAGACTTTTGCCGAGCAGCTCAAACGTGGATACATGACCTATGCTCGCTGTGTGGTAGAAGAATTTCAAACTTATACCCCTAAAAAATTTCGTTATGAAGTTGAGGGTAAAACAATAGAAGAAGACTATTTTTTAATTGCTTTTGCCAATACTACCCAGTATGGTAACAATGCTATAATCGCACCCCATGCAACGGCCAACGACGGACTGCTGGATATTGTCTTAATAAGTCCATTCCCTCCTATACACCTGCCAACCTTTACAATGATGGCCCTATTTAAAAGCTTACATCGCTCACCCTATGTTAAAATTATAAGAGCTGATAAGTTTAGCCTGGAGAATGAAGAGCAGGCACCTATCCATATAGATGGAGAATACCTTTGCGATGATCGCTGGATAAACATACGTACCAAGCCCGGCAGCCTGAAAGTAATGACTCCTATTAAGTGATTGTTATGCCAACAATGCTTGCCTTCTCAAAACTTCACCTCCTGTTAACAATGCTTTAAACATCAGTTAACCTACCTTTTAAGTTTTCTTAATTACTTTATGTAATTAAAAAGTAACGAATTGAAGGTAAAGCTTAGCGTATATTTCTGGTACTATTCTCAGATAGCATATTCACATACTACAGTTATACTTTTAGCCACTGTAGATGAGCAGCCTTCTCCCTCTTCTAACCAAGCCACACTTTCACAAGACCTTGCTAGTAACTATACCGTCTTAATAAAACATACATATGTCTGCAAAAAAAAGAGCTGTAGAGGTAGTCGTTATCTCCGACGTACACCTCGGGACCTATGGCTGCAATGCTAAAGAATTGCAAAAATACCTAAAGAGCATTCAACCTAAAATTCTTGTCCTCAACGGCGATATCGTTGATATCTGGCAGTTTAGCAAGCGTTACTTTCCTACTACCCACATGAAAATCATCAAACAGGTTTTCAGTATGGCTTCCAAGGGCACACAGGTCTATTACATAACGGGTAATCACGACGAAATGCTACGTAAGTTTGAAGGCTTTACGATGGGCACACTTACCATAGAAAATAAACTGGTGCTGGAGTTAGATGGAAAAAAAGCCTGGATTTTTCATGGAGATGTATTTGACATTACAATGAAGCACTCTAAATGGCTGGCCAAACTGGGCGCTATTGGCTATGACACTCTAATACTGCTAAACGCGATGGTTAATTTCTGCTCTGAAAAACTAGGCAAGGGCAAAGTATCTTTCAGTAAGAAAATTAAAAATAGCGTGAAAGGAGCCGTTAAGTTTATTGATGACTTTGAGAATACAGCTGCTGAAATTGCCATTTCTAATGGTTACGATTATGTGGTGTGTGGGCACATCCACAACCCAGAAATGCGCCAGATCAAGCGAGAAGAAGGAGAAGTAACCTACCTGAACAGTGGCGACTGGATAGAAAACCTGACTGCACTGGAGTATAACAACCGCCGCTGGACACTCTATAAATACAATGAGGACACTAAGCTTAAGAACCATAATGACATGGCTGATGAGGACGATAAGAGCATGGACATAGGCATTTTATATACCAATTTACTACAGGAATTTCAATTGAAGAAGGCATGAAAGTACTTTATGCGATACAGGGTACGGGCAATGGACACGTAAGCAGAGCAAGAGACATTGTACCTTTGCTACAGCAAAAAGTTGATCTGGATATACTTATCAGTGGTATACAGGCTGATGTGAGTTTACCCTATCCTGTTACCTACCAAATGCGCGGCATGAGCTTTATTTTTGGCAAATCTGGTGGTGTGGATATACTAGAGACATACCGCCGAACCAATACCTGCCAACTCTGGAAAGACATACACCATTTTCCGGTAGAGAAATACGACCTGATTATTAATGACTTTGAACCGGTAACCGCCTGGGCATCTCAAATTAAAAAGAAGCCTTGCATCAGTTTGAGCCACCAGAGTGCAATACTGGCCCCTCATTCTCCTCAGCCCAAAAAAGGGGATGCTTTCGGAAAAATGATATTGAAGCGCTATGCTCCGGCAGCCATGCAGTATGGTTTCCACTTTGCCGCCTTTGATGACAATATTTTTACACCGGTTATCCGAAAAGAAATTCGTAATGCCGAAGTAAAAAATAAAGGACATTATACTGTTTACCTACCCTCCTACGATGACGAAAAGCTCATCAAAAGACTAAAAAAAATCAGTGATGTAAAATGGCACGTATTTTCTAAGCACACCAAGCAAAAACACAAAGTCAAAAATATCCGAATTAAGCCCATCAATAATGAAAGTTTCATTAAAAGTCTGGCAAGTAGCGAGGGTATTCTTTGTGGGGCTGGTTTTGAAACTCCGGCTGAAGCCCTCTATCTTAACAAGAAACTGATGGTAATTCCTATGAAGAACCAGTTTGAGCAACATTGCAATGCTGCTGCGCTTGAGACTCTGGGTATACCGGTTTTAAAAAATCTTAAAAAGAAACAATTACCAAAAATTGAAGATTGGGTATCTGGAGGACGATCTTTAGAGATCCACTATCCAGATATTACCGAAGAAATAATTGATATGGTGCTTTCTAAACATTTAGCACTGCACCCTCATTCTAAAAGCTTATAAATTGCGCGCACAAGACTTTGGAGATGCATTCCACTGGGGGGTATCTTCTGCAGCTTACCAAACTGAAGGTGCTTACAATACAGACGGTAAGGGACCATCCATCTGGGACGATTTTGTAAGACAAAAAGGTAAAATATATCAGAATCAGCATGCTAATGTAGCCTGTGATTTTTATCACCGCTACCCGGAAGACCTACAGATTATTAATCAGCTGGGAATTAAGAATTTCCGTTTTTCAATTGCATGGTCTAGAATATTACCTCAGGGCAGCGGACAGGTTAATCAAAAAGGTATTGATTTTTACAAGAAGCTGATTGAGCAATGTCTGGAAAAAAGCATTACGCCCTGGGTAACTCTTTATCACTGGGATCTACCGCTAGCACTAAGCCATAAGGGTGGCTGGAAAAATCGCGATATCATTCACTGGTTTAGCGAGTATGTAGAATTATGCGCACGGGAGTTTGGTGATATGGTCAAATACTGGATGGTACTTAATGAGCCACTTGTGTTTACAGGAGCTGGGTATTTTTTGGGTGTACATGCCCCTGGAGAAAAGGGCTTGATTCCATTTTTGTCGTCGGTACATCATGCAGCACTTTGCCAGGCTGAAGGAGGTAGAATACTGAGGTCACTCTGCCCACAGGCAGAAATAGGCACTACTTTTTCCTGCTCTCCTGTGGAGCCTTATCGTCCTACGCCTAAAGATATTAATGCAACTCATCGTACCGATGCCTTGCTCAATCGTCTTTTTATTGAGCCCGCTCTGGGCTTGGGTTATCCAACGGACTATTTTCATGCGCTGCACCGTATAGAGAGACATATGTACCCCGAAGACGAAAGCGCACTGGCGTTTGACTTTGACTTTATAGGCTTACAGAACTATACTCGGGAGATCATCAGGCACTCACTTTTTACCCCTTATATACATGCTCGCCACGTAGAGGCTACTAAGCGTAATGTACCTACAACATTAATGGGCTGGGAGGTATATCCTGAATCAATTTATCAGATTCTGAAGCTATTCCATGAGCGGTATGATTTGAAAAAGATTATTATTACTGAGAATGGAGCAGCTTTTAAAGACAGCTGGCATAAAGGCAGGATTAAAGACACGCCCCGAAGATATTATTTACAGCAGTATATAAGACAATGCCTAAGAGCTAAGCAGGAAGGTGTACCTTTAGCCGGATACTTTGCATGGACGCTCATGGACAATTTTGAATGGGCTGAGGGCTACAAGCCAACTTTTGGTCTGGTACATGTTGATTTTAGCTCTCAAAAACGCACGATTAAAGAATCCGGCTACTGGTATGGAAAATTTGTTAACGATCAGAAAAAAGTCAAAATCAGCACAAATAGCCTTTCAAAAAATTAATCAGGATTTTTCAGTTTTTTGGTAAACCTTTTTAAGATATGAGCTAATATTTTCGTGAAAATGCTGTTGTTCCCTGGCTTTATTTTTCCACTCATCCATTCTTAGCTTCCAGTACGAAGGTATTTTAGTCTCAGTAGTGTTCATAATTAAAAAATTGGTAGACAAAAAAAATAAAAAAATTTTGCGACTAATTCGCTAAAAAAATCAACTATTCATTAATACGCGAGAAGAATAGCCATTGTTTAGAAATTTTTTTGCCTGCTCCGCTTCAGTAAACAATTTCAGATGAAGACTACCAAACTTCTTTTTCGGATTTTCCAGCCACTCATGTTCAGAAATGAGGTAAAGATAAGATTCAGCTGAAGTTACCAAAGCAACTTTGCAAATGTTATTTGATAGGCCGGCATTGTGCATAGTGCAAGCTTTTTTAGACCACTTTCTTACAAAAGCAATAAATGCATTTGGGCTGATATCGGTGAAGTCGTCTTTATAAAACAACCAATTGTTGGTTTGGTGTATCATAGAGATATTCATAGCTATGTCCATGGTATCGTGATACAGTGCCGACGGACCCTGCCCGTTAAAATTAATTTCTACCGCCCTAAGAGATTTATTATACTCGGCGACCGCTAAACTATTGATGATTCTGTGCATATAAAATGTGTTGGTTATACTGCTGATTATCAAATTAATTGTACGGTTTTAGGAACTCTTAAAAAAATAGAAGTTAGATACAACTCGCAAGTGCAGCTACTTACAATGATCCCTAAAAAAAAACCCTTACACTTAATATACGATAAAAACTCTTAAAATGACAGTATAAATACGCTTATAAATGGCAATTTGTTCAGCTTTATTAGCAAATAAAATGAAGTTTTTAAGATTTTATTTTTTTGTGAAATAATTTCAATGAATCTTCATATATCACAAAATTGTAAATATTCAATTTGATAGCCGTTTTATTACAACATTTTGTGTATAGTAATTTTAAGTTGATATATTATTTATTTGATTAAATTAGCTGTGTATAAAGGTTGTTTTTAATAAATTTATATACTTTGACTATACAGCTATTCTATATGATTCTGTCGGGCAAAAAGTAGGTTAGGATTCAGCCTAAGATTATAACTTATTTTAGATAAGCGGAAACTATTTGTAAGACATATAATGAAGGGACGCTATATGTAGATACACTTATCCAACCTATAGCGTCCCTCAAATAAAATTGTCAATTAGAATCTAGAATTGATAACCCAGACTGACTAATAATATTCTTGATTCTCTCTTATATTCAAAGGTTTGGAGAAAGTCCTCTCCGTAATTTTCACCGGCAAACCTCCTCGTATCAAACACATCTCTTAAACTTACACTTAAATCAAGCTTATTATCCAGAAAGCCCCTTTGAAGACTTATATCTGTATAATAACGGGCTAAATCTCTACCCTGAGCTTCTATTTCTGGTGCAGTATAATTACCTGTAAGCTGGAAATCTATATTGTAAGGCAAGCTTAGGTCAGTAGTCAATTTAGCATTCCACGATACACCATCGTTATTAAAAGACTGATCTACATTAGTACCATCCACATTGGTTTGAAAAATTGAATAGCTCGCATTAACGCTCCACCATTCAAAAAGCTGAGAAGTAGTGATCAGCTCAAGTCCATAAGTCTGACTTGTATTTAGATTAGTGGGTTGGCGGTACGATATTCCATCTTCTATTCTAACAATATAGTCTACTTGACCATCTACATTGCGAAAAAAAGCATTCGTGGTAATATCTGCTCTTTCAAAGCTTACCATATGCCCAAATTCTAAAGAGTGAATAAATTCGGGCTGTAATTCGGGGTTTCCCAGCCTTACGTTGAGCGAATCTGAAATATCAGGAAACGGATTCAGACGCCATCCATTAGGGCGGTCTATCCTACGACTATAAGTAAACTTAAGTGAGTTGAGTTCATTAAGGGTATACAATGCCTGCAAACTTGGGAATAGATTTAAGTAGTTCTGCTCATTAGTTTCACCAGTGTTGTAAAGCTTGGTATCTACATAAGTTTGCTCTAAGCGAGAACCTACAGAAAACTCCAGGGCATCAAAGCTACGAGAGTAAATAGCATATAAAGCGTGTACCTGGTCTTTGTATAAAAAGCGATTGCTTACTTCTGTCTGATTGATCCACACTTCGCTTTGAGGATTGTATACTTCGTACAGATAATCATTGTCAAATGAACGAAAAGTTGATTTATAGCCCGCTTCCAGCTTGGCCTCACCCAGAGGTTGAACATAGTCTGCCTGGGCTACTACAGTTTGTCTTAATTCATCGTTAAAAGAACGTTCTTCACCATTGGGAGCCTCACCTTCAGGACGAATAGTACCGGAGTACACATCTATTTTTTGGTCTTCCAATTGATCGCGCATAGAGTGACTTATTGAAAACCTGAACTCTTTGCCATTCTGATCAAACAGTCGTTCATAGATAAGTGCATTGTCATACGAATAATTCTCTTCGCCTTCATTGTTTTGCCTTATGTATTCCAGCACTGTACTGTTGTTTAGCGTATTAAATACCCGAGTCTGGTTTTCATCAGAATCACTTTCAGTTTCCATATTAAAGGCGCCTTCGTAACTCAGTTTGTTTTTGCCTATAAAGTAGTCTCCTCCCAGATTAAGGGTATGTTCGCGATCATTTCTTTCACTATCACCTATTTGTTCTAATCTTCTGTTATCATCGTATGTATAACGCGTGGTCTGAGAATTTCCTACTCTGGGCCAAGAGCGGTAGCTATAGCCTCCGTATACATTAAAATCTTCACTTTTGTGGCTTAATCTCAGGTTGCTGCTTAAACGATAACGGGTTCCCATAGTGAGCTCCGCTTTACCACTGGTCCCCTGGTCCTGTCCTCTTTTCAGTTGTATATTAATAACCCCGCCAGCTCCTTCTGCATCGTATTTAGAATTGGGGTTGTTCACAATTTTTACCTGATCTATGGCGCTGGCAGGGATCTGCTCTAAATCAGATGCTAAGGCAGAATTACGGCCATCAATAAGCACATTAGTACCACTGCTCCCCCTTATGGTTACTGTACCATCCTGTCCTACATTTACCGAAGGTGTGTTTCTTAAGACATCCAGCAAGCTACCACCAACATTTGAAATTGTCTGATCGGGAGTAATACTTAATCCCTCCAGATCTGCCTGTACGGGTCTTCTAACTTCATTACTTTCTACTACTACCTCTTCCAGCTGGCGAGTATCTGATTGTAATTTTATACTACCCAGATTAAGCTTTTCGTTTTCTAACTGTATGTTTTTGACTCTCTTGTTCTCGTAGCCTACAAATATTATTTCCAGTACATATTGGCCTTCTTCAGCATTAATACTAAACTGACCATTTTCCTTGCTAATTCCGCCGGTGTAGGGCTTCTCACTACCAGGCTCATACAAGGCAACCTGCGCAAAAGGAACTGCATCGCCACTTTTTGCGTCCACAATTTTGCCTTGGATGGAATGTGTTTCCTGAGAAAATAATGGAGTTGACAGCAATGCGAAACAAAAAAGGAAAATAAAACGGTAGCTATACATGAAGATAGAGTTATATCAAAAAATTGTTTAACTAATTCTTATATATTGTTAAACGAAACCTACTCCATGCTGTTCAGAAATTGGTAGATTGACACCCACAGTTTGTAGAAAACCACCACAAAATAACTACTAAATCATTCTTTTTAGGTCAAAAAAGTGCTCTCAGCATTAAACTTCCAGAATGTACAGTCTGCTTTTCCTGAGATTTTCTTCCATAATAATTCATAAGAAGTTGCAATCCTTCCAGCAACTGCTGTTGCCAGTTAAGGGTCCACCTTATGTTAGCTCCCGACTGTAAACCATCCAGCATTTCATAGGCGATCGGGGTGTTTAGTTGGCCTTGATAGTCAATAGTTACATACTCCAGGGTTGCATTTATATTATAGCTCATTAGCTTACTCAAGCGAACATCTAGGCCTACAATATGCTGATCAGATAGTTCCGACGCATCATTTTCACTTTTATGCTGTATGTTCTGCTTCTGAAGAAAAGTGTAACGCGTTGCGATACGCGTATTCATAGTAGGCTGCCAGGCAAGTTCTGGCCATAAACTGTAATATTGTATATGGAAGTTTCTTCCTGACTGACTGTTAACCTCAAGGCGCTGAATTTCTTCTCCCTGCTCAGCTTCCCACTGTACTCTCCAATGTCTGTTGAGATTCCAATGTGCTTCAAGTACATAAGCCTCTTTAATTCGTTCTTCAAAACCTCCGTTTAGTAATTGCTTTCTCCGGCGATTTCTTATTCCCAGATCAGCCCCGTATGTAGTTTGTTTACGATTAAAAAAGAGTGTAGATCTTAGATTCTCTGTAATTGATAGCAAATTTTCTTCCGAGCTAATAAGCCAGGGGATGGTACGCTGTGCCAAATTTTGATCACTTACTCTTTTATCTATCTGCCAGGAAGTAATGTTAGAAAACCTATTTAACAGGCTTCGGATGCCCTGCTGTTTATTCCAGCTGCTCGGGCCCTGAATTTTAAGCTGATAATTAAAGTTGTTGGTAAAAGCCAATTGATAATCTGTAGTAGGCACAAATACTCTTATATAGTTGCGTTCATCAAAATAACGTGCCTCATAAAATTCATCAAGCTCTTCTACTCCATTGCCATTATCGTCTCGCCAGGTGTAACTCCCCTCACCTACCGGCACTTGTACATAGACGAACTCTCTTTTAGGCTCTCTACCATTAGCCAAGCTATAAAAAAGATCGCTGTTTATAGCCCCCTTAAGCAAACTGCCTTTCCAGGAAAGCTGACCCATCAAAGTATTTGCCTGTGACTCTATCGCGTTTTCTGATAGAAAAAGACTGTCGTTTTTACTTTGCGCCTGACGATAAGTTAGTTGTAAACCCAGGTGCTGATTTTTAAGCACAGTTAATTCTGCTGTTCCTCTTAGGGTTTGTGCGTTATCTCTAAGAAGCATCTGCCCCTGATAAGGTAGAAAATCTTCTCGCAGGCTATAATCCAGTTGGAATGTACCATTAAGGCTATCCGCACTGCGCAGATAAAACATATGCTCCTCGTAGTTCATAGAAGAAAAAGTGACAGAATCGGAATTTTGTATGCTTTGCTGGTTTTTATCTATGCGATATATGTAGCCCGGGCGTACATACTTTCCTCTTCTGCTAAAGTCTACGGAGATTCGCCTCCAATAAGCCTTATAGCCATAATATTGGCTACTAAGTAAAAAAAGCTGACTTGATAACTGAAATTTACCCAGTCTTTTGTCTAGTTCCGCATGTTGCTGAATACCTTTTATTGCTTCACTTTTGTTTCTGCCAACCCATTGGTAGTTAATTTGGTTGTAGGCATCTTTTTTGAGATATAGCTCAGCGCTAAGCAGATGGTCATCGTACTGCCTAGTCGTATCACCTAAACCAAAAGCCTTTAGAGTCCAGTCTCTTTCAAACTCTATACTACGGTATGGATCTATTTCCCTGAAGTATTTTTGCCGATATTCGTAGCTTATTGCTGATCCCCATTGGTAGGCACTCCCTGATAGTGAACGTTCGGCAATATTAAAGCTGGTAAGCAAAGCTTGACCGTGATCGTCATAGGTATCTTTTGGAGACAATACGTTTAAATCATTTTTACTAAAAGCCCCTTCTACCTTAAACTTATCTTTTGACGTTAGTTCGGCTTCTGCACCCAATACTATCATATGCTGGCTCTGAGGAGTAGTAAGGAGACGTACAGGTTCGTAATTGCCCTGAGGTTGCCCCCTTAGAGGTGCTACCCATTGGTATACTTTGCTATTAACCGCAGTGCCAGAAGCAATGTAATTGCCTTCCCCCTCTCCTACATAACTAAAGTCCAGCTTAAAGTCACCTTCTTTACCTTCAAATACATAAATCTCATAAGTCTGGGCATTAACAATAGTATCTCTACGATTATAAAATATCTGATACAAATTACCGACCCCAGGGACATCTGCACTTCTATTTGCTTGATACTTAGGCTGCTGCTGAAAGTTAATAGCAGAGTCCACAGCAGGTACTATTGCATTTCTTAACTGATCGCCGGCTTCCTGTAGTGTAAATTTGTCATCATCACTTAAACTAAAGCCTAAAGCCTGGTTTGGGTTATCTTTTTCGCGATAGTAATGCGAGTAGAACTTCAGATGTTTAAACTGTTGTGTATGGCTGGCAGAGATGATGCTTCTGCTATAGCTACGGTCAGCATACTCAAAGTCTACGTATACACGTGAATACCGGGTAAGTAAGACACGGCTGGTAAAGGTTATCTCACTCAGGTTATAATTGATGGTGTAATCTTTATCGTAGCCCCTCTCCAGCAGTTTACCATCAAGATAAACTTTTTCGCTGTTTGCGATTATAAAATAAGCATTTAGGTACTGTACATTTACATTGGCCTGATGCTCAGGAGAGGTAATCTGATAAGGTCCTTGTACTCCATCTTCAATGCTTAGCGTGAGCGATGCAAATTTACCTTTGGAAATGGCAAAGCCTAAGCTGGTTTCTGACTGAATATTTTCGGTAAACTGATGTTTAGTGTTGAGCTGACCGCCCTGTACATTTCTTCTGTATCTTAAAAAGTAAGGCCCTTCCTGCGTATTGCTCAAGCTGTTTGTGTTGGCACGAGTGTTAGCTTGCCACTGCTTGCCAGATTGTTGCAGTACTACATCACCAGCAAGTATGGAGAAGTCTTTATTATAAAGCTCCAGATACACATTATCAAAATCCTGTAACTGCTGAGTATTTCCTTCCGGCTGTATTGGTATGTTCTGATCAGTGATGGATGCTCTGATATTTAACCCCTCAGTTAGCTCCCCCTCTAGTTGTAAATTGAGGGCAGAATTAAGAAATACACTCTGACGGTTTCCCACTGAAATTCCTCTACTGAGGCTTCCACTTTTTCTAAGACTAGGAGTCTTAAATAGTTCTTCACCACTCTTGGAGGTAGAATAACTACTATCTACTGCTTTGAACAAAGCCGTAGAGTCGTACAAATCCATTCTCTTATGCGCAAACTCCTGAGACAGGTTAAAAGACAATATTCGGTAGCTGACCTCTAATGGAAATGCAATACTTTCAGGCTGATGAAAATGTAAGTAGTGCGTATTGTAATCATAATGATATTGGCTGGAATCTAAAGTTCTACCCTGATTCTTGATTAGTAAAGAAGAAGGCTGAAGGCTCATGCTATCCAGCATAACAGAGTCCTGAGCATGAGGTATAGTGATATTTCGCACAAACCATGAGGATGCTCTCCCTGTATGCTGAGCAAACAGAGGGTTTATTATAAAGAAAAAGATAACGAAAATATAAAGCTTATTCAGCGTCATTCTTTAAGCTTAACTGCCTCTACATCAATAGCTAGTGGCAATTCTATAAAAAAGGTAGTACCTTTTCCTTCTATGGAATCAAAGGCAATACGACCTCCTGCATGCTCAATTCCTCTTTTAGTAATTGCTAAGCCAATTCCTGAGCCCGCATACTTGGTACTAAAGTTTGGCAGGAATACCTTATGTTGTATCTCTTTGGCAATGCCCGTACCATTGTCGCTCACTTTTAGTATTAGTTTATCTCTACCTACCTGTTGTAAGTGAATATTAATTTTTGGCTGTCTGTCTTTAGGTACCGACTGTTTTGCATTGATAATCAGGTTACTCAGAATTCGCCCCATCAATTGCTGATCACTAACGATATGGTAATTCCCCTCCTCTATTACTAAATCTATATGATTGCCTCCCTCTTCTGTAAACAGTCCGACAATTTTCTCTACCATTGCCGAGAACTCAAAATATTCACTTTTAGGAGTTGGCATTTTGGCAAAATTAGAGAAGGAGCTAGCAATATCGCTCAGCGTATCTATCTGATAGAGTAAGTTATCAAAAGGCTTACCCATTTCCTCTACTTCGCAGGGTTTCATCCCCTCTTTGTAATCTACCTGCAACTTTCTTTTCAGGTGCTGAAGGCTTAGCTTCATGGGTGTTAGCGGATTTTTAATTTCGTGGGCAACCTGCTTGGCCATTTCGCGCCAGGCCGACTCTTTCTCACTTCTGGCAAGTGCAGCTTTACTGGCTTCCAACTTAACCAGCATTTTATTATACTCACCTATCATCAGCCCTATCTCATCATTAGAGTCCCATGAGAGGGGCTCATTATAATCGGAAAGTGACGTACGCTTGATCTTCTGTGTAATATACTTTAAAGGATATGTAAGCAGTAAGGAAGCCAGGTAAGAGATAATCAAGAACACAATAAAAACCGCGGTAAATATGTTCATGATATTTGTAAGTACCTGGATTATCTGTTCTTCTAACTGAATCCGAGACTCAAAGAAGGGTAGACTAAGCATACCCATAAGTTCACCAGTAGTTTCTGATTTAAGCCCGATGTAAGAAGATTTATAGGACAAGCTACCTACAGACTCATCCAATACCAGTTTGTTGTTGTTCTGCTCTTTAATATTTGCCAGGGCTAGAGGGTTAATATACGGAGATAAGAGGCTGTCTTCATATATTAGAGGCTGACTGGTTGCGATTAGCTTTCCTTCTGTATCAAACACATTGGCATCAGTTTCAGCGTATTTTGACATCTGAGAAAGAGCATTTGCCAAAGCCTCATCACTGAGTTCATCATTGTAGTAGTTGTCCAGAATATCAATGATATTCCTCCCAATCTGTTCAGCTTTTTTCAGATATTCAGAATCTACTTCCTCGCTATACGATTTGCTAATTACACTCAGTGTGGTGATACTTAATGCCAGCAGAGGCATGAAGAAAGCTGCATTTAGATAGAGTTGTATCTTTGTAGCGAAGTTCAGGTTCTCCTGTTTAAAGACAAAATAGATGGAATACCCACCCAGCATTATTAGAATAGTGAATACCAGTAGTAAAAAGAGGAATGAAAAGTTAGAGACTACATTAATCAGTGAATAAGTCTCAGAAACTATAACGATATATTCGTCTACCTTACCTTTAACGATTAAGAAATCGTGCCCTCCTTTGTTAATGCTTTTATCGCTTTTTACTTTACTTCCAAAGTCGTATCCATCCAGGCTGGTAAACGACACATCATCTCCATTGCTATAAGTCATTTCTCCGGCTTCATTGAAGATGGCGTAGTCATAGTCGTTACTTGGATACGACTGCAAATACCGGCGGTCAATGAGTAGTTCTGGATAAACCCGGTTAGGAATAAATCTTTTTAGAGAAAGGTCTATCACAATATAGCCGATGGTCGTATTAAAGTCTTCCAGCTCTATTAGTGTGAGATAACGCTTAGGAGCTCCTCTAGCAATACGCTGATCACTACTCTCAGTAATAAAGAAAATATTATCATACTCTGTGCTAAAGCGAGGATCATCAGTAACCTCTACAAACTGCTGATAGTTTGGAATATTTCTTTCTTCTAATGGAACCCCTCTGCTATTAAAAAGATGAATCTGTATATCGTAGCGGTCAAAGTAATTGCTAAGGTAAATTCTGTTAATTTTTTGTCGGATTGCCTCTTTTGAGGCAAGTGTATTATAGATTCTGTTTTTGATAAAACGATCTTTGTTGATCTTTACCGCAATTTCGTTGAGTAGATATTCTCCTAATATGTCATTGTCTACCAATAGCTGATTGGCAAATTTTTGTTTATTATCTAATGAGTCTACCCTATTAATATCAAAAGCGGCAATAGCTCCTGCAACCCCACTTACAAAAGCACAGGCAAATAGATAGAGAAAAGTGATATAGCTTATGCGAGTCAGGTACTTAGGCAGATGAAAGATATAGAGCAAGGCTAAATAAAAGAAGCTAACGACAATTATGGGTATTGTGGGTATGCCCCATAATAAATTGGTAAGAATGGAAATGGCTAAAGCTATGGTAATCAGCCACTTCAATGATAAATGCGAGTAGCTGATTAAACTGATGAATGTTCGGTATAATATGTGTGCGAACAGAAAATAGCTTATTGTATTTAGTACAAAGATGATCAGGCTAATTACCTTTAACGAAGAGAAACTAAGGCTACTGGTAATATCAAGTGTCCATTGAGAATTGAAATAAATAGACTTAATGATATAGTAATGCAGATACAGTCCTCCTACCCCGGCCAATATTAAAAGTACAGCTATGATAGTAGTAACTTTAGATTTGAGGCTAAAAATTAACTGGTATGCTCTAAGCCTGCCATAATAGGTATAGAGATAAAAAAGAACTATCAGCAGGCAAACAGAATTAAGTAAAAGGTCTCCTAAGGATGGATTGATACTTGAAGATGCAAAGAAGCGCCCATCAAACAATTTGAGAGGCATAATACTGAAAGGGAAGTCAAAGTACAACATGCCAAACCTTAATGCCAGTAGACTCACAATGACCAGTGCCATCGCCAGATCGTACTGTTTTGCATCCAGCATCTGATGAAGACTGCGAAAAACATTAAATAGTACCAGCACTATTGAGAGGAAGATAAGTACACTCAAGAGCGCCTGAAATGACTTTGCTGTTTTATGCTCCCTATACCCTCTGGAAGGTTTATTCAGGTCTACACTTAGTATCGGCTTACCATTATAGCTAATCTTACTAGCTTCATTTTCAGCATTCAGATAATGCTTGACCGAAACAGCACCTTGAGGAAAAATATCAGTATTATATCCCGAACTGATATACTTATTATTGATTTTGTTTTCGTGATATATGGGTAGGAGTACAAAATACTCCAGTTGCTTATCTTTATAGGTAAGTGTATCCCTTCTGATAACGAAACTGCCACCCTCCAGATTCTGATACTTATATGTATAACTACCGCGCAGCGCTCTGTAGTTAGGAACCTGACGATAGTCTGACCAATATAATAGTTTACCCTCTTCATATACATAGAACGGATACTCACTATTAAAATGGAAGCTAGCAAAGCTCAAGCTATCCATTCCCTGTATCTTTTCACGAATTACTTCAGAGTCTTCTTCTATAGCATCCAGCGCATCTTCTACATTATTTGCAATGTCTTTAAGGTACTGAGATTCGCTTCTAAATCCACCGATAAAAAACAGCCTAAGCACCAATGCGAACAGCAATAGCAGTAAAGCTGTAAACAATGAGATTTTTTTTATCTTGAAGAACTGAAATACGGTAGGATCTAACTTCATGGTTTGCTTTGCAGTATCAAATTCTGTGCTCCTTTTCTCCGACTTGTAAATTAATCAGACACATCACATAAACCAATATATAGAGGTTTATGCGGATAAAGTATAGTACTGATAGATAAACGACAAAGCTTCAATCTATAGTTCTATACTATTGTAGCACACAATAGTATACACAAAGCCAAGAATATGCTAGTCGGACTGTTTTACATACTTTGGATCGTATTTTACACCTCCAAATCCATGAAGGTATAATGTACGGGAGTAACGAAAAATTACAGGAAGAAGTAGCAATACAATAAGTGGAACAGCCGTGATGTAAACCACTAAATCAGGGTCTCCAAAAAAATTGTAGAGGATAAAAGCGGTAGCCAGTAATACTCCCATAGTAAGCCCATAGCTCACGTACATGGCGCCAAAAAAGAAACCTGGCTCACGCTCAAATATCAATTGGCATTTAGGACAGGTTTTGTGGGTAGCAGTAAATTTATGAGGCTTGCTTAAAAGGCTATATTTAAAAAGATCGCCCTGTCGGCATCTTGGACATTTATGGTTTAGAATAGCGTATAGCCCTGACTTTTTTGACATTCTCTTTACTTTTTTTGTACCAAAAAAATGCAAGCACTCCAAATATCAAATATGGAGTAACAAATAAATACAATATACCCAGATTTAGACCAGAGCCCAGTGCGGTTTCTCCAGCACTAACGTTATTTTCTACAGTAGCCCTGCACATTGCACATTGTGCCATCAGGCTCTGAAACCCTAAAAGCAATTGCAAACTTAAAAATATCAGGACTTTCTTCATGGTATTAGTCTTTTGAATACTAAACGATTGCCGAAGCTCACTAGTTCTGGCAGTCTACACAAATGAATAATATTATTGGTAGTACGGACTAATCATAAGGTAAACAATAACTCCAGTGACAGATACATACAGCCAGATTGGGTAGGCGAACTTAACAATCTTTTTATGCTTATCTATTTTATTAGCAATAGCAAAATATAATGCCAATAATACAAAAGGAACCACTATTGCTGCAAGCACAATATGTGACAGCAAAATAATTAGATAAAAAGTTCTCATTCCTCCTAGTGCAACTTCCTCACTGGCATCCAGTTCACCATTACCATTCAGGTCACCATAAACGGTAGAATCTGCACTTGCATGATAAATTACGTAGGAAACCAAAAATATGGCACCAAGTACAAAAGCAGAAAGCATAGCAGTTTTATGATATTTTACTTTCTGTTGTTTAATAAAAATAAGCCCTGCTACTAAAACTATGCTGGTAGCAGAGTTAATCATTCCGTTAAGATGAGGAAGAAAACTAACCCAGTCGCTTTCTATACCAGTTTTAAGAGAAGAAAACATCAGTATGGCTACTACCACTGGTATAGCTACTGAAAGTACACCTATTATTACTAGATTACGATTTTCGTTGGCTGAGCTAATCATTACGGAAGTTTTCAAGCAAGTACTCTAAAATTTTAATCTCACCTTTCATCCTATCAACTTCATCTGAATCCAGGGCATTATAATAACCTCTTATTTGCCTTTCAGGATCCGTAAGTACAAAGGTATTTTGTGAATAATCAGATAATACGAACCCACACTGCTGGAGTTCATTTACTTTTTGCTGTTTAGCCTTGGCTACCACCCAAAGCTCAGGGTCAATATTAAATTGCTTAGATAAGTGAGCTAATTCTTCAAATGAATAGTGTTCTGGTGCTATTGTTAAAATTTTGAGAGCATATTCTTTAGAAAATACACTTTGCAAATTTGCTATGTTTTCTAAAACCTGCGTACAACTTTCTAAACACTCATCGGGTAAAAAGTGACTTATAACTATTTGTTCACTTAAAAATTCAGAGCTAATAGTGTTGCTATCTGAGATCTGAAGACTGAACTTCGGCACAGTATGAGCTTGATTAGTAGCATCACAAGCCTCTGTATTTACTCCTTCTGAATAATAGACAGGCAAGTCAAAAGAATTTTGACCAAAAAGCTTAAGAAATAGCCAAATAAAAACCGGTATTGCTAATGTTAAAAGCAGAATACCGGTTTTAGTATTAATTCTCATTGATATCTATACAGATACGTAGCAGTAGTAGCTGCGCATCACTTTAAAATTTCAATTCAAATATAGAGGCGCCTTCAGCAAGAAGCGCTATAATAAGCCAAATTACAAAAACAATAGGTATAAGGATTGACCATATTAAAGTTTTAACCTCACCTTTAAGGTGCATAAATTCAGCTACTATATAAAACGCTTTTACGATGGTAAGCGCGATAAAGGTAAAGTATAATAAAGGACCTCTAGGTAATATTGTTGCTAGTAAAAATTCTATAGCAGTAACTACAGCAAGTATCAAAGCGATTATCCAGAGTTTTCTGATTTTGCTCTTATCCGCTGGTTCATATGCTACGCTACTAGTTTCGTCTAATTCACCCATGTTATTAATTACTTATTATATCAAATAGAAAAACGTAAATACAAATACCCATACAAGGTCAACAAAGTGCCAGTAAAGACCAACTTTTTCAACCATTTCGTAGTGTCCTCTCTTCTCTAATACTCCAACAGAAGCCTGATAGAAAACAATTACATTAAGAACAACACCACTAAAAACGTGGAAACCGTGAAAACCAGTGATAAAAAAGAACAATGAAGCAAATAGTGGCGGTCCATACTGATTTTGCACCAGGTTAGCCCCAAAGAAAACTGAACCATCAGGGAACAAACCACCAGCATCAGTTCCATGAATAAAGTGAGACCATTCCCAAGCCTGGCAGCCTAAAAAAGTAAACCCACCGATAATAGTCCAAAGCATCCACTTAACAACTGCTTTACGGTCCATTCTATGACCAGCTTCTACAGCAAGCACCATAGTAACACTACTCAAAATTAGAATAAATGTCATGATACCTACAAATACCAGTGGAAGCTCTATGCCATGTAAGAAGGGAACTGCTTCAAAAACTTTTTCAGGAATTGGCCAGTATTCTTGAGAAAACTGAAAGTTTTCCACCTCGCCAGAATAGGCAGGGTAAGAATATCTAATAAGACCGTAAGAGATTAGTAAGGCAGAAAATGTAAAAGCATCTGAAAGTAGGAAAAACCACATCATGAGTTTTCCATAACTAGCTTTTAAAGGCGATACACCACCATTCCAAATGTTCTTCTGATTTACTTCTTCAACGCTTGTTGCAGTTGTAGCCATTGTATACTCGTGAATTAATGATTAAGGAGCAAAAATATGAATAAATAGAGCCAAAGTCCATCTAAAAAGTGCCAATAAGTTGCACACATTTCAATTTGATCCATGCTTTTCGCGTGGACTTTGTAACGAAAAGCATTGATTAATACTACAATTAAGAAAATTACACCACTAATTAAGTGTACCGCATGTAGGCCCGTAAGTACATATAAGAATGATCCCGCCGGATTGCCAACAAAATAAACATCTATCGCTACCATATCCTGCCAGGCTAAAACCTGACCTACCAAAAAAGCGACACCTAATACAGCAGTAACAAACATACTAATTTTGAGACTACCCAAACTATCTTTTTTTGCAGATATATATGCCCAATGCATACTAATACTACTCAAAAATATGATGCCTGAGGTAATATACAAGCGGGTTGGTAGTTCAAAGTCTAACCAGTTTCCTTCTGACTGACGCACTATATAGGCACTAGTTAGTGCTGCAAAAATCATAACTACCGTGACTATAAATAACCAGAGCGCAAACTTTTTAGGATGCATAGAGAGCGTCTGCTTAGGCTCTTCTATATACTCTAATTTAAGGTTTTCCATATCAAATTTCTGTTCCATTCTTCTTACAGTTTATCTAAAAGAAACGCTATCTGCACGACTGGCAAATAGATGAACGAACCGAACATAATTTGTAGAGCAGATTTACGAGAACAATCTGCCATGAGACGAAAAGTCTGGAATAAGAATAAAGCACCACAAACCGTTGCGATTATTGCAGAGTCTACGCCAGTTATACCAAATTTTAATGGAAGTAACCCTAATGGAATAAGGAAAAGAGCATAGGTCATAATTTGTATTGCTGTCTTAAGATCTTTACCTCCCCCCGAAGGAAGTAGTTTAAAGCCAGCTTTTTTGTAGTCTTCATCTGCCACCCATGCAATAGCCCAAAAATGAGGAAATTGCCAGATAAACTGAATTCCAAAGAGTACTAAAGCTTCAGGATCAATTTGACCAGTAAAAGCAACCCAACCTAATAATGGGGGTAGAGCCCCTGGTATAGCACCTACTAATACGGCAATAGGGCCAACTCTTTTAAGTGGAGTATACATAAAACTATAGGCTACCAACGAAAATAGCGAAAGGGCAGCAGTTAGCATGTTTGTATACTGTAATAATAACCACAAGCCACTAGTGCCTACAAGCAGTGCAAAAATAATAGCTTCCTGTACGCTAATCTGTTTTGTTGGCAAAGGCCGATTTTTTGTCCTGCTCATTAACTTATCCAGGTCTCTTTCAATAATCTGATTGATTGTGATAGATGCACCTGAGATGAGAAAGCCAGCAAAACTAAGGATTAGCATTTTAACTACATCCAAAGGACCTGTACTTGCTAATACGTAACCGAAGGCAGAAGAAAAGGCTACTAAAAACGAAAGCCTAAACTTCATCAAGCTTATATAGGACTTTAGTTTGGAGCTAAAATCTGCAGTTCCCGCTTTAGTGGTAGACTTGGTAGCTAACATCTTTTATTTTTTCGTCTTGGTGTTCGTCGTTCTGTTCTGAGCTTAAGTGTCTGGCCATAATTATTTTAAGCCAAATGTATAACTGAATACCAAACACTAAAGAAGCAAATAGTAAGTGAATGGGCTGTGCAAATCGTGGAATTGCAAAATATGCCATAATCACACCGCTAAGTACTTCAAGCAACAAAACTACTAACAATACCAAAGAATTATTCATTAAGTTTCCTTGATTACCGTAATGTTTAGCTACTTTAAAAAGTAAGAAAACATGGGCTAATACTACTATTATAGAAAAGGAACGATGGAAATAAAATTCAAAACCTAATTGCTCTATCCAGCTTTCACGATTCTGAAAATGCATTTGCTCAGCTACTATATCCACCGACTCTCTTACTTGTGTACCGAATATAATTTGTAGCACCGATAAAGCAAGCAGACATATTATAGTATAATTAACAGTTTTGGAATATGTCTTTGATAATACTAGAAGTTTATGAGCATTTGCCTTAATGAGCAGATATGTAATTAAGCCTACAATCAGAAGGGCTATTAGCATATGCAGAGTAATCATCCACTGGAGAAGGTTAGTGGAAACTACAATTGACCCTATCCACCCCTGAAAGCCTACTGCAATAAGAGTAGCGAATGACATAGTAAATATCTTGGTAACTGTTCCAATATAGGATATAGACACTAAAAAGGTAAGAAAGATCAGCCCTCCTACAACTACACCTACCAGCCTGTTAAGATATTCAGTCCAGGTTTTGGTTGCATTAAAGTTCTCCTCAACTAAAATGCTTTTATCATTCCTGACTTGCTCGGCAAGATTAACAAAACCTAAAGCATCTAAATAAGAAGTAAACTTCAGGTTTTTGTCTGCTCTTTGTTGAGCATAAACTTCTTTATAATCAGATGGAAGTTCATCAACTGAGGATGGAGGAACCCACTTACCAAAACATTTAGGCCAGTCAGGGCAACCCATTCCAGAGCCAGTACTTCTGACGATTCCACCTACCAGTATAAGGAAGTACACGGAGACTAAGGTGATAAAGCTTAGTCTCCTGTACAGTTTTGTTTTAGGCTTTAGCCTCATTTGAAGTTGTATCCACTTTTGCTGCTGCTTTCTCCTCTGCAATCATTTCATTTTCATGCGGAAGGTTGGATTCAGGCGTAGCAGAAAACGGAATATGCTGAGGAATATAATCTTCTTTAGCCCCTGGCTTACTGTAATCGTAAGGCCATCTGTAAACTTTTGGTATTTCACCAGGCCAGTTTCCGTGACCAGGATATCTTGAAGTTGTCCACTCTAATGTATTTGACTTCCAAGGATTAGCTGGTGCTAATCTTCCTCTATACATACTGTAGAAGAAGTTATAAGCAAATATAGCCTGTGCTGAGAATGTCAATATAGCAGCTACACTGATGAACATATTCAAATCAGCGAATGTATCAAGTATATCAAAAGTTGTGAATGAATAATATCTTCTAGGGAAACCAGCGATACCAATGTAGTGCATCGGGAAGAATACAAGATAAATACCCACAAAAGTTAACCAGAAGTGCACATATCCCAGGTGTCTATCCATCATTCTACCATACATCTTAGGGAACCAGTGGTATACACCAGCCATTAATCCGAAGAATGAAGCACTACCCATTACCAGATGGAAGTGAGCCACTACAAAATAAGTATCGTGTAACTGGATGTCAATTGCTGAGTTACCTAAGAATATACCTGTCAGACCACCAGAAATAAACACTGACACCAAGCCAATTGAAAATAACATGGCGGGCGTAAATACGATGTTACCTTTCCAAAGAGTTGTTAGGTAGTTAAACACTTTAACAGCTGAAGGAACAGCAATAATAAGTGTCAGAAACATGAATATTGAACCCAGAAAAGGGTTAAGCCCTGAAACGAACATATGGTGTGCCCATACAACAAATGAAAGTATAGTAATACCCAGCATTGAACCAACCATGGCACGATAACCGAATATTGGTTTTCTTGAGTTTGTAGCTACTACCTCAGATGTAATACCCAGAGCTGGCAATAGTACTATATATACTTCAGGGTGACCTAAGAACCAGAACAAATGCTGATATAGGATAGGGCTACCTCCCACATTAGGAAGAGCTTCGCCTCCAATATAAATTTCTGAAAGGTAAAAGCTGGTACCGAAGCTTCTATCAAATACTAATAAAAGAGAAGCCGCCATTAGTACCGGGAATGATAACAAACCAATAACAGCAGTTAAAAAGAAAGCCCAGATTGTGAGTGGAAGTTTAGAAAAAGACATTCCACTTGTTCTAAGGTTAATAACGGTAGTAATATAGTTAATACCTCCTAATAGCTGCGATGCAATGAAAAAAACCATCGCTACTAGCCATAAAGTCATACCTGCTTGAGACCCCTGTATTGCTTGAGGAAGTGCACTTAGCGGAGGGTAAACTACCCATCCCCCAGCTGCAGGTCCAGTTTCAAGAAATAAAGAGATGAACATGATAATACTAGCAAGGAAGAACAGCCAGTAAGAAAGCATGTTCATAAATCCAGAAGCCATATCACGGGCACCAATCTGTAAAGGAATTAGATAGTTACTGAAAGTACCACTTAGACCTGCTGTTAGTACAAAGAATACCATAATGGTACCATGCATCGTAACCAGGGCAAGATAAAACTCAGGATCTAAAGAACCTGAAGATGATATCCAGTCACCTAACAATGGTCTCAAAAATTCAAGGCTCATGCCTGGAAAGCCAAGCTGTAGACGAAATATGATAGAAAGCAAACCACCAACAAACGCCCAAAGAATACCCGTTAACAGGTATTGTTTGGCAATCATTTTATGGTCTGTGCTAAAGATATAAGTCGTTATAAAATTACCATGATGGTGGTCATCATCATGGCCATGCACATCGTGTGCTATATTTTCATTACTTATGTTTGCTGTAGCCATACAGATAAGGTATTAAATGCTAATTGCTTAATTTTCTTCTACTTCTGAATCCATGCCGGCACTCACTACTGCAAGCTCCTTCATATTGCTAGGCACTTTTGCCAGGTAATCAGGATTTTTTTGCAAGAAAGGCTGCTGCTCAGCATACCATTGCTCGTACTCATCGGCTTCTACCACTTCAACCATCTTTCTCATAGAAAAATGTCCTCTACCACATACCTCCGTACAGTAGATATAGTAGTTAAAGTCTGGGTTTCCTAGCTCTTCGCGCATTTCCGCGGTAGTTTTGTTAGGTGTAAACCAGAAACGAGTTGGCATGCCAGGAACTGCATCCTGCTTAAGACGAAACTCAGGAATGAAAACACTATGAAGTACATCACGTGCTCTGATCTTAAATAATACAGGCTTTCCTTTAGGGATAACTAGCTTAGTACCAGAAGAAAAGTCATCAAATGAAGAACGATCAGTAAAATCCATCCCCCACATATTTACAGGATCAATCAAGCGGAAATCATGATTTCCAAGCTCGTTATCTTTGCCTGGGTATCTAAATTCCCATCCAAACTGGTAACCCATCACTTCTACTACTTCTGCATCGTCAGGAGCAGCATTAGTAATATCTGACCAGGCTTTCCATCCGGAAAATACCAAAATAGAGAGTACAATGGCAGGTATTACCGTCCAGACTACTTCCAGTTTACTATTATCAGGATAGTAAAGAGCTTTTCTGCTTGTTTTGAACTGATACTTGTACGAGAAGTAAAACAGTAAAATCTGGGTGATAATAAATACAACCCCCGTAACAATCATTGTAATCCAGAACAACCTATCAGTAATGATTCCATGCTCAGATGCAATAGGCAACTGATACTCATCAAACCTACTAACTGAATACCAGGTAGTTGCTGCTCCAGAAATCAATAAAAATAGAAGGAATAATAATGCGTTTACTTTGTTGGCGGAAGAAGAATCAGGCGACTTTTTCTCAACTCCTCTCGCTACATTTACCAGTCTTAAAATTCTTAATATGGTAAGAATTATGGCGACCACTAAAACGACGCCTATACCTATGAGTAATTCAAACATAATTGCTATGCTGTTTTAATAAATCAAGTATGATGATGGATACTTTCTTGTAACATGGGGTGGTTCTTGGCTACCAGCGAAGCTTTAGAAAGGTTGTTTAATACAACATATAGAAAAGCTGCGAGATAGATCATGGTAGTTCCTAATTCCATAAAACCTAAACCACCATTTTCTTTAAGAATTCCGGGGGTTATCATTAAATAGAAGTTTAACCACTGACCAATTAATACCACTGTACAGACCAGTTTAAGAAATACCGTATGACGTTTGGAATCTCTCGTCATTAAAACTAGAAAGGGAAAGAAGAAGTTCAGGATTAGAGTACCGAAAAAGAAAGGTGAATAGAAATCACTTTCCAGTCTTTCCAGGAAGTAAATAGTCTCTTCTGGTATGTTAGCATAATAGATAAGCAAGAACTGACCAAACCAGATATAAGCCCAGAAAATACTAAAAGCAAACACAAATTTACCTAAATCGTGTAAGTGTTCTGAACTTACCAGTTTGATGTAACCGTTCTCACGAAGCATTACTACAATTAGTGTGATAGCTGCTAAACCAGACACAAACCAACTGGCAAAATTGTACCATCCATACATTGTACTGAACCAGTGAGTATCTATTGATAAAGTCCAGTCCCAAGCTGAAGTAGAAGAAGTAACAGCAAAGAATACAATAAATATGGTAGATAGCTTCACTAACTTAAAGTGATGGGCAGTTCCTCCATTAATATCTTCTGCTAAAGATTCTTTCCTGATCAGGCGATACATCAGATACCACACTGCAAAATAGACCACCATACGAATTACGAAGAAAGGTGTATTTAAATATCCACGCTTACCTGCAATAATCGAATCGTAGCGAGGATCTGCCTCATCGTAAAGATATTCGTGTGTCCAGTGAAAAATGGTATGCCCTCCGATAAAGAAGACCAATAGCATTAGTACTGCTGCATAAGGCAGCCACGCACCAAAAGCTTCTGGGATTCTTTTAATACCCGCAGACCATCCTGCCTGAGCAGCATACTGCAAAGCCACAAAGAATAGCCCAATAACTCCTAAACCAGTGAAGTAAACATTATTAATCCATAGATTGGTGAATAGACGGTCGTACCAGTGAAACTCTGCATGGCCTCCACCATGACCTGCCGCAGCTCCATGAGCAGCATCAGCAGCTTCATGACCACTTCCTCCGAAGATTAAAAAGATAATCCCCAAAGCAAGCACTACAATACCGGATATACCCAGAATCGCAATCTTCTTTTTGAGGCTTGAATTAAAATTAAATTGTTCTGCTGTCATCTTTCTTAGCCTGACTTTAGAGTTAGTTTTTTATTGATTTTGCAATTGTTGTACGTAACGTACAATCTTCCAACGATCTTCAATATCTATCTGTGAACCATGGGCATTCATTCTACCTCTACCATAAGTGATAGTATGGAAGATATGACCTTCTGTAAGCTCAGCATAACGTCCTACGTTATAGGCAGGAACCCCTTTATATACTTTACCTACAGGTCCATCTCCCTGTCCAGAGCCCCCATGACAAGGGTAGCAATAGCTTGCATATAATGCTTGCCCTCCCTGAAGAACTGCTTCAGAAGAATCTAAAGGGTTTTTTAACACTCTAGCAGCCAGTTCTATGCTATCTTTGTGTATGCGATAAGGAAGGTAACCTCCAGAGTTACGGCGAACAGTATTAGCCGCCGGATCTCTCATTGTCATTCCGTAAGGGTTATTAGGATTAGAGTTGTAAAACTCTCCCACTTCATCATCCAGAGAGCTCACCCATTCTCCCTCTTCGGTATTAGTTATTTGAGAGAGAGGTTCATACGGAGTGGAATGATACATTTGTGGAGCATATTCATAACCAGGAAACTCACCGTCAGCAGAACAGGCTCCAAAAACAACTGCTAAAACCAGTAAATATGTAATTTTCTTAAATATCATTCTGTTCATGGATTTACATGCTTTTCTCATTCACTTCAGCAGCACCTGAGTCTTGTAAAATCTTTTTAAGTTCTGCTATTTGAGTACTAGCGTTTTTGGAAAGATCAATAGCCATGATATGCTTATCATCTGTTGCTCTTAAGTCAAATACTTTAGCTTTGCCATAAGGGCGAAGGTCACTAATTACCAAAAAGGTAATTACCATACCAAATGCAGAAAGCAGTACTGTTAACTCAAAAGTAACCGGGAAAAACGTAGGCAAAGAAGTATAATTTTTACCGCCTATTATCATAGGCCAGTCAATCCCCATCATATAATACTGCATTAAAAGAGCAAGTGAAGTACCCAGCATACCAAACATAAAAGCAGCAATAGGCAAACGTGATCTTTTGTAACCGAGCGCATGACCAAGACCATGCACAGGATATGGTGTATAGCACTCATGAATTTTCACCCCTGCATCCCTCACATGCTTAACTCCCGTGAGCAGGATATCTTCATCATTAAATACACCTATCAGGTAATTCTTCTTTTTCATGATATAAATTAAGCTTCTTTAGGAGTTGTTTTTTGAGAAGCTTCTGTGTGCGAAGCTCCATGAGTTACGGATCTCTCTGAAGACGATCTTAAAATTGACTTAACCTCAGCCATGTTGATTACCGGGAAGAATTTGGCAAACAGGAAGAATAAGGTAAAGAACAAACCAAATGTGAACAGATAAATACCTACATCATACATGGTAGGTGTAAACATAGCCCAACTTGAAGGTAGATAGTCTCTGTGTAGAGAGGTAACAATAATTACAAAACGCTCAAACCACATACCTATATTCACTACAATTGAAAGAATGAACGTAGCAACAATATTGGTTCTTATCTTTTTAAACCAGAAAAGCTGAGGTGAAATCACATTACACGTCATCATGGTCCAGTATGCCCACCAGTAAGGTCCGGTAGCTCTATTTAAGAAAGCATATTGCTCATATTCAACACCAGAGTACCATGCCATAAACAACTCAGTGAGGTAAGCCACACCAACGATAGAACCTGTAACAATAATAATGATGTTCATCAACTCAATGTGGTTGATCGTGATGTAGTCTTCTAACTTATATACTTTTCTGGTAATAAGCATCAAAGTAAGTACCATGGCAAAGCCAGAGAATATCGCTCCTGCCACGAAGTAAGGAGGAAAAATAGTGGTATGCCATCCTGGTATTACTGAAGTTGCAAAGTCAAATGATACGATCGTATGCACTGAAAGTACCAATGGAGTAGCCAGACCAGCAAGTATTAAAGAAACAGCCTCATAACGTTCCCATGCTTTTGCAGAGCCCGTCCATCCTAAGCTTAATGCGCCATATACTGTTTTAGAAACAATTCCTTTGGCACGGTCACGAATAGTGGCAAAATCAGGAACGAGTCCGATATACCAGAATACTAAGGATACTGAGAAGTATGTACTAATCGCAAATACGTCCCAAAGCAGTGGCGAATTAAAGTTTACCCATAGCGATCCAAAAGTATTGGGAAGTGGGAGTGCCCAGTAGAATCCAAGCCATGGTCTTCCCATGTGTATTACCGGAAACATTGCGGCACAAATTACCGCAAAAATTGTCATGGCTTCCGCGGCGCGGTTAATAGAAGTTCTCCACTTCTGACGGAATAATAAAAGTACGGCAGAAATTAAGGTACCAGCATGACCTATACCTACCCACCATACAAAGTTTGTGATATCCCATGCCCAGCCTATGGTTTTGTTCAGTCCCCACATTCCTATACCTTCCCATAAGGTCATGACCAGGGCGTATGCCCCTATTGCTAAAACACCTAACGAAACGGCAAGAGCTAACAACCAACTTACTGTTGGTTTGCTCTCTACGTGACGGCAGACATCTTCTGTTACATCGTGTATTGTTTTTCCTCCTGTTACCAGAGGCTTACGTACTGAAGAAGTAATTTCCATAATCTCTTTTTTATATGGCTTTATGCATTAGGAGACTCTTCGTCTTTATTTCTAATCTTAGTTAAATACCAGATGTTAGGGCTGGTATTGATTTCATGAAGTACACGGTATGCTCTACCTTCTACCTCTTCAGCTAGAAGTTTAGACACCTTACTTTCAGGATCGTTGATATCACCGAAAGTAATCGCATTGGTAGGACAAGACTCTGCACAAGCAGTGTTTACATCCTCATCTGTAGGGCGGCGTCCTTCTTTTTTAGCTTCAAGTTTACCTAACTGGATACGTTGTACACAGAAGGTACATTTTTCCATAACTCCACGAGCTCTAACCGTTACATCAGGGTTAAGTACCATTTTACCTAAATCATCATTCATAGGAGTGTTTACGCTAGCAAACTGCTCATTATCATGATATTTGAACCAGTTGAATCTTCTTACTTTGTAAGGACAGTTATTTGCGCAATAGCGTGTACCTATACATCTGTTGTATGTCATCTGATTAAGACCTTCAGAACTATGGGTAGTTGCAGCTACAGGACAAACTGTCTCACAAGGAGCATTGTTACACTGCTGACAAAGCATGGGCTGGAACGTAACTTCAGGGTTTGCAGAAGCCACTTCCATGTCTTGCAGATCTTCTACAGCATCACTACTATAGTATCGGTCAATACGCAACCAGTGCATTTCACGACGATTGATAACCTCCTGGCGACCAACAACCGGCACATTGTTTTCAACCTGACAAGAAACTGTACAGGCATTACAACCAATACAGCTATTCAGGTCTATGACCATGTTCCAATGGTGGTTAGGGTATTTGTGCCCTTTCCATAATGAGATTGTAGCAGGGTCTTTTTTACCTTCTGAGGTAGCAATCTTTGGTTCGTACCTACCTGCCTTAGGATTTTCTTTGTATTTACTTAGAATTGACTCCTGTAACACTGTCTCACGACCCATAAAGGTATTGTGAGTTTGCGTTTGAGCAATTTTGTAAACTTCGTCTATCAGTTCCAGCTGCACATCAGCATGGAAATTTAAGAAGTTAGCACCTACTTTAGCCGCTAGAGGATAAACGTTGGCTCCAAGTCCTTCAGCTACTTTACCAGCTACCTTACGTCCGTAGCCAACTGCTACACCTACCGTATTTTCTGCTTGCCCCGGCTGTACTAACACTGGAAGTGTTATGCTCTGCTCTCCTGCTGTTAGCTTGATCAGGTTAGTTTTACCTTCATGATAGTCTACACCTAAGTTATCAGCCATCTTCTGAGATACTGTGATGTAGTTATCCCAGCAAGCCTTTGAAATAGGGTCAGGAGTTTCCTGTAACCATGGGTTGTTCGCCTGTCTTCCACTACCAATAGCAACTTTCTGATAAAGAACCAGATCAACACCATCACTTACTTTGTAGTTTTTGTTAATCTGTGAGGCTGACTGAGATACATTTACATTCAGGCTTTCGTTAGGGAAACCAACAGTTCCTACTCCAGGAGAAGGCACTTCAGTATCAAAGTCTACAACACCATCATATAGGGCTTTGTCAAAAAAGCGTTCAAAGTCTGTCTCCTCACTTTGTGCTCCATAAAGAGTGCTTCTCCAGTTGTTCTTGATAACTGTATAGAAGTCCGTTTCAGGTGCATTAGACCAGTTTAAGAAAGTAGACTGTGCTTGTCTTGTATTAAATATAGGTGAGATAGCAGGCTGAGAAAGACTAAATTGACCTTTCTGAGGTTCCGCGTCATTCCATGACTCTAAGAAGTGATTGTCAGGAGCAATATAGCTACACAATGCAGCAGTTTCATCAGGGGCCCCACTTGTACTAACCTTAAAGTTTACTTTTTCAAGTGCTGCTTCAAGTTCAGCTCCTTCATGAAAATCATAAACTGGGTTACAGTTGTAAAAGATAACTCCATCTACTTTCCCTGCTTTTACATCAGCAACAAAACGAGACATTTGAGCATTATCTCCTTTTCTGAAGTAAGAAGGCTTTTGAATATCTATGGTATTACCAAAGCTATTCAGCATATCGTTAATAGCAATAATCAGGCTTTGTACTGCCGGATCATTAGAGCCACAAACAACTATTGCTTTGCCACGATTAGCCCAAAGGTTGTCAGCCGCAGCTTTTAAATGCGCCACTTCTTCAACTTTACTTACAGATACTGAAGCACGTCCAGCTTTAGCAGCCAATAAGTTATATAGCTGCCCAACTACCAGACCTTCTTGTGAAGGCTTAATTTGAGAACGGTAGTCAGCATTGGCACCAGTCATAGAAAGGTTTGATTCAAACTGATAGTGCCTAGACATATTAGCACTGCCCTTACTTACTTTGCGAGTCTTGGCATATTGCTTTGCAAAGGCGATTGGTGCGATCCATGTCCCTAAAAAGTCTGCACCGAAACTTACAATACTTTGTGCTTTACTAAAATCGTGTGTAGGAAGTATACGCTGCCCAACTGCCGACTGATAAGCATCTAGTATGCCATCAGCAGACTGGGGGTCATACATTAGGTGCTTCACACCATATGTATCAGCCATACTGTTAATAGCAGCCTGAGTAGACGGGCTTAATATTGTATTACTTACTATTACTGTATTTCTGCTCTTAGCAAGTTCAGCTTTTGCTTTTTTATCAAGATCATCCCATGACACTGCAGTACCGTTGATCATAGGAGAAGTATATCTACGCTTGTCGTAAAGTGACAAAACTGAAGCTTCAACCTGAGCGTTAGTACCCCCAAGAGTTACTCCAGAACGATCATTACCTTTTAACTTGATAGGCCTACCCTCTCTGGTCTTCACTACTATACTACAATAGTCACCACCTTCCAGATAAGTAGAGGCGTAGTAATTTGGTATAGATGGGTCTACATCAACTGGTTTTACTACATAAGGTATTGCCTTGCGAATAGGAGCTTCACAGGCAGCCAGCGTGGCGGCACTAATACCAAAGCCCATCATTTTAAGAAAATCACGACGTGAACTACCATCTGATACTTCACCATTCCGTTTCTTTTCATCAATAGGCAAGTACTCGGGAAACTCTTTATCAGCATGTTTTACAAACTCAGGGTCGTTTCTGAGCTGCTCTAATCCTTGCCAGTAATTTTTTTTATTTGCCATTTTGTTGATAATGTCTGTTCGTTAAAAGAAAGGGAATTAATAGTGACACTTAGAACATTCTAAACCACCTATATCTTCCACTCTCAGAGGTTCTTTTGAGTCTGCAGCTTCATGCAGCTCTAGAAGTTTATCGTAGTATTCGTTACCTTCAGCGTTCACCTGGGTTTCGCGGTGGCAATTAATACACCATCCCATAGTTAAGAGTGAGTGCTGATATACTACTTCCATCTCCTGTACTTCACCATGACAAGTCTGGCAGTCAAGCCCACCAACATTTACGTGCTGAGAATGGTTGAAATAGGCCAGGTCTGGTAAGTTATGTATACGAACCCATTCAATAGGCTGCTTATTATTTCCGTAAGTCTGGGTTTCAGGATCAAAATCTATTGCGGCATAAATCTTCTGAATTTCAGGAGATTCTGTTTTTACTTGTTGGTGGCAATTCATACAAATATTTGCTGAAGGAATATTAGCAGATTTTGCTTTCATAACGCCGGTGTGGCAGTACTGGCAGTCAATTTCATACTGCCCAGCATGTAGCGCGTGAGAGAATGCAATTGGCTGCTTAGGCTGGTACCCCTGCTGAATACCAACAGAATACAGGCCATCAATAACCAGCTTAACTGCTATTGCCATAAATAGGAAAAGTGATAACCCTAAGAAAGGCTTACTTTTAACTACTTTCTGTACGTCAACTTTCTGACTTAGGATTTCACGATCTTCTTCATCTAGATCAGCTTTTTGGCTTAAAAAGCGCTTTAGAACTGAGATAATCAGAACTAATACTACCAGTATAAGGATAAGTACAACTAAAAGACCTAATAGAATAATGGTAAGATAGTCTGATGATATTCCACCAGCCTGCCCTCCAGTTGATACCTCACCTCCTTCTGTTACTTCACCTCCGCCAGCCGTCGGTGCAGGAGCTTGTGACTCACTTTTGATATAAGCAACTATTGAAGTTACCTGCTCATCAGTAAAGTCAAATGAAGGCATGAGCGTTTTGTTATACTCATTATAGAGGTTAACCGCGTAATCATCTCCACTCTGGATTACTTTCTGAGAGTTTTTAATAAAACTCTGCAGCCAGGGGAGGTCGCGACGCTCGTGCACATCTTTCAGTGCAGGACCAACAACCTGTTCATTGATTGCGTGACAAACAGTACAGTTGTTAGTAAATAAACTTTTTCCTTGATTGATCGTCTCTTCATCCGTAGGAATCCCATCCGAGGCCTCTGCGGCAGCTTCGTCCTGGGCATACGAAGTAGAAAAACTTAAAGTAAAAGCGAGACAAAAAAGGAGGTAACGAAGAGTGCTAAATTTGCTCAAATGCCAGTCTAATCTATTTTTCAACATTATTTCCCGTGATTTTAAACACCCACAAAAGTAATACGCCATTAATTGATTTCAAATATATTTTGACCAAATTGGTACATGCTTTGATGCAGTGCGATCTTAATACACAAACAACTGGTAATCAAGAAATTACCATGATGTATTGGTGCGATGCCAGCAAATTTAGAATGAGTATAAATAGAGGATTTAAGGAACGGTATTAAATAAAGAAAAAAGTCTATGTTTAGTTGTTTTATACCGTCCTGCTACAAGTCAGAAGCTGTACGGTAGCTCTATATTTTTTTAAGAGAGACAGTACAAAGAAAGGCATAAAAAAAGCCGGGTGAATACCCAGCTTTTGAGGTCGCGAGCGGATTTGAACCGCTGTAGGAGGTTTTGCAGACCTCTGCCTAACCGCTCGGCCACGCGACCATTTCTTTAAGAAGTTGCAAAGGTATAAATCTTACCGACTTATACAAAACTTTTTGTGAAGTAGAGGGAATAAATTCCCTCTACTTTCAATATTACTTCTCTTCTTCAGAAGAATCAGCTTCGTCCTCTTTGCTATCAGCCTGAGACTTAGCTTGTTCTTTCTTATCCATTTTCTCTTGTGCAGCTTTCTTTTGCTCTTCCTGCATTTGCTCTTTCAAGCTAGAAAGCGCCTCAAGATCACCTAGAGTAGAACGATCTCCGCCTTCTCCTCCACCCTGCTGCTTAGGCTTAGCCTTTTTGCTAGCTTTAGGAGCAGAAGCTTCCTGGGCTGCAGGCTTCTCCTCCACCTCAGAGTGTACGTTGCTATGAGACAGCACAATTCTACGGTCATCTTTTGAGAACTCAACCACTTTGAAATCCAGCGCTTCACCTACCTGAGGCTCAGTACCATCTTCTTTCTTTAAGTGTTTGAAACTAGAGAAACCTTCAATACCATAAGGAAGCTCAATTAAAGCTCCTTTATCCACTTTGCTCATCACAGTTCCTTTGTGTACTGAGTTTACAGGGAAAAGGTCTTCAAAAGTATCCCAAGGATTTTCTTCTAGTTGTTTATGTCCTAATGCCAGACGACGATTTTCAACGTCAAGCTCCAGTACCTGAACTTCAAGCTCTTCGCCTACTTTGGTAAACTCAGAAGGATGCTTTACTTTTTTCGTCCAAGAAAGGTCAGAAACGTGTACCAAACCATCAATACCTTCTTCCAGTTCTATGAACAGGCCGAAGTTAGTCAGGTTACGAACGATCCCTTTATGTACAGTACCTACCGCATACTTGGTAAGCAGGTCTTGCTTAGTCCAAGGATCTTCGGTAAGTTGCTTAATACCTAGAGACATTTTACGCTCCTCACGGTCAAGGGTAAGCACTACTGCCTCTAATTCGTCACCAATGCTGATGAAGTCCTGAGGATTACGCAGGTGCTGAGACCAAGACATTTCAGAAACGTGGATCAGACCTTCTACACCTGGCATAATTTCCAGGAATGCGCCATAGTCTGCTACATTTACTATTTTACCTTTAACTTTAGAACCCACCTGAATTTCTTCAGCAAGAGAATCCCAAGGATGAGGCGTAAGCTGCTTCATACCAAGAGAAATACGCTTCTTCTCATCATCAAAGTCAAGTACTACAATGTTCACCTTTTGGTCAAGGTTGAGTACTTCTTCAGGATGGTTGATTCTACCCCAAGAGATATCAGTGATGTGCAATAGTCCATCAACACCACCAAGATCAATAAATACACCAAAGTTGGTCATGTTTTTAATAACCCCTTCAAGTACCTGACCTTTCTCAAGGTTGTTAAGGATGCGAGCTTTTTGCTCTTCAAGATCTTTCTCAATAAGTACTTTATGAGAAACTACTACGTTGTCGTTAGCATAGTTGATCTTAACAACTTTAACTTCCATTTTCTTACCTACGAATACATCAAAGTCGCGAATTGGCTTCACGTCAATTTGAGAACCAGGTAAGAAAGCCTCAACTCCGTATATATCACAAATAAGACCACCTTTGGTACGACGCTTAACGGTACCTTCAATTACCTCATCATGATCAAGAGCATGCTGAATTTTTTCCCAAGCTTTAACAATTTTAGCTTTTTTACGGGAAAGAATTAACTGTCCTTGTGCGTCTTCCTGCTCCTCTACATACACTTCTACTTCGTCTCCAACCTTGAGGTCAGGCATGTCGCGAAATTCAGAAGAAGAAACTAAACCGTCAGACTTAAATCCGATATTAAGGATGATGTCACGATCGTTGATACCCACTACAGTACCTGTTACTACTTCGTTTTCGTTTACTTGGGTAAGCGTATCATCGTACATAGAGGCCATGTTGGCTCTCTCTTCTTCAGTGTATTCTTCACCAAATCCACGAAGATCTGCCTGATCCCAATCAAACTTTTCTTTTTGTTCTTCTGCCATATCGAGAAAATAGCTCTGATTACATACTGGCCTTAGAGCAATAGGGCTAGCAGTTTTTGGTTATACATTATATTTAATAAAAAAAAAAGAAATAGGGAACAAAGCCCCTATTTTCCGCAAAAATACTAAGTATTAACTTCCTTCACAACTAATTAAGGATTTTACTTATAAAAAGTTCACACCTGCATCTCTACCTTTTAAGGAGTATGTACAACTTAAAATAAAACTTACTGTTGCATATAGGATTCGCGTATAGTTTTGAACTCTGATCCGCTTTTCCATTCTGGAAAATATCTTTCATTAGACAAACGATACCCAACATTGAAGAGCAATTCAGCATCTTGGGCCATACCATCAAAGCTCCACTCTTCAGGCACGTACTCATCGGAAGGTTGATGATAATGCTTCTGTGTCCATTCGCTGTTCTTTTGTTCGGTCCATGCCTTGCCATTTTGACGATGGTCTGACTCCCCACTTGCGTAGAGGGCTGGTATACCTACTTTGGCAAAATTAAAATGATCGGAGCGAAAGAAGTATCCCTTTTCGGGCTGAGGGTCAGGAATTACATATCTACCCTGCTGAGCTGCTGCCTCTGAGATGTACTCATCTAATTCAGATTGCCCATAGCCTACTACAGTTACGTCTTTCATGGAGCCAAGAAACCAAATACCATCCATATTGATATTTGCAACTGTTTTTTCAATTGGGTAGATGGGTTGTTCCGCATAATACGCAGAGCCTAACAGGCCTTGTTCTTCTGCAGTAACCGCAATAAACACAATACTTCTCTCTGGCTTTTCGGGAAGTTCACTAAAGGCACGTGCAATTTCTAACATTGCTGCTACACCACTGGCATTATCCAATGCCCCATTGTAAATGCTGTCTCCTTCTACTGCTTCGTTGATACCAATATGATCCCAGTGAGCAGAATAAATGATATATTCATCGGAATGTTTATTACCTTCTAATTTAGCAACTACATTGGGCGAACTTGCTTTTACGTAACTTGCTTCCAATGCTACAGAAACAGTCATATTCATAGGAATAGGCTTAAAGCCCTGCTCACGTGCCTGTCCCAGATAATTGCTAATTTTAGCTTTAGAAAATATTTGTCTTGCGGCAGTATTATTTATCCAGCCTTCAAAGGCACAACGAGACATATTATCATCGTCTGACTGAAGGTATAGAGCCTTACCAGTCCAGCTACTTCTTACCACCCCCCAAGGGTAACCAGCCGGAGCAGTGTCATGTACGATAATTACACCTTCGGCTCCCTGTCTGGCAGCTTCTTCATATTTATAAGTCCAGCGTCCATAGTATGTCATGGTATTGCCTTTAAAGAAAGTAGTATCATCAGAACCAAAGCCAGGATCGTTAACCAATACCACCGCGGTTTTCCCACGCATATCTATGCCTTCGTAATCATTCCAATCATATTCTGGTGCAACAATGCCAAACCCACAAAATACCAACTCTGAATCCTCTACATATACCTGCTCCGTTACCCTTCTGGTAAGGGCAACAAAATCGTTTCTGTATCTCAGGCTGATTTGCTCGTCTGATGAATTAATTTTTAAATCTGTAGTAGGTACCGCGTCTATTTCAACCAATGGAACTTCCTGTAAATAGCTATCTCCATTCCCAGGCTCAAGTCCCATATTTATAAATTCCTGCTCCAGATAGGCCACCGTCTTTTTTTCTCCCTCTGAAAAAGGCATTCTGCCTTCAAACTCATCGGATGCAAGTCTTGTAATATGTTTTTTAAACTGAGTAGTGTCTATTTCAACCTCATATTGTGATACACTATTTTGTTCGGAGGAACATGCTATGAAAAGGGGCATCAGCAATAGTGATAATGCCCTCGCAGTTGTGATATGGGCTTTAAGATCAAAAGATAATATTGGTATATTCATATAAATCAATGTATAGTAATATTTATAACCATTCTAAACCACATAATATATCACTTGCATAAGCTTTAGCGTAATTAAGCATCGTTTTTTTCAGCTTGCGAATGGGATTTGTAATATAATCGTAAGACAAAGTAAAACTAATGACATACATCATGTTATTACACCACAATATGAAAAGATTACTCTTCTCTTTTTTTGTCATAGCTTCCTTTATATTTCAATCTTCTACTGCAAAACCGGTAACTTCAGCTTTCCTGAAAGACCCCGAAACTCTTAACGCTGGAATATACCTGGTAATTGGCGTCTTTGAGCAAGAAACAAACGCCCAGCGCATGACCAAGAGTGCAAGCCAGCAAGGCTTACCCGCATTTTATAAGCTCCATTCTAAAAACAAACTTTATTACGTATACACTTACCGTGCACTGTCTAAAAGCAAGCTCATTAGTGCATATTATGAAATTAGAAGCAAAACTCCTTTTAAAGATGCCTGGCTTCTTACCGTAGATGACAAACTAGAAAATACTAGACTAGAGGCTTTAGGGGAACAGCAAGAAGAAAAGCATACCATAAGGCCAACAGCACAAAAGAACCCTAAGGAGGAAGCTTTTTCATTAGCTTCTAAAAGTTTAGTTTTTGCTTTTGAAAACTATGATGATGTTCGTCAGGAATTAATTCCGGCCCAATTGACTATCACTGACAAAAGTAGCTCTAAACTTATTAGCAAACTTCAATCTGATGAATATTTAAGCCTGGAGGGTGGACAAAGGACTACAGATACTTTGCTTATAACTACACGTGCCTTGGGTTATCAAGAAAGCAGCTTCTTACTGGACCTACAAAGCGATATGAGTTCAATGCAGTCTCTAATTAAAGAAATAAGAAATGATACTGTTTTTGTACAATTTCCACTGAAACAACTAGAGGTTGGCGATTTTCAAACCATGTACAATACCTACTTCTACGCTAACTCAACAGTAATGAGATTGCAGTCTAAGCACGAACTGGATATTGTGTACAACTTATTGAGTAGATTCCCCAACATGAGTATTAAGGTTCATGGCCATACCAACGGTAATTCCAGAGGTGTAGCATATCTTTACAATGAAGAAAAGCGAAACTATTTTGACCTAATAAGAACCAACGAGTACAAAAAAAGAGGATTTAGCTCCACTAAATTATCTGAATACAGAGCTGAAACCATTAAAAGTTATCTGGTGCACAAAGGAATTAGTGAAGAGCGTATTAAAACCTATGGTTGGGGAGGAAAGCAAATGCTTTTTGATGAGGATTCACCTATGGCTAAAAATAATATCCGAGTAGAAATAGAAATACTTAACAAATAAGAAGGAGAAGTATTAGCGTGAAATAGATAGAAACTATCAAATGTTTTTATATTTTCATAAGATGTAAGTTTCATACAGCACCAATTGGGTTTAAATAAGACAGAACTGTTTATTTTGTTGTATGAACACTTTAAAGTACCAGAACGACGTAGTGGAATTTGATATTGTAGATGGGATACTTTTCGGGAGGTATAAAGTCTCTCGTATAGACCTTGATGCAGCTCAAAAAGCCACCACCTTCAGAAAGGAAATTACTCAGGGGATGAAGTATCCTTCAATTGCCTATATATCAACGGTTAAGGAGGTTACAAAAGAAAGCAGAGAGTACTTTTCTAGTGATGCCGGAGATGATTTATTAGCTCTGGCTGTGATAGTAAATAATCCTGTAACGAGGATAATGGGAAATTTTTTCCTTAAATTCCATCAACCCAAATACCCTTTCCGGTTTTTTAAGGATACAGGACATGCCAAAAAGTGGATTACAGAATATAAGGTAACACAACCTCAGTATAATGAACTCAAACAAGTTTGAAACAGACTACTTTTATGCTGAACTTAATGATAATATTGTAACGGTACAATACAAACCAAACTTGCACCTAAAGCTGGAAGATGCTAAACGTATTGTATCTGAACGCCTGGAGCATTTTGGGGATCTTAAAACCCCAGTTTTAATCAGAAGCTCACGTATAAAAAGTATAGACAAACAGGCCCGAGAATATTTGTTTAGCGAAGGCCTAATTAACATTACAGCTATAGCACTGGTAGAAACCAGTACCGTAGAAAAAGTACTAACAACAATCGTTTTTAATTTTAATAAGCCTAAAATTCCTCATAAAGTATTTTCGAATCAACAAGATGCGTTGAAGTGGTTGAGAAAGTTTTTGTAGTATGGAGGTAAATGACCGGATAGAGGATATCAATACGCTTATCCTAGAAATTGCTAATGGGAATTTTAATCATAGTTTAGAAATCTCAGATAGTTTTGATGAAATAGATGCTATTGTCTCTGGCATAAATATGTTGGGCGAAGAGTTAAAAGCATCCGTCATTGCTAAAAACTATTTGAATAGCATCTTTGAAGGTATAGTGGATATGCTTATCATTTTTGATAAGCATTTTTCAATTAAAGAAGTTAACAGCAAAGTTGGAGAGCTATTAGGTTTTCATCAAGAAGATTTAATAAGCCAAAATATAGCGTTTCTTTTTCCATCAGAAGAAAAAGAAACACTTGAGCTTATGAAGAACCAACTTGCATATCAAGGATTTTTATACAATCAAGAATCTTCATTCCGACATCATTCCGGCCATACTGTACCTGTTTCTGCTTCACTTTCATTGCTCAAAGATAATGACAACAAGGTACAGGGCTATGTGCTGGTGGCTAAAGACCTGAAACAGGTACTGCTGACTGCCGATGCACTCAAGCAAAAAAACTCAGAATTGCAGACGCTTGTATATAAAGTGTCTCATGATTTAAAAGGGCCTGTAGCCTCAGTAATGGGCTTGCTAGACCTAGCAGAAATGGCCGGGGACGATTTGGTTACAGTTCAAAACTATCTTACCCATATCAAAAACAGCTTGGGAAAGCTAAACCATACTATTGTTAACCTTTTTGAATACTCATTATCTACTCAGCCAAGTTTTGAGCTCAATACCTTTTTTATAAAGCCTTTGCTGGAAGAAATAATTAATAGCTATGCCTCATCCCCAGCGGCTAGCAGCATAAAAGTAAAGGTAGATGTTGCAGCTGATTTGTATATTACCAGTGGAAAGAAGTTTGTTATATCCATTTTTCAACATATCATAGAAAACGCTTATACTTTTAAGGGTAATGCACAGAAAAATTCTTATTTAAAAATCTCTGCGCTCCAAAAAGAAAAGAACCTCTTATTTTACTTTGAAGACAATGGCTGTGGAATGGACGCCAACGTTTTGTCCAGAGCTTTTGATATGTTTTACAGAGGGCATTCGGCCTCTAAAGGGAGTGGCTTGGGGCTTTTTATTGTAAAGTCAAATGTAGAAAAACTAGGGGGAGATATATCTATTTCCAGCGAAGTATCGGTAGGAACAAAAATTACTATACTTTTGCCTTCTTTAACAGGAAATACTATTTCTATATCTTAACAGATATTCACTCAACCTATTTTTTGCTTTGAAAACTAAAACCACTTCAGTTTTTCTTCTGAAGAACACCCCTGAAACCCTGATTGGTACTCACGTTTATGCCAAAGATACGATTGAACGAATTAGAGCAAATGCTGGTGCTTCTAATGATGAGTCACCTAATTATAGCATACTCATTTACAGAGAAGAGGACATACATTATTTCGTTAGCCAGGTACCTGAACTAGCTTGGGAAATGATAGAATATGCAGAAGAACCTCTGGAGCTACTTCTCCCCCATAAAAAATACCAGACACCTTTTGATGAGAGCTCATTCATCAGCATCCGATTGGTAAAAGAAGAAAAGTTAAAGCAGTTTGTTCGTAAAAACGGTCCGATAATCGCTTTTAGGGCAGCAAAAAATTTTTCAGAGGATGCTCTGATTGATGAAACTGTAGATTGCCGGGAAAAAGACAGTAAATATACGGTGGTAAAGGTCATGAAACTCTTTGAGGATGGTAGCTTCACTTTTCTAAGGTAATCCTTCTTATTACCTTTGCGAAGAATGATCCTTTTAAGAATGAAAAATTTCAAATCTGCATTAGATAAACAAGCGGTATTCACCATCATTGCCGAAGCTGCCTCTAAGCTAAAATTAGAGACCTATACTGTAGGAGGCTATGTACGGGATCTTATTCTTAAAAGGCCTTCTAAAGATATTGATGTCGTTTGCGTAGGAGATGGCATAAAACTGGCCAATGAAGTAGCCAGCCTAATTGAACAACAGAGTGGTAAAAAAACTAATGTGGCTGTCTTCAAGAATTTTGGAACAGCCATGCTCCGCTATCAGGATTGGGAAGTAGAATTTGTTGGAGCACGAAAAGAATCTTATCGTTCTAATTCTCGGAAGCCCGAAGTGAGTGCTGGCAGCCTTAAAGATGATCAGCTTCGCAGAGATTTCACTATTAATGCACTGGCTATTAGCCTAAACCAGGATAGCTTCGCACAGTTGGTAGATCCATTTGATGGCGTAAAAGACCTGAAACGTAAGCAGATTAAGACTCCTTTGGACCCTGATATTACTTTTTCAGACGATCCATTGAGAATGATGCGCGCGGTTCGTTTTGCTGCTCAGCTCAAATTTGACATCACCTCCAAAACATTTGATGCAATCATATCCAATGCCAATCGCATAAAGATTGTATCTCGTGAAAGAATTGCGGATGAGTTGAACAAGATCATTCTTACAAAAACACCTAGTTACGGATTTAAACTGCTATACCATGCAGGGCTGCTAGAGCTGATTTTTCCTGAAATGGTAGACCTAAAAGGGGTAGATACTGTTGAAGGTCGCTCTCATAAAGACAATTTTTACCATACTCTGCAAGTACTGGATAATATCTCGGAAAATACAGATGATTTATGGTTGCGCTGGGCCGCAATTTTGCATGATATCGCTAAGCCCGCCACCAAACGCTTTGATAAACTCGTGGGCTGGACTTTTCATGGACACGAAGATAAAGGCGCACGTATGGTTCCCAAGATTTTTAGGAACTTAAAACTTCCTTTAGATCAGAAGATGAAATATGTGCAAAAGTTGGTTAAACTACACCTTCGTCCTATTGCACTTGTCAAAGATGAAGTTTCTGATTCAGCCATTCGGCGTCTGCTTTATGAGGCTGGTGATGATGTGGATGACCTGATGACGCTCTGCCGTGCAGATATCACCTCTAAAAACCCTAACAAAGTTCAAAAGTACCTTAATAATTTTGACAGGGTCGTGGCTAAAATGGAAGAGGTAGAAGAAAAAGACAAAGTTAGAAATTTTCAACCTCCGGTATCCGGTGAAGATATCATGTACATATTTGATGTTAAGCCATCTAAAATTGTTGGTGACCTTAAAAACGAAATTAGGGAGGCCATTCTTGATGGAAAAATAAGCAATTCTAAAGATGAGGCTTTCCAGTATATGTATGAGTTGGCTCGCCAAAAAGGATTAAAACCTGTCAACAAGGTTTAATTTTTATCCAGTTCGGCAAAGTCTTTAGTTTTTTCCATGTCTTTATCCAGACCAATACTGGATTTTACTCCAGAAAGCAGACTCTGCCACCAGTAATGGAACATAGAGCGTGTTTTATCTCTTTCAAACTTAATATTCCCTATTCTTAAGAAAACGGCTTTAGGATTGTTAGCTTTTAGTACAAAAGCGTTAGCTATAAAAGTACCAAGTTTTTCGTCAAGGCCGCTTCTTCCTTTTTGCTGATCTATCATTTGTACGCTCAAATCATTATAGCGAAACTCCATGCTACCCTCACTCCTATCTTCATTGCCTTCAAACTCAAAACGCATACTCTGATTAATACCTTCTTTGATGTGCACTGAGGCTACAGGCCCTAGCATAGGGTTTAATGCTTTTAAATCCATAGTTCCTAAGTGACCATTTGCCTGAAAAGCCAGATTTTGACTTGCCAGTGGAAAGCTAAAATGAACATTCAGTAGGCCCTTACCCATTACTTTGGTAGTGATATGCAAAGTACTTACTGTATTATTTTTAATAGCCTCTGGTAAATTGCTCAGATGAAGCACCTGCGCATTTACGTTTTCAAAGGTGATTTGGCCAGCTTCTTCTCCAGCTGCAGTACGTTCAGCATAGGTAATGAGCCCATCAAATACATTAAGCTCTTCAATACTTAGCTGCTGATCAAGATTAAGTAAAAGTTGTTGATGCAAAGCAGGATTTTTTTTCAGGTTACGGGGTAGACGGTTATCACGATAAACTTCCAGACTAGGCTCATAAATATTAATTTTTCCTACAATTAACTTCTCCTCTTCCATTAATGCTTTAAAGTCAACATTTTGTAGTTCTACCCTGTCTGAATACAGCTGTGCTATAGACTTGCTGTAAGCATACCTTTCTAATACCTGTGATCTGCTTAACAAGGGTTCTAATTTTAGTCCATCAACCAGAATCTTATTATCACCTGACTTAATACGTATTGCGTCTGCGGAGATTTTGTACAGACCGTTATCAATAACTCTACTAAAATCTTTAATGCTGATATCTATATCATCAGAGAAGAACATACGAGCCGTAGAGTTTTGCTGAGGCCCAAACTGTAAAGAAAATGTAGACTGATCTACGTAAAAATTAGAAATATCTGCTTTAATTTTTGAGGAAGAAAACCGCATAGACTGGTCTTCTTTGTCGTAAACATGAAGGCTACTTTGAGGGTAGTTAATTTTTTCTACTTTAATATTGCTTAGAAATGGTGAAATAACTTCATGTATGGATGCATGAGAGCCTTCTTTAGCAGCAGAATTATGTCCAACATAGACTTTAAGGGCCGACTCTTCAATATTAAGATGTTGTACGTTAAAATCTCCATATAAATAAGCTCTCTTGAAATTCAATCCTTGAATGTGGAGCGAAGACGCGTCTAGGGCAAAGTGTGTTTTGTCTTGATACTTGTAAAGTTCAGGAGGAGGCACAAACTGTAGCTTCTCAATCTTTAATTGAGAATCTCTGCTTGAAAAATACGCATCATCTATTCTCAACTGTTGGCTCTTATCGTCTTTTTTTACTCTAATGTCATCTGCAAAGAAGCTGAAGTCTATTTCATCGGCATATAAAATTTTATGCATGTGCCGCTCAGGACTACCGTCTACTTTTAGCTGTCTTGCTTTAAAATCTATAGCCGTAACTTTTACACAAGCCAGGGTGTCTTTGGCTTCTTTCTGTAGGTAGGTTACAGTTCCCTGCTCTACACCTACATACCTTAATCGTATATTTTTTAAATTTTTGTTCAGAAGACTGTTCAGGTCAGGCTGCAAGAACTGCCGGCTATCTGCTTCATTCTTTTTCTTCACTCTTTCGGTCAGCTTATTTTCTACTACCTGGTAGTTAGGCTGGTAGATCATTACCCTACCCACGTCCAGAGCTTGATCATGAATAAGGCGGTAAGGGTCTATATCATCCGCCATAATTTTGTTACACCCCAGTTTCAGTTCTTCCAATCCCAACTTGTTGGCCGTATTACTAACCACCGTAATCTGGCCAGCTTCTAATTCTCCGAGTTGAGAGTCATACCTAAGTTGACCACCCTTTACTCCAAGTAGAGGATAGGTATCATCTTCAGGATAAAAGTGCCATTGATAATCTTCTGCTTTTACACTTAGCTTATCGGCATAAAAAGGACGCAGACGATTCATTCTGGTAAGGGAGTCCAGATAAAAACCACGCATATTCACATCTAGCTTCTCAGTTACAAAAAGAGGCTCCACCCCTCTTTCGTTAATCTGCTGCAATCTCAGCTGAGCATTGACAACATTTACAGAAGGTAAATACAGTCGGTCCAGATAAGAGGAAAGTTGAGGGTAGAGATTAGTATAATTGAACTTTTGATCTCTTTGAGCTTGCTGATTGTATTTGTAATTCAGCGTGATTTGAGGAGAATAGACTGATAACCGTGCTATCTCAGCGTCCTGTTCAGTATATATCTTTTTTAGGTCCACCTGGCTAAATTGTACGCGAGGAATATACATTTCGTGAAGCCATACTTCAGAAGAAGGAGGCCTGCCCGGATTGGTCCAGAAATATATATTTGTAAAATACGCCTCTTCGCTTAAAGTTGAGATTTTTATATCTTGAACCTCTAGCAATCCTCCTTCACCACGCTCGCCAGGTAGCAGGAAAGTATTTTTTTGAGCAAACAAATCAACATCCGATGCTAAAACAGCTACTTTTCCATCGGAAGACTCTTTGCTTTCAGTTTCTAGCTCATCTATACTGATATTATTAAGAAAAGCGTAAAAGGTATCTATAGCAGTAACCTGCGTAAATGCAGTAGTATCACTGTTTACCTTAAAAACTTCCACCTGTCCGGAGTCAATCTGTAGCTGCCCTGCTCTTAGCCACTGAAAAAGAGCCGAAGTATCGCCTGGAGCAATGAGCGGGTATAAGTTTAGTTTCGCATTACTCCAATCATATAGCAATGATTTGACACTCTCTACTTCATCTGTAATAGTACCTGACTTTACTATTGATCTGCCGGCAGCTAGTTTACCTAAAGACTGCTCAGCAAAATTTGCGATTTTCACCCTAGGCTTTTGTACATAAATACTATCCAGCAGCGCAGCTTTATGATGGGCCAATGCCTGAAGCTGAATTCCGAAAAAAGAAAGCGATGGCAACTTTACATCAAAAGTAAGTGGATGGTCTGGAAGATCTCTAAGTAACTGCTCCAGAGAATCTACTCCAGCATTGAAATTCAGAGAGTCAAAAAACACATCGCAGGCAAAAGCTCGGCTTCTAGCTGTATTTAGGCTTACTGATTTTGTCATAAAAGAATGACGACGATCGGGTAAGTAGACTTTGATATTTTTTGCAAGTAAGCTGACACTATCTGCCGGCAAAATTTTTTGTAAACTATCCAACTGAAGGGTAGAATCCAGTTGAATATTTGATAGCAGCATCTCTATATCTTCTACTTTAGCAATTTCCAGCGATTCTTCGCTTAAATCAATCAAACTGAGTTGCGCTCGCCTTATAGTTACATCATTGATTTGTAAACTCTTAAACCTTCCACCTAATTTTTGGTAAAGGCTATCCGCACTTAGCGATGCAAAACGAAAAACATTTTGCTGCTTCAGACTATCTGCTCGTACTTCTACTAAGACTGAAGCATCGTCTATTAGAAGTTGGTTGCTGATTAGTTTATCCTCAAAGTATAAGTCTTGCCAGTTAACTTCGGTCAGACTTAGGAAGGGAATTTTAGCATTAATAGTATTGCCACTATGATCACTGACTGGTAACAGCTGAACATCTTTGAGATAAATTTCACGACTTAGGGTAGAAAAGCCCAGGGTATCAGCTTTTATTAAGTACAAACTATCTGCAGAGAGCTGATAATTTGCAAACTGTATGTCTATGTCTTTTGTAAAAAGTAGCCTGTCTTTACGGAGGTAGCTGGCAGAGTCAATCAAGAAATCACTTAATGTGATGTTTATTTTCTGAGCGTGGAATTTATTATGCAACCCGGAAGATTTATTCTGCTTAGCATTTTGCTCAGTAATAAAGAGGTTACCATTTCTTATTTTTAATGCATTGAATGAGAATGAACGAACATATGACTGTATATCCTCTGTTAGCTGCTGCTGAAGTAAGTCAATTCTTTGCTGTGTACCAGGGCGATCTAATGATTTTGAGGACGCACCTATCCATGTAATCTCAGGCTGCTCAAAGATTATCTCATTCAATTCAAGTTGTCCGCTCTTATAAAATTTTAGAAAATTCACATCCAGTATCTCTGCCTTCTGGACATACATATCCAGATGATCAGCCGCAGACGAACTACTACTATCTGAATGAATGTATCCGGTAAAATGAAGACCGGTAACAGAAAGATTACCAGTAAATATATTAATGCTAAGATCGTCAAAGTTCAGACTCGGCCGCTGTTCGGGGTGGTAATTACGCTCGCTGTATTGCCTGAATCCTAAGAGTACAGACTCCTTAAAAAGCTCATCTCCAAAGAAAAGTAGAGTCGTTTGAATAGCAGCTATTAATAGCACCAAAGTACCTAATATCCACCATATCCATTTACGAACTTTTCTCTTTTTCATCCCAATCTGTATTAGAACATATGTGCTTAACACCCATCAATATGATAAAATTTCATCACATTCATGGCACACAGAAAAGTACGAACTCACTTATTTTCTTACAAGGCGCAACCCCGTTTAATGTAGGCTACTTAGCTCAAAATCATGTTTTTGAGAGTCTAATAATTTTGAGTCTTCGCACTTGAGCACTCGGGAAGGGAAGTTCTTAATAAACTGATAGTTATGCGTTGCCATAAGTACTGTAGTACCGCTTCGGTTAATATCCTGAAATAGCTCCAGAATACCACCAGATACCTCCGGGTCAAGGTTACCGGTAGGCTCATCGGCAATAAGAAGGATAGGTTCGTTAATTAAGGCACGAGCAATGACTACACGTTGCTGTTCTCCACCTGAAAGCTGGTGTGGCATTTTGGTACCAGAAGAGCCTAACCCAACTTGCATAAGCACTTCGCTGAGGCGTTGCTTCATTTTGGAGCGCTCTTTCCAACCAGTAGCCTTCATTACAAAAAGCAGGTTTTCATCTACGGTACGATCCGCAAAAAGCTGAAAGTCTTGAAAAATAATACCTAAACGACGCCTAAGAAAAGGAATTTCTTTGCTACTGATAGTTTTGATGGAGTATCCGGCGATATCAATCTCGCCAAGCTTAAGAGGCAGATCAGCATAGAGGGTGCGTAACAGAGAGCTTTTACCACTTCCAGTTCTTCCTACCAGATAGACAAACTCTCCTTTTTCTATACTAAAATGAACATCTTCCAGGACAACTTTATGCTCCTGGAAGATGCATGCATTATTTACTTTTAAAACAGGTGTATTATCAAAAAATTGAGAAGCCTCAGACATAATATTCAATCTCTAGATTTCCAGCTTTTGGAGTTTTCCGTAAGGTAAACGATCAATAACTTCTTTCAGTGCTTCGTCTTTCCCTTCCAGACCGTATTTCTCAAGTTTTTTTAGCTCACGATCGGCACGGAAATAAGCTACCAGCACAAAGTTATCATCACGTAGCTGAATATAATCAGGAATCTTGGCTTTTCCTTTTACTTTGAAAATGTACATTGAATTCACCTGTCTTACTTTTTTTCTTAAGAATTTCCTTTGCGGTGGTCGCTTAGAAATTTCTCCAGTCCGCTATCAGTCAAAGGGTGCTTTAGCAAGCCGGTGATTACACTAAGAGGGCAGGTAGCAACATCTGCACCTACTTCTGCACACTGTATGAGGTGCATAGTGTGGCGGATAGAGGCTGCTAGTACCTGCGTTTCATAAGCATAGTTTTGATAGATATTTACAATCTGCTCTATCAGCGCTACACCATCGGTAGAAATATCATCCAGGCGACCAATAAAAGGAGATACATAAGAAGCTCCTGCTTTAGCAGCCAGAATTGCCTGACCGGGTGAAAATACCAGTGTACAATTAGTACGAATACCTTCTGAAGTCAGTTTTTTAATGGCCTTAACCCCATCTTTGATCATAGGTACTTTTACTACAATCTTATCATCAATTTTGGCAAGCTCTAATCCTTCTTTAACAATTTCGTCAAAAGAAGTAGCTACTACCTCGGCGCTTACATTGTCATCCACAATATTGCAGATGTCTTTATAACGTTGAATAATATTTTCGTGCCCGGTTACACCTTCCTTAGCCATAAGAGAAGGGTTAGTAGTAACTCCATCCAATACACCCAGGTCGTAGGCTTCGCGAATGTCGTCTAGGTTTGCAGTGTCAATAAAAAATTCCATTGTTAATATGTTTAGCTCTAAAATCGGCTTTAAAGATACAGGAGTTTAGACAAGTAAAAAAGATAAGAAGAAATAATAGAAAAGAGGGGAAATAAAAAACGGGTATCACACCGCTACGACCGCCTACCCTTGCTACATTCCTGTCCTGGGGGAGTTCAGCAGGAGCTGGTTGTACCCGTCTTGCGCAAAGGTAAGACGATTAGATGGTTTTCCAAAACCCTTATTAAAGAATTGTCAAATTTCTCAATAATACTTTCCAAACTGGATGATATAGCAAAAAAAAAGAGACGTAAACACATCTCTCTTTTCCATGCAAACAACCTATTACTTACAAAAAATCAATCAAAACCATTCTTAAATATTCTAAAAGCAGTTTCGTCGTATGAGCCAGCAAACTCATGCGGAAACTCGCTACTATATTGTACTATAATACTTCCTTCAGCATTGGTAGTATAGGTACCTAATAGATTACCATCGTGGCTTACTTCTATCTCCATACCCTCAATGGGCAAATATTGTATGCCTACCTGCTCATCCAGGATACCACTTTTATCCAAATCAAAGAAAGTAGCCTGCACCTGATCCGGAGCAACGCTATCATACTGAAGAAAGACTGGAGACTCAACTCGGTCAAATGCCATGTCAGATTCTTCTTCACAGGCTGCCAGCAGCAGTATGGCAAGGCTCAAACAAAAGCTTAAACGCAGTATATGTTTCATGTCAATTAAGTTAAATATGAGTGATTGGATTTATTCTACCCACCAGAGTGAGGTTTTCATATCATCCGCTCCGCCATTCAGAGCTGCTCCTGCTTCTACATTGGCCTCATTTAAAGAGTATTCTGTAGAAGGATAAACTAATCTGGTTGGCAATACACCATCATTATGAAATTGCGCTCTTGGGTCAGCGGCAGGCATAAGTGGATAACCAGTACGGCGATACTCTGTCCAGGCCTCTATCCCCTGTCCAAAGAGTGCTATCCATTTTTGAGTCATGATGTTTTCTTTTGTAGCCGTACCTACCATAGACATATAGCCATCAGGTACACTAAGGCCATATTGTGCAAAAGCCGCCTCAATACCAGCTTCGTACAGTGCCTGAGGGTCTGCAGAGATGTCTCCATCAGCTGCTGCTTCTGCCTGTACAAAAAGTAACTCGGCATAACTCATAAGTACTGCTGGTGAAGTAGACTGAGCAAATACATCTGTATTTATGGTAGCGCTTTGTCCTAGATAAGTAGTAGCAATTTCACCTGGAAGTCCGCTGGGGTGACCACTGATTTCATCTACCTGAGAGCCAGGTACGGCATAGAGCTCCAGACGTGGATCACCCAAAGACTTAAGCTTGTTTACCAACACACTGTTTATATTCCAGTCGCTACGTCCTTGATTGACCAATACATCATGCCAGGGGTTGTTAGTAGGCACCGCTCCATACACAAGCTGAGCAATATCTTCGTTGCTTTCCATCATGGGATAAGTAGCGGGATCGTCCAGCATTTTCTGCATTTCAGCTCCCGATGATGCTACTTTATGAGCCTGACGGTTTAGTAATTTGAAACGCGTAGAATTGAAAAACTTTTTCCACATCATAATGTCGCCGTCAAATAAAATATCACCGGCTACTGGAGGTCCATTTGGGTCAAGTTTTTCATTGGCTATTCTAAGGTCCTCTATAATACCTGCATATACAACCTCCTGGCTATCATAAGAAGGTGAGTATATAGCCGCTTCAGATGTACCACTTACTGCTTCAGTATAAGGAATAGCTCCCCATACATCCGTTAAAAGTGAAAATATCCAGGCTTTCATCCCTAAACCAATACCTTCAAAATTAGCGTTAGGGCTTTCAGAATCTTCGGAAGAAAACTCCTGAATTTTATGAAAGTTAATTAAGCCATCAGCATAGAAAACTTCCCAGTTTGTACTATTAACCGAAGGTTGCACATTATAGTTGTCACCTTCATTTTCATAAATATTACGGGTAAGGTATCCGATCCACGACATGGCATGGTCAAAATTCAAACGTTGGTTTCTGGTTTTGCTTCCCCAGTAGTTATCCATGGTAGTCTGTAATGCCTGAGGTAGCAGGTATTGAGGATCTACCGTAACTGGATAATTAGGATTAGTATTTAGTTCTTCAAAATCATCTGTACATGATGGGCTCCACATCAGTACCACCATAAGTAGAGCCAGCGTCTTGTAAGGCATATATAATTTCATGCTTAAGTTCTTTTAAAATTTCACATTTAGGTTGAAGCCTACTGAACGTGTACTGGGTAGCTGGCCATAGTTGTACCCTAAATCTGCCGCACTAATTTCAGGATCTATGTGGGTAGTATTTTTGTGTAGAATAGCCAGGTTTCTACCGACTATTGATAAGCGTGCCGACTGTAAGAAGATATCGTCAAACCAGGATGCTGGTAGCTGGTAGCTAACAGTGGCCTCTCTTAACTTAACGTAGCTTCCATCCATTACTGCAGCCTCGTGGTACTGGCGACCGCTATAATAACCATAAAATGTACGAGCAGATGCAACTACATCATTTGCTACATACTCCGGCGACTCAGCAGTTCCCACGTTCATAACGCCTTGGCCGATTACTCCTTCTTCTCTTCCCAGGGCACTTTCTTCCAACACACCAGTAATTCGGGCAATACTACTTCCCATATCGTATACATCACCACCATTTTTAATATCGATTAAGGCACTGATACTAATACCTTTGTAGCTGATGGTGTTGGAAATACCGCCTATCCAGTCGGGAGTTATGTTTCCAATAACATGCTGCCCATCCAGTGTAGTAGGATAACCATTATTAAAAATAACCTCTCCGCTTTCAGTACGGGCAAATTTATTACCGTAAATATTACCGTAGGGCTCTCCTACCCGGGCTTCTAATGATGCCCCCCGGATATTCCATAGTGTAAGTGAAGTTAAACCATCAGCAAGTTCTACCACTTCATTTCTGTTACGTGCAAAGTTTATACTAGCATCCCACTGTAAGCCTCCAGGTAACTCCAGTACTGTACCGCTCAACATAAGCTCAATACCTTTGTTCGTAATTTGACCGGCATTTAGCACCCTGCTAGTATAGCCAGAAGCTCTGGAGATATCTACAGCAAGTATCTGGTCTTGAGTTGACTGATCATAATAAGTTATATCAAGACCAAGGCGACCATTCATAAATCTAAGGTCGGCGCCTACTTCTATACCTGTGGTAGTTTCTGGTTTAAGATTGAGGTTGGCAATCTCTTTGCTTTCAGCAAACTTGGGAACACTACCATCCCACAGCCCTTCTGGCTCAAATACCTGCTGTAGCATATAAGGGTCGGCGTCATTACCTACCTGTGCCCAGCTGGCTCTAATTTTGGCAAAAGAGAAGAAGTCACTCTGGATGTCCAGCATGTCGGTAATTACCGCGCTTAAAGAAACCGAAGGATAGAAGAATGAATTGCTACCTTCTGGTAAGGTACTGGACCAGTCGTTACGACCTGTAATATCTAAAAAGAGATAATTGTTAAAGCCTAACTGCGCTGAAGCAAACAAGCTATTGACTTTTGACTCTTCAATCAGACTTTCGTTAAGGTTAGGGCTGGCACTATTTCCTAAATTGTAAATTCCATCAATGGTAAGTTCATTAACTCTGGCATAATTACGCTTATAGTAATTAACGCGGTTTACACCTCCAACCTGAGCCACAACTGAGAGCGCGCTTCCAAAATCTTTGTCTAAAGAAAGGATAAAGTCTGAGTTAGTTTCCTGACGGCGAAGCACTTCCTCGCTATATCTACCGGCTCGGAAAGAACCTCGGGTACGAGCATATCGATCCACTACTATTCTGGTATCTGACCAAATATCTGTACCACTTCTGGCCATTAGGCTAAGCCAGTCATTAAACTGATAGTTAACAGCAATATTACCCAGAAAACGGTCTTTCTCATTTGGCTCTACCATTACTTCCTGCCAGAAGTAGGGGTTGGTAAAATAAGTATGCTGCCAGTTAGGTGGCTCATCATTACCCTCAGGTTGAATATGCGCATCCTCATAGCTTTTATAATCTTTCAGCCTGTCAAAATTAATATGGCGATGATGCCAGATAAACTCCTGCCCACTTTGGTAGCCTCTATTATCGGAGCCTGATTTGATGTACTCACCCATAGCGGTGACAGACAGCTTATCTGTAAAATTGTAGGCAGAATTAAGCCGAAAATTGTTTCTCCAGTAATCATTGTTGTAGACAATTCCTTCCTGCTCAGTACGACCTATTGCCAGACGGAAAGAACCATTTTCATTACCTGCACTAAGCGCAACACTTCCGTTTTTTGTGATGCCAGTCTCCCACCACTGCTCCCAGTTGTCTGCCTCTGGTGTAAGTGGAACTGCTTCCGTTCCAGACCACCACTGACGTACCAGCCTGCCATCCATAGGAGAACCCCAGCTTTCATCTGTACCCGCTGTACCTTTATAGCCATCTACTGTACCGCTCCAGCCATCGGCATACCAGGTGAAACCTGACCCGCCTCCATAAATATTCTGAAATTGAGGCTTTACCAAAGGGCGCTCAAAAGTGGTACTGAAGTTAACATCTACTCCAATGCCTTTTTGTCCGGCACCATTTTTAGTGGTAATAAGTATAACACCATTAGCTGCACGCGAGCCATACAATGCTGCCGCATTTGGACCTTTTAGCACACTCATTTCAGCAATATTATTAGGATCTATTTCAGAGATACCTCCACCATATTGCTGATTATCCGACCTTTCTCCCTGCGTACTGTTAACAGTCTGCTGCATGGGCACACCATCTATTACAATAAGAGGTTGGTTGTTACCTGCCACAGAGGAGAAGCCACGAATAACAAATTCCGGACTACCACCCGGGGTACCATTACCAGATACCTGTAGACCAGCTACCTTACCCGATAAGTTATTTACTACACTCTGTGTAGGTACCTGCGCCACTTCTTCACCACTGATACCCTGCACTGAATATCCGAGAGCTTTCTTTTCACGTTCCAGCCCAAATGCAGTCACTACCACTTCTGAGAGTGACTTAACATCCTGTGCCAGATTGATATCAATTTTTTCACGATTGCCAATACTCACCTCCTGACTGCTTAGACCAATAAAAGAAAATACAAGTGCTTCTGCTTCTGGAGAAACATCTAAAGAGTATTTTCCTTGTATGTCTGTGATGGTTCCTACGGCGGTACCTTTCACAAGTACGTTTACGCCTGGTAGAGGGGACTGATCTTCGGCCGATAGTACAGTTCCGCTGATTGTGCGGTTCTGAGCCAGAAGAGGGTGAGTAAAGAGAAGGATTGCGGTCAAGAGGTAAAAGTGTCTCTTTTTGACACCTATACTCCCGACATGAGAAGTAAAGTTGTTCCTCATAGTTTAGCCATTTTAGTTAGTCAATGGTAGCAGTGCGAGAGAGAACAGTACTGTATTAAAGATATTCTGCAGCAAACTTTACATACAATACATTGTATTGACTTTCTCGCTGTTATCAATCAAATCTAAAACAAACTAAACTTAAATTCAAAATTTAATTCTATTATTTTATTTATAAACAAAAGATTTCATAAGCATCTGCTGATTAGTTTAAAATAATAGCATAGTTTTCAGTCAAATTTTAAATGATTAGCATATAATTATTGTTTTTAAAGAATAATTAACAAACACATGAGACATATTTCAAATGTTTATTTTGTAAGAAATTAATAAAGAAGAATTAAGTATCTGTTTTTAGGTCTCAGAATAAAACACTCTTTTTACCCGAGCACTAATATTTGTAAGCACTTCGTACGGAATAGTTCGCATGCTAGCTGCCAAAACACTTACAGCTTGCTCTTCACCAAATATGATTACTTCGTCACCTTCTTCAACATCTATATTTCCTATATTAACCATACACATATCCATACAGATATTTCCTATGGTAGGTGCTGCTTTACCATGGATGTACACTTTAAGGTTTCCGTTTCCCAACCGACGATCCAGGCCATCAGCATAGCCAATAGCCAGAGTAGCTACACGGGTAGCTTCATTAATTTTGCCTCTGCGATTGTAGCCAACTGTCTCCCCTGCTTCTAATGTCTTGATTTGCGAAATAATAGTTTTAAGCGTGCTGATTGGCCTCAATGCAGAATTTACTCCCGCCCTAACATCCACACCGTATAACCCAATGCCCAGACGAACCATATCAAACTGATATTGGGGCAACCTTAATATACCTCCACTATTAAGTATGTGCTTTAAAGGAAAATACCCCAGCACTTGAGAAATTTGCTGGTACATATCTTCAAACTGTTCAATTTGATGCAGGCTAAACTTATCTTCTAACTCGTCTTCTGAAGCCACCAAATGGCTGAAAATACTACTAAGCTTTATAGATTTATTCTCCTGCAAAAACAGAAGTAGTTCGTTCATTTCTGACACCATAAAGCCCAGCCGATGCATACCCGTATCTAGTTTAATATGAATTTTTGGTACATTCAGATACTGCCTGGCCGTTGCATGCCACTGCTTAAGCATACTCATGTTGTAAATTTCAGGTTCCAGTTTGTACTCTATCATCAGTCCGAATGCTTCGGGAGAAGGGTTAAGCACCAGTACCGGGATGTTGATTCCGTGCTGTCTTAAGGTTACACCTTCATCAGCATAGGCTACAGCCAGATAATCTACTCTATGGTACTGTAGCAGGTTGGCAATTTCAAAGGTAGAACCACCATAAGAAAATGCCTTCACCATTACCATCAAGCGGGTTTGAGGCTCCAGAAGGCCACGGATATAATTTAGGTTGTGGATAATTGCGTCCAGATTTATCTCTAAAGTAGTGCTGGTAATTTTCTGCTGTAGCTTTCTAACGATACGCTCAAAGCCGAACTTTCTGGCCCCTTTCACTAAAATATTTTCTCTAAAAAAATCAGATGTTTGCAATACCGCTAAAAAAGCTTCAGTACTGTTGTAATGAGCTAAGCTTCCTCCTTCCAGCTTAAACTTTTGGAGATGTGCCCCACTTCGCTCACCTATAAGAATCAGCTTTTTTATTCCATAAATCTGTAAAAGTTGTGCTACTTTACTATAAAGGTCTTCATCTGCATAAGCACTTTCCAGCAAATCAGAAATAATAACTGTATTACTTTCATTTTGAGATTGTCTTTGCAGGTAATCCAGCGCCAGCTTTAATCCAGATAAATCATTACTATAGCTATCATCTAAGAGATAACACTGGTTTACACCTTCTTTAAGTTCCATGCGCATGCTTACCTGTTTGAGCTGCCATATTCCCTGTTGAATATCGGCCTCAGACCAATTGGTAAACAGCAGATAAATTATGCAATGTGTCAGGTTTTCTAGAGAAGCACTATCAGTGAAAGCAGCATCAAATTGCCACAGCCGCGCACCTTGCCTCACTTGTAGTCTGCTCTCCTCTCCTTTAGCTTGAAAAGTCACCATGTATTTTGCCGGAAGCGTCTCTTTAGTAGTCCAACTGATGAGTGAGCTTTCAGATTTTTGCGCACTAAGCACCTGATCTATTTCCGGGTAGTCTTTACGATAAACAACAAAATCTGCTTTTACGAAAAGTTTGGCTTTCTCTTCAGCTTTATGCATACGATCTGTAAAGCCCTGATCATGTGCGGGACCCAGATTAGTAAAAATACCAATGCTGGGTTGAATTACTTCTTCTAAATTCTCCATTTCGCCGGGACGTGAGATACCGGCCTCAATCAGCGCTACCTGATAGTCTTCTTTAAGCTGCCAGACAGATATAGGTACTCCGAGCTGGGAATTATAGCTTTTTGGGCTTTTTACCACCTTTAGCTGACTTACCAAAATCTGACTTAGCCACTCTTTAACAATTGTTTTACCATTACTTCCCGTAATACCAATGACAGGGAAATTAAACTGTTGGCGATGTGCAGCAGCCACAGCCTGTAGTGCATGAATAGAATAATCTACAAGGCCTATGTTAGCATCCGGTAATGAAATTTCTGGTATTTTTTCTACGACAAACTGTCTACAGCCACGTTCGTACAAAGCTTGTATAAATTGATGCCCATCATGATTAGCCCCTCTAATAGCAAAAAAAACGGACTCATTTTGTACTAAGGCCTGCCGGCTATCTGTAAGTAAATATAATACCTCCCGCTCCGGCTTAGGCAGGGCTATCGTTTGGGCAGACGTAAGCTGTATTAGTTCTTTAAAATTCATGCTTAGTGAAGCTTTTTACCGTTAGGTACTTGAGTATCTACTGTAGAGAGTACAATATTTCCATTCTCATCCTCAAAACCTGTTACTAAAATTTCAGACATAAATGGCCCAATTTGTTTGGGAGGAAAATTACAAACACAAATTACCTGCTTGTTTAGCAAATCTTCAGCTTGGTAGTTTTGAGTAATCTGTGCACTTGTTTTTTTTACTCCTAAACCTCCAAGATCTACCCAAAGCTGATAAGCTGGTTTTCGCGCTTCAGGAAAAGGCTGTGCTTTAATTATAGTACCAATTCTGATATCTACTTTGGTAAAATCATTCCAATTGATGTAGTCCATAGCTTATTTGTTACGATAGCTTATTCTTGTTTTTGCTTTTTCTAGTTCACGCTCAACGATCAGTCTGGCTAGTTCAGTATCTGGCTCTGCTTTGGTAAGTGCTAATTTTACATCTTCTTCATTTACATCTACACGGTAAAGCAGACGCAACAATTGGTTAATATCATGAGCGAGGCAATGGCTCACTATTCTTCTAACCTCTTCCCGCATCATATTGAGCATCTTTTTCGGGTCAGCATCATTACAATTGACACTGATGTCAAACTGCTGTTTTATTTTGACGACAGCGGAGTTTAGTACTTCTTGCTGGGGCCTCATTTATAAAAATTCCTTGATCCTATAATTTAAGCAAAGCTTATAAGATTTTCTCAAAAGGCCATCATCGCAATCGTATTTCAAAAAAATGAAAAAAAATTGTCAGCTAGTCAACTAAAAGAAGCGAGTGGCGTATAATTTCCACATAGTACCTTGCAAAACATAGTACTTTGGCCTAAATTTATCAAAAGACCTTATCATGGACCACCAAAAACGTATCTTAGGTTATATATTCATCATAAGCGGAGGATTCTTTCTCTTAATGATTACTTTAGCCTGCACCCTACTTTTTGCCTTTCCTTTAGAAGATCCCATGGTATTTGAAAATAGAATGCCAGCCCTTTTTAAGATTGTTTCTCTGGCAGGAAGCATCATGCTAATTTTGCTTTTTGTATTACCCTCTGTAATTGTTGGAATAGGCCTGACTAAACAGAAAGGCTGGGCTGATAATTTTATTTTACCACTGGGCTGCTTTTACCTTCTTGTTTTCCCTTTGGGTACGGCAATAGGTGTTTACTGCCTGGTTGTATTTTTTTCAAATCGCGATCAATCCAGGTATAAACAAGAGAGCCCCTTAGAAACTAATCAAGGTGTTCAATAATGAACAAGCTTGTTCGCATACGAACAAATCAGAAGGGCAACACATCACATAAAACACTGAATTACAACACATTAAAAGGGTGGCACAACATATGAAACCCTAGAAACAAAACTTAACCAATAATACTATGAAACCTTACCGTAACTACCTACTACCAGCTTTTCTCTGCTGTATTATAGGTCTTACAGCTTTTAATATTCATATCCCTGATAAGACTAACGACCAAGACCCATATATCATTAAAAATTATACGGTAAAAACACCTGCCAAATTAAATGTTCGCACCTCCGGAGGAAGCATAACCGTTTCTGGCCATAGCGGCAACGAGGTAGAAGTAAGAATGTACGTTAAACAGAATGGTGCCAGCAGCTGGTTTGGTAGTGATGAAGATGATATAGAAGAAGCACTGGAAAACTATGACATCAGCATACGTAAGGAAGGCAATACAATTTATGCAGAAGCTGAAAAAAGGAGTAGAAGCTGGAATAATAGCCTAAGCATTTCTTTTGAGGTAGATGTACCATATGCCATGTCAGCTAATCTAAACACCAGTGGGGGTTCCATAAATATGAATCGCCTGGAAGGTGAGCATCAGGTGAAGACAAGTGGAGGAAGCCTAAGTTTTGATAGAATTACTGGATTTACAGAAGCAAGTACCTCTGGAGGAAGCATAAATATAGATAAATATGAGGGTGTTCTTAATGGAAGGACTAGCGGGGGCTCTATACGTGCATATAACTCTCGCGGTGACCTAAAATTACATACTTCTGGCGGGAGTATATTTTTAGAAGATGTAAGCGGCGGAATTGATGCCCACACCAGTGGCGGAAGTATAAAAGCTTATGTTAATGATCTGGGAGATTACCTTACACTTAAAACTAGTGGAGGCAGTATTAACGCTGTCATACCAGAAGGTGCAGGGGTAGATTTAGATTTATCCGGAAACCGAGTTAATACTAAACTTAACAATTTTACCGGCGAAGCCGAAAAAAATAGTATAGAAGGCAGAATGAATGGTGGTGGCGTGCCGGTAACTATGAAAACATCAGGAGGATCAGTAAACCTGGATTATCATCGTGCAGAAGCTTCTAACTAGATCAGAAAACAACACACATTAACCCTATGTATTTATAAAACAGCAATATGCTGAGTAGTCTGAATAGATGATGTATTACTGAAGACTAAAGATCTCACCCCTGTGGTGAGATTTTTTTGTTTTTAGCAAGTACCCATTAAAGCCCTATAGAATTATTCAAAATCTAAAACTTTCTACTGTAGTACATGGATGTAATGATAGCTAAAATTCGTAGGGTATGGCACCTCTCTTGCACGTATCTTTAAGCTATTGATTTACCATTTAAAACTGTAAGAATGAAACATTTCAGCAAGTCAAAAAGTACTTCAATTCTAGGCTCAAAAATAATCAAAATGGTTCTGGTATTGGTACTAGGTTCGTTTTGGCTTTCATCATGCCGTAGCCATGCTATACCCTGCCCTTCTTTTTCGCACCTCAATAAAGCTGATAAAGATCAGTTGGGCAGTAGCTCCAAAATTAAATTTGACAAAAACGGAAGAGTGAAAAACTAAACTACGCTGGGCTTCAACGATAGTTTCTATCTGTGAAAAATAGAATACTTACACATTTCTTACACCCTCTTCACTGTGTTATATTGGTGATTTTTGTACTCCTGCTTAGTGGGATCAACGGAGAAGCTTATGCCCAGTCCAATGAGGGGAAACTACCAACCGTTAAAGTAGCAAAGAAAAAAAAGAAGCCAAGAGAAGCCAAAGAGGTTAAAAAACCGATCAAAATTAAAGACGCTTACAAGCAGCCTGCCAGCGTAGGTAATAGCTCAAAGGCAAAAGACAATTACCAACGTCCTGCTTCTAAAGGCAAAAAAAAGAAACATAGAGATAACTATCAGCAGCCTGCCAGCAAAACCCTCAATTACAATAATAGCCCCTATGACGCTCCTGTCAATAATGAACCTGCCTATGAAGAAGGTCAGGACAAACCCCGAGAAAGTTTTTGGCAGAGAACTTTTAACCGAAATAAACCCAGCACTTTTCAAGGTAGGCTAAAAAGGAAGAAAGAGATAGAAGGTACGGAGGGAACCGATTATCAGGGTACTATAAAGAGAAAGAAGGTTGACTACGAACAGCTAGCCAAAGACCAACACCTGTATCAGGGAAATATTCGCAGGGCTCCTCAAAAAAGAGTAGACAAACAATTTCAATACAAAGCTGAGTATATGAATTTTTACTCAGGAGGTATAAGAATTGCTAAGCCAAAACGACAGATTAAAATCAACGAAAGGCAGTCTTCTGACCTTCAGAGCGCGGGAATGTATAAAGTAAAGAAGGAAAAAGATAAAGCTGCTTCTTATACTTCTTACCATGGCCAGATTAAAGTACCAACCCTGAAGGCAAGAACTCGGCACTTTAAAAAGTTATCGGCAAAAGTTCATCAGTACGATGGCGATATCAGAATGCGTAAGCCCGGAAAGGATATGCACCCTAGCGTATACCACTTAAAAGGGAAAACGATGCGCTCATACGAACAAAAAGAACAATACAGACGTTGGAGATTAATAATTTCTCATATCTTTAAAAAGAACGACCTTCCTAAAAGCGCAAAAGAGAAGGAACGTAAACCCAGATATGATAAGGAAGAAAGTGAAATTTGGTATTATTAAACTCTTATGAACTGGAATAAGCTAGATAAAGTAGATACTCTACAAGAAATTAAAGAAAAGTCTAACCTACAGCCAATACTTATTTTTAAGCACAGTACACGCTGTAGTATAAGTAGTATGGCGTTAAATAGATTGGAGCGTGACTGGAAAACTGATGAGGCAAACATTCAAGCTTACTTTCTGGATCTGATTAAAAACAGAGACATTTCTAATGAGGTAGCTTCTACCTTCAATATAACCCATCAGTCTCCCCAGGTACTTATTATCAAGGACGGAAAATGCGTCTATGATAATTCGCACATGGGGATTTCTTACAGAGAAATTAATGAGCAGGCTGCCAAACTTGCTTAATTAGAAATTAAAAGAAACATCCTGTTTAATATCAGGGTTTAAGCTTAAAGCCACCGGACAAGTCAGTGCTGCATCTTTCAGCATAGCAATCTGTGAGTCGGTGGCATTCGTTTTTTTAAGACGAAATTCAATTTTTATTTTTGAGATTTTACGAGGACTTGAAGCCATCACCTTGGTGACGTCAGCTTCCAGACCTTCCAGAGAAATATCATTTTTCTGTGCTCTTATACCCATAATTGTCATCATGCAACTGCACAAAGAAGCACATACCAAGTCAGTTGGGGAAAATGCTTCTCCTCTACCATTATTGTCTGTAGGTGCATCTGTAATGACTTTTTCCTGAGACTTGATATGAATATTTTCTGTTCGTAATTCTCCAGAGTAAGTAGACTTAATAGTAATCATCTTCGTTTATATATTTGCGGTTTAATTGTATTTGCTTACTTTTAATGATATGGGTGCGGAAATTAACAAAAATAATATACGGTTCATATTTACACTGATTTGTTTGTTGGCTACTGGCACCGCTATGGCACAACAACAGGATGATACCTACTCTTACAGTCGCGAATTTATCTGGGGAATTAGTAAAAACACTAACTCTGGACTGATTGCCGGGGGAGCTATCAAATTTAGTCGGGTTATAGAAAACAAACGCTTTCAAACATTCGGGCTAGAAATTGTTAATGTAAAACACCCTAAAGAATTAAGGCGAGTATCGCGTACCAGTGGCAACACATTCATATTAGGCAAAACAAACTATCTGTTTTCTGTGCGTCCCCAATATGGCCGTGAGTGGGTGGTATTTAAAAAAGCACCTCAACAGGGTGTTCAGGTCAATGCTATTTTGGCTGGAGGCCCAAGTGTTGGTATACTTATGCCCTACTATGTACAATACGCCGAACCTAACAACCGTACGGTAGTCCGCCCCTATACCAGTGATCTTGAAGCTGGAAGAATTATAGGTTCTGGTCCATTTTTAAAAGGATTTTGTGAGTCTACTGTGGCAATAGGCGCAAATGTAAAAGCTTCTCTGGCTTTTGAGTTTGGCACATTCAAAAACGATGTTACCGGTTTTGAGGCTGGATTTCAGCTAGAAGCATTTAGCCAGGAAGTTGATATCGTTCCTGTTTCCAATCCAAGAAGAATTTTTCCTTCAGCGTTTATTATGCTGTTCTACGGAAGCCGTAAGTAATAAGCACTTTAGCGTTCACTTTGCTTGCAGTCGAATCATTAAACCCCTTTCTTTGTTTCTGATTAAGATAATATTACACCGACTATAGTTAGAGCGATTAGTTGTATGATAGAATTACCTGTAATACCCGAAGAAGCTACCAAAAAAACACGCAAACCTGACTGGCTCAGAGTTAAACTCCCAGTTGGTAAAGAGTATGCGAATGTTCGTAAGCTGGTAGATAAATATAAATTACATACGATCTGTGAAAGCGGTAACTGCCCTAATATGGGAGAGTGCTGGGGCCGCGGTACTGCTACCTTTATGATTTTAGGTAATGTATGTACCCGTAGCTGTACTTTTTGTGCAGTAGCTACCGGGCGACCACCCGAATACGATGCTGAAGAACCTATCAGAGTAGCTGAAGCTATCAAATTGATGGGCGTAAAGCATGCTGTTATCACTTCGGTAAACCGAGATGAACTGAAAGATCGTGGTGCAGAAATCTGGTACCAGACCGTAAAAGAAACCAAGCGTCTGAGCCCGGAAACTACTATTGAAACCCTTATACCTGATGTAAAAGGTAATTGGGAGGCTTTGTATCGTATGATTGATGCTGGTCAAGAAGTAGTTTCGCATAATATGGAGACTGTAGAAAGGCTTTACCGCAGAGTAAGACCTCAGGCAAAATATAACCGAAGTCTTGAGCAGCTTCAAAAGATCAAAGATTACGGTAAGCGTAGTAAATCAGGTATTATGCTTGGGCTCGGCGAAACTGATGATGAAGTTTACAAAGCTATGGATGATCTTGTAGCTCATGGCTTAGATGTGTTAACTCTTGGACAGTACCTTCAACCTACTAAAATGCATATAGAGGTAGCAGAGTTTGTTCACCCTGATAAGTTTGATCATTTTAGAGAAGAAGGCTTAAGAAGAGGAATAAAATATGTAGAGTCTGGTCCTTTGGTACGTTCTTCTTATCATGCAGAAAAGCATGTAAACGTTTAGACTAAGGAACTCACATTAGAATTATACAAAACTACACTCCTATACGGGTGTAGTTTTTTTAATTTATTACATCCACTTACCCTAATAGCACCCACTCTTTTCAGCAACTTTGGCAAATTCTGTGTTTATTAGTTTATAGAATAAATACAACAGAAAAGACCAAATGAAAAGAAAAGAGCTTACCGCAATTTTTAATGAGATCTGTAGCCGTGTACACCCTATTAAAGGAATGTACTCAGAGGGTTCTACCGAAAAAGAACGTATTATCGGAAAGGAACTAGACAAACACATGAATGCTCATCTGGCTACTAAAGAAAAAGATGCACTAGAAGCATTGTTTTTGTCATCTTTGAACCAGCTAGAAACTGAAGAAGCGCTAGCGAATTGGTACAAGTCACTAACTAAATATTATACCCCTGAACAGATTCCAGATACGGTATACATCCGTCTAATAGCATTGGCCAGCCAGAAAGAATTTAAGACATTTAAAAAACTATTAGAAGAGCAAAAACAATAAGGTCATAATAATTAGTTAATATTCGGTCTCAATACTGAGTTCAACTAAGTTTATGTCCATTATCTTTAATCAGGCTCCAGCAAACAACTCAATTCGTTATTCTAAAAAATTAAAATTAGCGGTTAGCACCTTAGCAGTAGTACATTTTTTTGGTGCGCTAGGTTTAATATACCCTGCTAGCAGACCTTATTTTGAGGCTGCTACACCTATTAATCTACTCCTTACGGTATCTCTCCTATTGTACTTTCATACCGACTGGAATGCTTCATTCTGGCTATTCAATATTATTACTTACTTCTGCGGCTACTTTGTAGAAGTTCTTGGTGTGCATACTGAATTTATTTTTGGAAGCTACGCCTATGGCAATACCCTGGGCTTCCAAGTATGGCAAGTTCCACTGATTATTGGTGTTAACTGGCTGATACTGGTATACGCGAGTGGCAGCCTTGTAAGCAGGCTTAAAATTCATGTGGTTTTAAAAAGTCTGCTGGGTGCTACACTAATGGTGTTGCTGGATATGCTCATTGAACCGGTTGCTATAAAACTGGACTTTTGGGACTGGGCTGATGGAATTATACCTACACAAAACTATTTTGGTTGGTTTATAGTAGCGCTTTTCTTACAATTTGCCTTTCATCTGCTCATATTTAAAAAAGAAAATTCTCTAGCTAAATTTGTACTTCTTGTACAGGCTATTTTTTTTATTGTTCTACAAACTACCATTTAAAAAGAATCCCTAACATATTTGTGTAATAAATGTTTACTAAGCATGAATGTATTAAGCAGCATAGTATTTTTTTTGTTGGGCTTTGTGGGCATGGAATTCTTCTCGTGGTTTATTCATAAATATATCATGCATGGCCCACTTTGGAGTATTCATAAAACACATCATACTGCTACCAAAGGCTTCTTTGAATTGAACGATGTATTTTCTTTAATTTTTGGCACAGCTGCGGTAGTTCTTATCATATTAGGTGTAAATTCGCTAGATTATAGATTTTGGTTAGGTTTGGGAATTACTGCATATGGGTTTTCTTACTTTCTTCTGCACGATATCTTGATTCATAGACGAATTAAATCAAAGCAGAAGCCAAGTGGAAAATACTGGAATGGAATAGCCAAAGCCCATAGAGACCATCATAAATCTAATCAGAGAGACGGCTCAGTATCTTTCGGGTTACTGATCGTACCTTTTAAATACTTCAGCAAACGTAAATAGCCTGTTTATTAAAGTCCATTAAAGTGAGCAATTATTCAATCCGTGATCTTGAACAACTATCTGGAATTAAAGCCCATACCCTAAGAATATGGGAGCAACGTTATCAGTTTATTATTCCTAAGCGTACCGAAACCAACATACGCTATTACGATGACAAAGATCTGAAGCTGGTACTGAATATTGCCCTTCTGAAAGATAATGGTTTCAAGATTTCCAAAATCGCCGGAATGAGCGACGAAGACATGCTTAACGAAGTACTGCGGCTTACCGAAAGAAATCTACGCTACCCAGACCAGATACATGCACTTACCCTGGCCATGATTGATCTTGATGAAGATCGCTTTGAAAAAATCATGTCTACCAACATTTTAAAGCTGGGTTTTGAAAGCACTATGATTAATGTGATTTACCCCTTTCTTTCTAAAATTGGTGTGCTGTGGCAAACGGGATCAATCAATCCTTCTCAGGAACATTTTATCACCAACCTGATTCGCCAAAAGCTAATTGTAGCTATTGACGGACAGTTCGTTTCTAATGCTGAAAGTCAGCATAAGTATCTGCTCTACCTTCCGGAAGGGGAACTGCATGAGATCACTCTTCTCTTCTTATGTTACCTAATTAAAGCGAGACATAATAAAGTTATTTATCTCGGGCAAAACCTTCCTTTTGAGGATCTGGTATCCGTAAATAATGTACACCGGCCAGATTTTATCCTTACTATTTTCACTACCAGCCCATCTTCGGATCAGGTAGAAGATTATATGGATAAGTTATCTAAAACTTTTAAGGACACTCAAATTTTGCTAAGTGGCTATCAGGTAATTGGGCAGAACTTAAAAACTCCTGACAACATTAAGATTTTTGCCCGTATAGACCACATAGTGCAATTTGTAGAAAACAATAAGCTTCAGAAAGTCTCATCTAATTAAAATACGCACTAAACTGTACAGGAAATTTCTATATCTGTTAAACATATTCATTTTTTCTACGTATACTTGAACTAAACACGCAGTTGTTTACTTTTTAATCTTATTCTTTTCGTTATGGGCAATTTTTTAAAGTCTACAAGTTTCTATTAACTTGTTCATCTTTCTAGCTAAAATCAATAAACAATTTATTTTTTTATTTTATTTTTTCAGAAGAATCTATTAACTTAAATCTTAACAAAATCGGCTATCCGTGTCTGTTTACAGGCATTTTTTAAACTTAATTTATAGCCAATTTTTACTTTGTTTAATTTTTATTCTTAATTTGTTAAACATTTTTTTCTGTTTACGTTTAATGTTAGTAGACATCATCTTAAACAAAACCAAGCAAATTTTTTAATCATGACAGCACTTGAATTCAGTTACTCGCTCGACAAAATGTCTAAGTCTTTAAAGCCTTTTGCTCTTAAACTTACTAAGGACATGGAAGAAGCAAATGATTTGCTTCAGGAAACAATCTTGAAAGCCTTTACAAATCGCGACAAATTTACTGACGGTACTAACCTTAAGGCTTGGTTGTATACCATTATGAAAAACACCTTCATCACTAATTATCAGAGAATGGTGCGCCGCAATACATTTATCGATACTACTGATAACCTGCACTATATCAACAGTACCAGTAGCGTTACAGAAAATCAGGCCTACTCTAGCTTTGCAATGCGTGATATTAAAGGTGCAATTACTAAACTTGACGATGCGTATAAAACGCCTTTCATGATGCACTATCGTGGATTTAAATATCATGAAATTGCAGATCGTTTAAGCATTCCTATCGGGACTGTAAAAAACAGAATTCACATTGCTAGAAAAGAGCTAAAATCTACATTGAAGAACTACGCCGTTAAGGAGTAGTGTCCATTAAATGAATGAAAAAGAATAAGATTATTGTTATTGGATCGGGTTTTTCTGGTATTTCTGCCGCCACAAGTTTAGCAGATAGAGGATATGAAGTAACGTTACTTGAAAAGCACAATTCGCCAGGCGGCAGAGCCCGATCTTTTTCTCAGGATGGATTCACGTTTGATATGGGCCCCAGCTGGTATTGGATGCCAGATGTATTTGACTCATATTTTGAAAGTTTTGGATATAAAACCACAGACCTTTATAACCTCAAACGTTTAGATCCATCCTACAAAGTTGTTTTTGGCAAGGATGATTATATGGATTTGCCAGCGTCGTTTAAAGCGCTGGCAAATTTATTTGATACACTGGAGAGTGGTAGCAGCATTCAGCTAGATAAATTTCTGGAGCAGGCAGCATATAAATATGAAGTCGGTATCAATAACCTGGTGTATAAGCCTAGCCGCTCAGTCAGTGAATTTTTAAGTCTTAAGCTTTTGTACGACATCACCAGAATGGATGTCTTTAAATCTTTTCACAAACACATCCGCTCCTTCTTTGAGAACGATCGTATCATTCGCATCATGGAGTTTCCCATCCTTTTGTTAGGAGCCCTACCCCAAAACACTCCTGCACTTTACAGTTTGATGAATTATGCTGATATTAAGCTAGGTACCTGGTATCCTATGGGTGGCATGCACAAAATTGTGGAAGGGATGATGAAAGTGGCTACCAATAAAGGAGTAAAACTGGTACTTAACGCCGATGTGAAAAGCTTTGACATACAAGAGAACCGTATCGCAGCAGTACACACCAGTACAGAAACTTATACAGCAGATGTTGTGGTAAGCGGCGCCGACTACCATCATGTAGAGACACAACTGCTGCCAAAACAATACCGCTCCTATTCAGACGAATATTGGGATAGCCGAAAAATGGCTCCTTCATCATTGCTATTTTACGTTGGTATTAACAAAAAGCTGGATATGCTGGAGCACCATAACCTTTTCTTTGACGAAGATTTTGGACCTCATGCAGCAGATATTTATGAAAACAAAAAATGGCCGGAAAAACCTTTATTCTATCTTTCTGTCACATCTCGTACTGATGAATCAGTAGCTCCTCCCGGACACGAAAATCTTTTCTTCCTTATTCCGGTAGCTCCTGACCTCAAAGACAATGAGGAAATCAGAGAAAAGTACTACAACATAGTTATGGAAAGGCTGGAAGAATATACAGGACAAAACATACGCGAAGCAGTAGTATACAAAAGATCTTACGCGCACAACGATTTTGTAAAAGATTATAACGCATACAAGGGTAATGCCTATGGTCTGGCTAATACACTTATGCAGACGGCAATACTTAAGCCCAGTTTAAAAAGTAAGAAAATAAACAACTTATTTTATACAGGTCAGCTAACAGTACCCGGTCCTGGTGTTCCCCCCTCCCTTATTTCGGGTAAGGTGGTAGCCGAGCAGGTAGCTAAAGAATATAGCCAGTAATAAGTAAACACACACTACTCATTTTTATGAACCTCTTTGATCTTACTACTTTCAAATGCAGCAAAGTAATTACTGAGCATTATAGCACCTCATTTACGCTTGGTATCAAAACTTTGCACAAGCGATTCCATTATCCTATTTATGCGATATATGGTTTCGTCAGGTATGCTGATGAAATTGTTGATACCTTTCATAACCACGACAAAAAGGCTTTACTGGATCGTTTTAAAGTTGAAACCTATCAGGCCATTAACGAAAAAATCAGCTTGAACCCTGTATTGCATGCCTTTCAGTCGGTGGTTAATAAATACCATATAGAAGAAGAATTGATTGAAGCTTTTCTTAAGAGTATGGAAATGGATCTCCACAAACAGACTTATAATCTTAATACCTATGAGGAGTACATTTATGGTTCAGCGGAAGTTGTAGGTCTTATGTGTCTCAGAGTTTTCTGTGAAGGTGACGAGCAACAATATCAAAACTTAAAAGAACCAGCACGCAGACTAGGGGCAGCATTTCAGAAAGTGAACTTTTTAAGGGACATTAAGTCAGATTATGAAGAAAGAGGAAGAGTTTACTTTCCGGGAATAGATTTCAGCAGTTTTTCTTCGCAGGCCAAATGCCAGATAGAAGATGATATTCAGGAAGATTTTGATGCTGCCTATCAGGGTATCATAAGATTACCATCGGGTGCTAAACTGGGCGTTTACATGGCCTATATTTATTACCTCAATCTATTTAAAAAAATAAAGAATTGTTCTGCCGATACTATCGCAGACCGCAGGATACGAATTCCTGATAATCAGAAGTTTGCCCTGCTAATAAGCACTTATTTCAGGGCAAGATTCAACTACTTTTAATCAAAAGTGAACACTAGTATCACCTCTAATTGTTAATATAACATGTTACATCTAAAAGTAGATATTGACCATAATTCAGGGTTTTGCTTCGGAGTGGTTTACGCGATAGAAATGGCAGAAGACATTCTCTCCGAAGATAGCCATCTTTATTGCCTGGGTGATATTGTACATAATGATGAAGAAGTACGCCGACTTGAGAAAAAAGGATTAAAAATCATAAATCACGAAGCTTTAAAAGAAATCTACAACGAAAAAGTATTAATACGTGCCCACGGTGAGCCTCCATCCACCTACCGCATAGCCCTTGAAAACAACCTTCAGCTCATTGATGCTTCCTGCCCGGTAGTATTAAAACTTCAGAATAGAATTAAAAACTCGTATGACAAAGACGAGAGCATTTATATCTACGGAAAACATGGACATGCTGAGGTAGAAGGACTTTTGGGCCAGACAAATCAGGAAGCTGTCGTATTTCAAAATATAGACGAGTTAGACATTTCTCAACTACCAAAAAACATTACACTTTACAGCCAGACAACCAAAAGCACTGATAAATTTTATGAGATAAGCAGCACACTCAAAGAGGCGGGCATAGAAGTTAACGCTAATGATACCATATGCCGGCAAGTCTCCAACAGAGATAAAGAGTTAAGGGCTTTTGCCAGCAACTACGATATAATATTATTTGTATCAGGCACCAAATCTTCTAACGGTAAGGTTTTATATGGAGTTTGTAAGGACAAAAACCCTAACACTTACTTTGTTTCCAGCGAAAGCGAGATTGATACTAGCTGGTTTTCGGAAGGAAATTCAGTAGGGATATGTGGAGCTACTTCTACTCCTATGTGGCTTATGGAAAATGTAAAATCTAAATTGCTTAGCTTGTAGTTTATGGTCTGGTATCGCGAAAAAGGTGTACATATCGCAATAGCCATCATACTATTATGGCTGACCAGCTTATTTTGTCTTTTATCTTTGTTTGAGGTCAGCTGGTCTAACCCATTAACTTATTTATTTATACTTGTACAGACCCATTTGTACACAGGTCTTTTTATCACTGCGCATGATGCTATGCACGGGGCAATCTCAAAATCTAAGCAAACCAATAATTTATTAGGAAAAATAGCAGCGGGCTTATTCGCCTACAATTCCTATAAAAAACTGTTTCCTAAGCACCATATGCACCATCGCTTTGTGGCAACAGATCAAGACCCTGATTATCATCATGGTAATTTTATTACCTGGTATTTTAAGTTTGCGCTTGAGTATGTTAGCATTTGGCAAATTCTGTTGATGGCGGGTACTTATGAGCTTATGTTGCTTGCTTTCCCTAAACCCAATGTAATACTCTTCTACATTCTTCCTTCAGTTCTTGCTACACTTCAGCTATTTTACTTTGGCACATACCTACCGCATCGTGGGGAGAAACAAAACAAACATCACTCTTCTACACAGGAAAAAAATCACCTTTGGGCATTTGTAAGCTGTTATTTCTTTGGCTACCACTATGAGCACCACAACTCTCCAGGCACTCCGTGGTGGCAGCTTTATAAAGAAAAAGAAAAAATGGTTAATAATTAACCCGCTCCCGCTCTTCTCTTTTACTTCTGTATTTTGGATTTGCCGCTACCATTAAGGCTGCTCCTGCCCCTAATAGAAAGCTAGCTAATATCGCGGCCCAGGTTTGACTAAGAAATGGCAAAACTTCATTTCTACCATTAGCGTCAAATAAATCAAAAATCAGATAACCCAAACACAAGGCTCCTATAACTAGTAATATTATTCCTGCTGTTTTCATATCTGTAAAAGTTTAAGCTACACCTTCAAAGCAGACGTTATGCGAAAATCTGAAGATATAGACGTTTAAAAAATCTTTACTATACTAACAGTACAGCAAGCGTAGGGTTTGATATTTTTAAGTTTACTACTCCTACTTTACTTTCTGGCCAATAATTGATCAAACGTAGCCTCTCGTTTATCATGATAAAGCTTTTCATGAAACAGATTGAGCTGACTAAGGTATTTAAGCAGTTCTTCTTTTTGTAGCTTATTCAGATCACCCATTAACAAAACTGACAATTGGCGCATATTCTGATCAGCTTCAGCAATAATTTCTTCCCCCTTTTTTGTAAGCTGTACCAATCGGGAGCGCCTATCATTTGGATCTACTGACTCTTGCAGATAGGCAGATTTGATCAGCCTTTTAATCATTTCAAAACAGGTTGTGGTTTCTAACAGGCTATAGCTAATCAGATCAGATTTTTTAGCATTTCTAAGAAACTGTACAGATTTTAGTAAGCCGTATTCTTCTACTGAACTTATAGGCAAATCGTGCAAAGCTTTCTTAGACCATAGGTGAGTATAACGAACAAGACGAGCCCAAAACAAAGTTAACTGATCATCTACCGTATATGTGCTGGAGATGTATTGCTGGCTGGGATATTGATGATCTTCTGATTCTTTTGGCGTATAGTTTACGTCATTTTTTAGAAGCCAGTGCGCAAACTCATAAATATCAGTCTTACCCTCTTTACTGTACTCTTTCCAGTAAACTAACAGCTCTAAAATTTTTTCTATTTCTTTGCCCATATCTACTAAACAAAAAGCACAGAAAAAAGTATAACAATATTGTAATAAAATTAATACATATCTGTAATAAATACTTGATGAACGGCTACTTCAAGACTTTTGTTTTTATTTCCTTTTTTACTTTTTGTGCTAATACGCTTAAAGCGCAAAATATGGGAGAGCTGAGTGGTTTTGTAAGAGATGCTAAAACCGAAGAGGGATTAATTGGTGTAAGCATCCGCCTGGAAGGCACAGAACTGGGAGGCATAACTGATATGAATGGTTTTTACCAAATTAAAAATATACCAGCCAAGACTTACAATGTTACTGCTTCTTATGTGGGTTATCGGTCCAAAACCAGATACAATGTAATTGTACGCTCGGGAGGAAACCCCGATATTAATTTCTCACTTACAGAAGCCGTGGATGAACTTAGCGAGATCGTAGTTGAGGCCAGCCCTTTTGAGAAGACTCAGGAAACCCCAAACTCTATACAGCGGCTGTCACAGGAAGAAATAGCCACTTACCCTGGTGGAAATAATGATATAGCCAAGGTGGTTCAGTCTTTACCGGGGGTCTCTGGCTCTGTTGGTTTCAGAAATGATGTTATTATACGCGGAGGAGCACCCAACGAAAATGTGTATTATCTGGATGGAGTGGAGATCCCGAATATTAACCATTTTGCTACACAGGGTAGCGCAGGAGGGCCCGTTGGTTTACTCAATGTATCCTTTATTGAAGGGGTTACCCTAAGCACAAGCTCTTTTCCAGCGCAGTATGACAATGTTCTATCTGGTGTCTTACAATTTGACCAGAGAAACGGAAATGCCCGTGAAAGAAGAACAAATATTAGAGTTGGAGCCAGCGAAGCAGCTCTTACTTTTGAAGGCCCACTAGTAAAACCAGAAGGCGAAGAACTAGCGAAGACTACATTTATTACTTCTATCCGTCGTTCTTATCTACAGTTCTTGTTCAAAGTAATTGATTTGCCGTTTTTACCAGATTACTGGGATTATCAATACAAAATTAATCACAAAATTGACAGCAGAAACGAACTTAACCTTATAGGAGTTGGCTCTATAGATGATTTTCAAATTAACCCACCAGACGATTACAGCCTGGAACAACAGGCTACTTTAGACCAGGTGCCAGTGATTAAACAGTGGAGTAGCACTATTGGCCTGAGCTGGAAACACCGTTTTAAAAACGGAAATGGTTTTATGAGAACAACATTGAGTGGAAACATCCTTAATAATAATTTTACCCGCTATCAGGACAATGTAGAGCAGGAAGGTATTTTGTTTCGTAACGAATCAGAAGAAGATGAAAACAAGCTCAGATTTGAGATGACAAATTTTCTGGGAGACTGGACTCTTTCTAGTGGTTTTCTGGCACAGTACTCTCGCTACACAAATACTACTGAAGATGCCGTAAATGAACTAAGCTACGAAACTAATACAGAATTTTATCGCTATGGCTTATTCGGGCAAATTTCTAAACCCTTTTTTGGAGAGAGATTGACCCCATCTTTTGGGGTTCGTGCCGATGGCAACACATTTCTGGAAGATGGCATGAACATGCTTAGCACTATATCTCCACGACTATCTATCTCTTACCTGCTTGCTCCCCGCTGGACGCTCAATGCATCTGCTGGCCGATATTTTAAAATTCCTCCTTACACCATCTTAGGATATAAAGATAATTCTGGAGATTATCTTAACAAAGACAGCGAATATATACAGAGTGACCATCTAGTAGCTGGCCTTGAGTTTTTGCCACGCAAATCTACCCGACTAACCCTGGAGGGTTTTTACAAGCGCTACGATCATTATCCGGTATCCATTAGAGAGCAGGTATCTCTGGCTAACCTTGGGGGTGACTTTGAAGTACTGGGTAACGAAGATATTGCCAGCGTAGGTCTAGGACGTAGCTATGGAGCGGAGTTTTTGCTACAACAAAAATTGAATAAAAACTTTTACGGTATTTTAGCCTATACACTATACTGGAGTGAATTTACTGGCCTGGACGAAAACAACTATTTACCTTCGGTTTGGGATAATCGTCACCTACTCACTTTCACCGGTGGGTATAAGCTTCCTAAAAATTGGGAGCTTGGCTTAAGAGTCCGCTACCTGGGCCCCACGCCATATCCTTTGGTAGATTTAGACGAGTCATTAAATACATACCCCACTTTCGTTTATGACTACCCGCAACTAGGTTCGGTACGCCTGGGAGCTTACAACCAAGCCGATATTAGAGTAGATAAAAAATGGAATTTCTCAGACTGGACTTTCAATGTGTTTCTGGAAGTTACCAACGTACTGGGCAGTAATCTACCAACACCCCCTACTTATACGCTGGAAAGAACAGATGACGGACAGTTGGTAGAGCCGGAACGTCTGGTAGAAGTGCCCGATACTGATAATAGTGCAGCACTGCCTACCATTGGAATAATCATTGATTTTTAACTACCAGTTGTGGTAATACTCCAGCGCTTTTAAAGAGTCATAATGAGGATTGGGAGTGGGTAATTGAGCGCCTACTTCCACTTTCCACTTTTTTAGTTGCTGATACAAATCTTTGCTTATTTCTGACTGCTGATGAACTAGATTTTGACTTTCACCTATATCCTCTACAAGATGATACAGCTCATGTTCGTCTTTTTCGTAAAACTCTATTAGTTTATAATTACCCATTCTGATAGCACTATGTGGAGCTGAGCCCCCTTGATGATGATGCGGATAGTGCCAGTACAAAGCTTCTCTTTTCAGGCTATTGTCTTCAGCTTCTAGCAAGGGAAGTAAGCTATAACCATCTTCATAGACTACCTGGCTCCCCTCCTCCAATAAACCTCTGATTGTCGCAAATATATCCATAGAAATCACGGGCTCTTCCGACTCAAAACCTAATGATGCTTCATGCGCCGGTTTGATAATCATAGGCACCCTGGTTCCACCTTCGTATGGAGAACCTTTGCCTGACCTGAGTGGAGCATTACTGGTAATATTTCTTAAGATAAGCCCGCCATTATCACTGGTAAAAATTATCATGGTATTACTCATTATCTCCAGACTATCCAAAAGCTCCATGATGCGTCCCATACTTTCATCAGTACTGTGCACCATTGCAGCATATTTAGCATTTTGGTGAGTCATGCCCTCTTGAATTTTAGACTCATAATACTGTCTCTGTTCTTCTTTGGCCTGTATGGGGGTGTGGACAGAATAATGATCAAAATTGAGAAAGAAAGGTTTACTAGCCTGTTTTTTTATAAAGTGCAGGGCTTCCTCTGTAAGTCGGTCAGTCAGATACTCTCCTTCTTCTCCCCCTTCTAAATATGGAATCGGATCACGGTTTTGTCGCTCGTAAGGATAAAAGTATGATGGCGGTGAGCCTTTACTATAACCAGCTATATTTACATCAAAGCCCTGGTGTTGGGGGTAATATATAGTGTCTTCTCCTAAATGCCATTTTCCAATATGTCCGGTACTATAGCCCTTACCTTTAAGGTATTCGGCTAGTGTTTCCTCCTCCAAAGGCAAAAATTTCTGCCAGTCCGGTACCTGAACTTTGCCATACTTATTAATGCTACCACTTATCCAATCGGTAATATTAAGCCTGGCAGGGTATTTACCCGTCATTATAGCTGCTCTGCTCGGTGAACAGACTGTAGAAGCAGAGTAAGCATGGGTAAACCTGACTCCCATCCGAGCCAGTTTATCTATATTTGGCGTTTCGTGTAAATCGCTACCGTAACAATTTAAGTCAGCCCAACCAAGGTCATCTACAAGAAAAATAATAATATTAGGAAGTGGAGAACTTTGGGCAGTAGCCATCTTCGGTGCATAAAACAGCGAAAAGACTGCCAGAGCAATAAGAAAAATGATGCGCATGAAGTTGTTGTATAGTACAAAGTACTGATCAAGTTATTAATTAGAATCATTACAAAAAAGAAAATTTATGCCCTCTTAAATGTAATCGGTTGCATTTTTGTATATTTCTTTTTAATCTAGGGTTTTATTCTTCTATTAAATAGTATAATCAGCACACATATACTCAATGAAGAAATACTGAGAATAAATAGAGCAACTTATGTAATAAATTAATCACCGTTATCTCTGCAATCGATTAAATCTTAAATTATATACACTCAATAATCACACGGACGATTTGCTAAGGCTAAGCAGCTGTTATTCTGCAGTAATAAGCATACGAGGCAATAAGCAGTCCTTAAACTTTAGTAAATATTTTAACTGTTAATGACAACCTAAGTATGGACAAGAAAACAAACCGTAGAGATTTTTTAGCAACAACCGGCACTGCCATGGCAGGCACTCTCATGGCTCCGTCCCTTTCTGCTTTTGCAAGAGCACCTAAAGCTAAAAAGAAGATTGCTTTGGTAGGAACCGGTGTTCGCGGTATCAGTATGTGGGGAAAAAGCGTGGCCGAGGCCTATAAAGATAATGTAGAGTTTGTGGGTCTATGCGACACCAACCCTGGACGTCTTGCTTACGGAAAAAAATATATAGGTGTAGACTGTAAGACCTACATCAATTTTGAGCAAATGATGCAGGAGCAAAAGCCAGATACACTCATCGTAACTACGGTTGATGCTACCCACCACGACTTTATTATTAAAGGTATGGAAATGGGTGCGGATATTATCACCGAAAAACCTATGACTACCGATGAGCGTAAAGTACAGGCTATTTTGGACGCTGAAAGAAGTACCGGTAAAAGCGTGATAGTAACTTTTAACTACCGCTACTCTCCCCACCGCCAGAGAATATACGAACTGTTGAGAGAGGGAGCTATTGGAGATATTACCTCTGTAGATTTTCACTGGTACCTCAATACCGACCACGGTGCTTCTTACTTCAGACGCTGGCATGGTGAACGTGAGCACAGTGGAACCCTCTTCGTTCATAAATCTACCCACCATTTTGACCTGCTTAACTGGTGGCTGGAGTCCGAGCCAGAAGAAGTATTTGCCTATGGTAAGCTGGAGCACTATGGCATGAACAATGAGTTCCGTTCCGACAAGTGTAGAGGCTGTGAGCACAAGAATAAGTGTAACTTCTATTGGGACATCACCAAAAACGAACACTACATGAATCTTTATGTAGCCAACGAAGAATACGATGGTTACATCAGAGATGCCTGCTTGTGGAGAAAAGATGTGAACATCTACGATAAAATGGCAGCCTCTATCCGTTATGCCAACGATGTGCAGGTAAGCTACTCACTCACTACGTACTCTCCTTACGAGGGCTACCGTATTGCCTTTAATGGTACCGGCGGACGCCTGGAAGCCTGGATTCAGGAAAGTCAGCCTTGGGAAATGCAAGATTATGACGAACTTAGGCTCACCAAAAATTTTGGCAAAACCGAGCTGATCAAAATTCCTCATGCTGGTGGCGGACACGGAGGTGGAGACACTCGCCTAAAGGATAAGATTTTCAAAAATCCTGAAATGGCCGACCCATACCGCCAGTCTGCGGGCACTAGGGATGGCGCTATGTCGGTATTGCTGGGGGTAGCTGCTCGTAACAGTGTAGAGAGTGGAGAACCCGTAAAAATTGGTACCTTAACGGATCTAAAACCAAGAGCTAACCGATTATGATCAAATTACGAAGCTGGCTCTTAGCCAGCTTTTTTTTGTTACACCTGAGCGTAGCCTATGCTGCCCGTATTGATACCGTGGCAGTGTATAGTGATGCTATGCAAAAAGAAATTCCGGCAATAGTTGTTACACCGGACACTTACCAAAACTCGGAGCAATCGTTTCCGGTCATTTACCTACTCCATGGCTATAGCGATAGCTACTCGGGCTGGGTAACCAAAGCCACGAGCATACCTGCCCTGGCCAATCAGCATCAAGTAATTGTAGTGCTGCCTGATGGAGGCTACAATAGCTGGTACCTGGATAGTCCTAAAGATCCGAACAGCCAGTACGAAACTCACATTGCCGAAGAAGTGGTTAAGTATGTAGATACAAACTATCGTACTATAGCCAAAGCTAATTCACGAGCCATAACAGGCCTGAGTATGGGAGGACACGGCGGGCTTTTTCTAGGAATACGGCATCAGGATACTTTTGGCGCAGCAGGAAGTATGAGTGGTGGTGTAGACCTTACCTATAATATACAGGGCTGGGAACTTCCCGAAAAACTTGGCTCTTATGCCAGTAACCCTACCCTTTGGGATTCTCTTTCAGTCGTTAATATGGTAGAAAAGATTGATCCCGAACAGTTAAAAATTATTGTAGACTGTGGCACAGATGATTTCTTCTTTGAGATTAACCGCAAACTTCACCGAAAATTACTGGAGGCAGATATTCCTCACGACTATATAGAGCGCCCGGGTAGCCACAACTGGACGTACTGGGATAATGCCGTACAGTACCAGTTTCTATTTTTTAGCAATTTCTTTAAAAGTAAGCGGCAAGACTCTTAACCTTCAGATATTATCCCTCAGGATTTAAACCTGTTTGACAAAAATGAGTTACTTGACCAAAAGGAACGCTAAAAATGTCTGAAAGCAAGATACTTACAATCATTGGCATGGGCGATGGCATAAGCATGGCAATCGCCCGCCGCTTTGGTCAGGAAGATTTTACCATAGCTATGGTATCTCGTAGCAATGATAAGCTGGACCGAATACAAAAGAAGCTACATCGTGATGGTATAGAAGCTTATTATTATCTGGCTGATGCCTCTCAGAAAGAAGAACTCACCAAAAGTATTAACTACATTCATGAGTCGCTCGGTCCTACCGATGTACTCATTTATAACGCAGCAGCAGTAAGCCAAATTAACCTGCTGAATGCCAGCGATCATCAGTTGATAGATGACTTTAAAGTAAATACAATAGGCGCTCTTAATGCCAGCCAGGCGGTAGTTCCGCTTATGAAACAAAAAGGAGGCGGCAAAATCTTTTTTACCGGAGGGGGCTTAGCTACGGAGCCAAATCCTCAATATGGCTCTCTTGGCTTAGGCAAAGCAGCACTTCGCAACCTTGCGCAAAGCCTGCACCAATTACTACAACCCAACAACATTCATGTAGCTACTGTCACGGTCAATGGCTTTGTACAACTTAGCGACGACAGATATAACCCTGATGCTATTGCTGAGCAATACTGGACCCTTTATCAGCAGAATAAGGGAAATCAGGAGGTAGAAATTAGCTACTAAACTTATCTTTTATCTGATTTTAAAAAACTACAGCTCTTTAATATCGTTTGAATATCACCCTAATCCTTGTAAATTAGGCTAGAGAAATAACTTTACACATTAACTTTTTTACCTATGAAATTCGGAAATGGATCTTTTTCATTTGGCAAAAAGAAGAAAAAAAGATTTCCTTCTTTAGAAGCCCTTAAAACTATAAGCTTTGTTACTGGCTCCGCCCTGGCTATGAACAAAATGCTAAAAGAGAAACTTCTTGAGCAACAGCACCTGCTTACCAAAACTCCTCCAAAAAAATCTGATGACTCCGGTGCTATGATAGCTGGTTTTATCGGAGGTCTCGTGGCTGGCTCTATTACCGCTATCTTACTGGCACCAGAGTCTGGTGAGAGGTTAAGAGATCGTATCAGCAGTTTTTTTTTGACTGAGAATGGTCATATAGATTTGGAAAGTGAAATGGAAGAGGCCCGACGCAATGCCGAAGAAAAGCTAGGTATTAATGGCAGTACTCACTCATAACTTTAGCGTTTAACACAAAGAGTTCGGTCCAAAACGGGTCGGACTTTTTTATGTCTTGTATATTGCGGACACGAACTTTGTCCTCCAAAAAACAATATGCTTTTAGATCAAAAGAGCCAAACCTTTCTCAACTACCTGCCTTTGGTTTGTGATGCAGACCAGCCAGCTCTCAGCTTTGTAGAGCAGCACCTTAGCATATGGCAGGAGGCTTATCAAAAATCATTTAAGCAGCTTAACAGAGAATTAAAGGAAGTTTGCAGTCAGAACAAAAAATTACGAATAGTTCTAAACGATCTAAAGCAAAACCTTGTAATCAGACTTAGCGATCGCCTGCGGGAAAACGACCTGCTTAAGATTACTGCTACTGTACTCTTTCTACAGACCATACTCTCAGAAAAGCAATGGAAAATCTTCAGTCAGCGCTTTCCATTTTTCACTAAACTGACTGATGCTTTTGTTAAGGATAAAGCTGTAAAAAGCAAGTTGGAAGAATTATCCGGAATTAAGCACCTAATAGAAAGCCAGCTGAAAGCAGATGCCCAACTAAAAGTATGGCAGTACCTGCATTTTGTTAGTGAATACCGAGCATATCAACCATCATTTTCAGAACTAGCATCCAGGTCGCTGTTAGATTATCTACAGTATTTGTCTAAAAGACGCATAGGGCTAAGTATACACGATGAAGAGGCAAAGTTACTACTTATCAATTTTGAAGAAAGCAACTGGACAACTGCTTTTGCACAACTTAGTGAATCTGCTCTATTAGACTCTTCTCCCACCAACAAGCTTAACCAGGTGCAGATAGACCTGATGTGGATAGGACTAAACTTGCTAGCACCTCAGGGTGAGCATCTAATTGATTGGGAGGATTTAGTTAGAGAGCAGTATCATGGCCAACAAACCAGTCTTTTTGCTCCTCAAAATTCTGCGAGTGAAGCTCGTCAGATTCAGAATACTAGCTACCCCCTAATCGCTCTAGACCTTAGAAAACAGCCTCACCCCTATCGTTATGCACAACGAGGTGCAGATGCATTAGACAATAAAATTTTAGAGGACGTTCAAAAATCAGGAATTGAACAGACAAGTATTCAGGAAAGAGACAGACTTGTGTTTTGGGCGATTGAAAAACTAAAAGAATCAGCTATTCTGCTTTGTGTACTTCCAGATGAGGTGTTGGAATCTGATAAAGACCTGTATTTTAGAACTTATGTCTACCAACACTTTCAGGAGGTATACATACTGGAGCTTCCTGATGATCAAAAAGGACTTTGCGTGCTTTACCTTGTAAAAAAATCTGCTTCTGTTAAAAGAAACTACGAGATAAGACATTGTACCATTCCTTTGCAAAAGCTTTTACAAAAAGGAATAGAAGATGCTGATGACTTAAAATGGAAAGAGATTGATTTTATCAGTCAAAACTACTGGATCAGCTTACCTGATACAGATTTTTTTGAACACCTTCCGCTATACGGTTCTGAGGATGCTATATTCATAAACAGTAGCGAGGGCACAAACCCACATTTAGGCTCCTGGCTCGTAGCTCCATCGGCAAAAATACTGGAGAAAAAAGTAAGATACCTGATTAAGCAATATAGCAAGGCTTTAAATGCCAACGGAGATCTTCCAGATGAAATAAAATGGCCAGAAAGCCTTCACAGTATGGCTAAGGGCGGTATGAGATTAAAATTTGATAGCCAGAAGATTAAAGCGATACAAGTAGCGCCTTTTGTGTATTTATATATTTATCATGAGGAACTACTCATGAATAAGTTTATGTCTGAAGTAGCTACCATTGTCTATGAGACACAGCCACTTCAGTCTTTTGCTACAGTATCTCCCTGGCTTGCCCAAAACAATAGAGTTGGTTTTCCAATCTATTCAGCAGACCAAGAGTACAATATCAGTGATGCAGCTCTTAAGGTATTCTCTGAATATTATGAACAGCTTATTCATCAACCCCAGACCAAAGCAGAAGCCTTTCCTCCTCTTGCTATTACTCAAACGCTGGAAAGCATAGCTTCAGTTAGCCGTGACCTACCGCTAATTCGCAAATACCCGGATCAGATACATCAGTTGCTTCAGAATGCCCAGCATTATAGTACAGATATAAGTTTACTCAATCCGGCACGTGAAAAAATAGCAGAGCTTAGTAGCAAAGTACAACATTTGGAGCGAGGTGCTGTAGAACGCAAAGGGATTTACCAAAGGGTACGCGCATATGCTCAGGAGCTAAATGAGCAACTTTCTGCTATCACTTTCAAGTTTGATGAAGCCCTAAAAGATGCAGAAGCCGTCAGTAAAGAAAATATTTTTTACTACAGTTTTGCTCAATTGCAGGATTCAGCCTATCAAAAAAAATATGGTGTGTTTTTGCAGCGCGAGTGGCCACGTATTCCTCTACTCCCAGGCTTCAGAAAATGGGTCGCGCTGGGTAAAGCTTTTTTTGACGTACAGAATATCTCTACTGACTCTCAAAACCCCTTAGCTCAGATACAATCTAAAACTGAGAAGTTTGAAAAACCGTTGAGCAGAACTCTTCAGTACGACTATGATGAAGAGAGGAGTGTGATCATCCTGAAAGAAAAAGCGCAACAACTTACCTTGAGCAATATTCCGGTAGAGAGCTGGCAATATCAATACCTGAAAGCATACATTTTTGTGCCTTATCTGGACTATCTAAAACAGTACAAGCCTAAACATAAATTAGTAAGGGACAAGTTTAAAACAGATGCTCTGAGCGATACTCAAAACCTAGCCATTCAGCTAAAAAAACTATGTCTGATGGCTAGTAAACTGACAAAAGTAGAAGTACCACAAAGGGATAGTTAGGGGTAGTTTTCATCCCAATTTTTTTTTTAATTTCATACTGCAACTCTTTTCTAAAAATTGAAGTATTTACTTTAATTTTCAAACAAAATATGTCCATCAAGAAAAAAGTAAAAGCAGTAGAAAAGTTGTATGAGGAGTTAAGTCGGGAGATGCAACTCTTTACACAAGGCACTAACCTGCATTGCGTTAGTGGATGCGGTAAGTGCTGTTTTAAACCAGATATAGATGCCACTATTCTGGAATTTTTGCCCTTAGCTTTGCACCTGCATACCCAAGGGGAAGCAGAGAAGTTTCTAGAAAAGTTAAAAACATTTGACTCCAGCCAGGTTTGCGCGGTGCTTTTGGCATTAGGTACCGATAAGCAGCAGGGTAAATGCACACAGTACAACTACAGGGGAATGATATGCAGGCTCTTTGGCTTTTCGCTTGCCTTTGATAAATATGGAAGCAAAAGACTTTCCACCTGCAATGTTATTAAAACTGAACGTGTGCCTGAACTTCAGAGGGCCGAAGCATGGATTAAAGAAGGCCGGCCTGCACCAGTAATGCGAAACTACTACTTTCGCCTTTGCAATATTGATTACCGACTTACTGAGAAGTTTTATCCAATTAATACTGCCATAAGATTAGCATTAGAAGAAGTACTGGCGTATTACAGCTACAGATCCCCTCTGAAAGCATCATAAATTAACTCAATTCTTTAACTAAGTCTGATCTAAATGTATCAAGGTTTCGCTATGTGGCTAATCTTGATTATTTTGGATCAGACTTTTTTTTCTGCTAACACAACTTTATGAAAAGCCTTAAACTATTTACTCCTCTACTGTTTTTGTCTCTTTTATTATGCACTAAAATATTTGCCCAGGGCAAAGTAGCTACTTTTGCAGATGATGGTGCCTGGTGCTGGTTCTCAGACCCCAGAGCTGTGTATTACGAAGGAAAACACCAGCGAACCTATATTGGCTGGGTAGATTCTTCGGGTAGTATTATGATTGGTTATTATGATCATCAGACCGGTGAGCAGGAGTCATATGTGTTGCATAACAAGTTAGAAGTGGATGACCATGATAATCCAGCTATCCATATCACAGAAGAGGGCAAATTAATGGTTTTTTATGCAAAGCATTCCAGAGAAACACCTATATATCTACTAACATCTAAATATCCTGAACAAATTGATGCCTGGGAAGAAAGACGTGAACTGGCGCTGAATGATACCGCTACCTATTCGGAATTTTCTAAAACCTATACGTATGTAAATATATGGAAGGTAAAAGATGAACTGTTTTTGCTTTGGAGAGGCATGGATTTCAAACCCAATTATTCCATCTCTAAAGATGGTGGCAAAAGCTGGTCTAAAGGTAAAATAATGGTTTTACCTGAAAGAATATACCGAGACCGTCGGCCATATGTTAAAGCCTTCAGTGATGGAGAAAAGCTACACATTGCCTTTACAGATGGTCACCCACGACGAGAAACTGACAATAGCATATATTACACCTATTATCAGAATGGTAGTTTTTTTACTGCCGGAGGCAATAAAATTGCAAGCATGGATGAGCTCCCCTTTTCTCCTCAACAGGCCGAACAGGTACATAATGGGCAAACTTCAAACAAAGCATGGATATGGGATATTGCCGCAGACAAAGAAGGAAAACCCGTCTTAACCTATGCTGTATTTCCGGAAGACTCTACGCATTATTACCATTACACTCACTGGGATGGTAAGCAGTGGCAGCGCGAAGAACTTACTTTTGCTGGAAGCTGGTTCCCACAGACGCCGGCAGGTTCTGTAGAAAGAGAGCAAAATTATTCAGGCGGTGTGGTGCTAGACCATGAAGATCCTACTACCGTTTATCTCTCGCGCCAGAAGAAAGGTGTATTTGAGATTGAACAATGGCAAAGAAAAAAGTCAGGAAAATGGAAAAGCATAGCAATTACACAAAACTCTACACTAGACAATATACGCCCTTATGCGGTGCATAATGCAGGTAGTGGCAACCCTTTACAAATGCTCTTCCTTACCAATGAGAGATACATACATTATACAGACTACAAATCTCAGCTAAAAATGTGGCACACTCAGAAAAAATAGCTGTACAGACAGACATATGAGTGCAAACGCTGCATATTTATGAATTTTTATACATCAATATGCTGAGCTAATTTCTAAGTTTTTATTTTGTCTCTACTCTTAGTAATTGCGCATTAATCATTCAAAGTGCGTTTTCACTATGAGACAAATTATTAGCTGTATTTGCCTTGTATTACTTTCTTTTTCTGCTGAGGCACAGTCTTTCAAAAAACTAATGAAGACCGCTGATAAATACTATCGGGATGGTTTTTATACAGAGGCTGTGAATACCTATCTGGAAGCGGAAAAAGAAGAACCCAATGATCTGAATCTAGCTTACCGAATCGGGCAGGCTTACCTTAAAAGTAAATATAAAGACCGTGCGCTTCCGTACATGATTAAAGTGTACGAAAATACTGAAAAACCTAAGGACGAGATGATCTACAATCTGGCCCTGGCTTATCAGTTCAACCATAAATTTATGGAAGCGCTGGACCACTTTAGTACTTACCGGGAAATGACCGATAATACCTTTGCCGCTGACCAACACATTATGCAGTGTGCAATAGGTATTGAGTATATAAATAATCCCAAAAATGTTAAAATCACTAACCTCAAAACTGTCAACTCCGACAATCAGGACTATGCCCCTTTGGTAACAGCGGATGGTAATTCTTTAATTTTTACCTCTCGTCGTGAAGGTTCTACCGGAAATGAGATGGCCTACGACAATAACTATTATGAGGACATCTATATTTCTCACAGAGAAAACAATAGCTGGAAAGCACCTGAAAAAATTAAGGGAGCCGTAAACACCAATTACCATGAGTGTGGAGCGGCAATCTCACCTGATGGAACCCAGCTCTTTATCTACATGGATGAAGGCGATGGTGATTTCTACGTATCCACATTTGATGGCGAAAAGTGGGGAGAGCCCAAGCCGGTGGGCGGTGTTAACTCACCCTATCGTGAATTGTCCATTTCTATGAATGGTGAAGGTAACAAACTCTATTTTTCTAGTAACCGCCCTGGCGGGTATGGTGGATTTGACATTTATGTTTCAACCCTGGACGATTTTAACCGCTGGGGTAAGCCTATAAATCTGGGGCCTAAAATTAATACTGCCGGTGATGAAGATGCTCCATTTATTCATGCCGATGGAGAAACTTTGTACTTTAGTTCAACCGGCCACCTGGGTATGGGAGGCTTTGATATTTTTAAAAGCAAATACCTACGTGAGAAATGGACAACACCAGTAAACCTGGCTTATCCTATTAATACCGCTCAGGATGATAATTATTTCGTAATTGCCAAAAACAATGAGTACGGCTATTACGCAACAGCTCGTGAAGATGGACTTGGTGGTAATGATATTTATGCTATCCTGATGGATAAACGAGATTTTATACAGGAGAAAAGAGATGCTCCCCTGATGACATTGGCTCGCAAAAAAGACAAGGAGACTTATCTGGTAGGTACCATCAAAAACATTGAAACCGGTGAGTTTCTGGAAGCTGAAATAATTCTATCCGATAACGAGAAAAATATTGTAGTTACTCGTACCATTTCTAACCCGGAAACCGGTTCATTTAAAATAGCCATACCTGAAGGTAAAAATCTCGGGCTTACAGTAGAAAGTGATGGCTACCTCTTCTACTCACAAAACCTGAAGTCTTCTTCACTGAAGCCAAACCAACAAAACCGCCTGGATATCAGCTTACAGGAAAGTAAAGTAGGTACTATTGGGGTACTAAAGAATATTTTCTTTGACACCAACAAATCAAACATTCGTAAAGAATCTTTAGTGGAGCTTAATCAAATTTATACCCTTCTTAAGGCTCAGCCGAATATTGTAATTCAGATTAACGGACATACCGATAATGTAGGAGATGCCGCTTATAATCAACACCTATCGGAAGAAAGAGCAAGAGCAGTAGCTGACTATCTCCTCAATTTTGGTCTGTCGCAGGATAGAATTACCGCTAAAGGTTTTGGAGAAAGTAAGCCAGTTGCTTCCAACGATTACGAAGAAGGAGGCAGAGCACTCAACCGTCGTACCGAGATTGAGATTATTAAAATACTGGATACAAAGTAAGCAGCTTAATTGCTGCTAAATGCAGCTAAGGCCTGTTCCACTTTATCGGCAGTCAGAGGTTTGTTCAAATAATACTTTACCTGAGGAAACCTCTGAGCTGCTTCCATATCTTTACTATTGGTAGAAGAGGACAATACCACAACTTTGATGTTTCCATTTTTGCAGAACTCACATGCCTGCAAGAAACTGAAGCCATCCATTATAGGCATGTTAAGATCCAGGAATATCAATTCTGGCCGACCAAATGTATCGTCAGTTTCATAACTCTCTCGCAACAACTCTAGTGCTTCCTGCCCATTCATGGCAACCATGATATCATCTGCCAGATTTATGTCCATCAAAACCTGTGTATTGATAAAATTTGAGATTTCATCATCATCCACCAACAGCACTTTGTTAAATTTCATCATAAAAAGTTTGAGTTCACAAAATTATGAAGTCTGGTTTTGTTTAGTCCAAAGAACACAGTACTTAGCCTGTATATTTTAAAAACAACAATTTATAAAATTGTTAAAGATCTCAACACATCTGATTACACATTTCTTAATATTTGCGTAATTGTTACTTACAAAATTGTCATTTCTAACTAATCATAAATACTTGCTAAACAGCTCAGCCACAAACTTATCTCCCTTATCGTTAAGGTGTACCCGGTCAGTAGTGAGAATTCCACTGTTTGCAGCGCTAGGGTTGTTCTGTTTTATATAGTCTTTAAAAGCTGTGCGTAAATCGCATAGTTCTGAGTCCGTCTCTTTTGCAACTTTACGAACGATTTCAGCATATTTTTCTAGCTCGTGGTTAATCTCTCCATCAAATGAAGGCTCTTCACCAATAACAGTAGGTGTACATAAAATCGTGCGTATATTTTGTGCGTTCAACTCATTGGTAAGCTTTCTCAGCCCACTTTCGTATCGCTCTATTTTTGTACCTACAGCACCCTCAGGTTCGTAAAAATGCCATACATCATTAATTCCAATGTAAATGAAGACAACATCCGGGTTTAACTTTAGTACGTCTTTCTTTACACGTTTTTCCAGATCAGTTACTTTATTGCCACTGATACCTTTACCAATTAACTGATAAGCAGTAGTATCTACTTTTTGTTTCAGAATATTGATATATCCTTCAGGCTTTTCAGCACCGGCTTGAGTAATAGAGTCACCAAAAAATATTACTTTCTTTCTTTTTTTTTCGCTAAATGACATAACACTTATAAGTATTAGGGCAAATAAGGAAAATCGGAGAAGTAGACGCATAAGTCTTAAGGTTAGTATGTTGACAGGTAGTTTTTCGCGTTTCTTTTGAAGCTAAATATAATTAGCTGCTCAGACAAACCTAATATTAGGGATACTCTTTTTTATTGCTATACAGTTACTCACTTGCATTATTTACATGCTTTAGGTTTATTCAGGAGAACTTTTTAATCTCAGCATATGCATAACCCAAAAGAAAACAACCTCCTAAATGACGCCCAGACATGGCAGTCATTCTGTAAGCAGCAGCTAACAGGCTTAGCATTTGACGAACTTAAGAAAGAGTATGATAAGATATTCTCTAGTTACCCTTTTGGCATTGCCTGGCTACCAGATGAAGATACAATTACCCATGCCAACCTAAGTGCGCTAGCTCATAAATTAAATCTAAAAAACTACCAGGAGTTATATCGGTGGTCTATAGAAAATCGTGAAGACTACTGGAATGAAGCTATTAAAGCTCTTAACGTTGAGTTTGATCAGCCTTACCAACAGATTATTGAGACTCCGGTGCAAGACCTGGAAAACCCAGACTGGCTACCTCAGGCCAAATTAAATATAGCACGTAGCTGCTTGAAGGCTTCACCTGAAAAGACCGCTATTATCTGCTCGGATGAAAATCAAAAGTTGGAGAAAATTAGCTACCAAGAATTACAGACAAAATGCAATCAGGTATCCAATGGGTTAACGAAACTTGGGTTTAGGCCAGGGGATAGAATAGCCCTCTACCTACCGCTTTGCCCCGAAGCTGTTTATGCCTATCTCGGAATCATACAAGCCGGTATGGTGGCAGTACTCATAGCCGATAGCTTTTCTGCCCACGAACTTAAACGGAGGTTAGCAAGTAGTGAAGCCAAAGCGATTATTGCTTATGATGAGTACTCATATGCAGGAAAAGCACTTCCTGTTTATCCAAAGATTAAAGAGGCACAAGCTCCAACAGCAATTATCATAAATACTCAAAACGAAACAGAAACCAGAGAAGAAGATATTTTGTGGCAGGACTTTCTGGCTTCAGACACTTTTAATGTGCTGAGCGCTACTCCTGATTCTTTAATCAGTATTTTGTTCTCATCAGGCACTACCAATGAGCCTAAAGCCATTCCCTGGACTCAGCTTACACCTATAAAATGTGCGGCTGATGCTCACTTCCATCAAGATGTACAGCCAAAAGATGTGGTAAGCTGGACTACAGGTATGGGTTGGATGATGGGGCCCTGGACTATCTTTGCTGCTCTTATGAATAAGGCAACTTTAGCTCTGTTTACTGGTTCTGCCGCCACTCCTGCTTTTGCAGACTTTGCAGAAAAGGCAAACATCAGCATACTAGGCACTATACCTTCATTAGTAAAAGCCTGGAGAAAAAACAAAACAATGGAAAATAGGCAGTTGAGCATCAGACTATTTAGCTCTACTGGTGAACCCTCTCAGGTTGAAGACTACCTTTATCTGATGTGGCTGGCTCAATTTAAAGCGCCCATTATTGAGTATTGCGGCGGCACAGAAATTGGCGGAGGATATATCAGCGGTTCAGTGCTACAGGCTGCTTCTCCAGCTACTTTCACTACTCCTACTCTGGGTACTGAGCTTCTTTTTAGAAATGAAGAAAATGGGCAAATCACTCACTCCCAAGATGGAGAAGTGTTTATTGTTCCTCCTGCAATAGGACTATCGCAACATTTGCTCAACCGCGATCATCATAAAGAATATTATGAGGATACTCCACAAACGGCAGATGGAACATTGCTAAGAAAGCATGGTGATAGCTATCAGGTATTTGACCAACTTTTAGCGGGTACAACTTTCTATAAAAGTAGGGGTCGTGCGGATGATAGTATGAACCTGGGTGGCATAAAAATAAGTGCCGTAGAGATTGAGAAGATTGTTAATCAACACCCACAAGTATACGAAAGCGCGGCGGTAGCAGTAGCACCCAAAGGTGGAGGCCCCGAAGCACTTATCATCTTTTTCATTCCTAAGTCAGAAGTTATAGACCTGCCTGGCCTAAAAACAGAATGGCAAGCGTTAATTTCTAAGGAACTCAATCCTCTTTTCAGAATTAAAGAAATTATTCCTGAGCAAAGTCTGCCACGAACAGCTTCTAACAAACTTATGCGGCGAAGCCTGCGCAAAGCCTATATGCAACAACAAGACGAATAGTGTCCTCTACATTTACTAAGAGAGAAATTAAAAAAATGTACTGCTTGTGGCAAACCATTCTACTGCCTATTGCTTTGAATAAACATGCCTTCAACTTCAGATAATTTATCTTCACTTTCGCCCGTTTTTTCATGGTTTAATGAACAGGGCTGGAAGCCATTTGCTTTTCAGCAGGAGGTATGGGAAGCATATCTGTCAGGTGAAAGTGGCTTGCTCAATGCTCCTACTGGTAGCGGTAAAACTTATGCGCTCTGGCTAGCCTGCTTGCTGGAGTTCATCCGGGAAAACCCCGACACTTTTCAGGAAAATAGAAAAAATGGACTTCAGGTACTTTGGATCACTCCCTTAAAAGCTTTGGCTAAAGACATACAGTTGGCTATGCAGAGAGCCTGCGAGGCTTTACAAATACCATGGGAGGTCGCAGTACGGAGTGGTGATACTAGTAGCAGTCAGCGTCAGAAGCAGATGAAAAACATGCCTGAATGCCTGATTACTACCCCTGAGAGCCTGCATCTGCTCATTAGTCAGAAACAACATAGCAGACTTTTTAAACAACTAAAGTGTGTGATTGTGGATGAGTGGCATGAATTACTGGGAACTAAACGTGGTGTACAGTTGGAGCTAGGTATCAGTCGCTTAAAAGTGATACGGCCAGAGTTAAAAATTTGGGGGGTATCGGCAACTATCGGTAATCTGGAGCAGGCTAAAGATATTCTTCTAGGTCCACGTCATTCACGAAACAGTCTTATTGTCAAAGCAGATATAGAAAAAAAGATAGAGGTAGAAAGTATTCTACCTGATGAAATAGAAAAATTCCCCTGGGCAGGTCATTTGGGTATAAAAATGCTGGACAAAGTATTGCCTATAATAGAGCAGAGCCGCACTACCCTATTGTTTACCAACACACGCTCCCAAACAGAAATCTGGTATCAGAAGCTATTAGCCAGAGTACCCGAACTGGCTGGTCAAATGGCGATGCACCATGGCTCACTAGATAACAACGTACGTACCTGGGTTGAAGAGGCTTTACATCAGGGGATACTTAAACTGGTGGTGTGTACTTCCAGTCTGGATCTGGGTGTTGATTTCCGTCCGGTAGAAACGGTTATACAGGTGGGAAGCCCGAAAGGAATTGCCCGGTTTATTCAAAGAGCCGGTCGTAGTGGTCATCAGCCAGGCGCAGTAAGCCAGGTTTATTTTCTACCTACTCATTCTCTAGAGCTACTGGAGGGTGCTGCTATTAAAGAGGCTATCAAGCAGAAAATATATGAGTCGCGTCGCCCTCTGGAAAAATCTTTTGATGTGCTGGTTCAGTACCTCGTTACCCTGGCCGTAGGCGAAGGTTTTAAAGAAAAAGAGGTGTATGAAGAAGTAAAGCAGACCTATGCTTATCGTGACCTTTCTCCGGAAGAGTGGCAATGGGCTTTACAGTTTATTACCACTGGAGGAGATAGCCTGGGCGAGTATGATGAATTTGCCAAGGTGCAGCTTGTAGACGACGTGTATCTGGTAGAAAGCCGAAAAATAGCTATGCGTCACCGTATGTCTATGGGCACCATAGTGAGCGATCCGGTGCTCAAAGTAAAATATGCCAGCGGAGGTTTTATAGGAACTATAGAAGAAAGCTTTATCTCCCGCCTTAAAAAAGGCGACAATTTCTGGTTTGCTGGTAGAAATCTGAAGTTTGAGCGTATTAAGGATCTGACCGTGTTGGTGCGCAAAGCTAAAGGTAGCAGTGGCTTGATACCTTCCTGGTCTGGTGGCCGCATGCCCCTTTCTTCACAGCTTTCAGATATGCTTCGCTACAAACTGGATGAGTTTCTGGATGGCAGCTATCAGGACATAGAATTGAAGGCCTTACAACCCCTGCTTTCCTTGCAAGATAGCTGGTCTGCCCTGCCTGACCGCCAGAATTTTCTAATAGAAAAGTTAACTTCAAAAGAAGGTTATCATATATATATGTACCCATTTGCTGGAAGAGCAGTACATGAAATCCTTTCTACACTGCTTGCCTGGCGTATAAGTCAGATTCAGCCCATTTCTTTTTCTATTGCCATGAACGACTATGGTTTTGAACTTTTGTCGGATACTGAAATTCCTTTGGAAGAAGCTCTTGAGCTAGACCTCTTTACTGAAGAGCATCTGCTGGAAGATATATTAGAAAGTGTAAATAGTACCGAAATGGCCAAGCGTCGTTTTCGGGAGATTGCCGCTATATCAGGATTAATTTTTCAGGGTTTTCCTGGTAAACCTATTGGAGGTAAACATTTGCAAGCTACCTCTCAAATTATTTATGATGTATTTACTGAATACGACCCCAATAACTTACTTATTGCACAGGCAATGCAGGAAGCGCTCTACCTTCAGGTAGAACAGTCTACGCTTGCTGATGTTCTTCAATCTATCAGGCAACAAAAAATTATTATAGAATATCCTCGCTACCCTACTCCTTTTGCTTTCCCAATTATGGTAGATCGCCTAAGAGAAAAGATTAGTTCTGAGACACTTGAAGACAGAATCAGGAAGATGCAGGAGCAATTAGAGGCTTATGCTGTTTTTGGAGAATAATGTTGCTCTTTCAGCGTAACTGATCGTTCCAGGGCACTACCAGTAAACCTGCGATTTTGTTCTCCTTGGTCATGACTACTCTTACCTCAGGCACTGAGTTTGCAAAAGTACCTTTGAAGCGATAAATGATACCTTCCATCTCACCCTGTTTCACATGGTAGGCTTCCTGATACTTCAGCTCTGACTGATAACCTCCTACCTGAGCAGATATTTGCGAATAAGCCTGCTTTTGGGTGGCTTCGGTAAATGCCTGCACCATTTGGGGCGTAGCGCTATCCTCAGAAAACTGATAATACGCTCCATCTGCCATAGCAGATAGTATATCGTTAGCCATTTTTTGGGCCTGCTCTTTATTGGAGTCACTTATATCATTTGGGTTAGCTTTTTCTAATTGCGGCGCCTGAGCCATCAAGTTCAGGTTAAGCAAAAGCACACAAATGAAGGCAAGCACTACCTTTTGAAGGTTAGAAAAAATAAATGCTAATAGCATGGTAATTAGGTTAGGATTATAAACAAAAATATTAATCTTTTACTCCAGCTAAGAGATGAGCCTTGCTCTTCCGAAGTATTGGATATGCTGAATTTAGTGACACTGAGCCTCTTATTCGTTAATTCTATTATATTTTTTTAACACTTGAGTTAACAAATTATGAGGCAATGCATAGGCAGTATTACCATTAATACCTTCCATATCTTCTGCCGCAAGCATAGCATTAATAATTGCCTCTTCTACAGCCTCTACAGTACTCTGGAAAAACCAGTTCAACTGATCATTTGGTAGACTTTTAAGCTGTACCTTTATATTTATTTAGATAGAATAATCCTATTCTTAACTTTAGAGAAAAGGAGGAGAACTCATCGGCTGAACAGGCTCAAGACCTTGAGAACTGAGAATGAATACCATGCCTACTACCGCAGAAAGATCAAAGAAGGAAAGCATCATATGGTCATCATCAATGCCATCAGAAATAAGCTGATCAGCCGGATGTTTGCTGTTATCAAAAGGGATACTCCCTATGTGAAACTACAACTGCAGTAGTATAGACATTTTATTGACCACCTCGTAAACAGCAGGTGGTGAAAGCAGGAAATGCAAGCATTTCCTGCTTTTAACATATCGTTTGCTTTAGCAAACTTTCACGATAGAAGATCCAAAAAGAGTGAAATTTCTAACTCTATAGTTGGGCAAGTTACCTATGCCTTTCTCTTAAAATATTTATACTGAAAATCTTTGTTTTTTAATAGAACGCGATGTTATTCCTATCAAAAGCATTATTATTAGCCGTAGAAAAAGCAATAAAGATGTCTCCTGATCCATTGCTTCCTCTTACCCCCCTTAGCCCTATACCATTAGGAACTCTTTGAGCTATTCTTTTCAGTTGATGAGGCAAAAGTGGCGCATCGGTAGCCACCACAACTATTATTGAACCATCGCCTTCCTGCCTGGCAGCTATGGGAGGTTTGTTTAGTTCATAATTTAAAGTATATATAAGTTCTTTTCCTACTGGAACTCCAGCTACCGTAAAATTAAACTTAGCCCCAAAATTAGCCTGCACCAATACACCAAGCGTAGGTTGAATCCAGAACTTTAAACTGCCTTGAGGCGGTGCCTGTGCCTCCTTTAAAACCAAGACACATCATTCCAGTTCCTCCACCTACATTTCCTTCTGCCAGGGCTCCTCCTTTTGCATTGTTAATTGCCTCGAAAACATGTTCTTTTTGGACATGAAATCCATAAATATCATTTAAAAAGCCATCATAAGTTTCAGCTACAACCGGGTAAGTATACCACCAATCTTCTCCTCAATACCAGTCGGTTTCTACGAACCATTCCAGCACGGCATCTCGTACTATGCCTACACTATTTGTGTTGGTAATCATAATTGGTGTTTCTAAAAAACCAGATTCTGTAATCCAGGTGGTACCTGTCATTTCACCATTACCATTAAGGCTATACCAATTAGCATAAACAGGACTGAACTTGGCAGATTTAGGACGAGGAAAAACAGCAGTCACTCCGGTTCTGACCGGGCCTTCTCCTATCTTCTGCTTCCCACTTCCAGATATGAAGGTTGAATAGCCTACCTCTACCCCTTCAACATCGGTTATAGCATTGTTTGGTCCGGTAGTACCACTGAAAGGAATACCCAAATCTCTTGCTCAGGGTTTTTGAGCGAAGGTGTTAGAGCAACATAAAGCACATATCAACAGTAAAATGAAGCTTTTCAAAACTATTGTAATTAGGATCAGACTTTTATAATAATTTAATGAGTAATGACAGTATTGCCAAACAATATACCTACTAAGACCAGTGATAGCAGTCAAAGTAGCAAACGGTAAAAAAATACAATAAGTACAAACACTCTATTTTAAAATTAAAACAATCTAGTAAAATTACTTAAATTAAATACATAAAAATCATAATAATATTTATCTTAAGGACTGAATTCGGAAGCGATTACTACCTGATAGGTTTTAACAGGTTTGGGTATGAGATTTTCTTCCAACATTCAGAGAGTAAGTTAGTTAGATGGGTATAAAATTATTTTTTAATATATAATCATTCACTTTTAACCCAAGAAACCATGAATATTTTAGTTGCAGGAGCACACGGTAAAACCGGACTCCAAATTGTAAAGCTTTTAGTAGAAAGGGAACATAACGTTCTAGCCATGATCAGAGATGATTCTCAGTCTGAAGAAATGGAGAAGCTGGGTGCAATTCCATATATAGCTAATCTGGAGGGTGATATAGAATTTGCTGTAGAAGGTGCACAGGCTGTAATTTTTGCCGCAGGTTCAGGTCCTAATACCGGCGAAGATAAAACCAAATCAGTAGATCGTGATGGTGCAATTAAACTTATAGAAGCTTGTGAGAGAAATGGAGTAGAGAGGTTTATCTTGCTTAGTTCAGTAGGTACAGATGAGCCTACGCAAGGGCCAGAAAAACTTCAGCCCTACCTGAAAGCTAAAGCGGCATCAGAAAAACGATTGTTAAAAAGTAATCTGAACTATACAATTGTAAGACCAGGCATGCTCAACAATGATCCGGAAAGTAATCATATTATTGCCCAGGAAAGACTGGAAGATAAGCAGGGACAAATTTCACGGGCCGATGTTGCGCTCTCTATTGTAGAAGCTTTAGAAAATAACCACACGTATCGTAAAACATTTGAAATTATTGGAGGCGGTAATCTGGAAGTAGAGGAAGCCCTGAATACTTTATAACAGAGCCCCCTAATTTTGTCATAAACTCATCGTATTTAACTGCGATGAGTTTTTTTATACCTCCAGGATAGAAGCCAGCTCAGGCAAACCTTGAAAACTTGCATGAGTATGCGCTGTATTTCCTCTATTGTCTTTAATGGTTTTGTCAGCACCATGCTCTAGCAATTGCTTTACTATTTCTGACTGACCAAAGGTAGCGGCATAAATAAGAGCGGTAGCTCCATTATAATTCTGAGCGTTAACATCAGCTCCTCTTTCTATCAAGAGGGCAGCAATATCATTGTAGCCTTTGAAACACACTCCCATAAGAGCGGTATTGCCTGCTGCATCTCTTACATTAACATCAGCCCCCGCGTCTAAAAAAAATTTAGTTATCTCGTACTGTTCATTATAGCTTGCCAGCACCAGAGGAGGAAAGCCCTTAGGATCTTTTTCTTCCAATATACTTGCATTAGCATTCACTTCTCGCTTCACGTCTTCCAACTCTCCAAAACGTATAGCTTCAAAAAAATTCATGGTGTAAATGTTTAATTGTAAAAAAGGGAGCGCGATATGCAACTCCCTTAGTGTAATACAACAAATTAACTCAAATTACTGAGCTGCTGTTTGGCTAATTCCCAGGGCAGCTCTTACCCCATCACCGTAGGCAGGATCTACTTTATCAAAGTGTGCGAGTTGTCTCTCTATAATTTCTGTAGGTACACCTCCCATAGCTTCAGCGATGTTGTTAAACAGACGTTCTTTCTGAGCATCATCAAACAGGTTGAATAATGCACGAGGCTGAGTATACACATCAATCTCCTCTTCATACTCATAACGTCCTATGTCACCATTGATTTTCATTGGCGGCTCTTCTACGCTAGGGTCAGCTTCCGGACCACCAAACGAGTTAGGCTCGTAGTAAGCATCAGGATTATTGTTATCAGTATAGTATCTCATTAAACCATCTTTGTGGTAGTGTGCTACCGGAGATTTTGGTCGGTTTATAGGAAGAGACTCATAGTGCGCACCTAGTCTGTAACGGTGTGCATCAGCATATGAAAACACCCTTGCTTGTAGCATTTTATCAGGAGAAAAACCTATGCCTGGTACTACATTTGAAGGAGAATATGCAGCATTTTCTACTTCATTAAAATAGTTTTCAGGATTGCGGTTTAGCTCTATCTCACCTACTTCTATTAGAGGATAGTCAGAGTGAGGCCATACCTTGGTTAAGTCAAATGGATTGTAAGGTGTCTTTTCAGCATCTGCCTCTGGCATTATCTGTACCATAAACTTCCACTTAGGGAACTCACCTCTTTCAATAGTTCCAAAAAGCTCTTCCTGATAAGACTCTCTGCTTTCTCCAATTACTTTTTTAGCCTCTTCATTGGTATAATGGCGATGGCCCTGCATGGTTTTGAAATGAAACTTCACCCAGTATCTTTCCCCCTGGTTATTCCAGAAGCTGAAAGTATGAGAACCATAACCATTCATGTACATTGGAGCAACAGGTAAACCACGGTCAGACATCAGAATAGTTACCTGATGCAAACTTTCTGGCGTTAATGACCAGAAGTCCCACATAGCAGTATTAGACCTTAAGTTTGTTTTAGGATGCCTCTTCTGGGTACGAATAAAGTCAGGAAATTTATATCCATCTCTTACAAAGAAGACCGGAGTATTGTTACCTACCATATCCCAGTTACCTTCTTCAGTATAAAACTTAATTGAAAAGCCTCTTACGTCTCTTTCTGCATCGGCAGCACCCTGCTCTCCTGCTACAGTAGAAAAACGCATTAAAAGAGGGGTTTCCTTACCTACTTCAGAAAATATTTTAGCACGGGTATATTTGGTAATATCGTTAGTTACCTTAAAAGTACCATGTGCACCCCAACCTTTAGCATGCACTACTCTCTCAGGTATTCTCTCTCTATTCTGATGGGCAATTTTTTCAAAAAGCTTGTAGTCGCTAAGTACGACCGGACCTCTTCTACCGGCGGTGAGTGAATTTTTATTGTTACTCACTGGAGCACCTGCCGAAGTTGTTAGTCTAGGGTTTTTGTTAGCCATAATAATGTTGTTTTAGAAAAATTTGATATACACAATATTAGAAACTATTAATTAGTTATAAAAACGATATTATAGTTAGTATTATTGACAGTATCAATGTTATAAGTAAACCATGATTTAAGATGAACATTCAACAGCTGGAGTATATAGAAGCCGTAAGTGAGCTAAGAAGTTTTGATAAAGCCGCAGAAAAATGCTGCATCACCCAATCTACCCTAAGTACTATGGTGTCCCGCTTGGAGAAAGAATTAGGTATTGTTTTTTTTGATAGAAAAACCAAACCCATTACTGTGACCCGAGAAGGGCAAGAGCTCATCAATCAGGCGCAAACCATACTTAGGGAGATTAATAATTTTAAGGAACTGGTAAGTGGCCTAAAGGGCGAACTAAGAGGGAGCCTAAAGATAGGTGCGATACCTACAGTTGCCTCTTACCTCTTTCCTCTTTTCTTAAAAGAGTTTATAGAGGCCCATCCTAAAATTCATTTTACCATAAGTGAGGGAGTTACTGAAAAAATTATTTCTGACCTGGAAAGTCGTAAGCTGGACATTGGTCTGCTATCTACTCCCCTAGACCACCCGAACCTGATAGAGGTGCCATTGTATCAGGAACCTTTTATTCTATTTGACAGCGCACGGAGGAAAGTAACTGAGCAAACAGACGATGTAGATCTTAACAAAATTGATGTGAACAGATTATGGTTACTGGAAGAGGGGCACTGCCTGCGAGCACAAATAAGCAAGCTTTGCAGCCTTAGAAAAGAACGCTCTCCCGACTGGAATCTGGAGTACAAATCTGGCACTATTGATACCCTAAAAAGATTTGTAAAATTAAATGATGGCCTGACCATTTTTCCGCAGCTTGCTACCATTGACTTTAGCATGGAAGACAGAAGACATCTTAGAAAATTTAAAAAACCTGTACCTGCTCGTGAAGTTAGCCTGGTAGTACATAAACATTTCGTGAAAAAGAAGATTTTGAATGAACTGAAAAATGTAATTACTGATACGGTATCGCCACTTATTAGTAAAGAAAAGAAGGTTCAACTTGTTTCACCAGTTTAAACACCCTTTGTTAACCAACTGATTTATAAATATTTACCACCTATTAAAGTAAGTAACACTTTACTATTTTCAGCTAAACATGTGAGGAAAGGAGGAATACCTATCTTAAATTAAAGGTTTAGTTGAAGAGTATTCCAAAAATCTTCTTAAACGCTATTTGCTCCCATTCGTACATACTTAATATAAGTAGTATGTGAAACTTTATTTAGGCTAACCTAATTCATAGCTTAAACTATTGCCTTCATTAACTCTATTGCTTATTACAAGTAATATTTTTAATACCTTAAACTTAGAATAGTACATGAATTTTCATACAAGAAAATGGGTAAAACCCGAAGACCTAAACCCTAATAAAACACTCTTTGGGGGGCGTTTGCTTCAATGGATAGATGAGGAAGCGGCCCTCTATGCGGTAATACAATTAGAGAACCAAAAAGTAGTAACCAAGTATATTTCTGAAATAAACTTTATCAGTTCTGCAGTAACGGGTGACATTATTGAAATTGGAATTGAACCTGTTTCTTTTGGAAAAACCTCGCTTACCGTACGCTGTATCGTACGAAACAAGATGACACACGAGGAGATTCTTTCTATTGATAAAATAGTAATGGTAAACCTGGACGAAAATGGAAAGCCCAGTCCGCACGGAAAGACAAATGTTGAATTTGTGAAAGACCGATTGGCAGAAAGAAAAGTCTGACCTCAACACAAAAAAGCTGAAAGACCTTAGAGGTCTTTCGCTCTTTCTGCTTTTATTTTTTCGCTGCTTCCCTCGCTAATGTAGCCTTTACTTTCGGCATGCGATGCAGCATCTACAGTGTCATCTTTTATTACCAGGTCAACTCCCCTACCTGCCATGTCCATAGCAATTTTTTTGACAGCTTCTTTACGTACCGGATTAGTAACATCTCTTATGTATACGCTAAGTACTCTACCCGGAAACTCGTGTACCACGGTCTGATAAATTTCCGGATCATGCTGACCACTATCTCCCAGCAGAATAAATTTTAGATCGGGATAAAAAGACAAGATACGTCTGATCTTATCTAGTTTATGACTGGCATGTTTTTCCTTGATAAACTTAGTTTCACTTATACCAATATCTCTAAGAAGTATCGGTCCTTTTGGAATATTATTTAAAGCGAAAAAATCCTCCAGCATGTCATACATATTCCACGGACTACTAGACACATAAAAGACAGGATTATGCGATTTTCCATTTCCCCCTTTTTGCAAGGCATTGTAAAAAGCAGCTACTCCATGAAATGGCATACGAGTAGTCGCGTTGTTTACCAGTGCCATTCTTATAATCTCTATCCGGCTGGTAGTTTTGGATATGAGTATGGTATCATCAATGTCAGAGATCACTCCAAAATCTGACTTGCTATCTGGAATCATCACCTCTCCTTTGGCTTTGATTTCTTTTTGACCTTCGGTCAATTTATCCAGTAGTTTAAATTCTACCTTATGCCATAGACGGTCATCAGGTGGAGGTTGCGGAAAGGCCATTCGCAAACGAAAGTAGCCTTCATCATTAACTTCAAGATTTTTCTCCTGCTCCTGAAACTTTGCTTTTACATGTACGAAGGGTATCTCACGACTCATATATCGCCTGGCCATGGCTTTAATATTCGTCCAGGTACTGTCATGCACATTTGGTTTAGCCAAGCCACTATTTTCCATCACACGCCCCATTATCGTTAGCTCCTTATGGTTGCCATAGCCCCGATAAGGGAAGATGATCACATCGCCCAGCTTACCTTTACGGATTCTACGCTTGAGCTTCCAGCGGTCCAAGCGGGTTTCTGCCCTGCCTACAGTTTTTAGTAGTATACCTCCGATGTTCACTTTAGCTGATCTTCAATTTCTACAGATGATATTATTTTTTCTGCAGCATCACGAGGTATTAAACCATTTTCGTAGGCATGCAATGCAGCGTTTGTAGAGTTTTTGGCAAGGATCATATCTATCCCTTGTTTTTTCACCTTCTCAGCAATAGCTCTCACTTCTTTATCTCTTTTATCAGAAGTGACATCGCGTATGTATATCGCCTGTATATTTTCGGGGTACTTGCGGCTCATAAACTCATAAATTTCAGGATCTTTTTGACCACTGTCACCAATCAAAATAAATTTGGTTTTGGGGTACAAGGTAAAGAGCGTCGTAATTTGAGCTACTTTATGCTTCTCATGACTGCTTTTGATAAAGGTATCGCTGTCTACCCCCATATCTCTTAGTAAGAAAGGACCTTTGGGAATATTATGCACATCGCAAAAGTGATAGAGTAAATCGTAAAGGTTCCAGGGACTGCTGGAGACATAGAAAACAGGATTAATCTGCTGCCCATTGCTACCACCCTGCAAAGCTTTGTATAATGCAGAAACACCTGAAAATGGTGTACGTGTACGAGCATTATTGAAAAAAGTAAGCTGGGCTTTTTTGATGAGATCCGAAGAGCGTGAGATCAGGATTGTATCATCAACATCCGAAATAATGCCATACTCACATTTGTCGGGAATTAGCACTTTACCATCTGCTGTCACTGGCCCCTGATCTGGGTAAATTTCGTCTAGCAACTCAAAATGTATGTCGTGCCAATTATTTTCGTTATCCAGCTCAAAATCTTCCAGAATAAGCTTAAAGTATCCCTCACTATCGGTTTTTACAATTTGCTCCAAATTCTGAAAGTAAACTTTGATGCGAGCGTTTGGCACTTCGTCACTTTCGTAACGTCGATACATAGTACGTATATTACTCCAGACGCTAGCATTTTCTTTGGGAGCCTCTTGCCCTTCAGACTCTAGCAGCCTACCGCTGATTAGCACTTTATCGGTACTACCAAAACCCAGATAAGGCTGTATACTAAGTGGCCCTAGCAGGTGTAGCTTCTTTTTGATGTAAAAAGAAGATTGATCGTAGGCGGTTTCTATACCGCTCAATGACTTAAGGAAAAAATCTGATATTGCTGTCATAAAAAATACTTTAGTATATAAATATGATACAGCTTTATTTGTTTGCAATGATGCTTATTACTCGGAAATTCAGACAATAGCACCCTCCACAGTCTTTTGTACTGGATATTTTTTAATGTCAAAAACTACCATAGCATTGTTATACCCCTGGGGTAAAGTAATTTTTTTAATAGCCTTTTTCCCTTTGTCGTTCATAAAAGTCTGACTCAACTTTACCTCCTGAGGCACAGACAGTTGGACAACAAAATCTCCTTCAGGTGTTTCGCTACTTAACGACATATAACCTTTTCCAATGGTATGTAATCGGTCCTGAGGCTCTGCCTGATCAAATACGGAGGTCATGGTATCACGAGCAGCAGCAGTAAGTAAAGAGACTATGCCACCCCCAGGAATAAGACTCAGCGCTCCGCTAACCGCTCTGCCAAAAACATTGTGCAGTATCTTTTCAATCTTATCGGCTTTTTCTATTGCGCTAATCTCTACATCCAAACCGGACTCTCCTATTACCGGACCTTTGAATATAATCTGGTCTTTCAGGGGAAGGCCACCTAAGTTGAGTGTTTTATTGTCTTGCAGATGTACCTCCATAACTGTAGTGGGCACTTTATCGTGAGGATTAGGATAGATGACTCCTATGGCCAGAAGGTTGTTCCCTTCTCCACTGTCTACCTGCCCGTTTTCAATAATTGTAATGCTTTTGAGTTTAATCTGAAAAAAGTAATGCATAGATGATTAGTAGTTTATATGTTTAGTCCTCTTAAAAAATAAGCATATTGTTTAGCTGGAAGTGTCTGTGAGTTTGATGTCAGATACTGGCTTTCTACCATCAGCTCTTACGCTCATCAATCGCTTAAGTAGATCAAACCAGAAAGGTGCCCCCAGTGTAATTGCAAAAGCTGTAATTAGCCAGCCAGGCACAGCGCGTAGCACACCAGGTAATGGAATACCCCATAGCCACAATCTTTTGTATTTAGTTTCCTTCCAGCCCATTCCTAATGCAGAAGAACTCATTTCTATTTCTTCATGTACCAATTGATATACCTGCCTACGCATAGTATCAATTTCTTCTTTTTCTACAACTCCAGTATTCAGACTATCATATTTGGCAATAAAGCTGTCTGCCTGTGCTATAACCTGAGCCCGCGAATCCGGATCAAAGCTGAGTTTTTGAGCGATACGAAAAGTATCTGCATTGAAAACCACACTAATAGAGAGCCCTAGAAAAAAAAGGATGATCTGCACACGACGCTTATACCAGGCAGTAGCCTGTAACATTATTTCTTCGTACCAAACTTCAAGATTAGCCTTAAATTTATCAAGATTACCTTCCGCATCTAGTAAAAAAGAACGTAGCACTTTTTTGGTTTTACCCTCGGGCAAGCCTTCAATTCCTTTTCTTAGTTTATCTATGTTTCCTCCCTCTTTAGGATAGAGCAATTCTATCAGCACTTTAGAAAAGTATTGATTACTAATGTAGGCAGGAAAACTCCCCTTTTCTTTTCTGCGCAGCTTACGTACCAGCGGATGCTCAAAAAACTGCTCACACAAAACATCACCACCCTCCTCATCATTTAGCATGGTCTCCAAAGCAATCTTGAGATTTTTGCCTCTGGAGTAAAGCCAGTTCATTATAATTTCATTGAGGGTGGTGGCCAGCAGACTTAATAGCAGATAGACAAAAATTAGCCCGATAACGACCTCCAGGACTTCTATCCCAAACATGTATAATAGTTTAGTGGTGATTAACTCTGTTAAAGAATGAAGATAAAAACATTTAATGAGAAGCACTTCACCTTTATGAAGAATAAACTAACCCACCTACAACCGTATAATTCTTATACTATAAGTATTAACAAAACTATTATATTTTTAAAATATGTGTAATAATACAAAGTATTATGTTTAAAATAAAACTTGTTTAATTAAACATAATACAAACTCACCTATTAGTCCCATTAAGTATTACTCATCTTTTAACATACCTTATAAAATGGAGCCATTAGGAAACGCAACATTTGAAAATTACATCGGTACGGAACAGGGGTATTCTGAAATGGCATTTCAGATAGTTTCTCATGTTCTTACCTTGGGCTACGCGGTAATGTTAGCCGGTTTATTGTATTTTGTCCTGACCATCAAGCAGGTAGCTCCCACGTATCGTACTTCATCCATTTTGTCTGTTGTAGTAATGGTTTCTGCCTTTTTGCTACTGTTTGTACAGGCGCAAAACTGGTCCAACACTTTTAATTTTGATGTGGAGCGAGGAAAATATTATCTGGCCGAAGGTGCCGATTTGTTTAATAATGGTTATCGTTACTTAAACTGGATGATTGATGTACCCATGCTCTTGTTCCAGATACTTTTTGTGGTGTCTCTTACTTAAAGCAGCTTTTCCAGTGTACGAAATCAGTTTTGGATATCCGGTGCATTAATGATTCTTACCGGATATGTAGGACAGTATTATGAAGTAACCAACCTTACTAAATTTGCTCTATGGGGAGCCGTATCTGCTGTATTCTTTGTACACATATTATGGCTGATGCGTAAGTCATCAATGAAGGAAAAGAAGGTATTCCCGCTCCAGCTCAAAGTACACTAAATTCTATATGGTGGCTGTTTCTGGTATCCTGGATGCTGTACCCTGGCGCCTATCTGATGCCTCACCTGGTTGGAATAGGAGGAGCCTTTTTTAATGAATTGGGAGTAGTAGCTCGCCAGATCACGTATACAATCGCTGATATATCTTCTAAAGTAATCTACGGTGTACTACTTACTGTAGTAGCTCAACATATGAGTAAAGCTGAAGGCTATGTGTATGAAACCACAGAAAACAAAGAAAAAGCATTTCATTAATTCTGTAAATAAGTATCTCACAAGCGCTAATTAGGTAAAGATCTTCTTCCTCGTGTGAGGAGAATATCTTTTTTTGGTTTATAGGGATAGCAAAAGCCTGTTTATCACATCCATTAATTCAGGCTGGTCCTTGAGTGCTTTTCGTGTTGTATTTTCGAAATCGTGGAGCCAATAATCAAAATGACTTATTGCCCTATCAGTGGCTTTATTTACCCTCTCAGTATTGCCTTTGCAGCTGAACTGCCTTTTTTTACTGATTAAGTAGGCTACTTCTTGTTGAGTAGTGTCCAGCTCTTTACGGCTTATTCCAAAATTGTAAATTTCCTCTCCTTCTGAGATAATTATCTGGTAAAAATTCTCTGCATAGCTAAGCCACTCTTGTATAGCACTACTAAGCTTACTCAATCGTAATCGTGTATACATTGTTAAGTCATCCTGAAAGGCAATTCTCGCCAGATTACGATGCCTGGCATGTATTTTCTTAACTTTATCTAAGCGCTCGTATATATGCCTTTTTGTATCTGACAGCTCACTTATTGCCTGGCTTAACATTCTTTGATGCTGACGCACTTCTTCTAACAGTTGCTTTCCTTCCTGTAAGCGAGAGATAGGATAGCCTACGTTTTTCAGAGCTGATTGAATTAGCGGATGGTTCATACTATTCTCTAATGCCATCTCTCCCCAGTCTATTCTTTGCAAGATAGTCTGCTTCATAAGTATTCATGTTATTGCATTACAAAGATACATTACTGTATAATACCAATACTTATAGCAGATTTTGGTAAAATCACTTATGTAATTACAATTAGTATTTTTAAATATTCAACTGGTTGAAGACTATTTTAAATGTCTATTAGGTATGCTGTAATATCTATTTTTTAAATACTTTTACCACCATAAAGTCTACCTACATATAATTAGCTTATATAAGTTTTTTAAATTTAAGCTCTAAAAAAACTCACTTCTTTTGCCATTTTTCTAAAGTATGAGCTAAAATTAACTCACTAAAACATTTTAGATATGAGCAGGCACTCTATTCTAATAATGACAATATGTAAAAGGTGTGTTACTCAATTTAACACATCTATTACTCCATAAAGTGTAAAAGTTAATAGTTGAATTTTAAGATCATTTAAATCAAATTAGAGTACAAAATTACTTTATGCGCCCCAAAAAGATAGTTGAAGAGTGGATTCGCCTTTTTAATGCTGCTGATGCTGAAGCTTTATCTCTCCTATATCATGAGGATGCAGTTAACCATCAGGTAGCGCAAGAAGCAGTAGTAGGTAGAGAATCTATACTTAGAATGTTCAGTCATGAGTTTGCTCAGGCAAAAATGCTTTGCATTCCAGAAAATCTATTTGAAGATGGAGACTGGGCTATACTTGAATGGAAAGACCCACTGGGTCTCAGAGGTTGTGGTTTCTTTCAGGTAAAGGCACACAAAATTAAGTTTCAGCGTGGCTACTGGGATAAGCTGTCTTTTTTGCGCATGCATAAACTCCCTATACCTAAAGAATAGTAGCCGTTTAACTTTGCTAGTTTACATAATCTTGATAAACATAGGGTTCTCTGTAACTATTGTTCCTTTATTTTTTATACAACAGGCTTTTCCACCTACAAAATTGAGTAGTAGTTTGTAAATTAGAGGATATAAAATTCAGAAATAAATGAAAGGCTGGATAAAATCGCGTACCGTTGATAGATACCTTCAGCCAATTAGAGCTCAAATGCTTGAACTGATTGCTCCTAATAGTAATGTACTTGATATTGGTTGCGGCACAGGGAGTTTTCTGATCAATAGTTTAAGTAAAATTAATTATGGCCTGGGTATAGATAGCAATGCTACGCTAATACAGTATGCTCGGCGCAAAACACATGAGCTGAGAACGAATAAAGTTGAGTTTCATCAGTTATGCCTTAATGCTGACTATACCCCTACTCGTCATTTTGATGTTGTTACTGCTTGCCTGTTTTATCATGTCCTACCTACCAAACTATCTGCTGCCATACTACAACGTATGTCTGAAATTTCTGATCAGCAGATAATTTGCGCGTTTTGTGAACCCAAGAACAACTCTCAAAAATTTTTGATGTGGTTAGACCAAAGGTTTAATTCACATTACAGAAACTTTACCGCTTATCAGGAGGTCGGTTACATGGAAGGGCTTATTGCTAAAACTCAGTTAAAGCTGGAGAATATTTTAGATACTTTTGACCCCAGTTTAAAAATTTACTGTGTCAAAAAAATACCTCTTACACGCCTCTAGGCATAGACTTTTTAAATATATACTGTGTATGATTTAGTAGCGGGTTTGTGTTATCAATTTTAATAGATAGCATACCGTTTCAAGAACTGCCCTAAGTACGAAAAACCATTTAGTTCAATATCAGCACACTACCATACTTTTACACATGTTTACTTGAGCTTATCCATCTTTCGCAAAGACAGATTTAATTTTTTACATTACTTTTTATAGAAGTTTAAATGGGAATGCAATGGACTTACAAGATTTAGGTTTAGAAAAGAAGCTCCTTCCTAAAGTACTTGCCCTAGAAGATGAAGGCTTTGAAGTTGGAAGAGTTATAGCCGAGTATAAAGAAAGATATAAGGTTTACACCCTAAATGCTACCTATTCAGCAGAGATTACCGGAAATCTGAGATTTACGGCCAGCAGCCGAGAAGATTTTCCTGCGGTAGGCGATTGGGTGAAGCTCAATATTTATGATAAAGAGTCTGCCATTATTATGGAGATACTGGAACGCAAAAACAAACTAGCAAGACAGGCAGTAGGTAAGCATGCAGAAGAACAGCTGATTGCCACCAATGTAGATGCCGCTTTTATTGTTCAGGCAGTAGGATATGATTTTAACCTAAATCGTCTGGAGCGCTACCTTGCCATTTGCCATGCTTCTAATATTCAGCCTATAATTGTGCTTAGCAAGACTGACCTCTTAAACAAAACTGAAGTAGACAAGCTCGTTCAGAAAGTGCAGAATAGGGTACAGTCAATTCCAGTAGTAAAACTTAGTAATATCAGTCTGGAAGGACTGGATATTATTAAATCACACATTGTGGCTGGCAATACTTATTGCGTGTTAGGCTCATCTGGTGTGGGTAAGTCTACCCTACTAAACAGGCTTTTAGATAAGGAACTGATGGTAACACAAGACATTAGTGAGAGCACCAGCAAAGGACGACACACTACCAGCCATAGAGAATTGTTTGTGCTCCGAGATGGGGGTATACTGATTGATACCCCAGGAATGAGAGAATTAGGAATGACAAATAGCGGAGAAGGCGTAGATACTACTTTTGACTTCATCTCAGAATTAGCTCTAAACTGTAAATACAAAGACTGCACACATAGCACAGAAGACCATTGTGCGGTATTAGAAGCCGTGGATGAAGGAAAAATTGATGCCTCCGCGTTAGAAAACTACCATAAGCTTAAGCGAGAGCAGGCGCATTACAGCAGTACACTTGAAGAAAAACGTAAAAAATCTAAACTGCAGGGAAAGATGTACAAACAAATTCAAGAGGCTAAGAGAAAGAATAAAACGGGCAACTAGTACAAAGTTTAACTCTCTTCCCCTTTTTAGTAATTTTGTTTTGCTAAAAATATGGAATTCAATTATTTTCTATAATCTTGAATTTACTATTAAACCCTTAGGCATGAATAAGTATTTAATGCATAATTGCATTTTTTAAGCTATTTAAATAACATTTTCACACCATACACATACTTTTTTAAAGCTAAAGAAGAGTATTATATAATCTTTTAGCAGTATTTATTACAATGGGCTTTTATACTTACCCTTAGTAATGGCACACTGATTGATAAAAAATTACTATATTTTTTTGATCATTAATACATAGGCGTAATGCACTATAGTATTGATAAGTATGGATTTAAAAACAAATTCATGAACGAACAAGAAAGGCTAAAAGAACTACAGGCATATAAGATTTTAGATACGCCACCAGAAAAAGAACTAGATGAACTGGCAGAAATAGCTTCTGTAATTTGTGATACTCCTATATCTCTACTGTCATTTGTAGATGAAGATCGTCAGTGGTTTAAATCCATTAGGGGTTTATCAGTTGACCAGACCCCTCGTGACCAGGCATTTTGTCAGCATGCTTTGCACCTACCAGAAGAGGTGCTTGTAGTAGATGACCCACTGAATGATGAGAGATTTAAAGATAATCCACACGTCAATGGAGATCCATATATTCGCTTTTATGCTGGTGCTCCGCTACAAACCCCAAAAGGGAATGTGCTAGGTACGCTTTGCGTCATTGATAACAAACCTCGTCAGATCAACGAAAAGCAAAAGAAAGCGCTTCAGATACTGGCAAAGAAGGCTATGAACTACCTGGAAACCAGGAAAATATTACTAGAGCAGGACACAAAAATTGAGCGGAGTGCTCACCGTCTTAAAAAGCTGACTGACCAAACACCTGGAGTAGTATTTCAATTGGAGATGGATAAACAGGGCAAGCTAAGCTTTCCCTTTTTGAGCAAAGGCATAGAGAAAGTCTTTCCTAAACTACCATTGGCAATACTCAAAGAGCAGCCTGAATTGGGGCTGAAAATGATTTACCCGGACGATACTCCACACGTAAACCAAACCCTGAACCAATCTTATAAAAGCTTACAAAACTGGAGTGCAGAGTTTCGTATGCTTTCTAATGACAATACGCTGCGCTGGTTTTGGGCCAATGCTAAACCAGAACTACAGGAGAATGGAAGTGTAATGTGGTACGGTTATTTTAGGGACATTACTAGCAAAAAAGAATACGTAAAAGCACTAGAGCAAATACTTTTTGATATATCGCATGTATTGAGAAGTCCTGTAGCTACCCTATTGGGAATATCAAATGTACTGGAAGATAATGAACTGGATACTCCAACTTTGAATAGATTTTTAAAACATATTCGCGATGTATCGGAAGAGATGGATCATTGTCTGACGACTTTAGACCACGCGTATAATGATCTCAAATACAAAGCAACAAACAAAGAGACTGTTCCTGTAAAGCAAAATAGATAAATAAAGGCCTTCAAACTTAAGCCTGATTGACGATAGGAGATTCAGAGAAATTATTTGATCCTGCTATACAGAGAGGGCAATATCTTATGAAATAACAATATCATACTTCTTGGCGATTTCTCTTTTCACACTCACCAGGTGTTGAATCTCTGTCATTAAAATAATTAAATCATTTTCATCGCTAACACTTTTGAGTTCCTGTCTTTTTTGCTCAATCATGTCTTTAATAACATCAAACTTAAGCTGATCTATACTGCGTGTAATTACTTTTAAGATATCTTCATCTTTTTTGGGCACATACACATTGCGCTCCTCCCAGTTTGGGCTAGGCATATAATGTTCCACTATCAGGTCAATAACCTGTTTAGAAATATCCGGCTCAACCTGCTCTATCATATATTTTTCCATCAGGCTTTTCTGTTCATCTACATGTTGATAGTAGACATCAAACATACGCTGATGCAACTCATTTTTGAGACTGATATCTTCCAGCTCATCTTTAATATAGTGGCACACCATGTAATTCTCTTCCACCGCATGATGACCATACATCACCAGCACACGCATCAGCTCCTTTTCTTTATTGAGTAGTCCTTCATTAAGGCTATTGGATTTTACTTCAGCCAGAGGTTCTTCCGGATGCGCAAAGTCCAGATCATCAACCTGCTTATCTTCATACTCATAAGACTGTTGCCTGGAAGCTGAGCGCTGCTGTTTAATAAAAATCTTGTTCAGCTCGGCAAACAAAGTACCTTCATCCATTTCCAGCTTGACACTGGTTTCTTTAATATAGACCTGGCGCTGAATGGGGTCTGGAATTTTAGAGATACTATGAACGATCTCACGGATTATTTCTGCCCTGCGAATTGGGTCTTTCTCTGTTTCCTCCTGATAAACCGCGGTTTTAAATGAAATAAAATCCTGCTGCTGCTCTTTTAGAAATTCTTTAAACTGACTTCCCCCCAGCTTACGCACATAGCTATCAGGGTCTTCACCTTCTGGCAGCACTACCGCTTTTACGTTCAGCCCACCCTCAAGTATCATATCAATACCCCGGAATGATGCCTTTAGTCCAGCAGGGTCACCATCAAAAAGTACACTCACATTTTTGGTATATCGGGCAATTAGCCTGATTTGCTCCTGAGTAAGAGATGTGCCAGAAGAAGCTACCACATTTTGTATGCCTGCCTGATGTAAAGAAATCACATCCGTATAGCCTTCTACCAGGTAGCAGTTGTCTTCTTGCCTAATCTGCTGCTTCGCCTGATAAATTCCATACAGCACATCACTTTTATGGTAAATGGGAGTTTCAGGAGAGTTAAGATATTTAGGCTGTTCAATATCTGGATTAATCTTGAGCAAACGAGCTCCAAATGCTATTATCCTTCCGCTAAGGTTGTGAATAGGAAACATTACCCTGCCTCTGAAACGATCATAGCGTCGGTCTCCTTCCTTTCTTTCTTTTCGGATAATAAGTCCTGCTTTCTCCAAAATATCTTGGTGGTAGCCTGCCTGTTTTGCCGTTTTGAGCAGTCCATCCCACAAATCCAGGCTATACCCCAGATCAAAAGCTTTGATAGTCTCTTCAGAAAAACCACGCTCCTTAAAGTATGACAGACCTATGGCTTTGCCTTCTTCTCCCTTCCAGAGCTGATCTTTGAAATACTCCGAAGCATACTTCATGACAATATAGAGGCTGTCTTTCTCATTTTGAGCTTCCAGCTCCTCATCGGTCATGTTTTCTTCTTCTACCTCTATGCCATAGCGTTTAGCCAGCTGCTTGATTGCTTCCACATAACTCATGCCTTCAGACTCCATCAAAAAAGTGATCGCGTCACCAGCTTTGCCTGAGCTGAAATCTTTAAAAAAGCCTTTAGAAGGAACTACATAAAAAGAAGGGGTCTTTTCCTGATTAAAAGGGCTTAAGCCTCGGTAGTTTCCTCCCTGCTTTTTAAGATTCACATAATCCCCGATCACATCCAGGATGTCTACTCTAGCTTTAATCTCGTCAATTATTTCCTTCCTAATCATCAGTTAACTATGAAAGCTTTTATTCGTAAATGTGAGTGAGTATGTTTGCAAATCATTTGCAGAAATGCGCACTAACTAAGGTGCAATTTTGTAGTTAAAATGCAAATGTCCGCATAATAATTAATTTTGCAAGAATAAGAATTATCATAATCCTATGCCCGTCACAAAAGAAGATATCCTCAAAGCCCTGAGCACGGTAGATGATCCGGATCTAAAACAAGATCTGGTAAGCCTGAATATGATTAAAGACCTGGAGGTTGAGGGTAATCATGTGCGCTTTACTGTGGAGCTGACCACACCCGCCTGTCCGCTGAAAGAAGTAATTAAAAACGCCTGTATTGATGCGATCTATGATCAGGTTTCATCTGAGTTGCAGGTTCAGATCAATATGAGCTCCAGTGTTACCTCTAGCAGAAAAAATGCGGTAATGCTGCCTCAGGTAAAAAATATTATAGCTGTGGCCTCTGGTAAAGGTGGCGTAGGAAAATCTACGGTATCGGCTAACCTGGCCGTAGCATTGTCTAAAATTGGTGCTAAAGTAGGTCTGGTAGATGCAGATATCTTTGGTCCTTCAATCCCAACTATGTTCAATTGCGAATTTGAGCAACCTGAGGTAAAAAATGTTAATGGCAAAAATGTTATAGTACCTCTTACTCAGTATGGCGTAAAGCTTATTTCTATCGGTTTTTTAATGGCTGCTGATGATGCTGTGGTGTGGAGAGGTCCAATGGCAAGTAAAGCACTACAACAGTTTTTAGGCGACGCAGACTGGGGTGAACTGGATTACCTGATTATAGACTTACCTCCTGGTACCAGCGATATACACCTTACACTGGTTCAGTCGGTACCGGTTACCGGCGCATTAATTGTGACTACACCACAGAAAGTTGCTTTGGCAGATGCTCGCAAAGGTTTGTCTATGTTCAGGCAGAAACAAATCAATGTTCCTATTCTGGGTATTGTAGAGAATATGGCTTACTTTACACCTGCCGAGCTACCTGATAACAAGTATTATATATTCGGAAAAGAAGGAGGCAAAGCTTTTGCCGAAAAAGCGGAAGCACCATTTCTAGGAGAGATACCTTTGGTACAAAGTATCCGAGAAAGTGGCGACCGAGGATATCCCGCTGTGCTGGGTGTTGGAGAAGGCAATGCTCCTACTCCTGAGCAATTGGCCTTTGAAAATCTGGCACAAGAATTTGCAAGACAGGTAGCAATTAGAAATGCGAATGCTACCAAAACGAAAAAAGTAGATATTAACGCTCAATAAGCCCAAAAATGGAGAATCAAGAACTTGTAAGCCGTATAGAAAAAGCGCTGAACGACATCAGACCCTATCTGGAAACTGATGGCGGCGACGTAAAAGTACTAGGCGTAGATGACAATATGGTAGTAAAACTGGAACTTTTGGGGGCTTGTGGATCTTGCCCTATGTCTGTTATGACCATGAAAGCTGGTATAGAAGAAACCATAAAAAGACAGGTGCCTGAGATCACCGATGTTAAGGCGGTAAATATTACCAGCCCTGACGACCCTCATGCCAAACTTCCCGACAATATGGCTTAAGATTAGTCGTTATCTGCTGGAAAACATCAGTCTTAACAAAAGTAACAGTTAGCTACTTCTAATTAGCAGGCTTGTCATTGAATATGAACCATTCCATTACCCCTGTGTCTGTCATTCGTGTGTTTTGTTCCTTTTACTTGCTATTTGCATGTGTGCTCCCTCTTAGAGCACAGGATCATATAGATAAATGCGGCACAGTGCCATTCAATGACAAGCTTAAACAAATGCTCGGCAACAATCCTGGCACCGAAAAAAACCAGTTTGAACAATGGATTAATGCCAAGAAGAAGGAAGGAATAAGCAAACAACTTAGGACATTAACTGAAAATCAGCAAAACGCTGTTTTACGCATTCCGGTAGTAGTTCATGTTATTCACCGGGGTGAGGCTGTCGGCGAAGGTACCAATATTCCGATGGAGCAGATTGAAAGTCAGATTCAAACCCTGAATGAAGACTTTAGAAGACAGAACGCGGATCAGACATTTACGCCTTTGCGTTTTCAGGATGTAGCGGCAGATGTAGAAGTAGAATTTGTACTTGCCCTCCAGTCTCCCGATGGTTTTGCTACTGATGGAGTTACCCGTACAGAAGGCAATCAACTAACTTACGGAATCAACAGTGCCAGCACGTTAAGTAGCCTTAGCTACTGGCCCGCAGAAGACTACCTGAATATCTGGGTAGCTCCTTTGCGCAATGGCTATTTAGGATTTGCCCAGTTTCCGGAGTCAGACCTGCAAGGCTTGGAAGACGCCTCAACAAACCGCCTCACTGATGGGGTTGTAGTTGACTATCGCTACTTTGGAAGTGGTGGCAATGCTAATAGCAGTAGCTATGGCCGAACCGCTACTCATGAGGTAGGTCACTTTCTGGGCTTAAGGCATATTTGGGGCGATGGAGACTGTAGTGCAGATGATTTTGTTGACGACACCCCCCTGCAATCTTCAGAAACTAACGGTTGCCCGATAGAACCATCAAGCTGTGGTAGTTATGATATGTTTCAAAACTACATGGATTATACTGATGATGCCTGTATGAACCTGTTTACCGAAGGTCAGAAAGAAAGAATCTGGATTGTTCTGCTGAACAGCCCAAGAAGAGTATCATTGTTAGAATCACCTGGACTGGAAGCTCCTGTTATGGCAGATAATGATGCTGCCATTGAAAGAATTATCTCACCTCAAGCTCGCGAGTGCGAATATGAACTTATCCCTGCCGTAGAAGTGGTTAATGCTGGTACCGAGACGATTAACTCAGTAAGCATACAGCTCTTTTTACAGGGAAATCTTATTTATGAGCAGCAGTCTAATATTACACTCGCTAGCAGTGAGAGTGCAGAAGTAAGCTTCCCTCCTTTAAATTTGCAGGAAAGTAGTAGCCAGTACGAAATTAGCTTTTCAGTATCGCAGGTGAACGGAGGGGAAGATGAAAATAACTTTAACGACACTAAATCTGTCAATTTTATTATCCCGCAAAGAGGAGACCTACCCCTGGCAGACAATTTTGAAACACCAGCCAGCAGTACACTCTTAAATTCAGGTACAATCAATAATCCAGACCAGTCCTATACCTGGGAGGTTGTAGAAGTACCCGGTTTTGATGGAGAAGATAACACTGCTCTAAGTCTCCAATTTTTTGAATACGAAACCGGATTAGGTGAAAAAGATTATCTCTACACACCAGTCTACAACTTAAGCGGACTCAAATCTGCTGAGCTAAGTTTCCTTTATGCCTATGCTGCATACGAGCAGGATGGCGACCTTAGAAATGATGGTTTTACTGTAGCCATATCAACTGATTGCGGAGCTACCATAAGCGAAGTACTTTTTGATGCCAGTGGAGAAGATTTGTCTACTTCCCCTGCCATAAACTCAGATTTTACTCCTGCAAGCCGTGCCGAATGGGAAAAGCTAAGCTTCTCTCTGGATGCTTATCTGGGCGAAGAAAACGTTCAGTTCATCTTTATTGGCACAAATGACTATGGAAATAATCTGTATCTGGATAACATTAATCTGGAAGCTGAAGAAGATTTAGCATTAGACCTTGCTATAGATAAGGTTTTCAAGCCTTCTCTACTTTCAGCTAATACTTCTCCAATACCTACTATTCGTGTTGTCAATGAAGGATCTTCCACAGTAAATAGATTTGAAGTAAACTACAGTATAGATGGAGGAACTACTACTAATTTTGTATATGATGCTTTTCCTTTAGAGCCTGGGCAAAGTAGAGAGTTTACTTTTGAAGAACAAGACTTAACTGTAGGCATTCACCGATTGAATGTAAGTGTATCTGCCCCCAATTTAACTCCTGACGAGCAAACTGAAGACAATGAGCGCATTTACAACTTTTACGTAGATGACAAAACCGATATCCTTCCTCTCATTCAGGATTTTAGTAACATCTCAGATGGAGGTCTTCCCGATGTGTTGATGAGCGAAACCAGTGTACATGAAAACGCGTGGCAGGTGGTAAATCCAGATGGAGACATCACCTGGAACCTTATTGCCCCCAATGAAAATGAAATAAACAGTATTTCTGCCTATATTAATCTTTACCAAAACCAGAATGTAGGAAGTGAGGATATGCTCGTTAGCCCAATACTTGACTTTTCCACACTTTCGGAGGCCAGCGTATTCTTTAAAATTTCCTATGCTCTGCTTTCAGCTGAATATGCAGATACTTTAAGAGTAAAAGTATCAACCGACCTGGGAGATAGTTATACTACTGTCTATGAAAAAGCGGGAGAAGACCTGGCTGTTACTACAAGTCAGCAAGCCTGGGCCCCTGCTCAGGAGAGCGATTGGAAGCAGGAATTTATAAACCTTACAGAGTTTGCCGGTGAAGAAAATGTACGCCTTGCCTTTGAAGTAAGTAATGCCTATGGCAACAATTTGTATCTGGATGATATTGAGTTTTTTGTATCTGCCACACAGGAGCCTGTAGCCCAGATACTTGAAGAAAACAACTACCGAGTATTTCCAAACCCCTATACCGCCCGTACAAGTGTAGAATCTGATGGCCTGCTAAAAATAGCATTTAACCTACGTGAGCGTGATCAGGTAAACATATTTTTAATAGATACGCAAGGTAAACTGGTAAGCGAACTAAATTTTCCCAATACACTTAATCAAACTTACCAATTAGACTTGCAGGCTTTGCCTACAGGTATGTATATTGTTAAAGTAGTAAGTAGTACGATTAATTCTACAAATAAGCTGCTTAAGCAATAATTTTAAGCATATTTACTTATAAGATTCATCTTCATATTTAGTATTTTTCGTAAAAATTTCTTAAAATATTAACAATACTTCAAAAGTATTATTTTTTTTAGCTGTATAATTTAACTATTTTTAAATTTACTCGTTCTTCCTTTTGGAAAGAGTAAAGCTTAATAACATCTAATTTTTACGATTTGTACCGTTTAGAAAGCAAGATTAATACCTCTTCGGAGGAATTTAAAAATCAACAGGCAGCTTATCGTGAACTTATCAATCAGTATCGCTCTATCCTTCGCTCTACAGCGCAGGGAGGTAGCGAAAATGCTCAGGCTAAGCATACCAAAAGAGGTAAACTACTGGCACGAGACCGTATTAACCTATTACTAGACCCCAATACTCCTTTTCTGGAATTATCGCCCATGGCTGCTTATGGCTTGTACGATAATGAATTTCCTGCGGCGGGCGTTGTTGCTGGCATAGGTATCATACACGGGCATGAAGCCATCATTTCTGCGAATGATGCTACGGTTAAAGGAGGGACTTATATTCAGGAGTCTATTAAGAAACACATTCGTGCGCAGGAAATCGCCATGGAAAACCATTTACCCTGTGTATACCTGGTTGATTCTGGCGGTGTATTTCTGCCTGATCAGTCTAACGTTTTCCCTGACCGCTTTGATTTTGGCCGTTTTTTTTACAACCAGGCTAGATTATCTGCTGCCGGAATTCCACAGATCGCCGTAGTAATGGGCTCAAGCACCGCAGGCGGTGCCTATGTTCCTGCCATGTGTGACGAAGTTATCATTGTACGTAATCAGGGACATATATTTTTGGGTGGTCCTCCCCTTGTAAAAGCCGCTACCGGCGAAGAAGTAAGTCCAGAAGAACTGGGCGGGGCAGAAGTACACACAAGCAAATCAGGCGTGGCAGATCATATGGCAGAAAACGATGCCCATGCCATTCAGATATGCCGAAATATTTTTGAGACTTTACCTAAAGGGCACAAACAACCTCTGGAAAAAAGAGCTACAGAAGAACCATATTACGACCCACAGGAGCTTTATGGGATTGCGCCTATCAACTTTAAAAAACCGGTAGATGTAAGAGAAATTATTATGAGAATGGTAGATGGTAGCCGTTTTCATGAGTTTAAAGCCAAATATGGTACTACACTGGTTACAGGTTTTGCCCATATTCATGGCTACCCTGTGGGCATTATCGCAAACAATGGTATTCTGTTTTCCGATAGCTCATTAAAAGGCGCGCACTTTATAGAGCTTTGCTGTCATCGCCAGATACCAATTGTATTTCTGCAAAATATTACCGGATTTATGGTAGGTAAAGCTTATGAGCAGAGTGGTATTGCCCGTGATGGGGCCAAAATGGTGCATGCTGTTGCTAATGCCAATGTCCCTAAGTTTACTATTGTATTTGGAGGCTCTTTTGGTGCTGGTAACTACGCTATGGCAGGTAGAGCCTACGACCCACGATTACTGTTTATGTGGCCTAACTCCAGAATTTCAGTCATGGGCGGAGAGCAGGCAGCCAATGTGCTGGTTACTGTAAAAGAAGCACAGTTTGAGGCGAAAGGTAAAACCTTTCCTACCAGTGAGGCAGAGCAGCTGAGGTCTCAGATTATGAATAAATACGAGCGAGAAGGTTCCCCCTATTTTAGCACTGCACGCTTGTGGGACGATGGCATCATTGACCCGAAAGATACTCGGAAAATACTTGCTATTGGTATCTCCGCATCGCTTAATAAAAAATATGAAGATACCAGGTTTGGTGTATTTAGAATGTAGACCTAACTAAGTTGTACTAATGAATAAATACGAGAATATTGAGTTTGAGGTAAAGGACGGAATTGGTACGCTATGGCTGAACCGTCCTGAAGTTAGAAACGCCTTCAATAATCATATGATTTCTGATATCATAGATTGTCTGGAATCCATAGAACATGATGCTGAAATACTAGCTCTTGTTATCCGCGGAAGAGGTTCTGTATTTTGTGCGGGTGCTGATATCCACTGGATGAAAAGCTTTTCAAAACTTTCGTATGAAGAAGATTACAAGGAAAACATGCACCTGGCGCGCTGTTTTTATATGATTTATTCGTTTAGCAAACCGACCATAGCCGTAGCACACGGAGCTTCTTTTGGTGGAGCTAATGGCTTGCTTGCAGCTTGTGATATTGCTTATTGTGTGCCCAACACTACTTTTTCTTTTAGCGAGGTCAAAATTGGCATTATCCCCGCTACCATTTCACCCTATATTATTAAAAGAACCGGTGAATTTAATGCACGAGAGCTAATGCTTAGCGGTAAACGTTTTCCTTGCAAAGAAGCATTCGCCAAAGGTCTGGTAAACCATGTGTGTGAGGAAGAACAGTTGGAAGAGACACTCAACCAAATGTATAACGAGTTTAGAACCAACTCACCGCAAGCAATGGCAAGCACTAAAGAACTTATTTTTAATATCTGTAAGAGCAGTAATTTCAATGAAACCATTGACTATACAGCGCGTATGATTGCCGATGCCCGTGCTTCTGAGGAGGGTCAGGAAGGTATGGCTGCTTTTATAGAAAAACGAAAACCCTCCTGGATCAAAAAAAGAGAGAACGTGATAATTAAGTAATGTTCAAAAAAATACTAATTGCTAACCGAGGAGAGATTGCTGTCCGCATTTGTAAATCTGCCCATGCTTTGGGTATCAGTACTTTAGCAATTTTTGCGGAAGACGATAAAGACTCCATGCATGTAAAAACAGCCAGTGATGCTGTCTCTCTGGGGGAAGGTAAGCTGAGTGATACTTACCTTAACATTGATAAAATTATTGGTATTGCTCAGGAGTATGCCTGCGATGCTGTACATCCGGGGTATGGTTTCCTATCAGAGAATGCTGCGTTTGTAGCTGCCTGTGAAGCCGCTGAACTTACATTTATTGGCCCTTCTTCTAAAGCTATCAAGCTGATGGGCAACAAAATAGAAGCTCGCAAATTTGCACAGCAGGCCGGCATTCCCACTACGGAGGGTTTTACTGGAAGTAAGGAAGAGATACTTGAAAAAGGGGCCCAACTTCCCTACCCCTTACTGATAAAAGCTGCTGCCGGTGGAGGTGGCAAAGGAATGAGGATTGTAAGACAAGCATCGGAGCTTGAGCAGGCCATTGCTTCTACCAGCCGTGAGGCCAAAACCTATTTTGGAGATGAAGCAGTGTATGTAGAACAATATTTAGACGAGCCACGACATATTGAGGTTCAGGTGCTGGCGGATCATCATCAAAATGTGGTACACCTTTATGAGCGAGAATGTTCATTACAACGACGTTATCAAAAAATTATTGAAGAAGCACCCTCACCCAGTCTAAACGCAGCTACACGTGAGGAGATTGGCAAAGCGGCAGTTCAACTCGCTAAAGCTATACCTTACTCCAATGCCGGAACTATAGAGTTTCTTTTGGATAAGGAACAGAAATTCTATTTTCTGGAAATGAACACGCGTATTCAGGTGGAGCACCCGGTAACAGAACTGACAACCGGAATAGACCTGCTAGCTGAGCAGATTAAAATAGCCGCGGGCCATGTACTCCCCTTTACGCAGGAAAATATTCAGCAGAAAGGTCATGCTATTGAGTGTAGGATTTATGCGGAAAGCCCTGAAAATAATTTTCTTCCTTCTCCAGGCGAGATTACATACTACTACCCTCCAAAATCGCCGAACTACAGGCTTGACACATTTATAGATAAGCCCATACGTATTCAGAGCAGTTATGACCCTATGATCTCCAAACTTATCGTTTATGGTAAAGACCGGGAGCAGGCCAGAGCTAATAGCATCAGTGCTCTGAAGGAGTATGCCATCCATGGAATAGATACAAATATCCACTATTTGCTCCACCTGCTACAGTCAGAAGATTTTGTAGAAAACCGTATCTCTACCAAATACTGCGACCAGCATACACCCAGATTACTAGACGAAATGGAGGAGCTGAAAAAGAAAAATTCATTGTTGGCCATAGCTTCCGCAGGGTTAAGCTATGAGCTGGCTAGCACAGAGCAGAATGATAAAAGCCATATCAATGAGAATATTTGGCAAGAACTAGGCTATTGGCGTCCACTCCCGGCTATTAAACTTTTACTCCATAATGAAGAAGTACATATTGAACTCTGGAACATACGCAAAGGTGAATATGAGCTGATCTTTGGTACCCAAAATGAAGTGTTAAAAATAAAGCACAAAGATCAGGGAAAAATTGTTTACTACTTAGGCGACATTGAGCACACAGCTTTTGTCTCAGATAATGAAGACCAAAGCTATCAAATCTCATTTGAAGGCATGAGCTATCAGATGAAGAGACTTGATAAGCTGGCAAATAGTGAACTGATTATGGAAAACACTGGAGCAGAAGAGGCAAGTAACCACTTATCGTCTCCTATGCCCGGAAAAGTCATCCAACTGAATGTAAAAGCAGGCGATACCGTAAAAAAGGGAGAGGTACTGCTCATTGTGGAAGCTATGAAGATGGAAAACAACATCATTGCTCCTAAAAATGCAAAAGTAGAAGAGATCTATGTAAGCCAGGATGCTATGGTAGACAGAAACATGCCTTTGGTGAAACTTTCCGAGGTAGATGATGAAGAGCATTAACGAAAACAACAGAACCCATGTACGTAACAGAACAACACGAAATGGTGCGAAATTCCGTCCGGGATTTTGCCGAAACGGTTATCAGGCCCGTAGCCCGAGAGCTAGACAAGCATGAAAAGTTTTCTTTAGAAATTACCCAGCAAATGGGAGAAATGGGCCTCTGCGGCATGACAGTTTCAGAAGAGTTTGGTGGCCAGGGCATGGATTATTTGTCCTATATTATTGCTGTTGAGGAATTATCACGTATAGATGGATCTCAGGCGGCAACCATTGCTGCACATAACTCATTGGGTACAGGCCCTCTATTCAATTTTGGTAACCAGAAGCAGAAAGAAAAGTATCTTCCCGATCTTTGTAGCGGCAGGGCTTTATGGGCTTTTGGCCTTACTGAACCTGAAGCTGGTTCCGACTCCCGAGGCAGTAAAACCACAGCTCGTTTACAGGATGGCAAATGGGTAATCAATGGGTCCAAGATTTTTATTACCAATGGAGCTACAGACATTACTAAAGGCGCAACTGTACAGGCCGTTTCTGGTGAGGTAGATGGTAGCAAAGAGTTCTCGACAGTCATTGTCGAGAGAGATACCCCTGGCTTTGAGGCCAGCGAAATGCACGACAAGTTTTGCTGGCGAGCTTCAAACACCTCTCAACTATTTTTTGATAACTGTCAGGTTCCCGAAGACAACCTGTTAGGAGAGAGAGGCCAGGGATCTAAAATTATGCTTAAAACCCTTGATAGTGGTAGACTGTCTATTGCTGCTATGGGTTTAGGACTGGCACAAGGTGCTTATGAAATGGCACTCGCATATGCCAAAGAACGCAAACAGTTTGGTCAGGCCATAAGCAAATTTCAGGCAATTGCTTTTAAGCTGGCGGATATGGCAACTAAAATAGAGCTGGCAAGAAATTTACTCTACAAAGCCTGCTGGCTGAAAGATCACGGAAAGCCCTTTGGAAAGGAGGCAGCCATGTCTAAACTTTACTGCTCAGAAATAGCTAAAGAAGTGTCTGATGAAGCTGTGCAGATTCATGGAGGTTATGGCCTGATGGCTGAGTACGATATCGAAAGATTTTACCGTGACCAACGTATCCTACAAATTGGAGAGGGCACCTCAGAGATACAGCGCATGGTTATATCTCGCCATATCGGCTGCTAATAACATGCCATTTAGGAGCCATGCCCGTTCATGGCTCTATTCTGTGTCATAAATTTATATTCTTGAAAAGCCCCACCTATGTCAGTCTCTTCTCAGGTAAAAATTACTGAATGTCCTCGTGACGCAATGCAGGGAATTACCGAATTTATCCCCACCACTCATAAAATTAAATATATTAATAGCCTCTTAAAGGTTGGTTTTGATACTTTAGATTTTGGTAGCTTTGTTTCGCCTAAAGCCGTTCCTCAGATGAAGGATACTTCTGAGGTGCTACAAAACCTTAACCTGGATGGCACTCAGACGAAGTTACTGGCAATTATTGGAAATATGCGTGGAGCAGAGGAGGCTTGTAAACACGCTGAAATTACCTACCTTGGATTCCCCTTTTCTTTCTCCCCTACCTTTTTAGAAAGAAATATCAGAAGCACTATAGAAAAGTCTTTTCAGCTAGTACAGGATTTACTCGCCCATAGTACAAAACATGACAAAAAGCTTTTAGTCTACATATCTATGGCCTTTGGTAACCCCTACGGGGATGACTGGAATACAGAACTACTTCTGCACTGGATAGACCAGTTGCACTGGGCAGGCATTCGCGATATCGCTCTTGCTGATACAACAGGCATGGGAAATGCAGCAACTATCGCAAAGGTGCTGGATATAGTAGTTCCTGCCTATGCAGAAGTAAAGTTTGGCCTACACCTGCACACTACTTCACAAGACTGGCGCGATAAAATTGACGCAGCATACCAAAATGGCTGCCGTCATTTTGATGGGGTACTCAATGGGCTGGGAGGTTGCCCAATGGCCGGGCCAGAACTTACCGGAAATATCAGAACTTCTGATTTGCTGGCTTATTTTGATGAGCAGGAAGCTTCTACAGGAGTAGACAAACAAGCATTTGCGCATGCCATGCAAATGGCTGAAGACATTATGCCCTAAATGTGTATATTTTCCTTTGTCAGAAATAGTTAAGCTTTATTGTACTTCACTTTTTCTTCTAAATTTCCTCTGTATTTTTGAGACTTTTACTTACATCATTAGAAGTAAAAAAGTTTACATAAGAATATGGTAACTTTTTTGCTATATCTCAAAAGATGTAAATTGCCGCAAAAACCACATAGATGACTAAAACTATTGCCGTAATCTCCGGAGGCACCTCCAGCGAGTATATTGTGTCCATGAAAAGTGCTACCAACATCATGGAGTCTATTGACAAAAATTTGTATACCCCCTACCAGGTAGTAATTAGTAAAGACGGCTGGTATGCACACGCAAAAGGCAATCAATATCCTATTAATAAAGATAACTTTTCATTTCAGCTGGACGAACAAGAAATCAAATTTGATTTTGTTTACAATACAATTCATGGTACCCCCGGCGAAGACGGAAAGATTCAGGGCTACCTTGAACTGATGAATATTCCATATTCGGGCTGTGATGTAATAACAAGTTCTATTACATTCAATAAGAACCTCTGTAAGCGAATAGTTGCCAGCTATGGGTTTACTACCCCACAGTCGGTTATGCTAAACCAGCAAATGGAATATAAAACTGAAGAAATAGCCAAAGATTTAAGTTTTCCCTGTTTTGTTAAACCCAACAATGGTGGATCTAGTTTTGGGGCTAGTAAAGTAGATGAAGTGAGCCAACTTGACGCAGCAATTAAGTTAGCTTTTGAACACGACAAAGAAGTACTGATAGAAGAATATATTAAAGGACAGGAAATGACCTGTGGTGTGTTTTTTACAGACGGTAAAGCACAAGCACTACCAATTACAGAAATAGTATCAAAAAACGCTTTTTTTGATTATAAGGCAAAATACGAGGGAGACTCAGAAGAAATAACTCCAGCGAGAATTTCAGAAGATCAGACTGCCGAGTGCCAAAGCCTGACTGAACAAATTTATACTTTGCTAAACTGTAAAGGCTTGGCAAGGATAGACTATTTACTTAAAGATGGCGTATTTTATTTTATAGAAGTTAACACTACGCCTGGCTTCTCTCGTGAGAGTATTATTCCGCAGCAGATTAAGGCTGCCGGACTGGAAGTAAGCAAAATAGTGAATCAACAAATCACAGTATAAGTGTGATATTTTAGCAGAACTACAAAGTAATAATCAACATATGAACCTGTTTAGAGTAAGCTCTATCAAAGATGTACTTATCCATTTAGCTATAGTTTTAGCATTAGGGATTACCATTTTGGTGGTGTTTTTTTATGTATACCTGCCCAATACAACAAATCACGGTGAAACAGTAACCGTACCCGATCTGGAAGGTATTCATCTGGATGATATTGATGAGTTTTTGACAAAAAGAAATCTAAGGTTTGAAGTGTTAAGTGATTCTGGTTTTACTACTGAATACGAGCCCTTTACTATTCTGAACCAATACCCTCTACCAGGCTCTAAGGTGAAAGAAAACCGTAAGATCTTTCTTACACTCAACGCGGTCAATCCTCCAAAAGTAAAAATGCCTGACTTGGTAGATGGCTCCGTTAAAAACGCTCAGTTAGTGCTACAGAGCTATGGGCTGGAAAGAGGAAACATCAAATATGTGCCCGATTTAGCCCAAAATGCTGTTTTAGAGCAAAAATTTGAAGGTAAAGATATTGAGGCTGGTACATTCATCCCTAAAGGTTCTAAAATTGATTTGGTAGTTGGTGATGGATTAGGAAATACCGTTTTAGAAGTTCCTGACGTTAATGGGATGGATCTGGAAGAAGCCGAGTTTATAATTGTTGGCTCCGGATTAAAAGTAGGCAGCGTACTGTTACAGGAAGCTGACCCTGAGGGCCGTAATGCCCGCGAGGTAGTAGAAAATGCAGCTCCCGACGAGCGCTATGTTGTAGTAAGACAAAATCCAGGCTCTGAGCGTAAGGTGCGCATTGGAGAAGAAATTGATATCTGGCTTAACGTTTTAGAAGAGCAGGAAGATAGCATACTGGACGAGGAAGAAGAGGAAACTAGCGACATTAGTGAAACTGAATAACAAACTTTGTTAAACACAGCATTAAAACCTATTTTTTTTAGTCTGGTGCTACTTCAACTATTTGGAGTAGCTACTAGCCACTCTTATGCGCAGAATCAAAAGCAGAACTGGCAGCTACTTCATATTCCTCAAACTGCTAAGGCTGAGTCAGCGGTTATTCGTGCGAAAATGCTGGCAAATGATACCTTGCAACTTCCCTTTTGGGACGATTTTTCTTATGTCAACTCTAACACCCATGGCAATACCCGCTATGCTCCCGACAGTATGCTATGGGCTAGCGGAAGCGAAACCGTAAGAGTAAATACTGGTCTCAATATTAATCCACCTACAATAGGCATAGCTACTTTTGATGGTGTAGACAAAGATGGCAGACCTTACAGTAGCTCAGAAAATGCTGAAGGCTTAGCTGATTCTCTGGTTTCACTACCTATTGATCTGGCTAGTGTACCCAATAACCAAAGGCAAAGTGTATATTTTAGTTTTTTCTGGCAACAGTTTGGTCTGGGTGAGTTTCCAGATGCAGTAGACTCTATTAGGCTTCAGTTTAAAAATGTTGACAACGAATGGGTTACTCAATGGAGGCAAAGTGGAGGAGATTCTATAAGCACTATTGAGTTTACTCAGGAAATGATACAGATTGTTAACCCTAACTTCTACCATAATGCTTTCCAGTTTAGGTTTCAGTCTTTCAACCGCCTATCGGGAGCATTTGATACCTGGAATATAGACTATGTCTATCTAAATAGCGGCCGTACCGCCTCAAATACAGCTTATCTGGACAGAGCTTTGGCCACCCTGCCTACTTCTCCTTTTGGTGATTATACAGCAATCCCTTACGATCATTTTAAAGCAAGCCCGCAAAGCTACGTAAGCAACAGTTCGGTAGACTTTTACAACCTGAACATCCAGCTACAGCCCGTAAGATTTACCGCTCTTCTCAAAGATCATCAAACCAAGGAAGTTCTACAGGTATTAACAAATAACCAAAGCTTAAACCCTGTTCCCGCAGGCCAGGAAAGGCGAACGATTACTGCTGAGGCAACAGAGCCTACTACTCTTATTAAAGAGCAGGATTCTCTGTATGTAGAAACCGAGTTTTTTATTACTTCCGGAGACAACTTTCTGATTGAAAATATTCAAAGCGGTGATACTACTTTTAGCACGAATGTAGACTTTCGGGTAAATGATACCACACGTGCTACATACGCTTTGCACGATTACTATGCTTATGATGATGGAGAGGCGGAATTTGGTGTAGAAGTTAACCAAAGCGGAGGGAAAGTTGCTTATCAGTTTGTGAGTCCAAAAAAGGACCTGCTTACGCATGTAGACGTATATTTCCCTCCTATCATAAGAAACCAAAGCGCGATTCCCTTTCAGCTGATGATCTGGAAAAGTCTGGAAGATAGCCTGGGGCAGGAAGTGGTGCTAAGAGAGCAACAATCCCAGACTGTCAGTGGAGACCTCAACCAGTTGGTCTCTATAGAGTTAAGCTCTCCGGTAGTGGTGTCAGATACGTTTTACATAGGCTACGAGCAACAGGGTGACTCCTTTATTGCCATTGGTTTTGACAAAAATACAGATACCTCAGAGAAAATCTTTTTTAATGTGACAGGTGCCTGGGATCAGGATACGGAATTAAAAGGAAGCTTGATGATGCGACCCCGTTTTGAAGAAAAACAGATTACAGGTATAGATGAGCCTGACAACATAACTTCTGTCATCGTATACCCAAACCCTTCGGATGGTAGCTTTACTATTAATACACCATTTGAGGCTGTGTACATATATGACATCAGAGGAAAGCTGCTACAACAGTTCGTATCGCATCAAAAAAAGGAGCAGAAAATAGAGACTGAACTAAGTAGAGGAATATATCTGCTGAAGATCGTAATAGACGGAAAAACTTTGACTAAAAAGTTATTGATTAAATAAACTAAAACTTATAAATCAATTGTAATCGTAGTTGCGTTTTTTTGTTATCCTGAATTTCTTCAAGACTGCTGCCCAGTGACTCTTTATCGTAAAATATAGTACGACCCCATCTTATCCAACTGCTTAAGTGCCTATTAACTTTGCATCTTAGAAGCGCATAATACCGTACACCCTGACCAGAGTATGCAGGTACGGTAAATGCGTAAAGCACATCATTTTCATACAAATACTGCCTGTTATCATAGTCCTGTGCATTAATTAGTGCGAATCGTGTATCTGCCTTCCATCTTCCGCACGTATAGCTAATGTCCTGAGCGACTACCCAGCCGCTACTTACTGAGTCTGGCAATGAATAATTTCCAGTATGTAAGCGGGTTTTTAGTTTGATGTACTCGTTCAAGCTATGTTCATATTTAAATATCAGGTTGGTTCTATTGCCCGGAGCAAGCTCTTTGTAGATACTATTCTTTGCATTAATACCTTTTTTCTCCTGCCTGAATTGTACACTAAGCTTATTGTTTCTATCCAATTGATATGTGCCACCTAATAGATACTCCTGCCCTTTTGATGGTGCATCTACTCTGTACCGTAACCAGGGAAAATGAAAAAGGTCATAATATGCAGATAGCTCCAGTTTGGGGAGAGGTTCTAATTTCAGCCCCCAATAGAAACCTTTTTCGTTTGCATTACGACTATTTTCACCAAATGCATTACCGTATAAACTATAGAAACCTTGACTATAATTTCTATAGAGCCATACTGACTCCAGATAGGTATTCAAAACGGCATTGACCCCACCGACCATAGCATATTCACCTTGATTTGACTTAGCTATTTCAGCAAAGCTATACCAATGTTTTTGCTGGTAAGAAACATATACACTACTATTTAATAGATCTTTTCCTCTAAAATCGTGTTGCTTGTAAAGTTTGTCAGCAGGAATGAAAGTATAATTAAACTTACTTTTAAGAAGATTTACACCCATCTGAAAATTCTGGTATTTATTACTGAAATGAATGTTACTTCCAATCTCCTGTAAACCTAACGTCCTTCTTTTTTCTATTTCATTAGAATTGCGATAAAGCCCGGTAAGATCAAAACTCTCAAAATATGTATTACGATCTGTTGTATCTTTCTTCAGGCTGGCATTTCGCTTTTGAGAAGAGAGTAAAAGGCTAATCTTTGCATTAATTTTTTTGGAAGGCAGTTTCCAGCTTACAGCCAACCCTCTCATAAAACCATTCTCCGTACTAGATGTATAAGGCTTAACCCCCTGCTGGCTTCGGCCTACTGACCTGACCGTCATGGCACTTTTTCCCAAACCAAGTCCACCACCGAAAATAAGTTGCTGACCAGACTGAAAAGTGTAATCCCCTAGTATAACCTGTTCTATCGGACCTACTTTTTCTAGTTGAAAGTGGGCAGAGATGAAATCAGCACCATATTTCTGTTGGTTTGGCTGCCAACTTACTTTTTCACCAGCGTCTTTTTCTACAGTAAGACCAAGGCTTATACTCCCGGGTTGTGATATTCTGAACCTACCATACAAGTGTTGAGGACTTCCTTCGTAAGCGGTAGAAAGCCCTTTATTTTCCAAAGTATCTGTACTATACCCTTTCTTTTCTTCCAGATAAACACTTTGTCTTAAAATAACATACTTATTCGTAGCCGATTGTAAGCGATTTATAAGGTTCAGCTTTCTATCCTGAACAGGGGCTATCTCAATAAAATGAAGTAATATCTCTATAGTCGGATGGTCTAAAGCAGGGATCATAGCCAACTCGTATTGACTTAAAAGTGGTCCATAATACTCTCGATAGCGGATGATATTGTTAATCTGTCTCTCATTTAAAAATAGCAGCTGATGGAGTTCATTGGCACTAGCTTCATTTATATTAATACCATCCTGGTAATACTGAATAAGGTTTTCATAGAATTGGTCTACATCAACACGTTCATCGTATTCAGTATTAACCAGTTGATCCAGGACTTGCTCTAACACATCTGAATCCACACTTTGCCCAACAGCACAATGACTCAGAAATAATAGAATTACTTTAAAAAACAGACTACTCCTTTTCCACATTACGATTAAGCTTATATGCAAGATTCATGTGATGCGACATTCCCAAATAGGAATGCGCTTCAAGGGCGTAATCAATATGAAGTATTGAATGCTTTAGGCCCAAGCCAAAGAACAACCCACTCTGATCTCCTGTACTAAGTCCACAACGTAAGACCATCTTTTGTACTGCCTGATAGCTCAACCCTACCTTACACACTGGACTTTCTTCCAGTTCATGTAATAGTTCAGCGTAAGTACTCAGCTTTTTATCAAGTGTATAGCTTAATCCCAGACTCATGTTAACAGGTATCTTCTCTTGTGTTTCTTCAGAAACTACTGCCTGATTAAGGTTACTGATGCACACTCCTAACCGAAGTGACTGGGAAAGTTTAGCCATTCCACCCACATCAATTGCAGTAGCATAACGCGTATTGGCTCCTTCCATAGCAAACTGATGTTGGTTTACTCTTATGCCAAAACTATAATGGTTTATTGTCTGTCCGAAACTGATACTAAGTCTGTGTTGGCTAAAGATTTCGTCTCCAAAGCGATAAACACTCAAGGACAGTGCAGCATTAGATAGCGAGTGTAAGTAAGCCATGCTTAGTGTAGATAGTCCTTCTATAAATCCATAAGCACTTGTATACCCCGCAATAAAAGTATGTTCTTTCTCTGCGGAAATTCCAGCAGGATTAGCATACACCCCTACCCTCCCTCTCTTTGCAGTAGAAGCATGAGCAATTCCGGCAGATTCCGCACCAAATGGAAGATGCTGTGCATTAGCTACACATATACTACCAAGTATAAACAGAACTATGAATATTAAGTCTAAGCCCCTCATATTCTTACGCATAAACAATTATTAAGTAAAAATAACTCATTGTTAATACTCATATTTATATTTTGTATGAGTATTATAACATGCGTGATAAGTAGCAGAAATGAGAAATTTGGTAATAATTAGCATGATGTTTTTGTGCAGTTGTACAAAGATAATGGCACAGCTTAATGATGATTTTAGCGATGGGGACTTATACAGTAACCCTGTATGGAAGGGGAATACTGGCAAATTTGAGACAGATAGCTTTCAAAAGTTACATCTCAAGGCAGAGGCAGTAACTTCACAGGCTTACCTCAGCACTCCCTCAGAAGCAGTTGTCGATGGAGTGTGGCAGTTCTATTGTGAAATCAGTAAAAGCACTTCTTCCAGCAATCTTGCGAAAGTATTTTTAATATCTGACCAAGAGTCTCTTGATGGACCGCTTAATGGATACTTTGTTAAAATAGGAGGTACTAAAGATGAAATAAGTCTTTATCGCCAGGATGGAAGTGAAGAGGCAATTATCATAGATGGGTTAGACAAAAGAATTGAGTCTACTCCGGTACAGGTATATGTAAAAGTAAGTCGAGACCCACTGGGTAACTGGCAGCTTGAAAGTAAACTAGAAGAAGAAACAAGTTATTATAAGGAGGGCTCAGCATTTGACAATACACATACTACTTCCAAATACTTTGGATTGTACTGTAAGTATACTTCTACTCGCTCAACTGCTTATTACTTTGACAATATTGTTGTAAATGGTTCTCCGCTGGCAGACCAGACAGCCCCGAAAGTTATAAGTCAGACTATACTATCATACAATCAACTAGCTATTGGTTTTAATAAAGCTTTACACAAAACTTCAGCTGAAAATTTTGCTCATTATTTAGTAGCTGATAATGATATCTCTGAAATTCGCTATCACAATGACACAGTAATAATAAGCTTTGTAAATGCATTTAAGAACGCAAGCGCTTTCACTTTAAAAATACGTGGCATTGAAGATGAGCATAACAATACCCTTGCAGACACTACCTTAGAGTTCTATTATTTTGAAGAAACCGCAGCATATTGGAACACTATTCTTATTAACGAGTTTTTACCTGACCCTACTCCAGCATTAAGTGATTTACCTGATGCATCTGATGCCGAGTTTATTGAGCTATATAATCCAGGGCCCCACCCTCACAATTTATTAGGGTGGACTATTGATGGAAAAGCTTTGCCAGAGTACATTTTACCTGCTGGTGCTTACCTTATTGTTTGTCCGGTAAAATACGATTCAACTTTTGCTAATTATGGGCCCAGTCTGGGGATCAACAGTTGGCCTTCTTTATCAAATTCGGGTGCCAGTCTGGTATTAAAAGACAAAAATGCTTTACTGATAGATAGCCTAACCTATGATGCGGAAGACTATTTAGAAGGTATCTCCTTAGAAAGAGTTTTCACAAAAGCTCCCTGTAGTATCAATTTTAATTATAAAGCTTGTAGCGATAAGAATGGAGCTACTCCCGCGGCAATAAACTCTGTACATTCTACCGAAAATGATTTAGAAGCTCCACAACTAACTGGTATACGGGTACCTAAAGCTGACAGTATTGAAGTAAGCTTTTCAGAAAAAGTATACCTAAACATACCGTATACTGACCGAATAGCAATTAATGATACTCTAAGTCCTCTTAAAGTAGTTTACCTGGATAGAGATTCAAGCCATATAGCAATAATATTACAAGATGATCTTCCGTCTGAACAGATTTATAAGCTGTATTTTGAAGAAGTATATGATTGCAATGGAAACTTAGATACTGACATACGTAGTAGCTTTTATTTGGACTTGGAACCACCGGGACTGCTAGGTTTTGAATTGCTTGATACGGCTCAAATTAAATTACAATTTTCTGAAAAGCTTCTTAAACCTGAAGCTGAAAGAGAAAGCAATTTTATCTTCCGGCATCCAGATAATTTAGTCAAAAAAGCAGTCTTAAGTGAAGATAGCCTCAGCGTGATTTTAAATTTTACCTCCGCTCTTAGCCCATCTGATAGATCACCGCTCCTTTTCACTGGCTTAGAAGATTTACATGACAACCGCATAGCGGATACGTTAAGCATTAATCTTACTTATTTTACTGACATTGCGCACGTGAAGCCTCTTAATGCTCACGTACTAGAAGTTAGTCTGAAGCAGCAAGCTAGCTTTGTATCATTAATGAATAAGGAAAACTATACACTTGATCGCTCTATAGGTCACCCTAATAAGATCATATATGAGGAAGAGACTAATATAATCCGCCTCTTATTTGAAGAAGCACTTGATGCTAATAAAGATCATGAGTTGAGTATTGGAAGCCTTTTTAACAAGCAAAGTAAACCTCTTACTACTCCTATCTACAGGTTCTTTTTTGATACTAAAAGCCCCGAAATAGACTCTTTAAATATAATTGACAACTTTAAGCTCAGCTTTACATTTGATGAAGCACTGGATACCTCCTATACTAATGAAGTAAAGCTATTCATTAATCAAGAACTTACTAATTTTCAAGATCTCATAATTGATTCTAATCAGCTTCAAATTAGGATACCAGAAGGCTTAGCTCAGGAAAAATGGTACTACTTTGCCTTTGAGGGGCTGTCAGACAGTTCTGGAAACTTCAGCAAGCCCAATAAAGAATATAAGTTCTATTACGACCAACAAGCACCACGACTGGATTCAGCTTATGTTTTCAGTCACAGCAAAATCATGCTGATTTTTAATGAAGCGATAATGCCAGAAGATATAGGTGTAAACCACTTCATACAGAAGCTAAAAGGAATCAGGACGCAATCTATTAAGTTCTACCTACTGGAACCGAATCATGTGTTAATATCCAGCACAGAAACGATTAACTTGGATACAATCAGTTTTGAGCTTTCAAATTTCGCTGACCATAACTACAATCAAATTACTAAGCCTATCAATGTTAAAATCATACATCAGAGAGCAACTATAGGACATATTTCCCCTTTATCAGAGTATGAGATGCTACTGAACTTTACCTCAGATATCTCCCTATTTGATTTAAAAAATGAAAACTTTCTGCTTAATGATGAAACTCCTGAGTCGGTTAATCTAATAGATCCATACAGTATTAAACTTCTTTTTACTCATCCTTTTAGAGAGTCCATACATTACAACCTTCAATACTCATATCAGGAACATACTCAAACTCTAAAATTTGAGTATCAGGATTACATAGACAATCTTACTTTAAACCTGGCAGGAATAGTGGATATAAAACTCACCACTAAATTAAATTCCTCTACTGCAGAAGATGTTACTAACTTTTTCATTCCTTCTATTGGGCATCCTGAGGCAGCGCTTTATATCAAAGAGCAAAACAGTATACAACTTTTTTTTACCTCTGGCTTTAAGGCAGATAGTTTATACCGTTTAGAGGTGAAACATCTATCAAATGTAGATAGTACTACCCTACCCAGTTCTATTCATCTTATTGGTAAAGCACACACTCCAACTACTCATGCTCTATTATTCACCGAGATTATGGCCAAGCCTTCAGCTGCTACGCCATTACCAGTTGCAGAATACATAGAAGTATATAATGCCAGCAATCAAATATTACAGCTTTCTCAGATACGTTTAGCTGATGCTCAAAAAACTGTAAGCCTACCAAATTACTGGCTAGCTGCCGGCGAATACCTGACGCTATGTGCTACCACAGACCTAGAAAGCTTATCTAAATTTGGTAAATGCTTGGGCATTACCTCTTTTCCTAACCTAAATGATGATGCGGATATTTTGCAGCTTATCAATGAAAATGATGAGGTGATTCATAGTGTAGCTTATGATGACAGTTGGTATAATAACGCTACTAAAAACACGGGTGGTTGGTCGCTGGAGATGATAGATAAAGGCTTGCCCTGTCAGGAAAAAATAAACTGGAGGGCTTCTGACCATCCTAACGGAGGAACACCCTCAAGTGTAAACTCTGTTACCGAAAGCAGACCTGATAATGTAGCACCTACCCTCTTAGAAACATTGGCCGATGATAGCCTACATATCACTATAGTATTTAGTGAAAAACTGGATCAAAATGTTCTAAATGAAATCTCCATTGTACTGGATGACATACCCCTGAACCTTATGCTTTTAAGTTTAGAGGGATATAAAATTAAAGCAGAACTTGAAGAGCCACTCAAAGTAGGTAAAACAAGCGCATTATATATTGATCACTTGAAGGATTGTTCTGGCAATGTTCAATTTAACAGGCAGTTTGCTGAAGTTATTTTACCAGAAGCACATTCCGATGATGATGTTTTAATTAGTGAGATACTATTTCACCCTCGCAGTGGAGGTGTTGATTTTATAGAATTGTATAACAATTCTAATAAGCACATTAATTTAAAACAGTGGAAGCTTAAGAATCAGGATGGTAATACATCTTTACTTAGTCAGCAAACTTTGATAATTAAACCTTCAACATATATAGCACTAACACCTGATGTAGATCACCTAATGGCAGACTACCCAAAAGCCACAGAAAAAAATTGCATTGCACTAGAAAGTTTTCCTAACCTTCTATCTGAAGGAGGACAAATAACGCTACTAGACCAGCGCAATTGTATTATGCAGCAAGTTGATTATACACCAGATTGGCATCATCCTTTAATTCAGGAGACCAGAGGTGTATCTTTAGAGAGACTCAACTGGGAAAGCGATGAAAACGATCATAATAATTGGCAATCTGCGGCATCGAGCGTCGGTTATGCAACGCCTACCGCACCCAACTCGCAGCGAATGTCTACTCACGAACGTTTACTGGCTCATGCCCTTCAGGTAGAACCTCAAATTTTTTATCCTGACCAATCCGGCTTTCGTGATTTTGCCAGTATTCGTTATCAAATTGCTGGCAATGGCAACATTGCGAATTTGAAGATATTCAGTGCTCGCGGTCAGTTGGTGCGCTCTTTGGCAAAGAACATCAGCATTGCTGAAGAGGGATTTTTCAATTGGGACGGAACTGACGACCATCAAAAAAGAGTGAAAAATGGATACTATATTGTGTGGTTGGAAGTTTTTAATCCAAAAGGGAATGTTAGTATTTTTAGGTCAAAAGTAGCTGTTGGTAGCAAATATTGATTACCACCAACTTTATAACTTGCTCACCTGTTTTACCATTGATGAAGAAACTACAGAAGATTATTTTTAAAGGAGAAAACGAACAAGTGGACTTTAAACAAACCATTTCTGATCCTTTTAAAATTGCAAAAACCATAAGCTCATTCGCCAACACTAAAGGAGGGAAAATATTAGTAGGTGTAAAAGACGATAAAACAATCATTGGCGTAGATCCGGAAGAAGAAAAATATGTGTTAGAAACCGCAGCAGATTTTTACTGCGACCCTCCAGTTTCTTTGGAGTACGAAGAAGTAGAAGATGAAGAGGAGGATAAAACAGTTTTAGTCGTAAAAATTAAAGAAAGCAAGACTAAGCCTCATGTTATCAGAGATGAAAATCAGCAGAATCTGGTATACATCCGGCAAAGAGATAAAAGTTTACCAGCCAGCAAAAACATGATCAGCTTAATGCAAAAGGGAAAACTGCCAGAAGAAAAAGCTATCAGTTCAATTTTGAAAGGTATAGGCCATAACGAAAAAAAGTTATTGGATTTTTTGGGTAAACATGAAAAAATTACTCAAAAACAGTTTATGCAAATCGTTAATATTTCTAAACGCCGAGCACAGCGGATCTTGACTGACCTCACAATCAAAGGCGCTATTCGTATGCATGATCACGAAAAAGAAGCTTATTATACTCTCTAAAGTCTTATTTTCTTTTTTTGAGGGAGCACTGCATTGTTTTGAGTAGGTAAAGTATTTAACTGAAGTTTAATTCTGGTAAAACAGCTTTTCTCACTGCTGAAATTTATTGTCCCTCCTACTTTTTTTAATGCTTCTCTAACGATGTAAAGCCCTAATCCTCTTTTTGCTGAACGATCCAGTTTATTCTGATTGGCTTGAAATATACTTTTGAAGGCTTTTTCCTCAATACCAGCACCATTATCCTCAATAACTAACTCTAATATTTCATTCTCTTTTCTAACACTGATTTCAATATAAGATTGAATATTCCCCTGGCTGCTATATTTAACTGCATTTTCAATCAGATTTTCTAGAATAACATAAAGGAGTTTTGGCCTGGTATAGATTGAAATATCATCTTCTGCATATATCCTAACGAATATATTTCGCTCAATAATACTAGTCTGCAACTTACTTAATACTGCATTTACGGCTTCTTCTAGATAGCACTCTATTTCTTCTTCGCCATTGTTAAATACTTCCTGAATACTCTGAAGCTTAGCCTGCCGGTTCTCAATTTCCATATTTTCATCATCCAGATCAGTTACACGACCTGGTAGTAAAGCGGAATCAGTCTCATACATTGTATGATGAAAGTCATAATCAAACCACCTTTTTCTGATTCCAGCCTTTACGATAAGCCATAACCCTAACCACCGAGTACCATGTAAATGAGTAAGTCTTTGAACCATACTATTGCATATTAAGTGTTCGCAAAAACTGAAACACTAATCTATATCATATAATTTATTAGTATAGTTCAATTTTTATTATGATATACAAGCTGTAAGCTTTTACAGCACTTTTAAAAAACACCTCTCTTAACTTTGTTCACTATCTTACTTTATTCCATACCGCTATTTTTTTTGTATATTCAAGACATTTCACACGCTTAATTTATATCTCATGGAAAACAATGCTTACAATGACCTTAACTCCTCAAGGCGTAAGTTTATCAAAACGACTGGAGCGGCAGCAGTAGGTGGCAGCTTCGCACTGAACTTTATCAATCCCCAATCAGCCTGGGCAGGCATCAATGCCGAAACGCTTAAAGTAGGGCTGGTAGGCTGTGGCGGTAGAGGCACGGGTGCGGCCAATCAGGCCCTCAAAGCTGATGATAATGTAGTCATCACCGCGATGGCAGACATCTTCCCCGACCGCCTGCAGCAGAGTATGGAAAGCCTTAAGAAAGGCCATGGCAAAAAAGTACAGGTAGATGAAGACCATCAGTTCATCGGTTTTGATGCTTACAAAAAGCTGATTGCCTCTGATGTAGATGTGGTATTGTTAGCCACCCCCCCCACCTTCCGTCCCGACCAGCTTACTGCCGTAGTAGATGCGGGCAAGCATGTGTTCTGCGAAAAACCTATGGCTGTAGATGGCCCCGGCGTACGCAAAGTGATGGAAGCGGCCCAAAAAGCCAAAGCCCAGAAGACCTCGCTGATGTCAGGCTTCTGCTGGCGCTACCACTTCCCCAAGAGAGAGACCTTCGCTCGTATACTGGATGGAGGCGTAGGAGACATCCACACCATCTACAACACCTACAATACGGGTACCCTATGGTCTAAAGAGCCGCAGCCGGGCTGGACCCAGATGGAAAACCAGATGCGCAACTGGCTGTACTACAACTGGATCTCCGGAGACCACATCGCAGAGCAGGCCGTACATAGCCTGGACATGATGGCCTGGGCATTAGGTGATGAAAAGCCAGTAAGCTGTGTAGGTACAGGCGGCCGCCAGGTACGCACCGATGCCAAGTTCGGTAACGTATACGATCACTTTGCTATCGTCTATGAGTTTGAAGGAGGCAAGAAAGGCTACCACTTCAGCCGTCAGCAATTTAACTGTGCCAACAGCTATGCTGTGGAGGTAAACGGCAGCAAAGGCAAAGCTATTATAGACTGTACCCGCAACCGCCACGAGATACAGGCCGATGAGCGTTGGCGCTACCGTGGAGATGGCAACGACATGTACCAGACAGAGCACAATGAGCTGTTCGCCGCTATCCGTAAAGGAGAGCCTGTCAATGACGGAGAGTACATGGCCCAGAGCACTATGCTGGCAATTATGGGCAGAATGGCTGCCTACACCGGACAGACCATCACCTGGGATGAAGCCATCAACTCACAGGAGAAGCTGGGGCCGGAGGAGTACAGCTTTGAGGTGAAGTACCCGGTAACCGAAGTAGCCATGCCTGGTATCACCGAATTCAGCTGATCCATGCATAGAAGAGACTTTGTCAAACTCAGTGGGGCTGCTGCCCTGGCAAGCAGCCTGCCTATAGGAAGCATAGAGGCTTCAGCACCTCGTCGCAAGATTAAGAAGAGTCTGAAGTACAGCATGGTAGATGTGAAGATGCCGATCAGCGATCAGTTTAAGCTGCTTCGGGATATTGGCTTTGATGGGGTAGAGATGGACTCGCCCAGCAACCTGAAGATAGATGAGGTGCTCAAAGCCAAAGAGGCCTCGGGTCTGGAGATACCAGGAGTAATCAACTCAGTACACTGGAAAGCCCCACTATCGGATGCAGATCCAGAAGTACGGGCGCAGTGCCGCAAGGCAATGGAGACAGCGCTGCAAGACTGCAAAGCCTATGGCGGCACCACCGTGCTATTGGTACCCGGGGTAGTTAACCAGCATACCAGCTATGCGCAGGCCTACCAGCGGTCTCAGGAAGAGGTAAGAAAGCTGCTGCCCCTGGCAGAGGAGACCGGAGTGAAGATCGCTTTTGAGAATGTATGGAACAACTTTCTGCTGAGCCCGGTGGAAGCCGCCCGCTATGTAGATGAGCTGGACAGCGAGATGGTAGGCTGGTACTTTGACGTAGGCAATATCGTTCGCTATGGGTGGCCGGAACACTGGATAGAAGCCCTGGGCAAGAGGATACTGAAACTGGATGTAAAAGAGTATAGCCGGGCCAAGCAGCAGAACGAAGGGATATGGAAAGGCTTTGAGGTAGAGCTGATGGAAGGAGACTGCAACTGGCCGGAGGTAAACAAAGCCCTGGACAAGATAGGCTATGAAGGCTGGGCATCGGCAGAGGTCAAAGGGGGTGGCAGAGAGCGGCTGAGCAGCATCTCCAAAAGTATGGATGCCATCTTCGGACTATCCTGAAGCTACACCAACTTATATGAAACTCAACACAGTAAAACTCAACTAAAAGACGCTCTTGAGAGCGTCTTTCTGTTAGTTAGTAAGAAGCATATTTTCTCTTTCTAATAAAGGCTTTAATAATTCCGAAAATAACTATAAGAACAATAGGCAAGACCAGATTCAGAAGCTGATAAAAAAGCGCATTATTCTCAATCTCTACCTTATCCAGAGGGCGAATCTTTATTTCTTTTGCTCTGGCATTAATAAGCCCCTGATCATCTGTCAGGTAAGAAAGAGTGTTGATCACAAAATCTTCATTGGCAAAATTTCTTTCCGTGATAGGATCATACCCTAATGGTAATGGGTTGCCATTACTACGATTTATATCATTTCTTACAATATCTCCATCCGCTACCACTACAATTTTAGTAGGCTCACTCTTGGCTATAAAACTCTGCTCACTCCCTACGTCTGGTAATATTCTATTTTTAAATAAGGATGTAAAATTACCTTCCAGTAAATAAGCAATAGCCTGTGAACCTGCGGTAAAGTTTTCTGGCTTAGGGGCTTCTCTAAGCTCATTTAAATCCACAATCATAGGAGTACGAGATACCTTTGAATACTCAGAACTAAACATTAATGGTGTTTTAACAACTCCATCAGCCGCTACAGTATCCATCTCGCTGGGAAAACGAAGAAACACAGCATCCATGTTCTTTACCGCCGGATGGTTTCCATATTTGTTTACAATCGGAAAAAATGGCCATTGTAAAGGCACAATCTGGGGCTGACCTGCCATCTCACCAACCACAAACGGATATACACCAGACTTGATATCCTGCACTAAAGTTTTGTTGATGCGTATACCATACCGGAAAAGCTGGTCATCCAGGTTAAGGTCATACGGAAAAGCTATAGAACCATTTTCACCTATGCTATCCATATTTATGCGTAAGGGGTCAATAAAAAACATAGCTTTCCCCCCTTTCATAATGTATTGATCAATTTTGTATTTATCTTGCTTACTAAACCTAAGCGCAGGTTTGTTAATCATAATTACATCATACTCAGGAAGCGAGTTAACTTCAGTCAAATTGAGCTCTTCAACAGTGTAGTATTCTTCCAACGCACTCTTTAAACCCACAATATCAACACCCTCCAATTCTCCATGCCCCTGGATAAGGGCCAGTGTTTTTTTATCGGTATTTATCAATTTACGTATTGCGTTAGCCAGCTCGTATTCTACGCTTTCTATAGACTGGTTGAGCACCTCCTGAGAACCCGCTGCCCTATCACCATTGAGTAACATCACACCAGCCTGCTGGCCTTTATAATTGATTATTACCCCAGGTACTATCAACTTTTGCCTTCGCTGCCCATCTTCTTCATCATACACATAGGTAGGCTCAATACCAAGTTCAGTTAGTTTTCTAAAAAAAGCCTGCTGTTCTTCTTTAGGAACTACTTCCAAAGGGTTAATTTCGCGAATCTTAAGTTCGTTACCTGCATAAACTTCAAACTCGTCCAGAGTTTCATTCAAGCTTCTTTCTAACCTCTGAAAACCTGGATTTAACTCACCATCCAGATAACTGATAATCTCTAACTCTTCATCAATCTGAGCAAGAAGCTCCTTGGTGGCAGGGTTAATACTGTACCTTTTTTCTTCAGTCAGATCCAGGCGAAAAAAATACTGCTGGCTAATAAAATTGATAGCAATAATGATGGCTACCCCTATAGCCAGGCGAGATATATCCTTCCAGAAGACTTGTTTAGAGGCCTGCTCAACAGTGTTGCTCATTGGCGTGTTTTCTCTATTCATTTTACCACTTTCTACTACCTAGAACGAGCTGAGTTAGTAAAATCATCAGCATCATTACAGAAACAAAATACACCAGATTTCTGGAATCTATAAGTCCACGGCTCATTGCCTCGTAATGGTGCAATATGCCTAGCTGTGCAATAAAATAAGAAGCTCCTCCCCATATATCTATTGAGGCTATAGAGCTAAATCCGCTGAAAAAGAAAAAGCAGAAAAACACTGCCAGAATAAATGCAATAACCTGATTTTCAGTTAGAGCTGAAGCGAGTACACCTATAGATGTAAATACCCCACCCAATAATACTAAACCTACGTAAGAGCCGGCGATACCCGCTGAATCCAGGTTACCTTCGGGGCTACCTAACTGATAAACAGAATAGTAATATACGAGTGTAGGCAAAATTGCAAAAACTACTATCAGCCAGTTGGCAAAGAGCTTACCTAATACTAGTTGCAGATCAGTGATAGGTTGTGTGAGCAATAGCTCCATGGTACCACCCTTTTTTTCTTCAGCAAAGCTTCTCATTGTAATGGCCGGTATTAAAAACATAAACACGTATGGGCTCAATGAGAAAAGTGTATACATGTCTGCATAGCCGTATTGCAGAATACTGGTATCAGGAAACACCCACATGAGTAAGCCTATTCCTGTTAAAAAAACTGCAATAACTATATAAGCAATAAGAGAATTGAGATAAGTATTAACTTCCTTTACAAATAATTGCCACATAGTGGAGGATTAGTTAAGCGTAAGATTGCGGAAAATTTCTTCCAGGGAATTGCCGTATTGGCTGACTTTGCTATTTTTCTGCTGTTGCATGCCTAATAAAATATAACCATGGTCACAGGCAAACTGGAAAATAGAAGGACGTACGTCATTTTCACCGGCACTGGTGATTATATATGTATGAGGAGAGGTAGTATGCACTGCTGAAACCGCACTTAGCTGCCCTAAAAGAGCCGTATCTACCTCTCTGTCAAATTCCACCTCTACTTCCTGTACTCTTTGTTTTGGCGAAATAGCATGCTCATGCTGCTGTAGCTCTTTAATATCACTGTCTATTACCAGCTTTCCACGATTAATTATGACTACCCTATCGCAAAGTGCTTGTACCTCCTGCATAATGTGGGTTGAAAAAATTACCGTCTTCTCCTGACTTATATTCTTAATCAGGTTCCTGATTTCTGTAAGCTGATTTGGATCCAGGCCTGTGGTAGGTTCGTCCAGTATAAGGACCTGCGGATCATGAATAAGGGCCTGTGCCAGACCTACCCTCTGCCTGTAACCTTTGGAAAGGGAGCCTATATGTTTATTTTGCTCTAAAGTAAGGCCACACAACTCTACCATTTCACTTATTCGTTGCTTAAGCCTTTTTCCCTTAAGGTGATACATACTGCCAATAAAATACAGATACTCACGCACATACATCTCCAGGTAAAGAGGATTGTGCTCTGGTAAATAGCCTATCTGTTTTCTAACTTCCAGAGAGTTTTCTACAACATCATACCCACAAACTTTTACACTACCACTACTTGGGGGAAGGTAAGCAGTAGCTATTTTCATAGTAGTGGATTTGCCTGCCCCATTAGGACCTAGAAAACCCAGAATTTCACCGGCTTTGGCTTCAAATGAGATATCATTCACCGCCAGTTGATTGCCAAAGGTTTTAGTAAGTTGGTTTACAATCAAAGACATAATCAAAATTAGCAATAAGCTGCTGACTTAACGTAGCAACCAGCGAAATTATTCAGTGTAGCCTAACTCTATGTATGAAAACTTACAACTTTAAAGAGAATAACTCCTCTCTCCTAAGCGTTCTGCTTTCCTTTGGGTCTTAGTGGCCGTACTTCTATGTCTACATGATGGTAATTGTCTGAAGATTCCAGCGTATGAAGTATAGTACCAGCAATGTCTTCTGGCATCATCATATTATCGTGGGCATCTATGCCTTCAACTTTGTCAAAAAAGTTAGTTTTTACAGAGCCGGGGTATATAGCCGTGACCTTAATACCATATTCTCTTAGCTCCATATACATAGCGTGTGAAATGCCCCTTACAGCATGTTTAGACCCCGCATATCCTACCATATTGGGTACTGAAAGTGTACCGGCAATAGATGCAATATTAATAATATGCCCCTGATCGTTTGCTTTCATCTGAGGAATAACCAACCGAGAGCAATAGAAAATACCATCTACATTGGTCTTGAACATAGAGGTCCATGTATCTGTTGGAGTTTTGTCAAAATCACCTCTAAATCCAAAGCCCGCATTGTTTATCAACACAGCTACATCTTTACCCAAATCATTTGTAGTAGCATCGTACGAGTCTTGTACAGATTCGCTTTGCTGTACATCAGTGAGGTAAAACTGAAAGTTGGGGTGAGATATTTTTGGAGCTGTTCTCCCCCAGCCTGCCACTATCGCCCCTTTATCTAATAATGCTTCAACTGTAGCGTAGCCTATACCTTTACTCACTCCGGTGACAATGGCCAACTTATTGGTCAGGTTCATGTTTTTTGGATTTATATACGTTTGTATAATTTAAGACTGCTCTTATAGTTTACTTCAATAATCGTGAAGTACGTGAAAAGGTTTTTAAAGAAAAATATATGACCTGTTATTATCAGACTCACAAGCTTTTGTTCAGGCTTTTGGCTCCTTGTATATACCAGCTACTGCTCTGGAGATCTATCCAATTCTTTGTATCAAAATGGAGTAGCAATATCTGAAGAGCGCCATATTAAGCATGAAATACACATCCTTAAGATTTGGACTGGTATAAATATACAGTTACATCTTTTAAGCGAACAAATGGTAATGATTGAGGCGGATCATAATGCTTGTGACTAGAGTAGAACGTACAAATCTTAAATTGTTCATGTATATACGCTCCTCCGTTTGATAACATTAGGTGAGACAGGTACTGACTTATCACCCCTGTAGGTACAATTTACTAAGCTCAGTTAATTATTAAAGTACCAATAAGCTGTGGAGATGTAGATATAACCACCAATGCAGGTAAAATTATCGTCCAGTCAGACCGATATGGAACCGTCCAATTAGCAGGAGAAACACATGAATTAGATGTGGTTTACTATGAAAATAATGCGCTTTTGACGGGAGAGCTTTACAAGCCAGAAGCATGAGAGTTGAGCAAAAAAGCAAGAGCGATTTTCATATTTGCTTCCTATATAGATGGTGAGGAGGCATTGTTGGTAGCGGTAAGGTAATCTTATACTACCAACCTGCGGAGATGGATGTTAAAATACGAGCAAAGGAAAGATTGTTTACCAAACGGATGAGTAATACATCTTTTTGGTAGATCCGAACTAGTTTTGTACAATTTACCTTAGTTTTACAGGTCATAAAAAATAATGATAATGCAAACTGAATATACAGTAGAAATAGCCCACAGACGAATTCAAAGAAGCAATGAAGAGTGGAAATCCATTCTAACTCCTGAGCAGTTTCATGTAATGAGAGAGAAGGGAACGGAGCGGGCATTTACTGGTAAGTTACTACATAATGATAAAGCAGGAGTGTATGCCTGTGCAGCCTGCGAAACTGAGCTGTTTGATGCTGATCAAAAATATGACTCTGGTAGTGGCTGGCCTAGCTTTACAGCTCCATTATCGCCTAAACTGATCAAAAAGCAAGATGATTATAGTTTCGGCATTCACAGAATAGAAGCATTATGCGGTTGTTGTGATAGTCATCTTGGGCATGTCTTTCAGGATGGACCTGCCCCAGAAGGTCTTCGCTATTGTATGAACTCTATTGCCTTAAAATTTGATGAGCGCTAGTTTCACCCTTTCGCATATTTCATCATATTTGAAGCAGAATTGTCAGCACCCTAAATTTTAATCACTTGAAGTACGATATAGTAGTTATAGGAGGTGGAATAGTAGGTTTAGCAACTGCCTTACGCATCAAACAGCAGCAGCCTTCTCTCAAACTAGCTTTGGTTGAAAAAGAAAAAACTCTAGCTGCCCACCAGACGGGACATAATAGTGGAGTTATTCATTCAGGAATCTATTATAAACCAGGCAGCCTGAAAGCCAAGAACTGTATTCGTGGTTACAAAATGTTGCTTGACTTTTGCAATCAGCATGGTTTGGCTTATGAGCTTTGTGGTAAAGTGATAGTTGCGACCAGCCCTGATGAAGTTCCGCAGCTGGAAAAAATTAATAGTAGAGGAATACAAAATGGTTTAACGGACCTCAAAAGAATTTCTAAGGAAGAGCTGCGTGAATATGAGCCCCATGTTAATGGTGTGGAAGCTATTGTTGTACCTCAGACCGGAATTATCAATTACAAAGAGGTAGCTTCTAAATATGCTGAGTTACTTTTAGGGCTTGATGCTGAAATTTTCACTGGGCAAAAGGTGAACGATATCCTTACCAGCGGAGGTGAAGCGGAAGTTATTACGAACAAGCAGAGCTTTCGTACACGGCTGGTTGTAAATTGTGCGGGGCTATACTCTGATAAAATCGCCAGACTTACGTCAGAAAAGCTGAACCTTAAAATTATTCCTTTCCGAGGCGAGTATTATGAGCTTAAGGACGAACGGGAGCACTTAGTAAAAAACCTGATTTATCCGGTACCAGACCCTAATTTTCCTTTTCTGGGAGTACACTTTACACGTATGATAGAGGGCGGCGTAGAGGCTGGTCCCAATGCCGTATTGGCTTTTCAGAGAGAAGGCTACACCAAATCTGACATTAATTTTAAAGAGCTTACTGAAACCCTTAGCTGGCCTGGCTTTCAGAAAGTAGCATTCAAATACTGGCAAACAGGCCTGGGCGAAATGTACCGTTCCTTTTCTAAAGCGGCTTTTACCAAAGCTCTGCAAAAACTTATTCCTGAAATTCAGGAAGATGACCTAAAAGTAGCTGAAGCAGGCGTAAGAGCTCAGGCATGCGACCGTGAAGGCGGTCTGATTGATGACTTCCTGATATTGGAAGAAAAAGCAGCGATTAATGTGTGTAACGCTCCTTCACCTGCCGCTACTTCATCTCTTTCAATAGGACAGACCGTATCCGAACTGGTACTGAAAAGGTTTGGTTTAGAAGCTCAGAAGGTAGAGTTTGCCTAATCTTACTGAGTTTTCATTTTACATAGCTAAGCTGATTTTTTTATGCTGACTAAAGAAGAACTAGCACGCTACAACCGTCATATTATCATTCCTGAGTTTAACCTGGAAGGTCAGGAAAAACTTAAAGCAGCTAAAGTGCTGGTAGTAGGCTGCGGCGGTTTAGGAGCCCCCCTTCTCTCCTATCTGGTAGCCGCCGGGGTAGGCACTATTGGAATAGTAGACTTTGATGTAGTAGACAAAAGTAACCTACACCGTCAGGTACTCTTCTCTTTAGAAGATGTGGGTAAGTCAAAAGTAGAAACTGCGGCAAAAAAACTGAATGCGCAAAACCCTCACGTCAACATTATTGCACATAACCTTCGGCTGACCGCTGAAAACGCATTAGACATCATTAAAGATTATGACATTGTAGCTGACGGTACAGATAACTTCCCTACCCGTTATCTGGTTAATGATGCCTGTGTTCTTTTAAACAAAGTGAATGTGCATGCGTCTATTTACCGCTTTGAGGGACAACTTTCTGTATTTAACTATACCGACAAAAATGGGGTAATCGGACCCAATTATCGTGATCTTTTCCCTGAACCGCCAGCACCAAATACAGTACCTTCCTGCGCCGAAGGCGGAGTGTTAGGTGTGCTTCCTGGTATTATGGGTAGCTTACAGGCCAATGAGGTAATCAAGGTAATTACTGGCCTTGGCGAGCCGCTTTCAGCAAAGCTTTTTATTCTGGATACATTAAGTTTTCAGAACACCACACTGAAGTTTAGTGCTAACCCAGAGAACCCACTTAGTGGAGATAACCCAACTCAAACCACGCTGATAGATTATGAAGAGTTTTGTGGTTTAAAAGCACAAAATGATGAGGTTGAAGAAGAAATTACCGCTATCAAACTCAAAGAGATGATTAGCGAAAAAGAAGATTTTCAGCTAATAGATGTACGCAACGCTTTTGAATATGAAATTGCTAACCTGGGCGGTGAGCTTATTCCTCTAAACACTTTGCACGATGCTTACGAAAAAATTAGCAGAGATAAAAAAGTAGTTGTGCATTGCAAAGGAGGTCAGAGAAGTAAGCAAGCTATACAAATACTGAAAGAAGAGTATGGCTATACTAATTTGCTTAATCTTAAAGGTGGGATTATGGCCTGGATCAAAGATGTGGACCCTGAAATGAGCACCTATTAGCATCGTTTAGGCTATGCTTTATATTCTCTTTAGTATGCCCAATCTTTATTTTAGCTAATACAAGTTAGCTATAATAAAAAGCTCTCCCCTTATGTTCAGCTAATGTAATATTACTAAACTGACTTTTATTTATTCAGGAGAATGAAGTGCTTTCTTTGATCCAGCATAGAAAGCACCGACCTACCTTTATTCTATCAATGAAGGGTTCAGCGTCCAAACTTTAAGCTGATCCTCACATTTGATCAAAAGTTCTTTTTGAGACACTCCCATCACAGGATGCACAAACTCAGGATTAACTTCGCACATAGGTACCAGCGTAAACCTTCTGTTCTGAATTTGCGGATGTGGCAACTTAAGTAGTTCATCTACAATCACTTCCTGATAGTAGTAAAGTATATCTATGTCAATTAACCTCTCGCGCCACTTGCCCAGTTTTACCTTACCAATTTGATTTTCTATCCGCTGCAACTGCTTTAATAATTCATGAGGCTGGTACTCCGTATCAATTTCCAATACCTGATTATAAAATGAGGGCTGATTTCTAATGCCCCAGGGTTCGGTTTCATAAACTGACGAAATACTTTCTATTCTTCCAACAGAGGCCCCTATGGCTTGCTGCGTATCTGATAAAACCTGTAACCTGTCACCGAGGTTACTTCCCAACAATAGATATATTCCTTTAGTAGACTTCACAAGAGATACTAGATAAATCTTATATTTAAAACTTGAAGATTGGTCAAATTAATTTGAAAAACAAATTGATGCTAACATGAGATTTTTACGAATAGTTTTAGGTACTGTTGTAGGCTTGGTGCTCTTTTTCGGAGTACTTACTCTAGTTGTACTAGGGATAGCCTCCAGTGCCGCATCTGAACAAGAGATTGAAATAGACGATAATTCGGTACTACATATAGACTTAAACCAGCCTATAGTAGAGAGAGAGGTAAATGACCCTTTTAGTAGCATGCTGTTCCCTGGTGGAAACAACGGGTCTATCGGACTGATAGAACTAAACGAGGCAATTAAAAAAGCTAAAGACGACGAGCGAATCAAAGGTATTTATTTGGATGCAGGGCTTGCTATGGCCGGTTTTGCTTCTCTAAGAGAGATCAGAAATTCGCTGCTTGACTTTAAGGAATCAGGTAAATTCATTATCGCTTATAGCGAAATAATGTCGGAACGAGCCTACTACCTTACTTCTGTAGCCGACCAAATTTATCTACAGCCTGCCGGAGATATTGAGTTTAACGGCTTTGTGGTAGAGGTTACTTTCATCAAAAATACACTGGAAAAACTCGGCATAGAGCCCCAGGTGTTTAGAGTTGGTGACTTTAAAAGTGCTATTGAACCTCTTACTCGTACTAGCATGAGCGATTCTAGTCGTTTGCAGACAGAAGCTTATCTAAATAATTTGTATAACATTTTTCTCAACGAAGTTTCTGAGAGTCGCGATATACCCGTTGATCAGCTTAGAAGTATAGCAGACTCTATGAAGGTAAGCTCTCCTTTAGAAGCAAAAGCCAACGGACTAATTACTGACACTGCTTACTATGACATGGTGTTGGAGCAATTAGCTAAGGCTTTGGAAATTGAAATAGAAGAGGATGAACCTCTTGAAGAAGATGACCTTAACTTCATCTCTTTAAAGAATTACGAGAAAGCTATCAAACAAGATCCTGACGACTACTCTCGCCAGAGAATTGCAGTGATTGTTGCCAGTGGTACTATCATTAATGGTGAAGGTGAAAATGATGTTATTGGAGGAGAAACGTATGCTAAAGAGATACGAAAAGCTCGACTAGATGATAACATAAAGGCGATCGTATTAAGAATTAACTCTGGGGGAGGTAGTGCACTAGCTTCGGATGTAATGTGGAGGGAAGTGCAACTTGCTAAACAAGTAAAACCCGTGATTGCTTCTATGTCAGATGTAGCAGCATCTGGAGGCTATTATATGGCCATGAATTGTGATACTATTGTAGCTCACCCTAACACAATAACCGGTTCAATAGGTGTTTTTGGAGTAATCCCTAATGCCGAAGGCCTGCTAGGTAAGGTAGGAGTTAGCACCGAAACTATACAGACTGGCGAATTTTCAGATATACTCAGTCTCACCCACCCTATGTCTGAACACGAAAAAAGCATCATTCAGCGTCAGGTAGAACAGGTCTATGAAGACTTCACCTCAAAGGCTGCTCAAGGGAGAAATATACCTTTAGAACAGCTTAAATCGGTGGCTTCAGGCAGAGTTTGGAGTGGAGTGGAAGCCAAAGAGAGAAAATTAATTGACGTTTATGGCGGTCTTGATGTGGCTATTCAAATTGCTAAAGACAAATCTGAACTGGATGATGACTTTCAGGTGAAGTATTATCCTAAGCAAAAAACACTTTTAGAACAGTTTATGTCTGAGCTAAACCAAGAAGTGTCTACCTATCATATGAAGAAAGAATTGGGAATAGCTTACCCTATAATTCGTAAATTTAAAAATTTGGAACACCTACAAGGTGTTCAAGCTCGCATTCCGTTTGAAATTGAAATCCACTAAATAGAAAAAGGCTGGCTCCTCTTTAAAGAACCAGCCTTTTATAGACTCTTTATATCTTTATTACAGGTTTAGCGATCTAAGTACGCTTAATGCCTTTTGATACCCGGCTTTGAAACTTTCTCTCGCATCAAGAGATGATTTCAAAGAAAGTACAGGCAAATCATTATCATAAATGTCAGACTGCATAGATTTTACTTTCTGGCTGCCTAAATCCTGTAGTATGCCGAATCGGATAAAATTCTCATCAGCAAACTTAGAAAGCTCCTGTATGGCAGTACTGTCATAAGGAAGTGCGTAAAATATCTCGTTCACATTCTCTCTGATGCAAAACTTTTTCATTTGATCTACATCACCCAAAATCATAGGATTTTTGACGTTGTCATCAAAAAAGCCTACAAACTTATATCCATTGACTTTGCTCTTGGTAAAATATCTATGAAGATTTAGCCCAGCGGGGGTATATCCGAGAATTACAGCTCTGTTTTTATTTTTTTCCAGATTGCATAAGTAACGATAGCAAAGTATAGAAGCTGCTTTTACGCCCACAGATAAAGTGATAAACAATAAATAAATATCTGCCAAAAAGGTAAAAGACAATTGATCCATACCCATAAAGAAGGCTAAGAGCGCGGAAATAGGTAAATGTAGAAGTGCAATTTTAAAGGTGGCACCAAACACTTTCCTGATCTTCCTGTAAATACCTACTGCATAAGTGTCAGTTAGTAAGCTTAATACTACCCATAGCAACATCCAGGCAAAAGCAAAAGACTGATACGCTGGTTTGGTATAAGTTACAACTTCTTCGCGCATCCATAAGGTAAGATTGAAGGATAGCGCTAGAGAAATTATTTCTATTACAACCAGCAGTACAATAAATATTCTGGAGTATTGATTTGGTCTTAGTTTACTGATCATATTCATTAAAAGGGAATTAATACAATAGTTGAAAAAATGCTTAAGCAAAACTTAAGACTGCTAATTATCTTTTTGTTAAGAAAATTATCCTTAGCTACATAATTGAGTAAACTAAACTTTGATTATGTAACCATTTAAGACAAAAATAAAAAAAAAGAAGAATATTACATCATTACCAATTAAAAATTTTAATAAAAATATTATAATTATACAATAAACCTACATTACCTATCTACGTAAAGTGCCTAATAAAGGAGGCATATCTGACTGATTTATTTGTAGTTGAGCATATATCTGTTGGTACATTTGGTATTGTTGCAGAATTAATAATGTTCAGGCTTAATTTTAATGTTAACGTATTTCAAAAAATTACGCTGACAGTACAGGAAATTAGTTTGTCAAAAAAGCTCTGCTCTTACAGATGAAAGAGTTATATCTAATAGTAAAAATTTATAACTCATTATATATACTATTAAAAAGTACAAATTGTTAGAAATTTAATATTTCTGTGGTTTCTATGAGTTTATGTACTATCTCATCTTATTTTTTCCACAAAAAACAATTGCTATTTTTTAATACAACTTACATGTGTAATATACATGTGCTTGAGTTACCTCATATTTCATGCAGAATTACGCTTATGTGGAATAAAATGTTGTGTTATGATTTTTTCATATTTACACAACCCTCACCTTCAACCATTTAGACATATACTTTTTTTTCTTATAGACAAAAAAAGCCGAGGGGATGCCTCGGCTAAATCATTATTTGTCTGTCTGATTATATCAGAAAAAGACTTTAAATATATCGTTGAAAATGGCAAAGGTCATTAGAGAAAGAAGCAGCACCATACCCACCTTCTGAGCACCTTCCAAAAATTTATCTGAAGGTTTACGCCCAGAAACAATTTCATAGGTAAGAAAGGCCACATGTCCACCATCTAGCGCCGGAATAGGCAGGAAGTTCATGAAGGCCAATACCATAGACAATAGTCCCGTAATTCTCCAGAAACGGTACCATTCCCAGGTGCCGCCAAAAATCTGAGCAATACCTATAGGACCGCTCAATGATTTAGAAGCTGATACTTCTCCGCTAAATATTTTGCCAATAGCTTTGATGTTCACCCACACCACATTAAATGCTTCCTGCGTTCCTTTAGGAATAGCCTGAGCAAATGTATATTCTTTAAAGCCAAAGTCTAGCAACTGCTTTGTACGAAAACCAAGAGTTCCGTCTTCAGCTACACTAGCCGTAAGTGAAATGGGCTCTCTAAGTTCAGACTCCGCCTGCCCACTGCTTTTTCTTAATACCTCAAGGCTTACTTCTTTATTTACATTTTGCTTCAACATGTACTGCAATTCATCAAAATACGTAACGGGCTCTCCGTTTACACTTACAATCTTATCTCCCGCCTGAAGACCAGCCGCCTCAGCATTGCTTCCCTTTACTACCTCTACTACCTCATAGGGAAAACGTGGTTCAATAAAGTTTGAGGCCGCTTCTTTGTCCGAAAGTTTGTCTAGAAAACCACTCGGTATATCTATCTGTATTCTCTCACCATTTCTTTCAACTGTATAAGAGCCTTTTTCGCTAAGAAATACTTCAGGGCCTACGAGGTCAGAAAAGCCACGGTAATCCTGACCGTTTACTTCAATGATTTTATCACCAGTTTGCAGCCCTATCTCTTCTCCTAATTCATAAGCAACAATACCATGTTCCAGCACCTCTTCTTTAGGAATATAAGACTCCCCATACTGATGGGTAAGTAGTATAAATATTATGATACCCGTAACAACATTTACAATGATGCCACCCATCATAACAATCAGTCGCTGCCAGGCAGGTTTAGCACGAAACTCCCATTCTTTAGGCTCTTCACTTAATTTTTCTGTGTCTAGCGACTCGTCTACCATACCTGAGATTTTCACAAATCCGCCTAAAGGTATAGCGCCCAGATTGTATTCAGTTTCTCCATACCTAAACCCAAAGATTTTGGGAGGAAAACCTATGTAGTATTGCTCCACACGCATACCAAAAAGTTTGGCAGCTACTAAATGGCCTAGTTCATGCAATCCTACTAAAAGTGACAGGCCCAATAATAATTGGGCAGCCATTACTAATCCTTCCATTAATTATTTGATTAATTCTTGTGCTTTGATTCTTGTTATAGTGTCTGTCTCTACGTAGTCCTCATATGAGGGCTGCGCAATATAAGGAACTTGAGCCATACAAGTGGCAACTATGTCAGACATGTCTAGAAAACCAATATTATCCTTTAAAAATTCAGCCACGGCAATCTCATTCGCCGCATTAAGAATACAAGGCATATTTCCTTTTTTGCTCATAGCCTCAAAAGCCAGAGCCAGGTTTTGAAATGTGTCGGTATCAGCTTGTTCAAAGGTAAGCTCCGGGTAATCCAGAAAGTTAAAACGAGGAAAATCTGCAAATAGTCTATGAGGAAAACTTAGCGCAAATTGAATGGGTACCCGCATATCGGGTAAGCCAAGTTGAGCCTTAATTGAAGAATCCTGAAACTGAACCAAAGAATGGACTATGGATTGAGGATGTACCACAACCTCTATCTGCTCTGGTTTAAGCCCAAAAAGCCACTTGGCTTCTATTACTTCTAAGCCTTTGTTCATTAAAGAGGCAGAGTCTATCGTTACCTTAGCACCCATATCCCAGTTAGGGTGCTTGAGCGCCTGCTTTTTAGTTACTGTCTTCAGATAGTTTTTATCTTTGCCTCTAAATGGGCCACCTGAAGCTGTAAGGATAATCTTTTCAATAGGATTATGGAACTCTCCTACCAGACACTGAAAAATTGCAGAGTGCTCCGAATCTACAGGGTAGATATTGATGCCTTTTTGAGCAGCCAGTTGCGTGATAAGTTCACCTGCTACTACCAGTGTTTCTTTGTTGGCTAGCGCAATATGTTTACCGGCCTCTATCGCTTTAATAGTAGGTAACAACCCGGCATAGCCTACTGTAGCGGTTAGTACAAGGTCAATATCTTCCATTTCCACTACCAGAGCTAAAGACTTAGCGCCAGCATACACTTTAATGGGGTAGGCTTCCAATGCATCTCTTACTTCTGCATAAAGCGTATCATCCACAATTACCACCGCATTTGGCTGAAACTTGATACTTTGTTCAATAAGTAGTTTTGCATTACGATGAGCAGTAAGTACCTCTACTACAAAATTGTCGGGATTTGCATCTATCACTTCCAGGGCCTGAGTTCCGATAGACCCCGTTGACCCTAAAATGGCGATATGCCGCTTTTCTCCTTCTTCCTTAGGCATTTGCACTGCTTATTTGGCGATAAATTCTGTCAACGAGTCTGCTATTTTACGGTCGTTAGCAAGGCGGGGCACTTTGTTTTGTCCTCCTAGTTTTCCCTGACTTTTCATATATTCTCTAAAGGCATTGTTCTTTAGGGGAACTACTTCCAGACCTCTTAAGATATTTCCAGAAATCAGATCGTCGTAGTAAGTGTTAAGTTTTTGCAGATGTAAATTTAGCTGTTTTTCAAAGCCTTCCAAATCATGGGGCTTTTGAGAAAACTCAACATACCATTCATGCAGGGGCAAACCGCTTTCAGGGTTTACCTGTGGTGCTACGGTAAACTCTACAATCTCTGTTTCGGGGTATTGCTCACAGGTTAACTGCATAGCTTTTTCTACCTCTTCACCTATTACGTGCTCGCCAAAAGCTGAGATAAAGTGCTTGATTCTGCCTGTTACCAGCAGACGGTGAGGGTGTTTAGATACAAATTTTACTGTATCGCCAATAGAATATCCCCATAGTCCGGCATTGCTATTGATTACCAAAGCGTAATTAATCCCGAGCTCAACTTCGTGTATGCTTAATCGTCTGGGGTTGTCGCTATGGTACTCATCAGCAGGGATAAACTCAAAGAAGATACCACTATCCTGAAGTAGTAAAAGGCCTTCTTCGCGTTGGGAATCCTGATACGCGATAAAACCTTCTGAAGCAGGGTAAGTCTCTATAGAAGCAACCTGCCGGCCAATAGACTCAAATATTTTCTTACGATAAGGGGCAAAATTTACCCCTCCATATACAAATACTGAGAAGTTAGGGAACACCTCTCCTACCGGCCTTCCTGTTCTTTCAATAATCCACTCAAAATACATCTGCACCCAGGGTGGAATTCCTGATATGAGTGTCATATCCTGCTGAATGGTTTCATCTACAATTTTATCCAGCTTCTGCTCCCAGTCTTCTATGCAATTGGTTTCGTAGGAAGGTAACTGATTTGTGCGTAGATAGGCCGGTACGTGATGATTTACCAGTCCGGACAACCGACCTGTTGGTATACCAGCTTTTTGATCTAAGGTTGGGCTTCCGGATAAAAAGATCAGTTTGCCATCCAAAAAATCGGACTGTCCACTCTCATGCACATAGCTTAATAGGGCGTTTCTGGCCGAATTGATATGGTTTGGGATAGATTCTTTAGTTATGGGAATGTACTTGGTACCAGAAGTAGTACCAGAAGTTTTGGCAAAATATGCCGGCTTACCTTTCCAGAGCACATCGGATTTTCCTCTCAGAATATCTTGTACGTAGTGTGATAGCCCTTCGTAGTCGCGTACAGGTACTGCTTCACGGAAGTCTTCGTAGGTGCGTATATCTTTGAAATGATGATCTTTTCCAAATTGCGTCTGCTTTCCCTTCTCAATCAGATAGTGAAGTATTTTCTCCTGCGCTTTCTCTGGTTGCATACTCCACTTGCGCTGCTGTTTTGCAATATAAGCCGCAAAAGGTTTACTTAAACTTGATCTTATTCCCATAGTTGATATAAAAAAAGCCCTAAAAAGGGCTTAATAACTTTAAGTAAATATAATAGTTTACTTTACTTTATCCACAATCGCTTTAAAAGCTTCAGGATTGTTCATGGCTAAGTCAGCCAAAACTTTACGGTTCAAGTCAATTCCGTTTGTTTTCAGTGCTCCCATAAACTGAGAGTAAGAAATACCGTAAGCTCTAACTCCAGCGTTAATTCTCTGGATCCACAACTGGCGAATCTCTCTCTTCTTAGCTTTACGGTCACGGTAAGCATACTGCTGACCTTTTTCAACAGCATTCTTAGCTACTGTCCAAACATTACTTCTACGTCCCCAGTAGCCTTTGGCTTGTTTAAGGACTTTCTTTCTTCTCGCTCTTGAAGCGACGTGATTTACTGATCTTGGCATTTTTTAAAATAAACGTTTTTGAGATAAGGTGGCTTTTCAGCACTTGAGACCAAACCTCTGGTGAACAAAAAACCTAAATAGATTTTTTCTTAGATGTTAAGCATGTCTTTGATGCGAGACTCATCAGACTTGTGTACAAGAGCGATGTGCGTCAGATTACGCTTACGCTTTGTAGCTTTTTTAGTCAAAATGTGGCTCTTGAAAGCATGCTTACGCTTGATTTTCCCGGTCCCAGTCAGTTTGAACCTTTTCTTGGCACCTGACTTGGTTTTCACTTTCGGCATTTTTACTTATTTATATGATAAACTATTGAAAACGCATTAAGATTATCAGCTCTTTGCCTTCTGCACTTTAGGAGCAAGCATCACAGTCATACGCTTACCAATAAGCTTAGGCATTTCTTCAACCTTACCTAAATCCTCCAGTTCCTGAGCAAATTTTAGAAGAAGCATTTCACCTCTTTCTTTAAAGACAATTGTACGCCCTACAAAGTGGACATAGGCCTTTACTTTTGCTCCGTCTTTTAAGAAGCCTTTGGCATGGTTCAGTTTAAACTGAAAGTCGTGGTCATCGGTATTAGGGCCAAAACGAATTTCTTTTACCACAGTCTTTTGTGACTTCTGCTTGATCTCTTTTTGCTTCTTCTTCTGTTCGTACTTGAACTTAGAATAGTCAATGATCTTACAGACAGGTGGATCGGCTTTTGGCGAGATTTCAACCAAATCTAAATTCTGATTCTGCGCCATTCTGCGGGCTGAATCTATGTCATGAATCTCGTTATCGGCATTATCACCAACGACGCGGACGAATTGTGCCCTAATCTTTTCATTGATCTTATAGGGTTCTTCTGTCCTTCTGACAAATCCTCTTTTTTTAAATTTGCTAATTTTCTACCTCCTTTGGTTCGTTAAAAATAATTCGCTTTCTAGCAACCGTTCTACGACGGTGCAAATATCAAGTAATATTTACTATAATCAAAAAGCTGTAACTATAAAATAATACAAAATAGAGCAAATAAAGTTTCAAGCTGACCGATTAAAACAGCTTAAAACGTCTATTTTTCCTGAGATTGCTCTTTAAAGTAGTGAACAAATTTATTTAGGCTAAAGCTACCAATATCACCTTCGCCATGTTTACGGGCAGATACTGCCTGCTCTTCCTGCTCCTTTTCTCCTACTATCAGCATATAAGGAATTTTATTTACTTCAGCATCCCTAATCTTTCTTCCGATCTTCTCATCACGGTGGTCTATGATTCCTCTGATGTCATGCTCAGCTAAAGCCAGCAGTACCTGATCTGCGTATTCAGCGTATTTTTCAGAGATAGGAAGTATGCTCACCTGCTCCGGGGCCAGCCATAAAGGTAAGTTACCTCCGGTATGCTCCAGTAGAATAGCCACAAAACGCTCCATTGAGCCAAATGGTGCACGGTGTATCATTACCGGGCGGTGCTTCTGATTATCTGCGCCAATATATGTGAGGTCAAATCGCTCCGGCAGGTTATAATCTACCTGAATCGTACCCAATTGCCACTGACGACCTAAAGCATCCTTCACCATAAAGTCGAGTTTAGGACCATAAAAAGCAGCTTCTCCGTATTCGGTAACCGTGTTTAGCCCTTTTTCTTCAGCAGCTTCAATAATAGCCTGCTCTGAAATCTGCCAGTTTTCTTCACTACCAATGTACTTAGAGCGATCTTCCTGATCGCGCAGGGAAATCTGAGCGGTATAATTCTCAAACCCTAGCGATGTAAATACATACATCACCAGATCTATTACTTTTTTAAACTCATCTTTAAGCTGGTCGGGACGACAGAAGATATGAGCATCATCTTGAGTAAAACCTCTTACCCGGGTTAGTCCATGCAGCTCGCCGCTCTGTTCGTAACGATATACCGTACCAAATTCCGCGAAACGTATTGGCAGCTCTTTATAGGAATGAGGTTTGCTTTTGTATATCTCACAATGGTGAGGGCAGTTCATGGGTTTTAGCAAAAACTCCTCATCTTCGTGAGGTGTAGTAATAGGACGGAAGGAGTCCTGCCCATACTTTTCATAATGTCCGGAAGTAACATAAAGTTGCTTCTGCCCGATATGGGGTGAAATTACCTGCTCATAGCCAGCTTTGCGTTGCGCTTTTTTAAGAAAGTTTTCCAGACGTTCTCGTAGTAGTACTCCTTTAGGCAACCAAAGTGGTAGCCCGGAGCCTACTTTTTCTGAAAAAGTAAAAAGCTCTAATTCTTTACCTAGTTTACGATGGTCTCTTTTCTTTGCCTCTTCAAGCATTTCCAGATACTCTTTGAGTTCTTTCTGCTTAGGAAAAGTAATACCATATATACGAGTTAGCTGCTTATTTTTCTCATCACCTCGCCAGTAAGCTCCTGCTACATTTAGCAGCTTAACCGCCTTAATAAAACCAGTGTGAGGAATATGAGGACCTCGGCAAAGGTCAGTAAAGTTACCCTGCTCATAAAAAGTGATAGTACCATCTTCCAGCCCTTCCAGAAGGTCCAGTTTATACTCGTCACCTTTGTCCTGATAATATTTTACTGCTGAGGCCTTGTCAATAGGCATACGTTTGTACTCGCTCTTCTGACGAGCCAGTTCCAGCATTTTCTTCTCTATCTTCTCCAGCTCATCGGAACTAAATTCTTTATCGCCAAAATCCACATCGTAGTAGTAACCATTTTCTATTGAAGGTCCGATGCCAAATTTGATACCCGGGTACAGAGCTTCAAGAGCTTCAGCCAAAAGGTGAGCAGAAGAGTGCCAAAACGTAGACTTACCTTCTGCATCGTTCCAGGTGAGGAGTTGTACACTCGCATCTTCTTCTATAGGGCGCGTAGCATCCCAAACTTCGCCATTTACTTTAGCCGCCAGCACATTACGCGCCAGGCCTTCACTAATACTAAGGGCTATATCTAATCCGCTACTGCCTTGAGGGTATTCTTTTTCTGATCCGTCAGGTAGTGTAATCTTGATTTCTTTGCTCATAAAAAGTTTGCGCTTATAAACTTCTAAGGTTTATCTGGAGTAATTGGCTGCAGGGGTGCCAATCCTTTTTTCATTTTTTCTAATTCCTGCTCTTGTTGCTTTTGCCACAAATATGCAACTTTTCTTCTAAGATAGTCCAGTTCCTCTCCAGCAATTTTATGAAGCTCTATCTGTTGTAATGAGTCTTTTTCCAGTATTTCTTCATATTTCTGGATGGCTTGCTGGTATTTCCTTCTCTTATCGTAAATTCTTGCCTGGCTCAGCAGGGCTTCTTTATCGTTAGGCCTTCTTTCCAGCATTTGCTCAGCATAAAAACTGGCTGAATCATACCAGTTTTTTTCGTAATACATGTTCATCAGCTCTTTGTTCACTGCGAAATAGTCTACTTGCTTACTATCTTTGATCTGGTAAAGAATTGCCGCCGCGCTATCCGGATTGCCCACCCTACGAAGAATCTGAGCCTGTTGAAACAGCAAACGTTTGCTTATACCTCCTGACTGTTGAGCCAGATTTTGATCCATATATTTGCGAGCTTTCTGATAGTTCTGAGCGTTCATGTACATATCTACTAATGCTTCGTAAATATCATCGGGCTGCCCACCAAGCTCAAGACTTTTAAGAAGTTGAGATTCAGCCGCTGCTGTATCTTTACTGGCAGCCAGAGCCTTACCTTTCATCAGGTAGTTATATGGATTTTTTGGTGCCATAGCCAAAGCACTATCGCTATACAATAGTGCATCGGCATGGTAGTTACTTTTGAGACTTGCCTGAGCCAGAAGCTCATACAGTTCTACTGAAGCTCCTCCATTTTCTAAAGCATTTTTTGCTTCCTTGAAAGCTTCGCGATGCTGTCCTTTCTGCAAATGCACTTTTGCACTGGTAAGCCGGTAGAGCGGATCATTATTATCTAACTCCAGTGCTTTTCGTATGCTGGAAAGAGCGTTATTAAGCTTATTTTGCTGGAGCAATAACTCTGAACGACGATAGTGCGCCTCAGCATTGTCCGGGTCTTTATCTATTAGCTTGTCTACTACTGTAACTCCATACTCATAATATGAGGCATCAAAATCCGGAAGTTCAGGAATCTGATGTTGCTCCTGCGTTTGACAACCAAAAAGAAATAGGCAGCCTCCTAGAAGTATACTATATCTTACAGATAATTGCTGAAAGGAAAAGATCATCTTGTGTGTTTTGTTTGATGATGTATTAACACAATTATCGTAGAAATCATTAGCAATTTAACGATAAAAGCTGCCTACATCTGTCATCTGGTTTTTGCCATCTGCATAGGTAGCATAGTCAAAGCCTTTTTGCAAGGCATAAGAGCCTACTTCTCCGTTTTTGCCCAGGGCTAAAAACCCAATTTGTATGTCTTTGGCGTTTTTCTGTTTTGAGATACGTTTGATAGCCACTTCGCAGGCTTCCTGAGGTGAGTAACCTTGACGCATGAGCTCCACAATCAGGTGAGCACCACAGATTTTTACGATAGCCTCACCCATTCCGGTAGCCGTAGCAGCCCCAACTTCATTATCTATAAATAAACCTGCGCCAATAATTGGTGAGTCTCCAACTCTGCCATGCATTTTGTAAGCCAGTCCACTGGTCGTACAAGCGCCTGAAAGATTACCCTCTTCGTCAAGGGCCAGCATGCCAATAGTGTCGTGGTTTTCAATATTGATTATTGGCTTGTATTCTGCCTCTTTCAACCACTCTTTCCAGGCCTTTTTAGATCGTTCAGTAAGCAGATTTTCTTTCTTAAACCCCTGAGATAAAGCAAACTCCTGTGCACCTTCGCCTACCAACATTACATGAGGGGTTTTTTCCATAACCAGGCGAGCGACAGAAATTGGATGCATAATTTCTTCCAGACAGGCTACTGCGCCACACTCTCCATTTTCGTCCATGATGCATGCATCTAAGGTTACGCGCCCATCACGATCGGGAAGCCCTCCATAACCAACACTTAAGTTGTCTTCTGCCTCGGTTACCATTACTCCGGCTTCTACAGCGTCTAGTGCCCGCCCTCCTTTAGAGAGCACTTTCCAGGCGGCTTCATTAGCTGCCAATCCGTGGCGCCAGGTAGAAACGACTACAGGCTTCTTAGCCTGAGGGGCAGGGTTAGCAAAGGCAGGTCTTAAAGCAGCCAGGTTTCCCAAACCTACACTAGCAGCAGTTATTTTCTTTAAAAATGATCGTCTTTTAGTCATGACAGATTATGATATAGAATAAGTTGAGATTGTGTGATGCAAATATAATGTTGCAAAAGCTTTAAAATTAGTGAATTCTAAGCGTACTGGCACTGTTTGCCATTCAAAATCGTTCAAGCCATAAGCAATTTATGCTCAAACCATGAAAAAAGCTCTCATCTTATTTTTATTAATTTCCAGCTGTTTTATTCAAGATATAAAGGCTCAACGTACTGAGCAGTACACAACTAAGTCAAAAAAAGCAATTAAATATTATGTGGAATCCACCAATTATTTTATCCGCAGACAATATGGCCCTGCTCTGGAGTTATTAAGTGCGGCAATAAAAAAAGATGGTGACTTTGCTGAAGCACACCTGCGCATGAGCAAGATTTTTAAAGCAGTAGGTGATGATAAAAGAGAGCAGTATCATTTACAGAAAGTTGTTAAAGCTCAGTATAATAACCCTAAATTTTCTGAAGCCCAGGTACTTCTAGCTGGAAAATACTTTAACGAAGGAGAGTATGAACAGTCGCGCAAGCTGGCTACCCATGTGCTGAATATGAAGGATGTACATAAGTTGATGAAAGAAGATGCTCAGTACCTCTTAGCAAATATTGATTATACAGAAAGACACATTAACCAGCCTGTAAAATTTAACCCTGAGCCTATTCGTGGAGGCATGAACCAGCTCGGTCTGCAATATTTTCCTGTGCTCACCGTAGACCAGGAGCAGATGATTTTTACTGGCCGTAGAGGCAACCTTCCTCAGTACGATGAAGATATTTATGTAAGTAAAAAGCTTAAGAATGGAGAATGGTCTGAACCAGAGCTACTTTCTCCTAACCTTACCACCCGGGCCAATGAGGGCACCTGTACCATTTCTGCCGATGGTCGTACTCTTATATTTACTGCTTGCCAAGAGCGAAGTGGGCTGGGCAGCTGCGACCTTTATATCAGCTATAAAATAGGTGAGGACTGGACTGTCCCTAAAAATCTGGGAGGGCAGGTCAATGGCAAGTCCTGGGAGTCTCAACCCAGCCTGTCGGCTGATGGAAAAACACTTTATTTTATTTCTGATCGTGCAGGGGGTATAGGGCGAAGAGACATTTATGTAAGCTACCGCAATGAAAAGGGAGAATGGAGCAAAGCAGAAAACCTGGGCAAAGACATCAACACAGCTCGCGATGAGGTTTCTCCATTTATACATGCCAACGGACAAACTTTATATTTTGCTTCTAATGGATTGCCGGGCTTCGGAGAGTTTGACCTGTTCGTAGCAGAAAAGCAAGGCACTGGATGGACTACACCCAAAAATTTAGGTTACCCTATCAATACCAAAGAGGATCAGGCTTCCTTGTTTATCACTGCTGATGGTAAAGATGCTTACTATTCGCACGAACAGCGGCAGGGCGATCGCTATGTGAGCAGCTTTATATTTACTTTTGAAATACCGGAAGAGATACGAGTAAGCAATAAAAGTAGCTATGTTGAAGGAATTGTATATGATGCTAGCACCAAAGAACCGTTGGGTGCCTCTGTGGAGCTTATTGACCTTAACAGCCAGCAAAAGATAGCGCAGGTAGACTCTGACCCCAAGCTAGGAGAATACCTGATGGTACTCACCGAAGGCTCAGAATATGCGCTGTATGTTGAAAGGGATGGTTATCTTTTTGAAAGCCTGACTTTTAATTATAGCCACAAGAATAGTCAGGACATCAATAAACCCCTACATATTGATATTTACTTACAGCCCATCGTAAAAGGTAAAGAAACAGTGCTTAACAACATCTTTTTTGATGTAGATAAGTATGAGATAAAATCTGCCTCTGAGCCAGAGCTAAATAAAGTAGCCCAGTTTTTACGCGAAAATCCCGACATAAAAATTACTATAAATGGCCATACTGATAATCAGGGAAGCGCAGACTATAACCTGGAACTCTCTTCCAGAAGGGCTAAGGCAGTATATGATTACTTAATTAAACTGGGCATTGCTGAGAACAGGCTACAATACCGCGGCTACGGACAATCCAAGCCAGTAGAGACTAATGATACAGAAGAAGGGCGGCAGGCTAATCGTAGAATTGCTTTTGAGATCTTATAAAGAAAGAGCACCTGACTTTTAGGTGCTCCTTCAAAAACTTTTTTATGGTTTCTTTCCCATCTGCTGTAGCTGAGCATGTACTTCAGGTACTTTGGCCATTCCCAAGTCTGGCTCTTCTCCATGTGGCACGGCTACCCTAAAGGTAAATTCACCTTTTCCATCAATTGATTTTCCGGTAGTCCAGCGAGTTTTAGGATCGCTCTCTTGCGTAGCTCCAACCTTAGTAGATAAAAATGCATAGCTAAACTCTTTCGCTTCTTTTTCCTGAGGAAAGCTATTGGGTATTGGATGTACTTCGTCCATTTCTTCCAATACTGCCATCCACTGGTTCTGATGCATGGTGTCTCTGGCAATTAAAAACGAAAGCATATCTTTCATACCAGGGTCATCAGTATATTCATACAGGCGAGTGGCCAGGGCTCTACCACCAGCTTCTGCAGTTACATTAGCATGCATATCGGCAGCAATATTACCAGTTCCGACAATATACCCTCCATTAAAGGGTGTGCCGGTACTGTCTACAGCCATCGCTCCTAAGCCTGAGGACAGTATATGACGAGAGTTCATTCCTCCAAGTACTGCCTCTACTACCGGGTTTTCTCCAGCAATTTTTTCCTTAAGCGCATAGTCTGCACCTTCAAGGTTAAGCGCAACAGCAGTACAGAGCATTTCTATATGCGACATCTCTTCCGTACCTGTTTCCAGCAGCATGTCTCTGTATTTTTTTGGACCACGGGCGTTCCAAGCCTGAAATAAGTATTGAAGGCAAACACGTATTTCTCCCTCAATTCCACCAATAGCCTGTTGAAGCATTTTTGCAAAAACCGGACTTGATTTTTCTACTTTGACCGGGTACTGTAATTTTCCATCATGATAAAACATAAAAATAAGTTTAGTTATATTAAAAAATGATTACAGTATCAATAATCAACAAACCTCTAAATTGTCTACTGATTATTTTAAAATGATATAAGCATACTAAATAAAAGTGGCAAACTTTCTATCAACAGTTAAGTATTAACTGCTAAATATGGGTATTATCTTATTGAATTATAAGTATAATTTATAATTATTACTGAAGCTATTTTAAGCCTAATTAAAATCTAAAAGATAAGACTAAATGTACTACCTTCTCCTTTTACAGATTGCACACTGATATTGCCTTTGTGCAAGCGCATTATTTGTCGGGAAAGGCTTAAGCCTATGCCTGAGCCTTCGCTTTTAGTAGTAAAAAAAGGCACAAAAATATGCTCTAGTATTTCTTCTTCAATTCCATTGCCATTGTCTTTTAACTGAAGTACAGTCTGATTTTTGTCATCAATAAACGCCTGGAGACTTATTTTGGGTTGTGGCCTATGCTGTGAAGCATCTATGGCATTATTCACAAGGTTGATCAAAATCTGCTCAACCAGCTCAAAATCAGCTTTAATTTGCAGACTGTCTGCTCTGATATGCTCATGCCACTCTATATTCTTCTCCTGTAAGCGTGGCTTCATAAGAGCATGCAACCTGCTAAATAGCTCCCGCACCTCAACAGCACGAAACTGTGGCTGAGCGATTTGGGTGAGGCTTTTGTAAGCTTTAACAAAGTTTATAAGGCCAAGCGTACGCTCTTCAATAGTAATCAGGCTTCCATGTAAATCGTTTAGTTCTTCTGAATCCAGCGTATTGAGCTGTACCCTGCCATCATCTTGGGTTTGAATCAGCATCTGATTGACCATACTCGTCAGATTGGAAATCGGAATCACAGAATTCATGATTTCGTGGGTAAGTACTCTGATCAGCTTTTGCCAAGAATCTACTTCCTGCTCTTCTAACTCTGAGCGAAAATCCTGCATAGAAAGGAGTTTATAATACTGATCATTCATTTTAAATGCAGTAGCCTGTACTGACAACTGTAGCAGTTGCTGCCTAACTATGAGCTTTAACATAGTTTTTTCTCCGGCTTCCAGACTTTCAATTGTATGATAAAGTTCGCTGTCTATTTCCTGAAAGTCTTGCAACTGCCTGATGGCTGGCTTTTTAAAAAGTTGTTTAGCCGCCTGATTGATTAGTTGTATATTACCCTCTGCATCCAGACAAATTATAGCAATTGGAATCTGAGCTACTACATTTTGTAGATATAAATGATTGACCTCTTTCTCTTGCCTTAGCTTTTTAAAAGTACTGACCAGTTGATTGAAAACTTCGCTGAGCATATGCCCTTTCATGGCTGGCTGCTGGTAGTAAGTATTAGAAAATTCCCCCTGTTGTACAGCAATCACCAGATTTTCCATTTCGCGGTGTGTACGCTCTATGTAGCGTATAAGCTCTGTAAATAAAGCGACAAAAAGCAAGGTTAGCCAGAGTGAAACCAGCCAGAAATGCGTCTGAGTTAGCACATAAAAAATACCGAAACCTATTAAGTTAAGAAACAGCAGCCGAAGCAGTATCTGGGTTCTGAAAATGGTATATCGCATAAGCGGTGTGCTGGCTATATTGAGTTAGCGCAAGCTGTTGGGTTTGGATATTTAAAGATCGTACTTTTTCATCTTACGATAAAGTGTGCTTCTTCCCATACCCAAAGCTTTAGAAGCATGGCTTAAATTGCCTTTATATTTTTGAATAGCATCCGCTATCGTTTGTTTCTCTATCTGCTCCAGATTTAGGGTAGTTTCAACTTTGGTCGTATTTGCCTGACTTTTGGGCATCAAAAAGTTTTCTGTCTCCAGGCTGCTAGAGTCACTCAAGATTACTGCACGCTCCACGGCATGCTGAAGCTCACGTACATTGCCCGGCCATTGGTAATGCCTTAATTGCTTTAGTGTACGTGCGTTTATGCTTAACTCTCCCTTTTGGTATTTTTTAGCAAAAAAACGAATAAAATGAAGAAGCAAAACTTCAATATCTTCGGGGCGGTGCCTAAGCGGAGGCAAGTGTATTTCTACAGTATTAATTCTGTATAGTAAATCCTGTCGGAAGCCAGGTCTTTCCTGGTTCGCTAGTTCATAAAGAGGCATATTGGTAGCACAGATCAAGCGTACATCGGTTTGTATAGGTTTATTCGTACCTACCCTTACAATTTGCTTACTTTGCAGTGCCGTAAGTAGCTTTGCCTGAAGTGGAAGGGTGAGATTTCCGATTTCATCCAGAAAAAGCGTACCCGAAGAAGCAATTTCAAACCTGCCTGCCCGCTCCTCTACTGCACCTGTAAATGCTCCTCTGGCATGCCCAAAGAGCTCTGACTCAAACAGAGTTTCCGTTACTGCACCCAGATCTACTTTTATAAACGCCTGCCCTGCTCTTAGCGATGCACGATGAATCGCTCTTGCTACCAGCTCTTTGCCTGTACCGTTCTCTCCCAGAATGAGCACATTGGCATCTGTTGCAGATACCTTTCGCACGGTGTCAAAAACAGTCCGCATAGCATCAGACTGACTGACTATCTCGCTAAATGGACTTTCCAGGTCCTGACTTAGCGCAGCTTCGCGACCTTTAAGTTGGTAAAGCTCTTTTTGAGAGCGGTGCCGCTGAAAATGTGAAAGTATAGTTGTGCTAAGGCGCTCCTTTTCCCAGGGTTTGGTTAAAAAGTCTACCGCTCCAATTTTCATAGCATTTACTGCCAGGTCTATATCGCCATAGGCGGTAGTGACGATGATTTGCGCTTCTCTGTCTACTTTTAAAATTTCTTCAATCCAAAAAAGCCCTTCCTGACCACTGGTTTTGCCCTGGGCAAAGTTCATATCCAGCAATATCACATCGTAATGCTCTACCTCAAGCAAACTCATCACTTCAGACGGGTGCGCGGCAGCTTTTATCTGCGTAAACAACTGTTTAAGTATTAATCTGGCAGTATACAGCACCGCCTGATCATCATCTATAATCAGTATCTTTCCGTCTCTTTTATCCATGTTACAAAGGAAAAGCCTTAGTGGCTAATTTGCTTTCTCCGCGTCATATTCGCAAATCAACTGTTTCATTTTGGCACATGTAGTTGTAAGACAATGATACACTTTGGCAGGTGTTTTACATCAAATACACTGATAATCAATTGATTATACTCATGGCATAGTTTTTCCAATAAAGACATGAGTATATAAGCGTAATACATTCATGATTAAAAACTACTTTATAATAGCCTACCGTAATCTGATTAAGAACAAAGTATTTTCTTTCGTCAATCTTTTGGGCTTTACCTTAGGATTTGTTGCCTTCATATTTATTGCTCTCTACGTAGCTGATGAGCTAAGTTATGATCGCTTTCACAAGCAGGCAGCACATATTTACCGCTTAACAGAGCATGTAATAGACGATAAGGGTGAAAGGCACAATGCCAAAGCCGCTACGCGGATAGCTCCGGCTGCTATAGAAAATTTTGCTGCGGTAAAAGAAGCTGTGCGACTGAATGTATTTGGCCGTTTTACTTTAGGCTATAATGATTTTCGTGATTATGAAATTCTTTATACCTCCGACGAGAGTTTCTTCCGAATTTTTGACTGTAGCTTTATTGAAGGTGATGCCACCAATGCTTTATCCAACCCCTACTCTATTGTACTTACTAAGACTCTGGCTCATAAATATTTTGGAAACGAATCTCCACTGGGTAAAAGTATGTACAATAACCGCTTCGGTTCAGAACTAAAGGTTACAGCAGTTATAGAGGATTTTCCTGCTAACTCTCATATGCGTCCCGGCTTATTGATCCCTTTCAGCAGCATGCTGTCTTATGAGTACATACAAGCATTGACAGAAAACGATTGGTACTCACATGAATTTGCTACCTACCTCCTACTGGATGAACAGGCTGATACCAGTAGAATTGCCCGGGGCCTGACCGAAATTGCCAATCGTAACCGCGATGAGATGTACCACCGTAACAGCTATCATTTACAGGCGTTGACAGATATTCATTTTCACTCTCACCATCTGGACAATGACTACATTATTCCCGGAAGTATGAACTATATCTATATTTTCGCGGGAATAGGACTGCTTATTTTACTGGTAGCATTTGTAAATTATATTAACTTATCTACTGCCCGAGCTATGAAACGGGTAAAAGAAGTAGGCCTCAGAAAAGCTGTGGGGGCAAGCCGAAAGCAACTTATGTATCAGTTTATCTGTGAGTCTTTGCTACTGGTTCTTCTCACTATGATACTGGCTATAACCATTGTTCAGCTTTTGCTACCCGCGTTTAATGACCTGGCATACAAAGCTTTGAAGCTAGATCTTTTAGATGGTCCTATACTAGCTGTGCTTTTGGTGGTAGCGCTAATTTCGGGGCTGTTGGCAGGAGCTTACCCTGCTTTTTATCTGTCGGGTATTCACCCTTCTCTTATTCTTAAGCAGCAATGGTCACTTCAGCAGAACAGCTGGCTACGGCAAATGCTGGTAGTAGGGCAGTTTTCGTTCGCCATATTGATGATTTCCCTCACCATAGTAAATTATCAGCAGATGGACTATATACGAAATGCAGACCTGGGCTATGAGCGTGAACAGCTATTAGCAGTTGATATTAATAGCGGCGTATTAAGAAGCAGGTACGAGGCCGTTAAGTCAGAGTTTGAATCTATCCCCCAAGTACAAAAAGTAAGCGCCGTTTCTAGAATACCCGGTGACTGGAAGGGTATCTCTCGTGCAGGTATTGAGACTGATCATCAGAATGTAGACTTTCTATACCTGGCCGGAGACGAAGATTTTCTGCCCACTTTTGGCATACAACTTCTGGAGGGGAGAAATTTTATCAATAGCCCGGCAGATTCAGCAAAAGTAATTTTGAACCAGACGGCCGTAAAAGCCCTGGACCTGACTGACCCAATTGGTAAAAGAATTAAGCTTACGCACTTTAATCAGAATAAAGTAAGTATACCCTTTGAAATGGAAGTTATAGGGGTCATACAAGATGTACATTTTGAGAAAGTGCACCACCAAATTGCGCCTACCCTTATCACCTATCGTCTTAACCCTTTTTACCCGATAGACTATTATACCCTTAAGATAGGTACAGAGGATGTACAGGCTATCTTAAGCGCTATTGACAAGCTTACTCAGGAATTTGACCCGGAAAACCCTCTGGAGTATAATTTTCTGGATGATAAGTTTGAAGAGTTATATCTTTCCGAAACCAAATCAGGAGAATTGATTAGTGTGGCTACTTTTTTTGCTATACTTATTGCCTGCATGGGGCTCTTTGGGCTGACTAACTTTTCTGTAGAGCAACGCACCAAAGAAGTTGGTGTACGCAAAGTGTTGGGTGCAGAGGTTTGGCAAATTGTGTGGTTAATTTCCCGGAAGTTTATGCTGCTGATTAGTATTGCATTTTTTATCACTACACCTATTGGCTGGTGGCTAAATAAAAATTGGCTCAATGAGTTTGCCTACCATATAGACCTTACTCTGGAGCAGCTCTTGCTTTCAGCTTTATCAGTCATTCTTGTCAGTCTAATCACGATCAGCTACCAAACGATTAAGGCGGCACTGGCCAACCCGGCAAACTCGCTTCGGTACGAATAAATTACTCACCTCATACGCACTTCTCCATGCTCAAAAATTACATCAAGATTGCATACCGAAACCTACTGAAGAATAAGATATTTAGCTTTATCAACATTTTAGGGTTGGCTATAGGTATGGCCGCGTGCCTGTTGATTATACATTATGTACGTTTTGAACTAAGCTATGAAAACTCTCATGAGCATGCTGATAACATTTATAGAGTTACCTTAGACCTTTACAATGGTTCTGAATATGTCGTGACCGACTGCGAAACCTATGGCCCCCTGGCCCCTATGCTCAAAGAAAAGTTTCCTGAAGTACTCAACTTTGTCAGGATGTTCCATAATGAGGTGCAGGAAGTAAAAGTAGGCGACAGCAGGTTTTATGAAGATCAGGTCTATTTTGCTGACTCAACGGTTTTTCAGGTTTTTACTTACCCACTACGTTATGGTGACCCTCAAACCGCATTGGTAGCTCCGCATCAGGTGGTACTAAACGTGAGCACAGCTATCAAGTATTTTGGTAAAGCAAATGTGGTTGGAGAAGCTATTGAGCTAAATAATGAATTGTACCAGATTTCCGGAGTAATGGAAGACCTCCCTCCTAATACTCACCTGAAGTTCAATTTTTTACTTTCTCATACGACGATCAACAAAATGTGGGAGTGGTATGAAAAATATGGGTGGAGTGGAAACAATGAATACACATACCTGCTCATGCAAGAAGGTACAGATTTAACAGCTTTTAATGATAAACTTTTGGCACTTTCCAGAAGCCTTGAAGATAAAATTGATGGTGATATTTTTGTAGCCGAACCTATTAACGACATACACCTTTATTCTCATAAAACATTTGAGCCTGAAGTAAACGGTAAAGCAGAAGTAGTGTATACCCTACTGATTATTGCGATATTCATTATTATTATCGCATGGGTAAACTACATAAATCTATCTACTGCCCGAGCTATTGAGAGATCTCGCGAAGTAGGTATCAGAAAAGTTATGGGCTCTGCCCGTGCTCAACTCATTACTCAGTTTATGCTGGAGTCTTTTATCGTATGTTTACTCGCCAGCACCATTGCTCTTACACTATTGCAACTGAGCCTTCCTGCTTTTAGAGATATTGCCGGTCAACCGCTGCCACTCAACGTAGTGCAAGACCCTTATTTCTGGTATCTGGTGCTTAGCATACTTGGGATCGGAGCAGTAGTATCGGGGCTTTACCCCGCATTGGTATTGTCTTCTTTTCGTCCGGTTATGGTGCTTAAAGGCAAACTGAAAACTTCTACTCACGGACAATGGCTTCGTAAGGGCCTGGTAGTAGCTCAATTTGCGGCTACTATCGCTCTTCTGGCTGGTACTATCACTGTTTATTTACAGATTAAACATTTGCGCGATCAGGATCTTGGCGTAAATGTGAAGCAGACACTGGCTCTACATACCCCGCTCTTAAATGTAGATGACTCACTTTACTACACATCATATATCAGCTTTAAAAATGAGCTGATCAGGGAAACAGAAATAGAAGAAGTAGCTCTCTCTGAGTCTTTACCCGGCTTGAGTTTACATGAGTTGAGCACTACAACGGGTATACAAAGAGTAGGTGATGAGGAAGCAAACGGATACAACTATTATATTATTCGTATTGATGAGGACTTTATCCCGCTCATGAATATTGAGCTTATTGAAGGTAGAAACTTTGATAGGCAGGGGGATTATAGCAGACAGGTCATTATTAATGAAGAAGCGGTAAAAACTTTGGGTTTTTCCAGTGCCACAGAAGCCGTAGGTGATCAAATTACTGCCGGTGGAGATGCCAATACTATTATTGGAGTCATTAAAAATTATCATCAGCGTTCTCCCAAAGAAGCGCATCTGCCTATGATTTTCCCATACTTAACTACTGGTAGCTATTTTACTATGAAGCTAAACTCGCAGCATATGCAGCAGAGGCTGGCCGAAATAGAAGAAGTATGGCAGAGGGTATTTCCTGATAATGCTTTTAATTACTTTTTTCTGGATGAAAAGTACGATCAGCAGTATCGCGCTGACACTCAGTTTGGGCAAGTGATTGGCATTTTCTCAAGTTTAGCGATTTTCATTGCATGCCTGGGACTGTTTGGATTATCTTCTTTCACCATTGTTCAGCGCACCAAAGAAATTGGGGTGCGTAAGGTATTAGGTGCTTCCGTGGCACAAATAGTCCGCTTACTTTCTCAGGATTATATCAAACTGGTTTTGCTAGCCAGTATTATTGCTTTACCCTTGGCCTATATTGCCCTTCAGGCCTGGCTGGATGGTTACGCGAGCCGTATAAAGATGAGCTTCTGGGTGCTTGGTAGTCCATTAATAATTGTACTGCTCATTGCGGTAATTACGGTAAGCATACAAACTATAAAAGCAGCATTCGCAAATCCCGCCAGGTCGCTGAGGTATGAATAACATTTTGGTGTTATTACCTTCTCTTGAAAATGCGCTCTGTTCATGACAGCTGTTTTTCAGTAGTTTGAGTTTAAATGTGAAATTCTGTAGTAACATTTCAGTCTAAGGTTTTATCATTATTATCGTTCTTGCTAATCTTGCTACAGTTGATTATCGTTGCATAAGTATGTCTGCAGGCTACTGATGAAGATGTAGTATTAAACATGCCTTCTCAGCAACAACAGAAAGCCGAAGCATCCGTTCAATCAAGTAAATTCAAGTTTTATGCAGCGACTACTACTTTTTCTGACCCTCATTTTTTCAATTTCGGCCTGTAAAGATTTTGATTCTACCAAAATTATCGCGCCTACCGATTTCCAGATTGAGGCGGTAAGCATGAGTCTGAGTACAAATGTGCATCCTACCAATGTAGCTGCTCAAAAGGTAGAAGACGATAAACAATATACTCTGGTGGGTGCCACACTAAGGCATCGGGGTAAAGAAATGGTAGGTATCTGGCTTTTTGACGAAAACGATTCTTCATCCATCAAAAGTATTAACGAAACTGCTCAGGCATACTCCCCTTTTCCTATGCAAAGCAAATTACAGGTGACTAATGAGGCTCGTAATTTGTCGGCTTTTCTGCTGAGGTAACTTCTTTAAAACAAAAAAAGGTGCCCTTGCAGGCACCTCCTTAGTTTTAGTCTTCCTTGTCTAGTATTTTTTCTATCCGGTAAAGAACATCATCCAGATGTACTCTGGTTTCTCTGTTGTTGTTTCTGCGAAGCGCCTTGCCAATATCCTCCTGTAGCATATTAAGCTCTTCCCGCACAATCGCCCTGATATCAGACTGGCTAACATCTACGTCTGTCCAGCCGAAGTAAGCTTTAAAACCACTAGACATACTGCCGATCTCATTGTTAAGCATATAAGCCATACGCTCCAGATAAGCTCTTTGCAGATTTCTGCGATAAGGGTCTATATTACGCCTCCTGTAAACCTCAGACCAGATACCCTCGCGTAGGTCATCCATCATTTCCAGCGCGGTATAAGTATTGCCTCCACTAAGTGCTTCTGCCTCCAGTTGACGTGCCAGGCGCTGAGGGGCTAGCAAATCTTTCAGTACATTTTCCTGAAATTTACGCACTCTATCCAGTGCACCGGCATGTTCTATTCTGTTTAATATTTCCTGGTCTATCATCCACTCAGGCGTTTCAAAAGCATGTTCTACTAAAAAGTCCATCGCTCTTTTCTGGTCTTCTTTAGCAACCACTTCGTAAACAGTCCCTTCCTGCCCATAAGTTTTATGGTTTTCGTATACACCACCAACATTCTTAGTTACATGGCCCATGTAGCGGTACCACTGCACAATAACCTGCTCATAGATTTCTTTTAGCTCATCAAAAGTTTCGTCTTCACGATAAGTCCACTCTAGCAGTTCAGGAACTATCCGCTTTAAATTAGCAAGGCCATAACCGCTAGCTTTTACAGCATCGTCTCCTAAATCTTCGTTTTGAGAGCGAGGGTCAATTTTAGCCCCGGATTGGCGTCCGTAGAAGTAGGCCGGATCGTCAGCTCTTTCTTTCACCCATTCGTCCAGTACTTCCTTATCATCTTCCGGAGAGTCGCTATCAGGAAAGTAAGTATAGCCCCATTTAATTGACCAGTCATCGTACTCACCTACCTGAGGGAAGAAATCTGTTACTCCATCTTCTGGCTGCGCAATGTAGTTGAAGCGGGCATAGTCCATAATAGAAGGTGCAGTACCATACTTAGCTGTAAAAGAAGGAGAACGCAAAGAGTCTACCGGATAAGCGTGGCTAGAGCCCCAGTTATGCGGTAAACCTAGTGTATGTCCTACCTCGTGAGCTGCTACAAAGCGAATAAGCTCTCCCATCAGTTCCTGCTCAAACTCTACTTTACGAGCTTCAGGATTAGAGGCAGCAGTTTGTATAAGATACCAGTTGCGCAAGAGGTTCATCACGTTATGGTACCATAAAATGTCGCTTTCCAGAATCTGGCCGGTACGGGGGTCATGCACATGAGGTCCCTGCGCATTTTGTATAGGTGTAGTAATGTAGCGAATTACTGAGTAGCGCACATCTTCCGGGCTAAATTCAGGATCTTCTTCCTTGCTGGGTGGGTCTTTGGCGATAATCGCATTTTTAAAGCCTGCTGCTTCAAATGCTTTTTGCCAGTCTTCTATTCCCTTCTTAAGGTATGGTCTCCACTCCATAGGAGTAGCCGGATCCAGATAATACACGATAGGCTCCACAGGCTCTACGAGTTCTCCGCGGGCATAAGCCTCCTCATCTTTAGGTACCAGTTTCCAACGGGTAATATACTCGCGCTGAAAAGCCTTCTGCTTATCCAGACCATAGTCATACTGCTCTATACTAAAGTAACCTACTCTGTCATCTGCCAGACGAGGGCGCATAGGATTATCCGGTAGCAGTATCATAGACTGGTTCATCTCCAAGGATAATGTACCAGCTTCGGTATCTGCGGGAGGAGCATCGGCATCGTAAGTAAGTACGTGGCGTATTTCCAGATTTCTGGGGTAGCTATGGATATGCTGTATAAAGCTTCGCCCTCCATCCAGCCTTTTAACTTTAAATTTTTTGCGCTGGCTATCATTTAGAGCGCTGATAATTGGAATATCGCTGGTAAAAAAGTCATTAACCTTGATTAGTACAGCACTGGAGTCTTCGCTGATGGTTTCAATAGCAAAGCTTTGAATAACTGGTTCAAAGTTATTGTTTTTAACTGACTGATAGATGGGCTTATCCATATCGGCCACATCTGTATAAGATACGTGGCGCATGTATATTTTCTTTTCTTTACGCTCAAACCTGATAACCTGCTGAGAGCGTGCTTTCATACCAGCCCCCCCGAAGCTCAGGTTCGGCGTTACTCCCGAAATACGACTTACCAGCAGTATCTCTCTTTCCAGAAGCGTGTCTGGTAGTTCAAAATAATAGTTGCCATCTACTTTATGAACCACAAACAGCCCACTGTCAGACTCTGCTTTATCGGTGACTACCTCATCATAGGCAGTAAACTCACCTTTTTTCTTTTCTTCGGGAGCTGCTGACTCTGCTCCTTTTTTAGAAGATGAACGGTTAAAAACCGAACAACTTGCCAAAAAGACGCAAAAACATAAGGTCAGGAAGTTGATTTTTTTTCTGTTCATTCTCGGGTATTAATTAAAAAAAGATTGTGAAGACTTTTTTGAGGCTAAAGTCTAATAAGAGAAGTGCGAATTAAACTATTTCTGGAGAAGATATCAACAAATAATTAATACTCTCAAAATCAAATACTTGACAAGAATATATATCTTTAAGTACGAAAATAATCGTATACCAATTTGCAAGTACGACAAATATCGTATATTATTGAAGTACGATACTAATCGTAGTAATTATGAAAGCAAAAGACAGCAATACTCCTAAACCCACCGAGGCCGAACTGGAGATACTTCAGGTTCTCTGGCAAGATGGCCCCGCTACAGTACGAGAGGTACACGACAAGCTAGCCGAAAAACGTGACATTGGCTATACGACTACGCTTAAAAACATGCAGAATATGGTCCAAAAAGGCATGCTTAGTCGTAACGAAAAAAGCAGAAGCCATATTTATGAAGCCAGTTTAAAGCAGGAAGTTACCCAGCAGATGTTGCTGGATCGTTTTATGGATAGCGCTTTTGGCGGTTCAGCCATGAATCTGGTGATGCAGGCTTTAGGCAACCGAAAAACTTCAAAGGCAGAACTTCAGAAAATTAAAGCACTTATCAACAAACTGGAAGGAGGCGAACAATGAAACTTTTCACTTTTGACCATCTGATGGAAGCTCTCGGCTGGACGCTCTTGCACTCTATCTGGCAAAGCAGTTTAATAGCCTTTTGTCTTTATTTAATTTTAGCTTTTGCCAGCAAGCTAAGTCCCAATCATAAATATATTTTAGGCGTAACTGCGCTTATATCTGCAACTATTTTCTCTACAGCTACCTTTCTGGACCTTTACTTTTATCAGCAACCTGCTTTGGAAAGTATAAAAGCAAATGCTAGCGAAATACAGTCGCTTTCCGCACTGGATTATCAAATGGTTTACGAAACGGAAGAAAGCATGGAGGCTGAAGCTCCCAGTTGGCAACTCACTGATTTGGTCAGCGTTGTTCAATCTTTCTTAAACCAGAACATACGATGGGTAGTAGGTGCGTGGATGCTGGGTGTTGTCCTGTTTTCAATAAAATTCGGAGGTTCATTATTTTATGTAAACCGGCTAAAAAAGAAAAATGTAGCACCCCTGAGCCCAAGATGGCAGAAACGACTACGGGAAATGGCCAGTCAGCTGGAAATGCGTCAGGAGATAAAGCTTTTGCGATCAGAAATTGCCAAAGTACCCATGATGATCGGACACCTAAAGCCTGCCATCCTGATACCGGCGTCTATGCTAAGTGGTTTGCCAGAAGATCAGTTGGAAGCGGTTATTGCACATGAACTGGCACATATTTATCGTCGCGACTACTGGATTAACATGCTACAATCTTTACTTGAGATTGTATTCTTCTTCCACCCGGCTGTATGGTGGATGTCTTCGCTGATACGCGAAGAGCGAGAGAAATGCTGTGATGATTTGGCGGTGCTCCTAGCAGGAGATTCCCTCACTTATGCTAAAGCACTGGCTAATGTTGAAGAAGTAAGAATGCGAAATGCAGAAATGGCATTGGCAATTACCGGAGGAAAGGAGAATCTGTTTCAGCGAATTGAGCGTATTTTACAGCCTGAAAAACGTAGAAGTAACCAGACCGCAAGATTAGCAGCCTCAAGCCTGGCCATTGTAATGGTTCTACTGCTGGGTACAAGTGGCGATAGTATCGCCTACCGACATAGCGAAGTGTGGAATTTTTACGATCATATTACTATGGATTATCCCTATGCTACGCAAGATACCAGCATACAAATAGATGAGGAACTTGATCTGGATATCATAATTGAAGAAGATATTGAGATGGACGAAACTATTGAAACTGTGCTTGATATTGAGGAATCTGTAGATGTTGATCTTTCTGACACCATACCGACAGATTTGGAGGCAAAAATTGCTTATATCCATGTACATCAGGATAGCATAATAGCTCAGGCACACAGGGCAACAGTTTACGCGCAACAATTTAGTCATGGGCCTGCACTTAGCTTGAATTATCATTCCGATAGTTTTCCTGACTTTTCAGCAGCCTTTCCAGATAGTTTCCCAAATATAAACAGCCATATTCATGACAGCTTTGTAACTTTAAAAAGTGTGCGTTTTGATTCACTGGCAAAACTGGCTGAGCTATCGCATCTCTCTCCAATACTAGCTCGGGTGGACTCTACCATAGCAGTATTAGACCTAAACAGTTTGCAAACTGATCATTTCTCATATTTGCAGGATACTACCATTCAGAAAAGGTTAAGAGAGCTGGAGGAAAAAATGCGTAAGAAAGAAAAAGAGTTTAACCAACTGATACAGGAAAAGGAGCGGATGATTCAGAAGCTGATGGAAGAAAAGCAAATAGAGTTGAGAGCACATCAGGAGTTGTTTGAAAGGCAGATGGAAGAACATGAAAGATTGCAGGAAGAGCATATGGCAATACAGGAAAAGGCTATGGAGGAAGAAATGAAGCAGCAGGAAAAAATTATGGAAGAACAGGAGCGTATACTTGAAGCGCAAGCGCGAGTGTTGGAAGAGCATGAACGAATGATGGAGAAAGAAGAAGAATTAATGGAGAAGTCAGTGCTGGCTTTAGATCAGGAGCTTATAAATGACGGGTTGGTAAAAAAAGGTGAACGTTATAGCTTTAAGATTTCTGATAAGCAAAACAACCAAAGCCTATATCTTAACGATAGCAAACTCTCCGATGAGCTCTTCAAAAAATACAAGGACTGGCTGAAAAAAAGTGATCAGTTTGATTTTACTGAAGGTACTACACTTAGTATTAGTAGAGTAGCGGAGTAAATGTACAGTACACCATTCTAAATAGAGCAGCTCCTTAGCTGCTTTTTTTATGTATTTATAAGCCGCTAAATGCCAGAGGTTTAGTAAAAAAACATACATCTAAATATGTTTTCCTTATCCTTTTAGCATTGAGTTTCAGTATAAATTGCTTTAAATTGTTTATACAGATTTGTAATGCATTTTATTTCTAAAAGGATCATAAAATGGGAGGAAGAGGCACAATGACTAGCACTGATTTTGAAAAACTGCCAAGAGAAAAAAAGTGCAAATATGTATGGAACCGTTGTAACTTTCTGGCTACGCGTTTTCATCACGACCAGCAGCGTCGGTTTAGAATTAACCTCTACCACAATGGTAGATTTTTTGTAGAAATATGGTACAACAGTAAGTATGACTATATAGGAGATATTTTTTCCTTTACTGATACCAAACTGTTGGACCCATATCTTGAAGGCATACGCCTGAAAACTTATCAGGAATAGTAGCAGATCACCCTTTTACCTGTTTAAGGGTGATCGCTTTAGCGATAAAAGATAGTATTGCTACAGATCCTAATGCTATACCAATAGCTAGCCATTCTCTACCTCCGAGCATTTCCAGTTCAAAAATTTCTCTTAGCCCGGGAGTATATATAAGCACTGCCTGTAATATAAGGCTTGCACCTACACCTATCCACAGCCATTTATTTGTAAATACAGGAATAGCAAAATAGCTCCTCACTGCCAGTAGCAGTACAAACTCAGAAATTACCACATACGTAAACGCTGTAGTTTGTGCCAAGGCTAGTTGCTCCTGATCGTTACCACCAGCCCAATAGAATAGTATCAGCGCCCCAATAGTTGAGATAACAGAGAGCACACAGGTAAGTATCAGTTCTGGTTTGGGTAAAATACTGGTACTTCCGTGTTTAGGCTTACGCTGCATTATGTCTTCGCCATAAGGGTCTACCGCTAATGCCAGCGCAGGAGCTCCATCAGAAATCAGATTAATCCATAACAGCATTATGGCTGTAAGAGGTAAACTCCAGCCCAGAAGGGTAGCAATAAATATAATAAGCACCTCAGACAAATTACCCGAAAGCAGGTGCATAATGGCCTTTTGAATATTATCATAAATACCTCTCCCCTCTTCTATAGCATGTACTATATTCGTAAAGGAATCGTCCATAAGTACGAAGTCCGAAGCCTCTTTGGCCACATCAGTACCTGAACCAACTGCCACACCGATATTTGCTTTTTTAAGTGCTGGTGCGTCATTAACACCATCACCGGTCATGGCAACCACATTTCCACGGCGCTGCAATGCTGAAATAATCTTTTGTTTATGCTCTGGAACAACTCTAGCGAATACGCTAGCACCTTTTTCCAGATGTTCCTCCAGCTCCTCATCCGACATATTACCAAGCTCTGAGCCTGTAAGTGCCTCTCCTTCTATTCCAACATCATTGCCGATCGCGCTTGCCGTTTCTTTATAGTCACCAGTAATCATAATTACCCGGATACCCGCATCTTTGGTAATTTTAATAGACTCTACCACATCGGGTCGCGGAGGATCTATCATTGCCTGCAAGCCCACAAAAGTGAGGTCTTCTTCTTTAAAGTCACTGTTTTTTTCTTTGTAGGCAAATGCCAAAACGCGTAGTGCCTGCTGAGAAAACTTGTTTACCTGCTCCCTGATCTTTTCTCTTACCTCTTCAGTCATTTCTACTTTGTCTTCACCCTGCAAGGCATGCGTACATACTTCCAGCATCTGGTCCGGAGCGCCTTTGGTATACACATACTCATTACCACCTTTCTTGACCAGCACACTCATACGCTTGCGGTCCGAGTTAAAAGGAATTTCATCTATACGTTCGGCCTCACCATTTACCTTCGCCTTATCTGCAGAAACTAAGAGCGCCGCTTCTGTGGGGTCTCCAGATATTTTCCACTCTCCTTCGTCTTTGCCAATAGAAGAATTGTTGCAGAACTTGCCAATTTCAAAGAGTAGTTCAGATACACTTTCTTTAATTTCGCCTTCGGGCTCATATCCAGAACCTTCCACTTCAGCCTCTTGCTCTAATGTCCAGGCTTTCTTTACTGTCATCTGGTTTTGGGTAATGGTTCCGGTTTTATCAGAACAAATAACATTGCAGGAGCCTAAAGTCTCTACCGAAGCCAGCTCTCTTACCAGAGCTTTCCTTTTCAGTAATTTTTTTACACCTGCGCTTAAAGCAATGGTTACTACTGCGGGCAAACCAGATGGCACTGCGGCTACGGCTAGTGCGGCAGCAACAAGTAGTGCATCAAGCATCGCCTTCCAGGAAAAGCCACTTTCCATATAATTTCTGATTCCGATGACTGCCAGCACAATTACACAGATGGCGATAACCGCATACCCCAGACGCTTACCAAAACGATCCAGGCGCTTTTGTAAGGGTGTTAATTGTTTTTCGGAAGATTTAACCATTTCGGTAATCTTGCCAATTTCAGTCTCCATTCCGGTTCTTACCACCACGGCGCGTGCCGTTCCGTTTTGCACATTGGTAGAGGAGAAAAGCATATTGTGCTGATCTCCAATCTGTACTTCTTCATCTTGTTTATCAGCACTTTTTTCTACCGCAAGGCTTTCACCGGTAAGGGCAGACTCTTCTACTTTTAACTCTTTGGCTTGAAAAATACGAGCATCGGCAGGTATTTTGTCTCCGGGTTCCAGATAGATTACATCTCCTTTGACCAGGTATTTAGAGTCAATCTCTTTGGTTTTGCCATCTCGCACCACTTTAGCATTGACTACGCCCATCTCTTTGAGGGCCTGCAATGACTTTTGAGCACTCAGCTCCTGATAGTACCCAATAATAGCATTGGCGATCAGAATAGCGGCGATTACAACTGCATCAGAGTATTCCTGTAATACAAGGGATAACACCAATGCAAACAGCATGATGTAGATGATAAATGATTTGAACTGATTCAGGAAAAGCTTGAGCTTGTTAATCTTAGTCTCGGTATCCAGCTCATTGTAGCCATCTTTTTCCAGGCGTTGCTTAGCTTCCTGTTCTGAAATTCCGTCGGGTGATGAGTTTAATTCTTTAAAAACGTCATCAGCAGGTTGAAGGTAGTGTTCCAAGGTTTTTAGCTTAAAAAATATTAGTCATAAAAAAATTGATCAATCACACCTGAAACAACGAAAAAGGCTACTGAAGTGTTTACACACCCTAGTCCAGTTCTTCAAAAATATGAAGTAGCTCGCTGAGCATCATTGCAGTAGCTCCCCAGATAGTTTTGCCAAGTATCTGAAAGGCAGGTGCCTGAACTATTCCTCCTGTATAAATAGGCACTTTTTTCAAGGAATAGTTTTCCGGGTTTTGCAATGCATTCATACTGACATCAGTAATTTCGGCAACTTCTAGTGGGTCTGCCTGATAAGTAGGCTTATCATTAGTAATAGCAAGTACGGGCGTAACCGTAATATTACTTGGAGGAATGTACAGATTGGATAAAGGCCCTACTACCTGGTTTCTTTGAACATATACCCCAATCTCTTCATGTGTTTCTCTCAGCGCTGTAGCAATAATATCTTTGTCCTCTGCTTCTACCTTACCTCCGGGGAGTGCCATCTGCCCACCATGCACACCATCATAGTCTGGCCTTCTGATCAGGGGTATCCAAAGCTCTCCTTCATCATAATACAAAAGCATAAGTACTGCAGCTCTACGCGTATGGCTGGGAACTTTAACGCGAGCGTTACGATGCACCTGGGTAGACATTCTAGTATGAGCCTGCCAACCCGGCAAGCCTTTTTCTAATCTGTATTTGAGCGAAGTGCTAAGTTCTTCAAGATTCATAGTACTACATTTTTGGGGCTGTCTATCTAAAATCAAATGTTATGCCGACTGCTTCTGCTTCTGCTTCTGCTGCTCATACGTATAAGCTTGAGCCGGAGGCTTATAGGCAACAGTTATCTTCTGGCTATTAGTTTCACAGGCTTATATTTGGCAGATATATCACTTGGGCTAAACAAAAAAAGCCGCTACCTACCATATTTTTATGTAGATAACAGCTCTTTTAATAAACTGATTTGATATTTATTCTACCTCATCTATTACTAGGTTGTGGTTAGTATAAATACATATATCTGCTGCGATGTGCAGAGAGTCGGTCACGATTTCTTTAGCAGATAGCTGAGGAGCATGTTTTTTCAGTGCCATGGCGGCAGACTGAGCATACATACTACCTGAGCCTATGGCCGCAATTCCGTTTTCGGGTTCAAGCACATCTCCATTCCCGGAAATAATCAAAATTTCATCTTTATCGCAGACGATCATCATGGCTTCCAGTTTACGAAGATAGCGGTCTGTGCGCCAATCTTTAGCAAGCTCTATAGAGGCTCTTTTCATATTTCCGCTATAGGCTCCCAGCTTTTCGTCAAAGCGTCCGATAAGTGTAAAGGCATCAGCAGTAGATCCGGCAAAGCCTGTAATGATTTTCCCATCCTGTAGCTTGCGAATTTTTTTTACATTGCCTTTGGCCACTGTATTGCCCATGGTGGCCTGTCCATCGGCACCAATGGCTACTTTACCATTGTGGATAACAGCCAGTACTGTAGTTGATCTTACTTTTGGCATTATTAAAAAATAGTATGTTTAAACAAAAAAAGGCCCTGCATGGGGATGCAAAGCCTTTCTAACAAGTGTATCAGATTATATTAATATTCTGATAGGATCTTCCATATAAGACTTGAACGTCTGCAAGAAAGCAGCACCTATCGCCCCATCTACTGCACGGTGATCACAAGAAAGGGTTACTTTCATTACGTGTCCGGGTACGATTTGACCGTCTTTAACTACCGGGGTTTCTTTAATTCCGCCCACGGCAAGTATACATGCATCTGGTGGATTAACGATAGCCGTAAACTCTTCTATACCAAACATTCCTAAGTTTGAAATGGTGAAAGTGCTACCTTCCCAATCTTTAGGTTGCAGTTGCTTGTTTTTGGCTTTTAATGCCAGGTCTTTAACTTCGGCAGAAATATGAGAGATTGTCTTATTATCTGCATAACGAACGACAGGTACTAAAAGGCCTTCATCTACGGCTACCGCAATTCCAATATTGATATGCTGGTTGAAGCGCATTTTATCTTCCCTCCAAGAGACATTAACCTTAGGATGCTGGCGAAGTGCTGCGGCAACTGCTTTTACTACTATATCGTTAAAAGAGATTTTTACAGGAGCAATTTCATTCATGCTTTTACGAGCTGCCATTGCCTTCTCCATGTTAATTTCCATGGTCAGGTAGAAATGTGGCGCTGTAAATTTGCTTTCCGACAAACGGCGAGCGATTGTCTTACGCATTTGAGATACTCTTACCTCTTCGTAACGCTCTTCGCCTACCACTTCTGGTAACTTAACAGGCGCTGGTTGTTTGGCAGTATCTTTTTGTGCACTGGCTGGTTGTTCGGCCTGTTGAGAAGACTGTGCCGCGGCAGGCTGATAGCTTTCTACATCTTTCTTAACTACACGACCATTTTCCCCACTTCCAGATATTTTGCTTATATCAAACCCTTTTTCTTCAGCCATTTTGCGAGCCAGCGGAGAGGCTTTAACGCGTCCTCCTTCGGTACTGGGCGTCGAGCTAGATTCTGCATGAGAGGGCGTATAAGCCGGAGCATCTTTTTCAGCAGCACTTGTATCCTGACCATTGTCAGAGCTACTTTCGCTAGCTTTACCACCAGACTTTTGTGCTTTCAGCAGTTTTTCGTAATCGGCTCCTTCTTCACCTATAATTGCAATAACTCCATCTATAGCTACAGATCCTCCCTCTTCTACACCAATATAGAGTAGCGTACCATCTTCGTAAGATTCCAGCTCCATTGTTGCTTTATCAGTCTCTACCTCTGCCAGAATATCACCAGACTCTACTTTGTCACCTACATTTTTGAGCCATGAGGCGATCACACCTTCGGTCATGGTATCGCTCATTTTAGGCATGGTTACCACAGTAGCATTTACATCAGAGGCATCAACAGTTTCTTCGGCCTCAGCGCTGTCGCTGTCAGAAGAGGCTTCAGACTTTTCTTCTTCCTGACCACCAGAAGGGGCTGCACCGCCTTCAATATCTTTAAGCAAGCTATCTATATTTTCTCCTTCTTCACCTATAATTGCAATTACGCCATCTACCGGTACCGCTTCGTTTTCCTGTACACCTATATATAGCAATGTGCCGTCTTCAAAAGACTCCAGCTCCATTGTTGCTTTATCTGTTTCTACTTCAGCGAGGATATCACCAGATTCTACTTGATCGCCTACTTTTTTCTGCCAAGAAGCGATCACACCTTCTTCCATGGTATCGCTCATCTTGGGCATTCTTATTACTTCTGCCATAGATTTAGTTCGGAATATTTATTTGCCTAAAATAGTTTTTATTCAAAGCACGCTGCAATATGCAAAAAACGAAGCCAAATTACAGATGATAATAAACTATATCAATTAGAAAATGCCTTATTTGTTTTTTAAATGGTGGTTGACCATGCCTTCATAAAGCATTTAATACATTTCAATAAACTATTTGACCTATTCTTCTAATATTTTTATCTGGGTATTTAGTTCGCTTGTTTTGTTCAGATGACATTTACTATAAATTACTGAAGTTGGCTCCTTCACCTGAAAGGAGGCAGAGTACCATCCTAATATAGGATTGGTATTACCCCTCATCACTTCTGACACTACATTTGTTGGTAAGGTAATTAGAACCGCCCTTGCTTTAGGGTGCTTTAACAAATACTCCCGTTCTGATTTCTGTTGTATTTTTACAGCCGGGTGAAGATGTAATGGCATTTCTATCTGGTGTTCTCCTGTTTTCTTAAAGAGAAGCTGATCAGATATAGAAAGTTCGTCTTTAGTTTTAACAAAACGAAGTCTACGATGATGCTCAATTCCTAGTTTGCTGTAACCATCATGCGTAGCGTGGATCATATCTTCTTCAGCATTTGTATCCTGTGCTACAACTTGTGTTTTATAATGTTTTAGCCACATGGTAGGCCCTGCCACCATCGCCTGGTTTTGACCATCTATAGTAATTGTGTTATGTGCTAATGCACTTAAGAAGTATTGGCGCCATTCTCTTTCAGTATGATAAGTATATGTACCAGAATCAGTAATTATGGGATACCCATCTACATGCAATACAAAAGAAAGCGCATCTGAATGGCCGTGAGCAGCAATTGACAGAAAACCAAGGGGGGCAGCATCAAAGTGAACAAATACTTCACGATTTTTTTTACGCTCCTGCTTGCGCAATATAAAGTGACCTTCTTCAAGATAAAATTTAGAAGTATTATCTTCTGTAGATGTGCTTAGAGCTTCGTACCTCTTTTTACCCTCTGCTCCAAAAAGCACTGCGTTTTTAATATCAAAACCATTATCAAGTTGCTTCCACTGACTATTATTAAACAGTATGGCTCCAGATGTTAGTATGGACTTAAAGTTATCAAAATGATGTTCGGGATCTAGTATAAGTACTTTGCCATCATCTTCGTCACCATAATAAACGATATTTCCACGTAAGTCCATCATCTGGTAGATGTATTCACAAATTTTTTCAAGCATAGAACTATATGCCGGTGAAAAAGAGTGCGAAGCTTTTTGACCTACTATATAAGGAATAAGGAAAAAGTCTGTGATAAACTGAATGTATTCTGCAGCCTCTTCCTTGTTGACCCCTTCTGTAGAATGTTGTAAAGCTATCTCCTGTTCTAAACCTTCCTGAGCATGTGCGAGCCAATGTTCAGACTCTTCAAACTTCCAGAAGCAGGAGGCAATAAAAAGGCCTGCATGCTCACTAATCAGGTGATTGTTAGCAGAGGAATATTTAGACGGGTTTTCATAACTATACCGCATATGGAGGTATATACTTGGTAGCCAGTGTTGGTCTACAAACTTTGAAAATTCCGGATGAGAACTTCTTAACTCATTAACGTTAAGAATCTCCCAACTAAAGAACCATACGATCAAACGTATATTTACTTCTATATTACTATACCAATTTACGCCTCTCAGGTAAGGGTTAGCTTTAAGCCATGAAGAGAGTACCTCCTGAAACTGATTAAGGTAGTGTTCATCTTTAGTTTGGCGATATTGTAGGGCTATTAGAGTAAGAAACTGCATTCTGTTTACCTCCCATACATGCTTGGCACTACCAAACTCCTCTGTACGGATATTAATGTCTTTTGCGAAATCCATAGGAAAACGCTTGCCAGAAGAAATATCCAAATGCCAGTCTATAGTCTGGTTATAATTAAACTGCTGCCCAAAAATTTCTATGCTTTGATTTTCCAGTTTGAAATCAAAATCTCCGATAGATAATAAGCTAGGTGGAGGTTCCTGTAGTGCTACATGCTGAGGAACAAGTTGGTCAAGCTTACGCTTTTCTCTTTTTTTTTGTAGATACTGCTGCACACGAAAGCCAATCTCAGGAACTGACATTGTACGCAGCCGGTAATAGTACCAGGAAAGTGACATAATAAAGGTTTTATCTTTCCACTAAAAGAAAGAGGGTACTGACTTTAATTTGTTAGAATAATTTTTATGCCAATAGATGAATTAAAATCGCAAGCGTACAGTGATCAAAAAATTACTGTCTGCGAAAAAAGTTCTGGCGAACAAATTTATCAAATTAAAAGAATGTCTCTCATTTTAAAACTGCTTTATTAGCAATTTTTTCGTAGAGCTGAATATAAGCCTCAGTCATTTTATCTAAACTAAAGTGATTATCTATTCTATCACGAGAGGCTTTACCCATACGAACTTTCAGGGTTTCATTATCTAGTAGATTGTTAACTTTATCGCAAAGAGCTTCTACATCAAAAGGTTCAATCAGATAGCCGGTTTCCTGATCATTTACAATTTCCGCAGTTCCCCCTCCTATTGATGCAATTACTGGCTTGCCGAGCACCATATACTCAAGAATAGCGTTAGATATACCTTCACCATGAACCTTATGGTTAGTGGTAAGTACCCCAATGTCAAACAAATTGATAATTGACTCTACCTTACTTTGTCTTCCGGTAAAGATGATTTGGTTTTTGCAGTCATTAGGTACCAGTGCTCGCATAGCTTCCAGATTCGCTCCATCCCCAATCGCTAAAAATGTAACATCTTTTCGCTGCTGAACGAGCTTTACTGCTGCCCGTACATAAGTTTCATAATCTTTACGAGCTTCAAATTTACCTACCATACCCACTATAAAGGGGGTACTGATGTTGAATTCTTGCCTTACCTTCTCTTTAGGCAAGAGTGTACCTATTCGTTTTAGATCAAAACCATTATGAATCGCATAGCTTTTGCGTGATGGTGCCTGATAGGCTCTCAGGCCAGCTTCAGAGTTACCCACAATAGCATCTGAAAAAGGAAACGTTATTTTTTTTCTGATTTTAGAACTGCTAAAAAAACTTTGGTAACTTGGTGCGTCAGCAATCGTTGCATTGACAAATGGCAGGTTGAGCAGGCTAACGATAGGCGTAACGTAAACAGAAGCCATAGTTGCCCAGCTCTGTACTATATCCGGTTGCGACTTTTTTATGAGCTTATATATTTTTTTAAAAATGCTAATATCTTTTTTATAAGCCCTTTTTAGAAAGTGAATGGGTATATTCAGTTTATAAAGTTCATCATACTGAACTATATCGGATAGCACAATTAGTTCACAATCAACCCCTCTGCTTTTTAGGCCTTTTAAGAGTTCTATTAACCTTCTTTCTTTGCCTCCGGTATGAAAAGAATCAGTAATCGTTAATATTTTCATGAATTTTGCAATGTCTTTGTTTATAAGCAAAAGTAAAAAAATCCAATTTTATTACATAACAATAAATATTTTAATTTTATTAAAAGTTTTATCAGAAAATTTAAATTTAAACTTTTAATTATTAAATTTGAGTGCAATTTGTTACAACAAACAGGTAAGTTAATATAGCATGGCCTCTTACTTTTATATATACGTTGCAGTTTCTTTTATTTTAGTACTTTATTATGTACGAAAAACTAAACCTGCCTACCCTATTGTAACCTTTCTAGTTTGCTTCTGGATATTTATATCTGATGTAGCAAACATGGATGGAATGAAAATACGTATTGGTGGCGCATTTGATTTGCAACCCCTACGTATACTTTTTCTATTTACAGCCGCATTTCTAGTTATCAGTCCATTTATAGAGCAGTACAAAAAAGATAGAGGTCAGGATATAAAAATTCAGACAAACTATGAGAAGTACCTCATTGCTTACATTCTCACTGCTTCTGCTGTATATATATACCATTTTGCGGGCTCAGATATAAATAAGTTAATTCTTGTACTCACTACCCTTCCTACATTTGTATTAGTCTATTTTATGCTAAAAAAGACTGGTGACCAGGGAATGAAGGATGCATTTAAACTATCGCTGATTAGCGTCGCGGTTATTTCCAGTTTGGTAGCTATTGTACAATTTGTAGGTGATCAATCTTTCTTTAGGGTAAATCCAGATTATGATCGTCCTGCATTTGCAGGGTTACTGCGTTCTACAGGTGTTTTTAGAGATGATTACCTCCACTCTTATGTTGTATTTACTGCTTTAGTATGGGTTGCCTTTAGCGATTTTAAAACTTGGAAAAAAAATGCGCTCATGGGGCTATTCTTTCTCAGCATATTTTTAGCATTTATGAGAATGGGTTATGTAGTAGCTGCCATATTTGCAGTGCATGCAGTAATATATGCAAGTAACGCTACTTTTAAACTAAAGGTACTAGTAGTAACGCTAGCAGCTATTTTCGGAGTATTTTCCATATTCGCAGTAATTAGTTCAGGAATTCTTGAATCATCTGTTGCTCAGGAAAGAATGATGGATGAAGGAACTATGGAACTTCGCTTTGCACTTTTTGAAAAAGCTATACAAGTTAGCTTTAGTGATATACAGGGGCTACTGCTTGGCTATGGAGGCCCCGAAAGTGAAGTATACTACAACGCCATATTTGAGGTAACTGGCAGCCAGACTTGGGCTATGGGTAATAAGGGAGGTTGGCATAATCTCTTTATAGAAATTATGTTTTACACTGGACTTCCTACACTTATACTATTTGCTATCTTTTTAGTGGGTATTGGAAAATACTACCATAGAATAGCCAAGTCTACAAGCCATTTTGAATACTATATCCCTTTCTATATAACTATAGGTTACTTTGTTGCTAACCTAACCTTGGGTTTAGGCTTAGAGACCAACTTTGCAATTATATTGAGCATCTCTGCAGCTATCTTAATCAATCAAAGAAAAACACAACTTCAGGAGACTCAAGTACATGATCTTACAAAAGTATAAACAGAAGGTAGTTGAGCAGACTAAAAGTAAGAAGTTTAAGCAGATCCTCTCTATGCTTACTTCTTCTGCATTAGGCATTGGCTTAGGAATAGGTACCAGTGTAATTAATACAAGGTTATTAGGTCCTGAAAGCTTTGGAGATTTTAAATTTATTCAAAGTATTTTCAATATCATGATGATCTTTTTCTCGGTAGGTATCTTCCATACAGGAGGAAGGTTAATTGCAGATAAGCAATTTCAACATATTAGAAAGAAGATTTTTGGTGGTTTGTTTGGACTTACCTTCCTGATATCAGGCTTGTTTATAGCAACTGTTTTTGTATCATCTTATGTACAGGAATACATATTTGATAATAACCTCGGCTATATCATTCGATACGCTGCTCCTTTTACCTTTGTATTTGTATTTAAGATAGCTCTAGACAAGTTTATGGAGGGTGATAACTTAATACATGAACTGGCAATTTTTCAGATTGCTCCTAAGGTATTATATGTTGTTTTTATCCTTATAGCCAGTCTAGTATTAGAACTCAATTTGATGATAGTTCTAGGAGTATTCTTGCTTACTCAATTAGTTTCTACTGTCTATGGCTACAGCAAGTTTTCACCAGACTTCTCGGGTTTTTCTGAAACTTCCAAACTGATATTTGCTGAAAACAAAGATCATGGCTTTCAAATCTACATAGGTGCTTTAGTAAGTAATGGAACACTCCATTTGAGTAGCTTTATCATAGCTTATTACTTAGACAACACAAATGTCGGATATTTCAATTTAGCTAATACAATTGCTACTCCTCTCTCTATGATTCCCCAGGTAGTAGGAACAGCATATTTTAAAGATTTTGCAAACTCCGACAGAATTCCTAAAAAAGTAATTAGTTCAACTATTCTGATCTCACTTTTAGCGTTTGGAGCATTTATTTTAATGATTAAGTATGTGATTGTTTTTCTTTATTCCGAAGATTACCTACCAGTAGTAACCTTAATCTACTATATCTCATTTGCTTATGTAATACAAGGGCTATACTTAGTCCTTAATAGATTTTTAAGTGCTCATGGGATTGGAAGGGAACTGAAAAATGCATCTTTTATTAGGGGAGCAGTCAATATCATTGGCTTTGTTGTTCTTATTAAGTTAATAGGAACCGTTGGAGCATGTATTACTTTAGTATTCTCTAATGTGTCTTACTTTTTATACTTGGCAATACAGTACAAAAACTTTGTTGCTAAAAGATCCAGCTAACTTATACGGTTATGAATGTTAAAATCATTTTAAAGCAACCATATCCTTATGGTATGGCTTGCACTAATAGAATACATAATTACGCACTTGGCTTAACTGAAGCAGGACATAATGTTGAGATTATCGTTCCTCTACCACTTGAAAAAAAAAGTACAGCCAAAAACAAAAATATATTAGGTAATCATCAAGGTATAGATTACTTGTACGCTAATAACACAACATATAGAAGTAATAACTTTATAAAAAGGCGTATTCAGGATATTGCTGGTCCTCTTTTAGCTGCCAAACATATACTTTTTCAAAAGCAACCTACAGATGTTGTACTTGTAGTAAGCAACTACCTTTATCATATCTTTACTTTTAAGGTAGTCAGTTTAATAACAGGAGCACTATATATTCAGGAGAAAAGTGAATTCCCTTTTGTATTTAAAAAGAAGCCTAGTCTAACAGGCAGAATATTTAGAAATATTCATAACAAGACTATTTATAAGCTTTTTGATGGAATTTTAGTCATTTCAGAATCACTGCATTCTTTTTTTGAATCAAAAATCGGCAAAAATAGTAAACTGTTAAAAGTTCCTGTAATCGTTAATATGAAAGAGTTTCCTTCTCCTGACCCGGAAGCTCCACCTTTTATAGCCTATTCAGGAAACTTGTCAGACAAAAAAGATGGAATAATTAGCTTAATAAAGAGCTTTGCTATAGTAAGTAAAAAACATTCTGAGCTTAAGTTTTATGTAATTGGTAAGGGGGGAATTAAAGACGAGCAAAAAGTTAAAAGACTGATTGCAGAACTAAACTTAGAAAGACAAGTGATACTTACTGGTTATGTATCTAGAGAGGAGCTACTCTATTATTTAAGTAACGCCCTAGCCTTAGTCGTAGCTAAACCTGACACACTGCAATCTAGCACATGCTTTCCAAGCAAAATTGGAGAATATTTAGCCACAGGTAAACCTGTAGTCTCTACTAATGTAGGTGAAATTCCTTATTACCTCAAGGATTTGGAAAATGCCCTACTTGTAAATGCCGGAGATCATGAGGCTTTTGCTCATAAAATTGATTTTATTATTGAAAATCATGACCAAAGCTTGTTAATAGGCAGAAAAGGTAAACTCACCGCTGAAAATAATTTCAATTACAAAACACAAGGAAATAGGATATCTGAATTTCTAGAAAAATTGGCTTTAAAAAAACAAAAGGGTTTTACAAAAAAAACAAATGCTTAATATGAGTGCTCAGAAACCTATTGATATCATCATAACTGGTGACTTCTGTCCTCAACATAGAGTCGAAACACTTTCCACCTCTCAGCAAGCTAGCAAAATCTACGATGACGAGATTTTAAAAGTGTTAACAAATAAGGACCTATCTATCACAAATTTAGAATGTCCTTTAACTAAAGGAGGCAAACCAATAGTTAAAGTTGGCCCCAACCTCAAAGCCTCTCCTGCTTCAATAGAAGCACTTTCTGTAGCAAAATTTGATATTGCTACACTCGCAAACAATCATATTATGGATCAGGGTGATGAGGGAATGAGAGATACTGTAGAAACTTGCCATAATGCAGGAATTAAAACAGTGGGTGTAGGAAATACGCTTGCTGAAGCTCAACGTATATTATATTCAAAAGTAAACTCTCAAACTATTGCCATTATCAATGCTGCAGATCAAGAGTTTTGTGTTGCTGAAGAATCATCTGCAGGCGCTAATCCTATCGATCTTCCCTACCTATACTCTCAGATTTCTGAAGCTAAAAAAAACGCAGATTTTGTTCTGTTAATAGTACATGGAGGTAATGAACATTATCATTTACCAAGTCCAGAACTTAAAAGAACTTATCGTTTTTTTATTGATATAGGTGCAGATGCTGTTGTAAGTCATCATACTCATTTTGCCAGTGGATACGAGGTGTACAAAGGAGCTCCTATCTTTTACAGCCTAGGTAACTTTAATTTCGACAAAGCAATAAAAAAGGCAGATAATTGGTATAAAGGATACTTTGTGAAATTGTCTTTACTTAAAGGAGAAGTTCAAGCCTTTACTATTTATCCTTATACTCAATGTATTGATGAGCCAATTATTAAACTTATGACAGGTAAACTAAAAGAAGATTACCTTAAAACTATAGAGGAGTATAATATCATAATTAAAAACGATAACAAATTGAAAGAGAGTTGGCATCAGTTTACTAAAGCTAACCAACTCATGTATTACTCAAGTATATTTCAATTAAATAAAATTGAAAGGTTTCTTCTAAAAAAGAAGCTATTGAAGTCAGTTATTAACGAAGGGAAGTATCTTCCTCGGCTATTAAACTTATATAGATGTCAGTCACATAGAAGCGCAGTAATTGACATCCTTAACAGAAACTTAAATAAATAATTATGAAAGTTGGTATTCATCAATTTTCCAAACAAAAATTATCTGATTTTGAAGAAATCTATGAAAAGATTCTAATTCATAATCATATTGAAAGTATCAGACTACATGCAAGTCAGCCTGATTTTTGGAAAAAAATTGAAAGCATAGACTTTTTTCTATCCAGATGGCTTGATACTAGTGATCACCACCAACTGGGTCATACTATTCTCCCTATTATTGAAAAAGATTTTAAGAAAGGATGTTTACCTAATTATCATACTTATTGGCATTATGATGATAAAATAAAACAATTTTTTCAGTTAAAAGCTCATGGGTTTCCGGCTATTGATAGTTATGTGTTTTGGGATAAACAAAGCGCATTGAGTTGGATGGATAGTACAGAGCTTCCAGTAATCTTCAAACTCAAGGGAGGAGCAAGTTCCAGTAACGTTATAATGATTAAATCTCGTAATAGAGGCAAAAAACTTATTAAGAAAATTTTTGGTTCGGGATTTATTTCAGGAAAAATACCTGACAAAGGACACGTCAAATATCAAGATTTCGATATAGGCAAGAAAATTAGACATTGGGGAGGGAATCTTCTAAAAACTTTAAACGGAGAAGATATTAATTTTAGATGGCAGTTACATAAGAACTATGCGCTATTCCAAAAATTTATGCCTGATAATACTTTTGATACAAGGGTAGTCGTCATAGGTGGTAGAGCTTTCGCATTTCGTCGATTCAATAGGGAAAACGACTTTAGAGCTTCTGGTAGCAAAAAATTAGATCTAGAACCTGCTAATATTGACTTAAGGTGTATCAAGCTTGCTCAGCAAGTTTCAAGAACACTCAATTATCAATGCATGGCTTATGATTTCTTATATGATGAGCATAATGAACCTGTAATCTGCGAAATATCATATACACATGGCCAAAGTGTAATTAAATGTCCGGGATATTGGGATGAAGAGATGAATTGGCATGAAGGTCATTATTGGCCACAATACTGGCATTTAGTTGATTTACTAGGAATGCCCGAGCTTATACAACCAGATATCACAATTGAAGAAAAATCATTGAATCAAAAGTTCTTCAACATTATTAATAAATAATTAAATGTAGAAGAGGATATATTATGTATCCTCTTCTCTTCAATAAAATTTTAAGAGCTGCGCTTTCACACCCTATTAAAGCTACTCATTAATTAGTGTATTAACATATAAAATATAACTTTTCAAAGTATTCTTTTTTAGCTAGTATCTTCTTCTTGTCTTTTTAAAAGTGAATAGCTTCAGAATAAATTGTTAATGCTATTATTGGTGCATCTGGAGAGAAATGTAAATGTGGTACTGTATTTATAAATTTCATGTTATATCATACGCCACTTTTTATAACTTTTCAAACAATTTTTTTTAATATTCTTATTTTATTATTGGAGAGGCTGAATTCATATACATTAAATAATTTTAAAAATTCAGGCTATATTTATATAAAGTTGATATTTAAGAGCTGGTATATCTATCATTATCATTCTAAAAATGAAAAAAACAGAATATCAAATTAAGATTAACTATTGTATTAATTTAGTGTTTCAAAAAATTTCACTTTTTTTTCTCCTACATATTTCTTCTTAAAACTCATTACCTTACATCGTACTCATCTTTCATTATTATACTTAGTAACCCCTCTCTATTAATCCATATAGGCTTTTTTAACTAAATATTATTTTTGACCCCATGTATCAGTAGTTATATAATTTTTCAAATACTCTCAAATTTACTCATTGACACGTATAAACTTGCTCTTTTTACTAACATAGATAACTAGCTGTCTAGATCAATTGGTGCTCTGATTGATAGTAGTGCAAATGGAAATACAATTTGACACTTTATACAATCAGATAATCATGAGAATTTCTACCTTTAAAGTAGGTTTCATCTTATTACTACTTATTACTAGCACAGCATTAAGTGCATTGGGACAGATAGTGGTTGAAGATGCGGTAATTAGTGATAGTCGTAGTAACTATCTAGTTGTTAGCTTTAATCAGAATATCACCGTCTCTAACGCAGATGGCTTCCGACTTACTGGTGGAGCCGCACGCATTGATAAACTCATCGGTGGAAGTGGTTCCAACCAACTAGTCTTCTCTCTCACCGACTACGCTCTACCTGATGATGACTTCAAACTCCTCTACTGGCCTGAGCTTGGCGATGCCTTTGCCGATGGACTACCGCTCCAGGGGTTTGAAGACTTAGATGTACACAATCAAACTTCCGCTTATCATGGTAAGGGACAAATCTTCTACGTCTCTACATCCGGAAATGATAGCTTTAATGGTACTAGTCCTAAGGCTCCTCTACGTTCTATTGATAAAGCTCTCGACAAAGTAGGACCTGGAGATTTTGTCCTTCTTAAAAGAGGTGACCAGTGGAACGATAACATCATTATCAATAAATCTGGATCCCCTAACAACTACATTACTTTCGGGGCTTACGGTAATGGGAAAAAACCTGTCATCAAAAGTAATGGGGTGAGTGGCTCTACTTCTGAGTTTAAGTATAAAGGCTATATCCTCAAAGGTGCTACCCTGAGTGTAAGAGGAGACTATGTCTTGATTGATAATATCAATGTCATTGTAGATGGACCCGGAAGAGCCAGCGATGATGGAATACAGCTTTTAGGTTGTAAGTATCCTGTCGTTAGCAACTGTGAGGTAAGCGCTACTAATCAGAATGGATACTTTGGTATCAGAACTAATACTTGGGTGTATAACAGCAGCCATAAAGAGTCAGCCCTTTTTAACACAACCCATCCACAGGTGCTTAACTCTGAAGTCTATGGACATTTCCGCTGTCTTATCGGTACCCAGATCTGGCCCTTTGACGGTAGACATACCATACACGAAGGTGGTCGTATTGAGAATTGTATCGCCAGAGATATCGTCAAGGAAGGTAGCAGCGACCCCTGGGAAAATATACTTACCTCTAGAGGGGACATGAACAATTTTGTGATCCGTAAAAACAAAGTCTTCGGATTCTACAGTAACGGTATTGAAACTTATGGGGCTAAGAATATTATTATTGAGCATAATACTATTCACTCTCCTCATAAAAACACCAAATCTGGTAGAGGCATCAAAGCCGGCGGATATAATAGTGCCGGACAAACGGCCAGCGGAGTAGGTGAGCTCTTCAGTGAAAATGTTATTGTACGATATAACACTATCTACAACATCTACCACAACCTTAAGGGCAAGCAAGTGGGTATTACTACCAACAATTCTAAAAGCGGCCAGGTGTACGGTAACCTCATTTACAACATAGGTGAAGTAGGCATTGAAATCAATGGCGCTTTGAACAGCAAAGGCTTCCAAGTTTTTAATAATACCGTGATCAATGCTGGAACCGATGCGCTTAAACTCTATACGCAGGGATCCTATGCAGGAAACGTAGAAATCTGCAACAACATACTACAAGGTAAAGACAAGGATATCAGAGCATTGGTCAGCAGTGGGAAAGCCACTGGAAAAAATAACATCCTGGCGGGTGGTAAAAGTACTGGAGCCTATAACGGCCAGAATGACAAAAGCAACGCCCTCTCATTACTCTTTCTTAACCTCAGCAAAATGGACTTTGGTCTTAGAGAAAACGCTCCCGCTGTAGACCAGGGAGTTGATATGAGTGCTTACAAAAAGGATATCAAAGGTAACCTTATCACTAACAAACCTGATATCGGTGCCTTTGAATATTTTGATGAATCTGCTGTTCCTACTCCAACCCCTACACCAGAGCCAACTCCAGAACCTGAACCAACTCCTACCCCAGAACCTGAAGAGCCTACGGGAGAAAATGGCGTAAACTATAGTTACTACCAGGGAGAATGGACAAGGTTGCCCAACTTTAGCAAAATTCAGGCTGTCAAGTCTGGACAAGTAAGTAACTTCACCTTAAGTCCAAGGAATAGAGAAGAATATTTTGGTTTTGAGTTTTCGGCTTATATCCAAATTGATACGGATGGCACTTACACTTTTTACACTACTTCTGACGATGGCTCTGAGCTATTTATCAACAATCAAAAAATTGTAGATAATGACGGCTTGCATGGAGCCGTTGAAAAGTCTGGCAAAATTTACCTGACTAAAGGGCTACATTCCATTGAAGTGAATTACTTCGAGCGTACCAGAGGCCAGATTTTAGAAGTTGAGTACGCTGGGCCAGGAGTTAGTAAGAAATTAATTCCTACCACAAAATTATTTACAGACAAAGGCAACGCAACACCTTCACCCGAACAGCCTGATGCCGAAGCAGGACTTAATTACAAGTATTACCATGGTGATTGGACGCAACTGCCTGATTTTAGTAAACTTAAAGCTTATAAAAGCGGTAGAATAACTAACTTTAATATTAGTCCAAGAGAGAGAAACGATAAAATTGCTTTTGTATACGAAGGTTACATTCAAATTGATTCCGATGGTACATATACTTTCTATACAACTTCAGATGACGGATCAAAACTGTATATAAATAGCAAAGAGATTGTTAATAATGATGGGCTGCATGGACCAACAGAAAAGTCTGGCAACGTATATCTTACCAAAGGTTTGCATCCTATAAAAGTAACTTTCTTTGAGCGCTCCAGTGGCCAACTATTGGAAGTAAAATATGCAGGACCTGGAGTAAGCAAACAAATAATACCTGGTAGCAAGCTTTATACAGAAAAAACCGACACTACACCTGAGCCAACCCCTACACCAGAACCAGATGAACCAAGTGTAGAAGCAGGATTAAATTATAAGTACTATGAAGGGTATTGGTATCAGTTACCTGACTTTAGCAAATTGAATGTTGAAAAATCTGGTAAAGTGAACAATTTTTCTCTTGAGCCAAGAGAAAGTGAAGAACGGTTTGGCTTTGTATACGAAGGTTACATTCAGATTGATTCTGATGGTACTTATACTTTCTACACCACTTCAGATGACGGATCAAAACTGTATATAAATAGCAAAGAGATTGTTGATAATGACGGTGTACATGCAGCAGAAGAAGTATCAGGTAAAGTTTACTTAACTAAAGGATGGCATCCGATAAAAGTAACTTTCTTTGAGCGTAGTCATGGTGAAGTATTAGAAGTAAGATATGCAGGCCCTGGAGTAAGCAAGAAACTTATTCCTTCTAACAAGCTTGCCTCCAGCTTAAATAATAACGCAAGAGTAGCTTCTTCATCAAAATCCGTAACGAAAAATACTAATGAAACACAAACACTAAAGGATGATAATATCGAGGATTCACTATTTCCAAATACTGGCGAGATATTAGTATACCCCAACCCAGTAGATGCATACCTCAATATTAAGTTTGATCAGATTTATGGATCAGTTAGCCTTAAAATAGTTGACATGAATGGTAGAATAGTTTTAGCCCAGGAGCTATCAAACCCTGGCTTTCAGATTCAATTAGGGATAGAGCAGTATAATTTACCTACAGGTAAATATATCTTATCTCTATCGTCAAATGGTCAGATTATCAAAAATGTAAATCTTCTAAAGCGATAAATACGAAACTTATTCTAACCAAAAAGGGCTATTTTCAATAGCCCTTTTTTTTTGATATTTTTTAAACTAATATCAAAGCCAACATCATTTTTAAGCAAAAACGATAGATATGGTGCAGAAGCAAAAGATTATATTTTTGACATCAGTTGCTTACTTTTGGATAATAACATGCTTAGGTCAATCTGTAAAAGATGCGGTAATTAGTGATAGTCGTAGTAACTATCTAGTTGTTAGCTTTAATCAGAATATCACCGTCTCTAACGCAGATGGCTTCCGACTTACTGGTGGAGCCGCACGCATTGATAAACTCATCGGTGGAAGTGGTTCCAACCAACTAGTCTTCTCTCTCACCGACTACGCTCTACCTGATGATGACTTCAAACTCCTCTACTGGCCTGAGCTTGGCGATGCCTTTGCCGATGGACTACCGCTCCAGGGGTTTGAAGACTTAGATGTACACAATCAAACTTCCGCTTATCATGGTAAGGGACAAATCTTCTACGTCTCTACATCCGGAAATGATAGCTTTAATGGTACTAGTCCTAAGGCTCCTCTACGTTCTATTGATAAAGCTCTCGACAAAGTAGGACCTGGAGATTTTGTCCTTCTTAAAAGAGGTGACCAGTGGAACGATAACATCATTATCAATAAATCTGGATCCCCTAACAACTACATTACTTTCGGGGCTTACGGTAATGGGAAAAAACCTGTCATCAAAAGTAATGGGGTGAGTGGCTCTACTTCTGAGTTTAAGTATAAAGGCTATATCCTCAAAGGTGCTACCCTGAGTGTAAGAGGAGACTATGTCTTGATTGATAATATCAATGTCATTGTAGATGGACCCGGAAGAGCCAGCGATGATGGAATACAGCTTTTAGGTTGTAAGTATCCTGTCGTTAGCAACTGTGAGGTAAGCGCTACTAATCAGAATGGATACTTTGGTATCAGAACTAATACTTGGGTGTATAACAGCAGCCATAAAGAGTCAGCCCTTTTTAACACAACCCATCCACAGGTGCTTAACTCTGAAGTCTATGGACATTTCCGCTGTCTTATCGGTACCCAGATCTGGCCCTTTGACGGTAGACATACCATACACGAAGGTGGTCGTATTGAGAATTGTATCGCCAGAGATATCGTCAAGGAAGGTAGCAGCGACCCCTGGGAAAATATACTTACCTCTAGAGGGGACATGAACAATTTTGTGATCCGTAAAAACAAAGTCTTCGGATTCTACAGTAACGGTATTGAAACTTATGGGGCTAAGAATATTATTATTGAGCATAATACTATTCACTCTCCTCATAAAAACACCAAATCTGGTAGAGGCATCAAAGCCGGCGGATATAATAGTGCCGGACAAACGGCCAGCGGAGTAGGTGAGCTCTTCAGTGAAAATGTTATTGTACGATATAACACTATCTACAACATCTACCACAACCTTAAGGGCAAGCAAGTGGGTATTACTACCAACAATTCTAAAAGCGGCCAGGTGTACGGTAACCTCATTTACAACATAGGTGAAGTAGGCATTGAAATCAATGGCGCTTTGAACAGCAAAGGCTTCCAAGTTTTTAATAATACCGTGATCAATGCTGGAACCGATGCGCTTAAACTCTATACGCAGGGATCCTATGCAGGAAACGTAGAAATCTGCAACAACATACTACAAGGTAAAGACAAGGATATCAGAGCATTGGTCAGCAGTGGGAAAGCCACTGGAAAAAATAACATCCTGGCGGGTGGTAAAAGTACTGGAGCCTATAACGGCCAGAATGACAAAAGCAACGCCCTCTCATTACTCTTTCTTAACCTCAGCAAAATGGACTTTGGTCTTAGAGAAAACGCTCCCGCTGTAGACCAGGGAGTTGATATGAGTGCTTACAAAAAGGATATCAAAGGTAACCTTATCACTAACAAACCTGATATCGGTGCCTTTGAATCAATTCCAAAAAATAACTGATGTTACCTTTCAATTATGGTTTGGTAAATTTTTAGTATTCGCTCTCTTACGTTTTCAGAAGCAAAGTTCTCAAGTGCTTTCTTGTGATTTATTCTAACCATTCTTTCATATAGTTCGGGGTTTTGAACTATTTTCTTTAGCATATCTGTGAACACTGATGGCTCTTTACTTTCAGTTAAAAATCCATTCTCTCCATCACCTACCGAATCTGCTATACCTGCATTGTATCTGGAGACGATAGGCATACCATATAACATACCTTCAAGAATGTTGGTAGGCATCCCCTCTCCATAGTAAGTTGGAAACAAAAATATATGAGCCTTATGTAGCTCTATTCCTTTGCCTTCACCTCTTACATAACCAGTAAAAGTAACGTTTGGAACTCTCTGCTCTTCTACTACTTTTTTAGCATCATTTAAAGCACTACCATCACCTGCAATAATAAGTTCAAAAGACTTATCCGGTAAGTCATCCTGGAGCTTTTTGAAAGCATTGATAGTGATAAAAACTCCTTTAGTTTCTTCTATTCTGGAGAGAAACAAAATCCTACAATGATTTAGCTTTTTATAAGTTGTTATTTTTTCTTCTAAAGAAAACCCTTCCAGAAATGAAGTATCAGCAACTGTAGTTTCAATCCAGAATTTTGTGTGTGACTCACTACACCCCAAACTTATAAGCTTTCTTCTAAAAGAGTCACTGAGTACAATAATGTCCTTACATCTTTTAAAAGAATGGTTAAAGAAAAACTTCAAATAGCTTTTATTATGTATCCTTAATTCAAACTCATCAGACCAACCATGAAAGAACACCAAAGTTTTTTTTCGTAGAAGGTGAGAAAGAATTACATATAGGCCATCTCTAATAAAAGACTTTAAGTTCAATGAAGGATTAATATGTACAAGCTTAATATTGCCTTTTCGTAACAATTTAATAAACGCTATATAGTTAGTAAGCATCCGCCATACCACACCATATAAAGATTCATCTTTTTCAGGGCTGACAAAAAAGTACTCTACTTCGGCAACTTCTTCCAGTTTAAGTGTTTCGTAATAATTACTAACTCCTCCTGGTACTCTGAGATCTGGCGTTAATACTAATATCTTATACTCCATCAATTACTTTTACAAATTAGTTTCAACGATTTTGACAAGGTTAGCTTCTAATGCATCTGCAGTAAAGTTTTCTTTATAATCTAAGTAAGCTTGCTCGCCCAATACTTTCTTGTTGTAAGTGCCAGAATCAATTTTATTGAGTATTGAAGGAATCTCTGTTTCTGGGTTATTATAAAGAATTCCAGATTTGTTGTGCTCTAGATATTCGCGGATCGCTGGGAAGTTAGAGGCAAGAATAGTTTTTTTGTGACGCATATATGCCAGTAAAACCATGTGTCCTGATGCACCTGCTTCAGGATCCTTCATAGGGAGTATACAAATGTCTGAGTGTACGACTAGAGATTCAAATTCACGTTTATCTATATCCTTCTTTACAATGATATTTGAAGGAAGGTTGCTTAGATCTTTCAGATCACTATTTAGTTGAGAACCTACTATTATTAGATTTTTATCTAAACCCCTGAAAGTTTCTATAAGAGTAGAATAGTTTCTATTCGTAAAACCTCCGGCAAAACAATACTCATTGAATGGTGGAACATAGTCATCGTCAAACAACTCTACTGGTTTCTTCCAGTCCCCTAATTTAAAACAAGTTAATTTTTTTTCAGGTATACCAAGTCTTTCAGCATACAAAGGAATTTCATAGATAGAATTAAGCACCATGACTTCATGCTTAAGCCTTAAAAAGCGTAAAACCACTTTAAATACTTTATAAGCTGAATCTGAATGGATAAAAAAACCGAACCACAACAGCTTTTTGTACTTTATGATACCAAGTCTAATCAATAACTTAATCACTAAAGCACTATAACCTGTGACTATTATGACTTCAGAATTTGATATTTTTTTGATGTTTCTTAACACAAAAAGAATGTCACTCAAAAAGAAGAGAATAAGTTCTTTTCTTGTTTTGATCCCTTTAGATGTCTCACCATTATTAATATCCTGAAAACCATATCGGGTTACAAGTATGTCTGTTTCATGCCGAAAAACATTTCTACGGCTTCTCACTATTACTTTTTTCATTGTAATAATACTAGTATAATTAGGTCTTGGTTAATATCTGAAAATTATATCTTCATGTAATTATGAAGACATCATATAATTATTTGATCGTAATAGAGTACTTTGTTAAATGCAAAAATCACTAGATAAAAAATTAAAACGGTAATTATTGGCATTACTCTATGTTTGAATAAAGTTGGTAAAGACAGCTAAGCACTGCATCTGGAAAATGTCTTTTACTTACAATTTTATACGAACGTTCACCATACAGTTTTAATTTAGAAGGGTCATTTAACAACTGTAGCAAAGCAGATTTTAAAGCCTCAAGATTACCTGGCTCTATTAGACTACCATTATATCCATCTTCTATTATCTCTGGTATACCCCCTACAGTAGTTGATATTACTGCCTTTGAGTATGCCATTGCTTCTAGAATAGAAATAGGCAGCCCCTCATTATAAGATGGCAAAACATATATATCAGCCTTATGAATAGCTTTTGCTTTTTGTTCACCCTCCACAAAGCCAATGTACTCTACCATTTCACTTAGTCCCATCTCACTTATATTACTTTTTAACCTATCAATATCACCATCTCCTCCAACCTTTAATTTAAAATGAGCCTTAAAAAAAGACACATCAGTTGAAAAAACTTTTAACAAGTCAAATATACCTTTGCGATCACCAACTCTACCTAGAAATAAAAGATTTAAATATTCATTCTTTACATGAGAGCTACGGTTCACTACACTTGGCGCCTCAACTATGTTTGGTACTATTTCAATCTTTTTTGGTCTAAACTCACTGTTAAAAAAGTTCTGCCACCATTTAGACAACACAATAAGTGTATCAGCATTATTGATCATATACTGAATTCGCTTCCTTACAAAAGGTGAAGTATCTTTATAAAAAAGATGAAATCCAGCTCCATGCATATGGTAGACTACTTTTCTACCCATTATTCTAGTAAGCTTGAAATACACATATTTACGAAAAAAGCTTCCTTTTGAAGCACCATGTATGTGCACAATTTTATAGTTCTTGTTTGCTAACAGTTTCCAAGTAAAAATTATCAAAAGAAAAGGAAAGGATATCGTAGTTATAACAATATTAGATGATGTTGTACTGGGAACGTAGTTGAAATCTGTAATTGCTTTTTTATAACCCATAATAACAGAAGATATTCCACCTTTCCAATACTTATAATTTGGAGCTACGAAAAGGACTTTATTAAATATGGATTCTGCCATTATAAACTCTACTCTTAATTAATCTTAAAAAATATTAGAATAGTTATATTATTTTAAGCGCATAAAAAAAGGGAAAGCGCATGTTATATTAGGCTTCCCCTTTTTTATTAAGCAAAAGGATTTTTAAGTGCCTTCTTCTTGGTCTTGGTGTAGTAACCTTTATCGTTGCTGAGATAACCATAGCCATACTCACCGCTATGTTTAACATCATTGAACAACAAGTATAGATTCTTGATCTTATTGTTCTTGTAAAGGTCATTAATGCCTACCAGTATGTTTTTGTTGGTATACTTATAGCGAACCACAAAAAGGTTAATATCAAAATGTTTGATTAACACAAAGTAGTCTGCTACATAACCGATTGGGGGTGTCTCCACGATTATTTTATCGTAACGACCTTTTAATTCCTCAAATAATCTTTCTGCATTCGCAGACTCAAACAATTTAGTAGGGTCGTCTTGTGGAGATCCGGGCGCAATAACATCCAGATTTCTAAATTCGGTAGGCTGTATCACATTATCCAGAGAAGTGAACTCCTGTAAATAATCTGTTAATCCGGGGCCTTTCAAGTCAAAATAATCCTGAATTCTAGGCTTCCTCAGGTCGCCGCATATTAACAAAGTACGCTTACCAGAATCAGCATAAGTAGCAGCGATATTTGCAGAACAGAATGTTTTTCCTTCACCACTAATAGAAGAAGTGATACCAATTACCTGATCTTTTACATCCTGATGGAAGTATTGCAGATTAACTCTAACAAACTTAAATGATTCCGCTATAGCTGAGTTAGGATATTTTTTAAGAACTAATCCAGCATCCTTAGGTCCGTTCGCGATCATACCCAATAAAGGTACTTTGGTTTTGTTCTCTAGTTCTTCTTTATCGCTTACACGGTTGTCCAGATAATCTGACACTACAATGAAAGCTAGAGGAAAGCTTAGCCCCAGAATTACTGCTGCAAATAGGAACAAAGGAGTTTTAGGCCATACTGGTCCGTTACCCTGTACTTCTGCTCTCTCTATAGTCTCAACATTTGTAGTATTGGTAGCCAGAATAATTTCCGCCTCAGCTTTTTTCTCCATTAAAGCGTCATACTTGTCTTTGTAAAATTCATAGTTACGCTCCATCACAGAAAGCTGTCTTTCACTCTGAGGCAATGTGTTAGCATCTGCTCTTAGCTGATATATTTCTCTGTTTAGCCTGCTCTGTGTTGTAGAAAGTGAAGAAACTATACCGGATACATTGTCTTTTATAGCTTGTCTTAAATCAGCCACATCACGCTCTAGCTGAGTTACCAATGGGTTAGAGTCAGTGGCATTATACTTCATTTGCTGAAGTCTGCTGCTTAATTGCACATAGTTGTCGATCAGTTTGTTGAAGAACGGGTCTGTAATTCCAACCGCAGCAGGAGCGACAATTTTCCCACTTTGAGAATCATCGTTAAGTGATCTTAAAGTACTTCTGTAGTAAGAAAGCTGGTCATCTACTGTAGCTTTTTCCTGCTCAAGTCTATCTAAACGATTATATAAGCTATTTTTTGCATAGTCTACATCCAGTATGTTTGAAGAAGACTTAAAGTTCTGTAGTTGAAGCTCCGCATCTTTGAGTGAGTCAGTAACTACAGCTAGTCTTTTGTTTATAAACTCCAGCGAGTTTTCACCTTTAGAATTTTTTGTATTCAGCACATTGCCAGCATAGGCCTCAATCAAAGAGTTAATAAATTTTTCACCTTTGGCGGGTATATTAATTTCCATCGCCAGGTTTACAACGCGCGAGTTCTGATCAGTAACATCTACCGGAGTAACTGCCAGCATAGATTTATAGCTGTCTATAAGCGACTTAGTAGAATTTATTTTAAAAGCCAGATCATACTCCTCTGTGCTAACTAAAGAATTAGGGTCTGCATCTACAGTAATAGTTAGATATTTAGACTCTATTTTCTGCCCGAGTTTTACATCTTCAGAAAATGATATTTCAGGTATGATACCAGAAAACTCCTGCGTCTCAAAATTGAATGCTCTTACTTCTTCTGCATGTGCTTCAATTTTCACTACATCTTCAGACACAAAAGATACGTGTATAGGCACTCCAACTAACTGAAACTGTGAGCTATCTATACTTACCTGTATAGGAAAATCCTCATACCGCTCATTCATCCACTTTTCCTTAAGAAATCCAGGCCAGAATTTCTCAGTTGTATAGTAAGACACATCAAAGCCTAACCCATCAATAGCCGCACCAATCATACGTTCGGAGGTCAGCTTGGCAATTTCGTTAGTAAGGGCAATTTTACCTTCATCTCTGCTGTTAGCTTGTCCCCTGTCATCAAGCAACTCATCTACTTCAGTAGATCCTCTTTCTCTAGCCTCAAACAGTATGCTTCCCTGTACAGCATAGCGCTTTTCGGCAAATTTGCTATACACGATTGCTATGGCTAAAAAGAACAGACAGCTTAATGCAAACCAATACCACTTTGTCTTGATTTTATAAAGTAGCGGTAGTATATCCGCGCTGCCTTCATTAACTCTTTTAATGTTTTCCATCGTTGAAAATGTTAATTAATTCTACTGAGTGAGGTTTACATAAGCATTGATAAACAAAGCCAGGGTAGTTAGTGCTGAGAAAACAACACCCAGAGGCTCTAAGTTTGCTCTCTTCACCTGTTCTTTACTTGGTTCTACATAGAGCACATCATTGGGTAACAAAAAGAAGTATTTTGAGTTCATTAATCCTGCATCTCTTAAGTCTAACAGAATTACCTCTGAGCCATCATTAGTCTGGCGAATAAGTTTGACCTCATCTCTGCTTCCAAATTGAGTAATGTCTCCTGCCATTGCCAGTGCTTCCAGTATGTTGGCCTGGCCATTATATATTAAATGGTAGCCAGGGTTGTTAACTTCTCCTAACACAGAAATTTTGAAACTCACTAGCTTTACTTCAACTGAGGCATTGTTAAGGTACTTATCTATTTCAGTTTGTACAAGCGTTTCCGCCTCGTTAACCGTTAAGCCATCTACTTTTACCTTACCAACAATTGGAATGCTAATAAAGCCACCATCGTCAACGGAATAGCCTGAAAGGTAAAGATATGCAGGGTTTACATTCCCGTTAACCATGTTGCCACTACTCTTAGAAAATAAGGCGGTTGTAGTAGGATCAGGGTTTCTTACATCAATTTGAAGTACATCATTAACCTGTACACGATAATCAGGTCTTCTATTTTTTATTGAAGTTGGATATTCTTTATTGAACTCACTATCCTGAAGGTAAACCAGTTCTTTTTTTGAGTAGCATCCGGCGAGGAGTACCAATGCGAATAGTATCAATCCAAGCCGTAAAGTGAAGTTTCTTTTTTTCATTCGGAAAAAATTATACACAAGCAATATATTTTTAAATTATTCTTATATATCCTTTACAAAAGTAATTATTAAAAGCAGATTTAAAAAATTTTGGCTTCAAAAAAATTATACTATTCTTATTATTTTTTGAATAATAAGACATAAAAACCTCAGAAATAGCGCAATAATTCACTTAAAGCTTAAAAATACTCATACCCTCTAATAAGAAATCACTCCAGTAACCCGGAGTGATTCCTAAAATTTTTATATAAATGCAGGTGTAATAAAAACACCTTTTATATCAAAAACTGCTTAATCTAGCTCAAAAATGAAGCCAATGTATTACTATGTAATTGTTTAGCTTCGTGTAGATTCATAAACTTTTCGCCATCTACTATCATATCACTTCCATTAACTTCACCTATATGCTGAAAATCAACCAGCGCCGCATCTAATGCCTCTTCAAGAGCCTGAGTATTATTCTCACTTACACTTACTACTACTCTTCCCTGTGCTTCTCCAAAAAGATAGGCATCCTTGCGAATAGAATTATCGGTATTAATCCTAAAACCTTTGTTTCCAGCGAGCGCAGACTCAGCTAAAGTGATAAAAAGCCCACCATCAGAGATATCATGTGCAGACTTTATAAGTCCTTTCTCTATTAACATTTTAACGGCTGCCTGCATCTGATATTCTTCGTCCAGATTAAAATAAGGCACAGTAGAGCTTTTTACTTTGCAGTAGCTATATAGGTACTCTGAACTGGCAAGGTCAGCATTTACTTTACCTATCAGATAAAGCTGATCATTATCATTCTTAAAATGCATTGTCATTTTTTTGTCATAATGATCTAGCAAACCTAACATACCTATAACCGGCGTGGGGAATACCGCACCACCGTCGTTAGACTGGTTGTAAAAACTTACGTTTCCACCCGTAACTGGCGTATTAAACTTCTCGCAAGCTTTTTTCATTCCCATAATTGCATGCACAAATTGCCAGTAAACCTCTGGATTATATGGGTTGCCAAAATTTAGGCAGTTGGTGATGGCTACAGGCTCTCCTCCCGAGCAAACAATATTACGTGCAGACTCTGCCACTGCGATAGCGCAGCCTTCTTCAGGATCAGCATGTACATAGCGACCGTTACAGTCCACGGTTACTGAGATAGCTTTATTTGTACCTTTTATACGTACCACTGCGGCATCTGCGGGATCATTGGTAGTTGTTGTACCGGTTCCAATCATAGAGTCGTACTGTTCGGCTACCCACTGGCGAGACGCAATATTAGGATGACTCAACAGAAATTTAGCTACTTCAGAATAGCTTTCAGGTTGTGGAATGCTATCCGGATTAAACTGTTTGAATTCCTGATAATAAGCGGGCTCTTTGTACTCACGGTGGTATACCGGAGCACCTCCACCTAATACCAGATCATGAGCAGGCACATCAGCTACCAGCTCCCCCCCCTGATAGAATTTCAGGCTTTTATCTTCGGTTACTTCTCCAATCTGCGCACAATTAAGGTCCCACTTCTTAAAAATATCTAGAACTTCCTGCTCTTTACCTTTCTTAACCACAATAAGCATTCTCTCCTGAGACTCAGATAAGAGTATTTCAAAAGGGAGCATACCCTCCTGTCTCAGTGGCACTTTGTCCAGCCAGATATTCATGCCATGTTCTCCTTTGGCGCTCATTTCAGAGGTAGAACAGATAATACCTGCTGCACCCATATCCTGAATACCAATAACTGCTCCGGAAGCAATAACTTCAAGGCTGGCTTCCAGTAATAGTTTTTCCTGAAAAGGGTCACCTACCTGTACAGAAGGCAGATCGTTCAGGGAGTCTTCGCTAATGTCTTTAGAAGCAAACGCAGCACCATGTATACCGTCTTTTCCTGTAGCAGAACCAACGATAAAGACGGGGTTACCTGCGCCATAAGATATAGCCGATGCAGTTTTGTCAGTTTCTACAATTCCTGCGGAGAAGGCATTTACTAAAGGGTTTACCTGATAGCAAGAGTCAAAATATAATTCACCACCTACTGTAGGTATGCCAAAAGCATTACCATAGTCACCTATCCCCTTCACTACTCCTTTGAGTAACCACTGGGTTTTCGCATTGCTAAGGTCACCAAAGCGTAGTGAGTTAAGCTGGGCGATAGGCCTGGCTCCCATGGTAAAAATATCGCGGTTAATACCACCAACTCCGGTAGCTGCTCCCTGGTAGGGCTCTATGGCAGAGGGGTGGTTATGAGATTCAATTTTAAAGCTGCAAGCCAGTCCATCGCCAATATCTACCAGTCCGGCATTCTCTTCTCCGGCTTCGGCCAGCATACGATCAGAAGACTTGGGGAGTTTTTTTAACCAAACGATAGAGTTTTTGTAAGAGCAGTGCTCTGACCACATTACTGCGAAAATACTCAGCTCGGTAAAGTTTGGAGTCCTTCCCAGGATCTCTTTAATTTTTTGAAATTCTTCTTCTAGTAAACCTAGATCAAGGGCGGTTTGTACGGTTGTGAGCTCCTCTTTCAACTTTTTGCCAATTTTTAGTGAATGATGGCGCAATTTACAATAAGTTGATAGGAATAATAAAAAAACTTCAAACTAAAGCTTTTGCTTACACGAGCTCACAAACCATGGATAGGCTTAGCCTCTCTTTTGTAGGAGAGCAAACTCTTTGGCAAAATATGTAAGGATGATGTCTGCTCCTGCTCTTTTAATACAAGTGAGAGCCTCCTGCATACATTGTTCTCCGTTGAGCCACCCCTTTTCGCTGGCAGCTTTAATCATAGCATACTCGCCACTTACATGATATGCCGCTACCGGAAGGGCGTAATTATCTTTTAGCATACGAATTACATCCAGATACGGGATGGCGGGCTTCACCATTAAAATATCAGCACCTTCTTCTACATCCAGATCTGCCTCTATTAATGCCTCAGTACGGTTAGCCGGATTCATCTGATAAGTTTTTTTATCTCCTGCCTTTGGTGCAGAATTTAAAGCATCTCTAAAGGGGCCATAAAAAGCACTGGCGTATTTGGCAGTGTAGGACATAATTCCAACATCGGTATAGCCGTGAGCGTCCAGCAACTGGCGCAGGTAACCTACTCTACCATCCATCATATCTGAGGGGCCTAACATATCCGCTCCCGCTTCTGCCTGGGCTAAAGCCATTTTGCCCAGTACCTCAAGCGTTTCGTCATTAAGTATTTTACCGTCTTTAACGATACCATCATGCCCATCTGAGCTATAAGGGTCCATAGCTACATCAGTGACTAATGTTACTTCAGGAAAGCTCACTTTTATCTTACGGATTGCACTTACAAACAAGCCTTCTGGATTATGACTTTCACTTGCCATAGGATCTTTAAGCTCATCGCTAATGGAGGGGAAAGGAGCAAAAGTACGTATTCCTAACTCTACACAGCTCTGTATTTCTTCTAAAATGAGGTCGCTACTATAGCGATAGATACCGGGCATAGAAGAGACTTCTACTTTTTGCTTGTCTCCTTCAATTAGAAAAAGGGGAAAGATTAGATCTTCCACCCCTACTTTATTTTCCTGTACCATATTACGAATGGCAGCAGATTTACGATTTCTTCTAGGTCTTCTGACTTGCATTTGCTATGAGATTTTTTGCGAATTTATAATCGCTTAGGGCAATGTCCATAAAGAATCCGTAAAATACCTCTTGCTGTCATAAAAATGATGCAGACACTGAAAGCCTGCGGCTTCTGCCATACGGTGTATATCTTTGAGGTCATACTTCTGAGAGCGTTCCATAAATATGGCTTCCCAGGCATCAAAATGGAAAGTTTGCTGCAAAGCTTCTATATACACCTCCTGTTCTTTTTTACTTACCAGATGGCTACGGATAGAGCCCTCCAGAGGATCGTATATGGGAAAATACTCAAAAGAAGAAGTATCAAAGTTACCTCCAAGCTCTCGGTTTATCCGCTCTAACAAATTGATTTTAAACGACTTAGTTATGTCATTCTTATCAAAGTAGGCATTCAGTATGGTTTGAGGATCTTTCTTTAGGTCAAAGCCAATAAGTAGCCTATCTCCTGATTTTAAGTAAGAGGCCACTTTTTTCAGAAAGTCGATACTTTCCTCACTACTGAAGTTGCCGATATTAGCTCCCAGAAAAAGTACGACTTTTCTACTTTCTTCATCGCTTTGGTCCAGCTTTTCGAAAGCGCGAAAATAATCATCGCAAATACCTTTAACTGATAAGCCAGGCATATTTTCATTCAGATCTTTTGTTAGGGTTTTTACGATATTGGCAGAGATATCTATAGGCACATAATCAAAGCTGGTCGAAGATTTCCAGAAATGTTTCAGCAGTACTTTGGTCTTCATGCCATCACCGGCTCCAAACTCTATCAGTTTAAATTTATCTACCCCTTCGCCAAAGTGTTTAAGCATTTCAGCTTTATGCAGCTCAAATATTTCATACTCGCATCGCGTTGGATAATACTCTTCCATATCCATAATCTGCTGGAAAATGGCATCGCCTTTTTTGTCGTACAGGTATTTGGATGAAAGATATTTTTGCTCAGCCTGCAGACCTGTTTGTACATCTTCTGCAAAATTTGGGTCAATGTCGGGCATGTCTATGGTTGATAATTGATCATACTCGCCCTCGGTGGCAGTGTTAGAAAAGTTGTTAGTCTTCATTTAAAAATATTCAGCTAGTCTGATGCCGGTAAATTGCCAGCGTTTATCAGGTTGAAAAAAGTTACGATATGTACAACGAATGTGACTTTCCGGAGTGGCACAGGAGCCACCTCTTAACACAATTTGGTTACTCATAAATTTGCCATTGTACTCCCCTAGCGCACCCTTCTCGCGTTGGTAAAAAGGATAGGGCAGGTAAGCACTTTGAGTCCACTCCCAAACATCGCCCATCATCTGCGCTGGAGTATCCTGAGTAGGGGCTGCCTGTAGTGCCTGGGGCTGTAGAATTTCTGTTTCCACAAAATTTGCTCTATGAAGCTTGTGTAGGTTCTGATCATACTGCGCAAGTTTGCAGGCTACTTCCCATTCCTGCTCGGTAGGCAAACGTTTGTTTTTCCAACGGGCATATGCATCTGCCTCGTAATGGCTAATGTGGGTAACTGGAGCATGTTCGTCCAATGCCTGCAAACCATGTAGCGTATACTGGTACCACCTTCCTTCTATCTGATGCCAGTACTGAGGAGCCTTAATAGCGTGCTGCCTTACATAATCTCTTCCATCAGCCAGCCAAAGGTCATAGTTGTCATAACCTCCTGCTTCCATAAACTCCAAGTACTCTCCATTCGTAATCAGTCGGTTAAGTAAACGGAAGTTGTGCAGAAAAACCTGGTGTGCACCCTCTTCATTATCGTAGTGAAAACCATCTCCACTGAAACCAATGTCGTATAGCCCTTCTGAAATTTCAATGTACTCCTGCTTGCTCAGGTCTGCCTTTGGTTTCCAGGTTTCTGTATGCTGAAGGTAAGCCGGAAAAAGAGGGTTGTTACCTAATATATATTTGATATCTGTTACCAGCAATTCCTGATGCTGTTGCTCATGGTTAAGCCCCAACTCAGTAAGTTCGCTTAATACTGATTGAGCTTCAAACTCTGCTGTATGCATCCAGTCCAGCATTTGCTCATCTACGTATTTACGATAGAGATAAACATCTTCGGTAGATGGGCGCGTCATGTTACCGCGATGGTCACGCAGCATTTTATCGCCCATACTCTCGTAATAGCTATTGAAGATAAAGTTGTAGGAGTCATCAAAAATCTGATAGTCCTTTTTGTATGGCTTCAAGATAAACTGCTCAAAAAACCAGGTAGTATGTGCCAGGTGCCATTTAGGCGGACTTACGTCCTGTATGGGTTGCACTACATAATCTTCTGTTTTAAGAGCTTTGCAAAGCTTGGTAGAGTGTGCTCTTACATCCTGATACATTTTGGCTAGAGGTGATACTTGTGCCTGCGCCAGATCAGATGTTGAGGATTGGTTAGGGTGTATCATAAAAAAATAGTCTCAAGTAGGAGTTAAATTAAACAATCAAAAATTCTAGGGATGTGTTTAGAATTCAGTTAAATAAATTCAACGATAATCTACCAATTATGTGTTCTCTCTCCAAAAAAAATTAGGCAGCTTGTCTTCTGCACTACTTATAAAAAAAAAAAGGTAGTCTGCGACTACCTTTTGTAAAACCTTGTTCATTATTTGAATTAGTTGTATTCTATCTCAAACTGTACTAAATCTATAAACTCCTGAACACGTCCTTCCAGTTCATCAGCAGTAAGTTCAATTAGTTTCTCTGGTCCGAATTGCTCTACACAAAAAGATGCCATAGCCGAACCGTAGATTACGGCACGCTTCATATTTTCAAAGCTAATATCTTTAGTGCTTGCTAAATGCCCAATAAATCCACCTGCAAAAGTATCACCGGCTCCGGTAGGGTCAAATACATCTTCTAGTGGTAAGGCCGGTGCAAAAAAGATTTGTTCATCGCTAAACAGTAGGGCGCCATGCTCTCCTTTTTTTATAATCAGATACTTAGGTCCCATTGCCATTATTTTTTTGGCTGCTTTTACAAGTGAGTATTCACCAGAAAGCATACGAGCTTCTTCGTCATTGATAGACACAACATCTACCATGCCTATTACTTCTTTGAGCCCACTTATGAATGCTTCTTCCATCCAGAAGTTCATCGTATCCAGCACTATCAGTTTAGGACGTTTATGAAGACGCTCTATCACTGTCTTCTGCACCGCAGGCGTTGCATTGCCCAGCATCAGGTATTCGCAGTCCTGATAGCTTTCTGGTATAATAGGGTCAAAATCACCAAGTACGTTGAGTTCTGTTACTAATGTATCTCTGGTATTGAGATCAGCATGATAGCGCCCTGACCAGAAAAATGTTTTCTCCCCTTTTTTAATCTGCACCCCTTCAGTATTGATGCCATGCTTTTGCATCATGTTCAGGTCTTCCTGCCTAAAGTCCTCTCCTACTACACCTACCAGTTTAGTCTGATTGGTAAAGTAAGAAGCCGCCATGGCAATATAAGTGCCTGAACCACCAATAATTTTGTCGGACTTGCCAAAAGGTGTCTCAATCTGATCAAATGCAACACTTCCGATTGCTAATAAGCTCATAAAATTTGGTTTAGCTGATAAAAAATACTTTGCTAGTTGCGAGTAACAACTTTAGACTTTGCAAAAGTACCAATCAATGGCTCTTGATCAAATGAGTACTCAAACTTCGCAAATTTATCCAGTGCTGTAGTCGTGTTTATGCAGGATTTAAAGGGGGTAAATGACTTTTTTAAAATTAAGAAGTGCTGATGCTGATATTGACTATGTTCGGATACCTCCTGCTCACATAAAAATAGTAATGCTGAGGCTACCTCCCTGGCTTCCTCTCCCTGCCCGGCTAGCTGGTGCCCTAAATTTAAGATAAACTGGTTCTTTTTAGAAAAATGGGCCATCCATTGCTTCCAAAGCACCTCTGAAGGCTGGTCTACCCTCCCCTTTACAATTATATTGAGCGTAAAAGCAAATGGCCCACCATTACGATAGGCAATCCACCCCAGTGGAGCTGGGCTCTGGTCAAACATAAGCCGCAACCAGTGTAAAATAACTTTGGAAGACTGGGCAGACAAATCCAGAACCTCTGGTTGGCTAGTATAAATGGTAGCTATAGCCTCAGCAACACTTTCCAGCTCAGCCTTATTTATTCTCTTAAAGGTAAATTTTCTATTAAGTAAGGTATGGTTTGCGCTTACTTTTACTTCTTCTTTGAGTACGTCATTTACAGACTCGTACTTCCACAATTCATCTGTAGCTATGGGCTTAAAACCATAAAATTCATAAAGATCCGCAAAGTAAGAAGCCTGAGTAGATAAAAAAGGAACTCCCTGCCGCAACTCATCCTGTAAAGCTACCCCGGGCAGCTGAAAAGGAAGAAAGCTAAGCGGAGCTTTCATAGATTTTACCCCTTGCTGTGCCAGCCAATGCTTGCTCTCATCAAAGAGTGATGCAGCGGCTTTAAAGTGATTGATACAATCCAGCAAACCAATAAAGCCCTGGGGATGGTCTGTATGTTCTGGGTGCTCTACAAAAGCTGCGATTCGTCCTATCGTTTGTCCTCTAAAATTTGTGAGTATCCAAAAAGCGGCATCCCCCCTATCGTAAAAAGAAGATTTGCGATAAATCAGCGATTTTATTTGTTTTTGCTGCGACCTAGACCACATTTTACGCTGGTGGTTTAGGCGAGAGGGTAAGTGAACAAATTCGCTCACCAAATCTCTGTCGGTAACTCTTATTAGCTGCATGGATGAGATGATATATGCAGGCCAAAACCCTGCCTTTGATTTTTTTCTACGCTTATGGAAAAGGACAGGACAGACTTACAACTTTGGTTATTTTTTAAGAATTAAACTTTTATATTTGTGACTGTTCGTGATTCAAATTCCGTCCAAAATATATGAATTTTAAATCGTAAATTATTGTGATACCGGTTGTTTTGGAATGATATATATCACATGATTTTTTCCTTTTCCAATACCAAAAATCGTGGCTTAATCACTATTTAAAGACAAATAAAAGGAAAAAAGTTAACAAAACACTCATAATTATTACATTACTAACCTAGCCAAATATTCAATGGGCAAAATCATAGCAATCGCTAATCAAAAAGGAGGGGTAGGAAAAACAACCAGTGCGATCAACCTGGCAGCCAGCCTGGCAGCACTGGAGTACAAGACATTAGTAGTAGATGCTGACCCACAGGCCAACTCTACTTCAGGCTTAGGATTTAACCCTAAAGAAATAGAGAATAGTATATACGAGTGCATGGTAGACGAAATTGAAGTTAAAGACACCATCGTAGAAACTGATACCAGCTTTTTATACCTCCTGCCCTCTCATATTGATCTGGTGGGTGCTGAAATTGAAATGGTAAGTCTGGACAGCCGGGAGACCAGAATGCGTGAATCGCTTACGCCTTTAAAAGAGGAGTATGATTTTATTATTATTGACTGTTCACCTTCGCTAGGTCTTATTACTATCAATGCACTTACCGCTGCCAATTCTGTAATTATTCCTGTGCAATGCGAGTATTACGCACTGGAAGGGCTAGGCAAACTGCTTAATACCATTAAGATTATACAATCCAGACTTAACACCAGTCTGGAGATAGAAGGTATACTGCTAACCATGTATGATGTACGCCTGCGCCTTTCTAACCAGGTTGTAGAGGAGGTCAGCAACCACTTTCAGCACATGGTTTTTAAAACCTTAATTCCCCGTAATATTAAACTTAGTGAATCGCCTAGTTTCGGACTGCCAGCCATAGTGCACGATGCCGAAAGTAAAGGAGCTCTGAGCTACCTTAATCTGGCCCGAGAAATATTGGAGAAGAACGGGATCACTATTTAGTTTTGTTCAGTGTAGAGGAAAGAATATCAAATAAGATGTCAGGAAAAAATCCTAAAAGAAAAAATGCTTTAGGCCGTGGTTTGGGTGCTTTATTGGAAGACTCAGACTCGAGCAGAAAAGAGCAGGCTGTTAAAGAAGTTAGCAGCATAAACGAAATTTCTCTCAATACTATAGATGTAAACCCCTTCCAGCCCCGAAGTAACTTTGATCAGGAAGCACTGGAAGAATTAGCGGAGTCCATTAAAGTTCAGGGAATTATTCAGCCCATCACAGTTAGAAAGATGGGTAACGATCGTTTTCAGATCATTTCTGGAGAGCGTAGAGTGCAGGCTTCAAAAATTGCTGGCCTGGACATGATTCCCGCCTATGTGCGTATGGCTAATGACCAGCAAATGCTGGAAATGGCTCTGATAGAGAATATTCAGCGTGAAAATCTGAACTCTATAGAAATCGCACTAAGCTATCAGCGCCTCATCTCTGAGTGTGACCTGCGCCAGGAGCAACTTGGAGAAAGAGTAGGTAAAAACCGCTCTACTGTAAACAACTACCTGCGCTTGCTTAAGCTTCCGCCAGATATTCAGGCGGCCCTCCGCGATAACCGTATATCTATGGGGCATGCAAGAGCTATTATCAACGTAGAAAATGTTGATCAGCAGCTCCATATCTTTGAAAAAACGATTAAAGAAGACCTGTCGGTTAGGAAGGTAGAAGCCTTGGTACGAGAGCTTTCTATGCCTCGCAAAAAGGAAAAACCTAAGGAAGAAGTAAATCCTGAGACTGCTTACCAGCTGCGTCAGATACAGACTAAGCTTTCTTCGCACTTTGGCACCAAAGTACAGATTAAAAGCAGTGGTAAGGAAAAAGGCGAGATCAAAATCCCTTACGTTTCTGCCGATGACCTAAACAGAATACTGGAACTATTAGAGATGTAAGCTCTATGCTGTGGAAAACAGGTATCTTTTGTGCATTATGTTTGGTAACACAGCTTTTTTCTGCCACAAACTGTCTGGCACAGGAAGAAGAAAGCGAAGCTACTCCTGAGACTCAGGTTATCATGGAAGATACCATTGAAATCAACGATCAGGTACTTATAGGTACGGATCAAAAGGGAAATGATGCTCCCCCGGATTCTGTGGTTATCTTTACAGGAAGAAACAGCAAGAAAATTCCTCGCAAGGCGGCCCTTTATGCTGCCGCTCTGCCTGGGTTAGGGCAGGTTTACAATGGAGCATACTGGAAGGTGCCGATTGTCTATGGCACCTTTATTACTTTGGGCTGGTTTGCTACCTGGTATAACGATCAGTACCTCGTTTTTCGTCGTGCCTACATTGCTTTGGATAATGGGCTTCCAGAACAAAATCCTTTAATTAACTCCGTAGCTGCACAAGGATTGACACAGGTAACCAATAATTTGGAGACAATTCGTCGCCAGAGAGATTTTATGTATATACTAATGGCAGGAGCTTATGCCCTCCAGATTATGGAAGCCATTGTAGATGCGCACCTTATTGAGTTTGACGTTAGCGAAGAGCTTAGCCTGGAAATTCAGCCTTCTGCAGGCCAATACTACGCTCTCTCTTCTGGTGGAGGTAGTTTTGTGCCAGCTGCTGGCCTTTCACTATTTTTAAACATAAAGTAAACATGAACATTCTTATACTCGGATATGGCAAAATGGGAAAAACCATTGAGCAATTAGCCATTGAGCGAGGTCATACCATCGTAGCCAAGGTAGATGTAGACAAACGTGACGAAATATTAGAAAACCTGAAGCCTGAAGAGGTAGATGTCGCCATTGAGTTTACCCAACCGGATGCCGCCCCCTTTAACATTCGTTACTGTCTAAAAAACAATATACCTGTAGTATCCGGTACTACCGGCTGGCTGCAAGAGAAGTCGGCTATAGAAGATTATTGTATAGAGCAGAATGGTACTTTTTTCTATGCCTCTAACTTTAGTATAGGTGTTAATATTTTCTTCAGGCTCAATGAGATTCTGGCTGGCATCATGAATGCTTACCCCGACTATAAGCCTTCTATGGAGGAAATACACCACACCCAAAAGAAAGATGCGCCCAGTGGTACTGCCATTACCCTGGCAGAGGGTATGCTCAAGTCATTAGACACTAAAAATGACTGGCACCTGGAAGAACAAGCGGCAGAGGGCTCCGGACAGAGTATTGCCATTACCTCTAAAAGAGAAGGGGAAGTGCCTGGTACACATATTGTTAAATATCAGTCTGAAATAGATACTATAGAGATTAAACATGAAGCCCATACCCGTAAAGGTTTTGCTCTTGGTGCAGTTTTAGTAGCGGAATGGATTAAGAACAAGAAAGGAATTTTGGGCATGCATGATTTCATAAAATTTTAATTCTTTATCTTTAGAGGCATTATTTGTTTTCTACTGGCGTTAATCAGAAGTATAAAAAGTTTGTTCTGAATCAATTCATATGGCGACATTTCTCAAGAAAAAAGACCCCAATACCACAGAGAGTAGTTCTTCTAAGCATAAAGCTCCTAAGTCTAAGACCCGCGAATGGGTAGATGCAATAGTATTTGCAGTAGTCGCAGCTACCCTGATTCGGTGGTTGTTTCTGGAGGCATTTACCATACCTACTCCCTCCATGGAAAGGTCTCTTCTCGTAGGTGACTTCCTTTTTGTAAGCAAAATGCACTATGGGGCAAGAACTCCAAAAACACCGCTTCAGGTACCCTTAACACACCAAACCATTTGGGGCACCGACATTCCTTCTTATGTTGACTGGATTCAGCTACCTCAGTTCAGGTTACCTGGTTTTTCAGATGTAAAGAGGAATGATGTAGTAGTATTTAACTTTCCTACTGAGTTTCAGCACCCTACAGACCTCAAGACAAATTACATCAAACGATGTGTAGGCTTACCGGGAGATGTTATCAAAGTGGAAGACCGTCAGGTAATCGTTAACAACCAGCCTTTGGATGCTCCAGAAGGTGCTCAGTTCAGATATTTCGTAGCTACTGACGAAGTTATCAATGATCGCGTTTTTGATAATTTTGAAGTGTGGGAATACAATCTGACACAGGGTGGTTATGTGGTACTTTGTACACCTGAAATTGCGGATGAGTTTGCCAAGCTACCATTCGTAAATGCTGTACATTCGGCTGCTTATAGTGAAGATCAGGTCAACCCCAGAATATTTCCTGATGCCAGCCTTTTTCCATGGAATGCAGACTTTTTCGGTCCCTTAGAAGTACCTGCAAAAGGTATGACTGTAAGCCTGGATGAAGCTAATCTTGCCAAATATGAGGTAGTGATTCAACACTATGAAGGTCATGAAGATGTAGAGAAGAAGGATGGTAAATTATACATTGACGGTCAGGAAATTAACGAATACACCTTCCAGCAAGACTACTATTTTATGATGGGTGACAACCGGCATAATTCTGAAGACTCACGCTTCTGGGGTTTTGTACCAGAAGATCATATTGTTGGCAAAGCTTTCTTTATCTGGTTGTCTGTAGACCCTAATGGAGGATTTATCGACAAAATCAGATGGAATCGCTTATTTAACTTGATTGAATAATCAAAGTATTACTACTTTATAAACAACCGAGGTTCTAAGCTAACGCTTAGAACCTTTTTTGTTACCATTCAATTTCACCCTTACCTTTATCGCTCAGGTACTCATTGGCTTTCTTGAAGTGATTGTTTCCAAAAAAACCTCTATCTGCCGAAAAAGGAGAAGGATGTGGAGATTTTAAGACAAAGTGTTTGTCTTCATCAATTATGCTACCCTTCTTCTGAGCGTATGCGCCCCAAAGCATAAATACTACATTTTCTCTCTCTTCGGATATGTGCCGGATAACAGCATCGGTAAACTCCTCCCAGCCTTTCTTTTGGTGAGATCCGGCCTGCCTGGCCCTTACTGTAAGAGTAGCATTTAGTAAAAGTACCCCTTGCTCAGCCCAACGTTCCAGATTACCGCTGGGAGGTAATTCCTTACCAAATTCATTTTTTATTTCTTTAAAAATATTGACTAAGGAAGGAGGCATACGAATACCATCTCTTACCGAGAAAGCTAATCCATTGGCTTGATTAGGTCCATGGTAGGGATCCTGACCTAAAATAACCACTTTTACATCTTCAAAAGTCGTGAGGTCAAAGGCTCTGAAAATTTCTTTTCCGGGAGGATATACTGTTTGATTACTGTATTCAGTCTTAACAAAATCTACCAAACTTAAAAAATATGGCTTACTAAACTCTGCGGAAAGATGCTCTTTCCAGGAGGGCGCAATTTTTACATCCATTAGTTGAAGAATTAATTCTGCTGTTTAGGTTATTTTAAACTATTGAGTATATTTATCGTAAAAAAAGAAAGAAAACAATAAAATGGTAACTGAAGTAACAGAAGGTGTAAAAGTAACAGTTGTTACTGAATATCAGCCTGACTATTCTAGTCCAGCCCAAAACCATTATGTATTCACTTATCATGTTACTATTGAAAACAACAGTCAGCATACCGTAAAGTTACTGAGAAGACATTGGTTTATTGCTGATGCGGGTTTTCCGGTACGTGAAGTTGAAGGCGAGGGCGTGGTAGGTAAGCAACCCACCCTGGAGCCTGGCGATACCCATCAGTATGTTTCTGGCTGTAACCTTAAATCCGGCATTGGAAAAATGTACGGCACTTACCTTATGGACCGGGTAGTAGATGGCAAAAACTTTCTGGCCGCTATTCCTGAGTTTCATATGATAGCCCCCTACCGCTGCAATTAATTGAGCAGATTCTCATTAGTCAAGGGATATATTCACCATTGGTTGCATGCCGTAAACCGACACTCTTTACATGCGCCTTTTGTATATCAGCTGTATGAAAAAGTAATAGCCGCTGATAATAAAGAAGCCATTTTTGATAGTATTGAGGCTTACAGAAGGTCTTATTTACAAAACCCACGTGCAATAAATATCAATTCTCCGGGAGCTCCCTCACAAGCCAGCAAACAACAAAATAGGAAGGTAAGTAACATAGCAGCGCACAGCCTTAGCCAGGCCAGGTTTTCTCGTATGTTATTTCGGCTTATACAATCTCAAAATCATACTGTCATTATTGAATTGGGCACCTCTTTGGGCATTAATACGCTTTATATGTCTGCTGCTAACCCTGATGCTGAAATCTATACTTTTGAAGGCTGTGCCAATACTGCTCAACTTGCCCGACAGCTATTTAATGAGTGGCCATACAAAAATATTAAGCTGATAGAGGGCAATATTGATCAGACTCTTCCTCAATCTCTCAGAAAGCTGCCCAAAGTTGACATGGCGTACCTGGATGCTAATCATCGCTACGTACCTACTTTAAACTATTTCCAGCAACTGCGTGCAAAAACACATGAGCAAAGTGTTTTGATACTGGATGATATTTATTGGTCAAATGAGATGCGACAAGCCTGGGTGGAGCTTTACCAGAGACCAGACATAAGCCTGAGTTTAGACCTTTTTGATGCTGGCATGTTGTTTTTTAATGCTGCGCACATGAAGCAACATCATGCCCTCATGTTTTAGTTTTTTCCATAATCATGAATAGTTCTCTACCCTGTCTTGGCTTTATGGAATTATAGCATCTTTCAAAGGTTATAATCTGGAAATGGGATTTAAAGTAGGTAAGGTATAGGCTTTTATTGCCACCAAATGGTGGGTGGTCTTCAAAGAGGGGATCATCAAAAAGTACACCTACCAGCTTCCCTCCATCTTTAAGAAGACTTAGCATTTTATTCACATATTGGCCTCTTAAGTCTGGCTGCAAAGCACAAAAGAAAGTTTGTTCCAGAATAAGATCATAATTACCTTCCAGTTCAAAAAAATTCTGGTGAAGTAACTGTTCTTTTGGAAAATCAGGGTAGTTCTTCTGAAATTGCCGCAAAGGGTAGAGCGAAATATCTAATACGTAGGTACTATGAAATCCCTGCTGATATAGATAGGCCGCCTCGTAAGCATTGCCAGCTCCAGGAATTAGAATAGAAATATTTTTATCAGTCAGTTGATCTACATACTGTTGTATTGGAGGGGAAATCTTGCCTAAATCCCATCCTGTATGCTGATTATGATAACGTTCTGTCCAGTAATTTTCATCTAGAGGCATCATGGTAAGTATGAAAGAAATATTTTACTATTTTTACGCACTGAAGAACAAATAAACTAATCTATATATGTCAAACAATCAGAGTGACCCACAAAGATCAAAAAACAGAAATATTCTTATAGCAGTGATAGGCGTGTTGCTCCTGGCAAATGTGGTTACTTTCTTCCTGTACTATCAAAACAATCAGGAAATGAGTACCGAGCTACAAAGTAGCAAGGAGGAGTTGGAAGAGACCTACAACAAGCTGGAGTCTATGAGCAATGAACTCAACCTGAAAATTGAGGAGTTGCAGAAATTGGGAGAAGACGTAGAGGAACTTCGTTTGATCCGGGAAACTTTAGAGCAGGAAAAGGAGCAATTACAAAACCAGGGGCAGCTTGCTCAAAAAAGGTATGATCAGATCAGAAACCGTGTAGAAGGCTATCGCGAACTCTTGCTTAACAAAGACAAAGAAATTGCTGAACTCAAAGAGCTTAACGAGGCACTTTATGCAGAAAACACCGAACTTAAAGAAGACCAGCGGGAGCTTAGTAAGCAGATGAATCAGGTAAAAACAAGCAATGAGCAGCTCTCAGAAAAAGTACAGGTTGCCTCACGCCTGGAAGCAGAAAACATTAAGATTGAAGGAGTTAACAGCCGTGGAAACGCTAAAGAAAGAGATCGTTACCGTAATAATCAGATAGAAAAGCTACAGCTTTCTTTTAACCTGGCTAAAAATGATGTAGCACCGGTTGAAGGTAAAGACATCATGGTTCGTATTATTGATCCTTCTGGTAAAGTTATTTTTGATGTAGCTAAAGGCTCTGGTACTTTTATGCAAGACGGTAAAGAAGTATTTTTTACCCAAAAGCAGGAGATCCTTTTTGACAATACCCAGCAAAAACTAACTTTCTTATATGAAAAAGGTAGCGAGTATGAGGAAGGCCGCCATACCATAGAAATTTACGCCGACGACTACGTAATTGGTAAAGCTAATTTTGAAGTACGCTAGATTAACAGCTCTATAGAATAAGAAATGCCGCTAAATGCGGCATTTTCAGTATATACCATCCAACAAGCTTGTCACCTCATCTTCTTTTTATCTACCACAAACCCCTCTGCAAAAACTTTATACTGGTCAAAAATGGAACGGACAGCTCCCTGCAGATATCGCTTATCATTAAAAAACTGGTTTCCAAACACTCCTGATGCATAACCCTGCCAGATAGATTTTTTACGTTCCCGATCATAGATTAAAACGAGTAGTGTCCCTTCTCTCAAATTATACTTTACGGGGTCCATTTCCTGGTCAATAGACTCTTCATATTCTATGAACATCTCAAGGTCTGGCTGTTCATAGCCCGTAAAGAAAAGGCTATCATAAAAGATCTTGTATGATACTAACAATCGTGGGTTAGTTTCTGAAAAATCGTAGCCTTGCAATTCCATACGTGCACGTATAGACTCTTCAATAATATTATTTTGAATACTGGAGTCAGGACCTGAGCTCCTGGTGTCTAAGAAATTGAAGGTTTTGTATCGTTTAAAGTCACCCTCAAAACTGTAATCAGATTCAACCGGAAACTCTTTATAACCCATACAGCTAGCTAAAAAGAGCAGGAAAAGAAAAGTAATAGAGTAAGTAGCCTTCATAGTTTAAGTGATGTAGATTATATGCAGATATTTAAATATAATAATAAAATATTATGACTCTACACCGATATTGCATAAATATCTTTGGGTAAAAGGTTTCATTATGTAAGCTTACCGACAATTACCCTATTAGGCATACTTCATTACCACATGCGATTCATTTTGAGTAGGTATGCCTAGCAGCTACATGTTAATTTATCTACCCTACTATGCGGATAAGCAATGAGATTACAACCAAAACTTATACATAAAGTTTGGTTTATAGCATATTTACTTCCCATATAATACAGGCATAGGCTAGAAAGCGGACAAAACGAAATAGCGCGAACAAAAGGAATTTGCGTGCAGGAAATTCAGCACTTCCAACCAACATGCTTACTCCCGAAAATGGCAGTGGAGTTAAAGCAGCCACAATAACAATAAAGCCCCCAAAACTGAATAAGTACTTTTCGTACTTACCGAATACTCTTCTCTTGAAAATCTTGAAAAATCGCGTGTTTTCCAGATATCTGCCAATTAAAAAGCCTAGGCTACCCGCCAGATATGAAATCGCAGACAATATAAGCACTACCAGTACATAAGTCTCCAGATTATTATGCCGTAATCCCCACATCATAAAAATTTCTGGAGGAATAATTCCAAAAAGCAACTCCGACAAAGAGTAAATAGTGTAAACTAATGTGGGGGAGTCATATACAGGTTTCAGCCAGGATAAATAGTCAACATCTACATACTTTTTGAATAAAAAGAAGCCTGCGATCAGCAGGCTCAGCCAAAGAAGGCCTTTAGCCAGATTACGAGATAAAAAAACAAGCTTTTCTTTGTCCACATTTATAAAATTATCCAGGAGAGGATTGCGTTAATCACTGACAGTACTACCCCAAAAATAAGTGCCCACCAAAAATTCTTGATCTTAAGCCCTGGCAGAATTGCATCTACCAACATAAGCATCAGGGCGTTGATTACTAAAATAAACAGTCCAAAAGTTAGAATGGTCACCGGTATGGTCAAAATCACCATTAGCGGTTTAATTACGGCATTTACTATCGCCAGGACTATAGCGGTCAGTATAGCACTCCAAAAATTCTTGATTTGTACACCTTGCAGCAGGTAGGCAGCCAAAAACACAGCTATTGCGTTTACTAACAGTTTAGCTAACATAATATTTAATTAAAAAATAATAGTATCTGGTGTTACGTACTTTTCCAGCTTTCCTAATCCTTCCGACACTTCCGACCAATTATCAATTTCAAAACTCAGGTTTACCATTCCGGCAGGCACCATATTTCCAATAGCCTCTCCACTAAGGTACTCTGCCAGATAAGAAATTGAAGGGTTATGAGCAACCACAATGAGCTTGTTCCAGTGAGGTTTAGCTTCGTTTATAATTTGCAACATACTCCTGACAGAAGCATTGTATAGCTCTTCCACATAAGCAATTTTATGCTGCTCATACTTTAGTTGTTCTGCCATAAGCTCAGCAGTAGCTCGGGCACGCTGAGCACTGCTGCTCAGCATAGCGTCTGTGGAAACATTAAGTTCAAAAAGATACTTTCCGACACGGGGTGCATCGCGGTAACCTTTGGCAGTAAGATCTCTTTCTATATCTTTGATACCAGCTATAGCTTCTGCAGCTTCAGCGTGACGTACTAAAAACAAATTTTTAACCATTTGTAGAAGTATATGTTAATGAAAAAACAATTCTCTTTATTTGCAGCGAATATTACAATAAGTTGTGTGTAAACTTCTTATCACGTAGTTTAACTCAACAATCAACCAGTACACTTTACGTACTTATTTCAATAATTGATTTATAAAGCAAGCCTAAGATGCCCAAGAACCTAGTTATAGTAGAATCTCCAGCAAAAGCAAAGACCATAGAAGGATATTTAGGAAAAGATTATGTAGTAGCTTCCAGCTATGGTCATATTCGCGATCTTCCCAAAGATGATAAAGCAATTGATATAAAAAATGGTTTTAAGCCTACATATGAAGTTTCTCCTGACAAAAAGGATGTTATTTCTCAGCTCAAAAAACTAGTAAAAGACTCTGAGCTGATCTTCCTGGCTAGTGATGATGACCGTGAAGGAGAGGCAATTTCTTGGCACCTGAAGGAAGAGCTTAAGCTGAAAGATGAGCAAACCAGACGTATTGTCTTTCGGGAGATTACCAAAAATGCCATACTCAATGCCATACAAACTCCAAGAGGAATAGATCTGGATCTGGTAAACGCACAACAGGCACGCCGTATACTGGATCGCCTGGTTGGTTTTGAGCTGTCACCTGTGCTGTGGAAAAAAATTAAGAGAGGACTATCCGCTGGACGGGTACAGTCGGTCGCTGTTAGGCTGGTAGTTGAGCGTGAGCGCGAGATCAAAGACTTTAATGCTAAGTCTTCTTACAAAGTATCTGCTGAGTTTTTTGTGGACGAAAACAGCATACTAAAGGCAGACCTGCCTAAAAAGTTTGACACCGAAGAAGAAGCTCTGGCTTTTCTGGAAGCATGCCGCGATGCAGAATACCAGATTGATAAACTTGAGAAGAAGCCGGTAAAAAAATCACCTGCTCCACCCTTTACCACTTCTACCCTACAGCAGGAAGCTTCTCGCAAACTAGGCTTCTCAGTTTCTCAAACCATGACACTCGCTCAGAGACTTTATGAGGCTGGTAAAATAAGCTATATGCGTACCGACTCAACCAACTTATCTGAAGAGGCCAGAGATGCTGCCGCAAAGGAGATTAAAAGTACTTTTGGAGATAAGTATCATCATCAGCGTACTTACAAAACAAAGTCTGAGTCAGCACAGGAGGCGCACGAAGCTATTCGCCCTACCGATTTTTCTGCCAAAGAAGCTGGTAAAGAAAGAAACGAGCAGCGTTTATACGAGCTGATCTGGAAACGGGCTATTGCCTCTCAAATGTCCAATGCCGAAATAGAACGTACTTTGGTTACTATTGGCATTAACTATAAAGGCCAGGCAGGCAATGATATGCCAACTCATTTTAGCGCTACAGGTGAGGTGATCAAATTTGACGGTTTTCTTAAGGTCTACATAGAGTCTACGGACGATGAGGAAAATGACGAAGACCGAAAGGGTATGCTGCCACCGCTAAAGGAAGGACAAAAGCTTACGCTGGACTTTATGAAAGCACGACAAGGCTTTACCCGCCATGCGCCACGCTATACAGAAGCGAGCCTGGTAAAAAAACTGGAGGAGATGAGTATTGGTCGTCCGTCTACTTACGCACCTACCATCTCTACTGTACAAAAAAGAGGTTATGTGCTCAAAGAAGACCGCCCTGGAGTGGAGCGACAGTACAAAGAGATTACTTTTAAGAAAAAAGAAAATAAAATTGAAAACCAGACACTAACCGAAACTACCGGCGCAGAAAAGAAAAAGCTTTTCCCAACTGATGTGGCTATGGTAGTGAATGACTTTCTGGTAGAGTATTTTGAAAACGTCATTGATTACTCTTTTACTGCTCGTGTAGAAAAAGAGTTTGACGAAATAGCGCAAGGCAAAAAGGAATGGGACAAGATGCTGGACGAATTTTATCAGCGTTTCCATTCTAAAATTGAGAGCTCTGAGCAAATAGACCGTTCGCAGGTAAAAAGTGATCGCTTACTGGGCGATGACCCTAAGACAGGCCTTCCTGTAATTGCTCGTCTGGGTAAGTTTGGCCCTATGGTACAACTGGGAGAAACAGACGGTGAAGAGAAACCTAAATATGCCAGTCTGAGAAAAGGGCAGTTTATTGAAACCATTACGCTGGAAGAGGCCATGGAACTCTTTAAGCTACCGCGCGAAGTAGGTGAGTTTGAAGGAGAAATGATTACGGCCAATATTGGTAGATTTGGTCCTTACGTACGTCATAAAAATCTCTTTGCTTCCCTCCCCAAAGAGGACGATCCACTGTCTGTAGACCTGGAGCGTGCTACTGAGCTTATACTGGCTAAACGCAAGGCTGAAGCAGAAAAGTATATCAAGGTTTTTGATGAAAATGAAGATGTGCAGGTGCTAAAGGGACGCTATGGTCCTTATATTAAAGTAGGAAAGAAAAACGTAAAAATTCCTAAAGATAAAGAGCCTTCTGAGCTTACACTGGAAGAATGCCTAGAACTGGCTGAGAAAGCCCCCGAAAAGAAAGGAAGAGCAACTAAGGGCAGAGCTAAAAAGAAATAAAGCTCTAATATTAGCTTGAATTACATATCATTTAAAGTTGGCCATCTCAAAGTTTATGAGGTGGCCTTTTTTATTTATCCTCAAGTTTTAACCTTCTCTACCTTGCTAGCTAGAAGTGCCTATAGCCAACACTTTTAAATCGATATTTATAGATAATTCCCTCGCTATGCAACCCCCTGCCTAAGTGTGGCATCTATCTATAAAACTACCAAAGCATGAAACATCATTTTATCACCTCGTCCTTCATAGGTATTTTGCTACTTGTCTTTTGTACTACCAATAGCACAGCGAAAAGCATTAGTAAAACAGTAGCCCTTCCATTCAGTAAACTTACCATCTCTGATCGGATTAATCTTGTTCTGCAACAAGGAGAGCAGCAGGTTCTCGAGATTGATTATTTCCAGATTGATGAAAAAGATATTGTGATTGAGGATAGTGGAAAAAAGTTGAACATATACCTTAAAGGCTGTAAAAGAGGCTGTAGTTATAATGAATATTCTGAAGCCAGGGTACTAGTTAAGCTGACCTACAAAAACTTGGAAAAGCTAATAATAATGGGTGATAATAATGTTCAACATCTGGGTAATATGAAAGCTCAAAAATTTACCCTTAAATCATATGGCGACAATAAGATCAGTTTTAAAGCCATAAATGCTGATAAATTTAAGACCTCCCTATATGGTGACAACCACCTTAAAATAGAAAGCGGAAACGTGACCCAGCTAAAATTAAATACCCTGGGAGACCATACAGCTGACTTAGGCAAGCTAATTTGCAAACAAGGCAAGGTAAACTCCTTTGGTGACAGTGTGCTAGACCTGAATGTAGCACAGAAACTTAACCTCACCAGCCTGGGCGACTCTGAAGTACAGTGTACTGGCAATCCCTGGATAGACAAAAAGCTGGTCCTTGGCGATTTAAGTTTAAAAGTATATAACTGATTTAACTATGTGACAGCTCTGCACGTGCAGCTTTTCTCCTCATAAATCTTTTTATCAGGGGGTAAGCCAGTACGGATACCAGAATGATGAGGGTACCTACATAAAAACCCTCTGTCATTTCTTCTTTGTCACCAAAAAATATTAAGGCCATCACAATACCGTAGACCGGCTCCATATTGGTTGTCAGGTTAACAGCGAAAGCCGATACATTTCGCATGAGTTCCACTGAAGCAGAATAGGCATAGACCGTGCAGACTACCGCCAGTATCATTAGGTACATCCAGTCCATACTACTGGGAAGCCAATAGACTATGCCACCTTCACTTATGTAAGAAGCATAGAAAGGAATAAACAATAGTGTGAATAAAAAAGCACCAGCCATTTCATAAAAAGTGATTGTATAATGGTAATGCTGCTTGGTAAACTTGCTATTGATTACTGTAAAGAGTGAGGCTAAAAAGGCGGAGGCGATGGCCATAAAAAGACCTAAAGCATGATTGAACTCAAAACGAAAAATAATATAAAGACCTATAATCGCCAGCACCCCTAAAGCCACTTCATAAAACCGAATCTTTTTACGGTAAAAAAATGGCTCTATAAAACTTGTCCATAGAGAGCTGGTAGCCATACCTGCTAAACAAACTGATGCAGTAGATACTCTTGCTGCCCCAAAAAATAATATCCAATGAGCTCCAATTAACCCTCCTGTTAAGAGTAGCTTTGTTGCTGTTCTCTTATCTAAAGCTATGGGCTTTTTACTCACATATAAAAGAAGGAGCAGCGCCAGGCTTGCGATTAAAGTACGATACAACACAATTTCTACTGAAGGAATACTAATCAGCAAACCCAGTATAGCTGTAAAGCCCCAGATTAATACTACAAAATGGAGCTGTACATAATGTTTAACTTGAGAAGACATTATCGAGGAACGAATTTGTATAGGGCCAGACCAATAAAGCTAAAAATGATATTAGGAATCCAGACTGCTACAATTGGATTCATCGTATTGGCTTCGGCAATGCTACGGGCGAAGATGAAAAAGATGATAAACAAAAAGGCAATACCAAAACCCATAGCAATCTGAAACCCTGAGCCTCCCCTACTCTTTCGGGCTGACATAATTACTCCAATAAAAGTGAGGATAATGGCCGTAAAGGGCGACATATAACGTATATATTTCTCTACCTGATATAGAGGAATGTCGTTTGCTCCACGCTCTCTGAGCAAGGAGATATGCCGGTTTAATTCAGACAAAGTTAGAGTCTCGTACATACCATAGGTGCTACCAAAATCTTTAGGATGAATGTTCAGAGTTGTATCCATTTCATTGCCTGAATCTATAGATTCCTGCATACCATCAAATGTATGTCGTTTCCACTGCTTAAGCCGCCATTTAGAGGTAGTAGAGTCCCATTCTATGCGACGTGCCGAAATCTTTTCCAACATCTGGTTTCCTTCTATCTTCTCCAGAGTAAAGCGATAGCCTACATCCGCATTGTTGTTATAGCTTTCCATATAAGCATAGGCTTGAGGAGAAATCTTCATATGAATATTGCGCTCATCATAGTAAAATGGGCTTTTTACATATTTAATTTCAAATGCTATGCGCTCTTTATTGGCATTTGGTATAACCCAGCCATTTAAAAGGAAACTGACTGCCGCAATAAACATTGCACCTATCATATAGGGTAAAAGCATGCGGCGAAAGCTGATGCCACTACTAAGAATTGCAATAATTTCTGTATTACCGGCCAGCTTAGAAGTAACAAAAACAACCGCGATAAAAACTGTTATCGGTGTTATCAGACTAGCTACATAGGGAATGAAATTTACATAGTATGACAGTATCTGAGCGCCTTCCAGCTGGTGCTCCAGAAAGTCATCATTTTTCTCTGTATAGTCTATCACACTGACTATAGATACCAGTAGCAATACCACAAAGAAAAAAGTACCCAGAAACTTCTTGAGAATATAGAGGTCTAGTATTTTCATTTACCCTTTTGCACGTTAAAGTCTTTGCATAAGTTTATCTACCATAATATTTTTCCAGCTGGCAAAATCCCCTGCTTCTATATGCGTTCTGGCCTGCCTTACCAGCCATAGGTAAAACGTTAGATTATGTATACTGGCTATCTGTGCACCTAAGATTTCCTTGGCATGCACCAAGTGTCGCAAGTAAGCCTTACTATGGTAAGTACTCACATAGCCCCCAAGCTCTTCATCTATGGGGCTCAGGTCATTTTTCCACTTTTCATTCCTGATATTAATAATTCCCTGAGTAGTAAACAACATGCCATTTCTGGCATTTCTGGTGGGCATAACACAGTCAAACATATCCACCCCTAGTGCAATGGATTCTAAAATATTGGCTGGTGTACCTACTCCCATCAGATAACGCGGCTTGTCTGCCGGCAGTATATCACATACCAGTTCGGTCATTTCGTACATCATTTCAGCTGGTTCGCCTACCGCCAAACCACCAATAGCATTACCATCACGCTCACAGGAAGCAATAAATTCGGCAGACTCTTTTCTCAAATCCTGATATACACTGCCCTGCACAATAGGAAAAAGGGTCTGCTCATAACCATATCGTCCTTCTGTGCTGTCAAATCGCTCGCAGCACCTTTTTAACCAACGATGAGTCATCGCTAAAGAATTTTTGGCATAATCGTACTCACAGGGATAGGGTGTGCATTCGTCAAAAGCCATGATGATATCCGCCCCAATGCTACGCTGAATATCCATTGCAGCTTCAGGAGTAAACACATGCCTGGAGCCATCTATATGAGACTGGAAAGTCACGCCCTTTTCTTCAATCTTACGGTTTTCCGCTAAAGAATAAACCTGATAGCCTCCACTATCGGTGAGAATAGGGCCATTCCACCCATTAAACTTGTGCAAGCCTCCGGCATTTTCCAGTAACTCCAGTCCCGGTCGTAAATACAGATGATAGGTATTGCCTAAAATAATATCAGCTTCAATGTCTTCTTTTAGCTCTCGCTGATGAACCGCCTTAACGGTACCTGCCGTACCAACCGGCATAAATATAGGAGTATGTATGGGCCCGTGGTCGGTATGTAAAACGCCGGTGCGGGCTTTAGACTTTGCGTCTTTTGTTTGTAATTCAAACTTCATAATATGATAATGCTATGCTGTTTTTTTAACCCTGGCCTTCTGAGATTCCTCTGCCTCTTTAGTAGTTCTTTGTTTGTACCAGATATTCAGAATAACTCCGGCTACCACCAGTAACATTCCCAGATAGGTGTACAGGTTAAAAGTTTCTTCAAAGAAAACGTAGCCAAAGAACAATGCATAGAGAATATTCAAATACTTGAGGCTGGCTACTTTATTGATTTCTTCCTGCTGAAAAGATTTTGTAAGATAAAACTGAGCAAATTGTGTCAGTACGCCTATGCCCAGCAAAGTTAGCCACTCTATGCCCTGAGGCATTTGCCAATGCAAGGCTGAGTATGTTCCGGTAATAGGCACTGTTACCAGTGGAAAATACATGACAATCACTAAAGGATGTTCGGTGGTATTAAGTTTACGGATAATAGTATATGCCATACCCGCCCCTAATGCTGCCATAATTCCCATTAGCAAATGAAGGGGTTCTACCCTGGCATCAAAACCGTTGACTACTAAAATTCCGCCAAACGAAAGTAGAAAAAAAAGCCATTGCCATCCTTTTACCTTCTCTTTTAAAATTAGCATACCTAAAATAGCAGTTACTATTGGTGCCAGAAATTGCAAGGTTACGGCAGTAGCTAAAGGTATCTGCTGGATAATCATAAAATAGAGAACCAGCCCAATAGCTCCGGCGGCACCTCTTGCGATTAGCAAAGGTTTATTATTTCCCCATATGTTGATCTTCTTGGACTTTAAAATTGTATAACTGATAATCAGTGAGATAATAGAGCGAAAGAAAACTACCTCTACAGCTGGGATATTGCTTACCAGTTTTACCAGTACATTCATACAGGCAAAAAGAAAGGTGGATAGCAACATGTATTGTATGCCTTTGCTGAGCTTCATGATAATAATGTCGTGGACTAGCAGGGCACTGGAGGGCCCTGGCAAATAAAAAAGACGCTAAGGTATTTAGCGCCTGATAGAGAACCTAAGGTAAACATGAAAAACAGTCTATTAATTCAACTGCTAATATTTTTCATTAAGTGATGTGCATACTGCGGACATTCTGGAGTTCTTTGGGCTTAATCTCCTCTTTATCGGTTTCTGCCGCAATGGGTACTCTGAAGAAAAACCTACTCCACGCACCTAGCTCACTTTCCACAAAAATCTGCCCTTCGTGGGCTTCTACTACTTCTTTTGAGATAGCCAAACCTAAACCTAATCCGTGCTTGTTCTTTTTACCGTTTGTATTTAGTTGAACAAACTTATTGAACACTCTCTTCAGGTTTTCTTTAGAAATTCCCGGACCAAAATCTTTTACTGAGAACTCCATCATGTCGTCCAGGCGACGTGCTTCAAGAATAATTTTTCCACCCTCAGTAGAATAGCGTAACGCATTGGTCATCAGGTTAATGAGTACCCAAGATATTTTTTCTGGGTCTACGTAAAGGGCAGGTAGTCCTTCCTGTATATTTTTATCAATGCGAACGTCCTTCTGTTTAAATTTCACATCTACCGGAGCGATAGCATATTCCAATAGGATTGCTGGCTCAATCACCTCTTTTTCTAGACTAATTTGCCCTCTTTCTACCTTAGTTAGGTCCAGGAGTTCAGTAACCATATTTACCAGTCGCTGAACTTCTCGCTTCATAGCTTTTACAGTCTTGCTTTGCTCTTCGTTAAGGGTACCAAAGCGAGTATTACTTAAGAGCATTAAGCTCATGTTTAGGGCAGAAAGTGGTGTCTTTAGCTCATGAGATACAACCGCAATAAAGTTAGACTTGGCCTCGTCTGATTCTTTAAAGGAGGTGATATCTTTGAGGGTAATAATGTGGCCTAAAAATCTTTTAGTAGCTGTCTCTTTACTGTAAACCTTATATATTTCTTTGGTAAAAAACGCATGCTTACCATCTCCTCTATTGATTTTAAGGAAGCTATGGCTTTCTTCCATCGTAGCGGGCTTAAAATCCTTATTACTTAAGGATACTTCCAGCTCATGCAAAACTTCATTTTTCTCGGAAAGCTCCCACAGTTTTTTACCAATCAGTTCACTTTCCTCCATATCTATCAGGCTAGAGCTGGTTTCATTCACCAGAATAATTTCTTCCTGCTCGTCCAGAATAATTAAGCCATCATTCATACTTCGGATAATAGACTCCATACGGCTTTTCTGAACCTGCACCTCTTCTATGTTCAGCTTTTCAAACTCTTGCAAGCGTACCGACATATTATTGAAGGCAACAGCCAAATCTCCCAGTTCGCTACTGGAATCCACTTTAATCTCCTGCTGATATTCTCCCTGAGAGATACGTTGAATCTTCTCCGTAATTTTGGTTATAGGCTTTACAATTTCATGAGGCACTTTATATACAGTCCAGCCTACAATCATCAGCACCAGCACCAGAATCAAAAAAACATAAATTTTAGACTGAAAATAAAGAGACTGTGCATAGTCATCTTTCTCACTCAGGTCTTTATGATTGATGTTTGCCAACTGAACAGCATGCTCACGGATAACACCATTAAGCCTTTGTAATACAGTAAAGTATAGGCCTACTTTATCTACTGTAGTTTTAAAATCATCTATGTAATAGATGTAGCTGGCATATTCGTCCTCTAATTCTCCTACCAGCATTACTTCTTTTTGGTCAGAGGCATTCTGGCGACAGATACCAATATTGTTACTCAGTAGTTGTTTCTCACGATCCAGAATTAAAACCAGAGAAGAGTCATTGTAGTTTTGCCCCAGACAGATTTTAGCCAGTATCTGATCTACTTTGGATAAAGAGATAATAATTTGCTCAGAAGCTTTGACCGAACGGTAATTCTCTTCCAGAATTTTAGTAGAAGCGGTTCCCAAATTTCCCAGGTAGTAAATAGTTACTACTGCTAATATGGATGTGAGAAAAAGTACAAGTAGAAAACCTGAGAAAATTTGGGTCCTTATTTTCATCTTCTGATAAAAAGAGGTCAGCGCAACAATCCTTTGCAATAAGCTTTTCACAGAAGATCTCACAATAATTAGACGAATAAGAAGATTAAGAGAAAATATAGACCATTAAGGACACAAAGCATGTCATAATGAAAAAAAATCTCATTATGACAAAGCTTTATCCTACGTTGTACTCTTTAAGCTTGCGATATAGAGTGGCTAAGCCAATATCCAGACGCTTGGCAGCTTCAGATTTATTGCCATTTACCATTGTTAACACCTTGAGAATATGCTCCTGCTCAATCGTTTTCAGGTCAACATTATCAGATACAGGTTCTGAAGATGGCATACTATAGCTGCTCGTTTCGTTGGCATAGGATACACTTTCTGCTACTTCTTCTTTTACTTTTCTGGCAGCCAGCACTTCATTAGGCAAAGTATCAGCAGTTAGCTCTCTGCCATCAGAAAGTATTACTGCTCGCTCAATTACGTTCTTAAGTTCACGAATATTGCCGGGCCAGTCGTACTTTTTTAGATGGTATACAAACTCAGGGTCAATCTTCATAATCTCTCCCCCTACGCGCTCTGCCTGACTTTTAAGGAAATGGAAGGCAATCAATTCAATATCCGAGGGGCGCTCTCTCAGTGGGGGCAAGTCAATCGCAAAAGTGCTTAGGCGATAGTAGAGGTCTCTACGAAACTCACTGTTGTCCTCATCTAAAAGATCGCGGTTGGTTGCAGCTATAATTCTAATGTCTACCGGAATAGGTGTAGTATCACCTACTCTGTTAAAAGTACGGTTTTCCAACGCACGAAGCAGCTTGGCCTGTAGCTCTGGGCTCATCTCGCCTAACTCATCCAGGAATATGGTCCCACGATCGGCTACTTCAAAATATCCTTTTTTGTCCTGTGCTGCTCCTGTAAATGATCCTTTCTTATGTCCAAATAACTCAGACTCCTGTAGGTCTTTAGGTATAGCCGCACAGTTTATGGTAACAAACGGCCCTTTTCTGCGTCGGCTGGCATGGTGTATAGCTTCTGCCAGGAGCTCTTTACCGGTACCTGTTTCACCTAGCAGCAACACGGTAGTATCTGTAACTGCCACTTTTTTGGCCAGTTCTATCATTTTCTTTACTGGCCGGGACTTACCAATTATTTTATTAAAGCTGGAACGTGAATCAGTCTTGAAATCCACCTCCTGCACCTGCCTTTGCAGCATAGATTTTTCTACTGCTTTCTTGGCGATTAACGGTAGCATATCATCACCATCACCTTTAGTGAGATAATCAAATGCCCCTATTTTCATCGCCTTTACTCCATCCTTCACATTTCCAAAAGCAGTAAGTACGACTACCTCTGTCAATGGATATTCTTTTTTAATGTATTTGGTAAACTCTATACCATTGATGTCCGGCAGCATTACGTCGGTTACTACCAGGTAAATGGTTTCGGTAAGCAAAATATTTTTAGCTGTTGTAACATCTCCGGCTTCAAATATTTTGAAATCTTCAAGACTTAATATTTTAGAAAGTAACCCCCTTAAATTCTCTTCATCTTCTACTACTAATATTGACTTTCCCTTTGTGTCCATAAGTCGAACTTTATGTATTTTAACGCTCCAAATTTACACCTTAATATATCTATGAAAAATGATATACAATATATTTGGGTAATTTTGTTCCATTTAGGCATAAAGTGGTGATTTACATAGATTAAATTGATTTTTTAAAAGTATAAACTACATTGCGAGTTTATATTAGTTATTCAAATATTTATAATTAACATGGCACTAGTAATTGGCAGCAAAGCTCCTGACTTTATTTTGCCCTCTACAAACGGGCATTCTTTTCAGCTAAATAAAGATTTAAAGGATAAGGCATGTGTCCTCTACTTCTACCCTAAAGACTTTACCCAGGGTTGTACCAAAGAGGCATGTGAGTTTAGAGATCATTTTTCATATTTTGATAATCTGGATATAGATATCATCGGGATTAGCAGAGATGATATCAAAACGCATGAGCGTTTTAAGAACAAGTTGCACTTGCCCTTTGAGCTCTTATCCGATTCGGAGGAAACTGTAACCAAAAAATATAAAGCCAGCGTACCATTGCTCGGTATTACTCGCCGCATTACTTATCTGCTAGATAAAGACCATAATGTGGCTGCAGTATATGAAAACATGCTGGGCGCCAGTAAACATATACAGCAAATGGTAAAAGAGGTAAAAAGCTAGGGCTTAGCCGGTGAAGATTACGCCGTCCTTGATTTCAAACTTTTCATCTGCCATGTTGGCAAGCTCTTCATTGTGCGTAACAATGACGAAAGTCTGGCCGAATTCGTCTCTGAGTCTAAAAAACAAATTGTGCAACTCTTCGGCTGTATGAGAATCCAGATTACCACTAGGCTCATCGGCAAATACCACTGCTGGATTGTTCATAAGGGCACGTGCAACTGCTGTTCGCTGCTGTTCTCCACCAGACATCTCAGAAGGCTTGTGATCCATACGATCTGTAAGGCCTAACATCTCAAGCAATTCTCTACCTCGCTGTACAATTTCTTTATCGCTTTTCTTATTGGCCAGATAAGCCGGAATACAAACATTTTCCAGAGCGGTAAATTCTGGCATCAGATTGTGAAACTGAAAAATAAAACCAATATTCTGGTTGCGGTACAGTGCCAGATCGTTGCCTCTTAGCCTGGAAAGTTCCTGATCGCCTAACCAGACTTTTCCTTCATCTGGCTTGTCTAGCGTACCAAGTATATGCAGTAGCGTACTTTTACCAGCTCCGGAGGCCCCTACGATAGAAACAATTTTGCCCTGTTCTATTTCCAGGTCTATAGCTTTTAATACTCTTAACTTTCCGTATGTCTTGACGATATTTTCTGCCCTGAGCATGCTGTGGTATTTTTCTATGCTTTCACTCTAATCAAAATTAAAAGCGGAAATTAATCTTTTTTCTGCGCATTACAGCTAAAAACAGCTTTTATGTAGGCATTATTTCAGAGGGGGCATTTTATTTTGAGTATAAAACTAAAATTTGATAGATTCGTGAAAAATTTCCAAGCATGAATATACACGAATATCAAGCCAAAAACATTCTCAAGCAGTATGGTGTACAGGTTCAGGAAGGTATTGTTATAGATAAACTAGAGCAAACCAAAGACGCCGCCAAACGCCTACAGGAAGAGACTGGAACTAACTTTTTTGTCGTAAAGGCACAGATTCACGCTGGAGGGCGTGGTAAAGGATCAGTTAAAGAAACCGGCTCCAAAGGTGTGGTGGTTAGTAAACTGGACAGTGTTGAAGAAAAAGTTAAAAATATTCTGGGTGGAACCCTGGAAACCATACAAACCGGTGCTGCCGGTAAAAAGGTAAACAAAGTTCTTATTGCTCAGGATGTATACTACCCTTCTCCTGACGACCCAAACATTAAAGAATATTACCTTAGCATCACCCTAGACCGCGCTACAGGTAGCAACGTTATAATTGCGTCTACCGAAGGTGGAGTAGAGATTGAAGAAGTTGCTGAACATAACCCAAGTGCCATCATTAAAGAATGGATTGATCCCGCAATTGGTCTACAGCCTTTTCAGGCAAGAAAAGTAGCATTTGCACTGGGTCTGGAAGGCAAAGCCCTTAAAGAAATGGTGAAATTCATCAATGCGCTTTACAAAGCGTATATGGGAATGGATGCCTCTATGTTTGAGATTAACCCTGTGCTTAAAACTTCGGACGATAAAATTCTGGCAGTAGATGCGAAAGTTAACCTGGACGATAATGCTCTTTACCGCCAGTCTGAGCTTGCCGAGCTAAGAGATATTTCTGAAGAAGATGAGCTGGAAGTAGAAGCTAGCAAATCTGGACTGAACTACATTAAGCTGGACGGAAACGTAGGCTGTATGGTAAATGGTGCCGGACTGGCAATGGCTACAATGGACATCATTAAACTATCTGGTGGTGAGCCCGCAAACTTCCTGGATGTAGGAGGTGGAGCTAACGCCCAGACCGTTGAAGCTGGTTTTAGAATCATCCTTAAAGATCCAAATGTAAAAGCTATCCTAATCAATATCTTTGGTGGTATCGTACGTTGCGATCGTGTAGCCAATGGTGTGGTAGAGGCTTACAAAAATATCGGTGACATTGATGTACCTATCATTGTTCGTCTGCAAGGCACTAATGCAGAAGAAGGTGCAAAAATCATTGAAGAATCCGGGCTAAAAGTAAAATCAGCAATTCTGCTTAAAGATGCCGCTGATAAAGTAAAAGAAGTATTGAGCTAATTTTTAGCCTGCTTAAACACAAAAACCCTCTGAAGTCAGAGGGTTTTCTTTTTTAAATATTGTACTGTGTTATTATTTATTAATAGTAATATCAATGGTACTCTCCACTCCGTCAATATTCAGCCTAACAGTATTATCACAGCTACCATCTCCATAGTCTAGTGCAAGTGTTTTTCGGTCTACGCGGGTGATTTCTTTATTACCACTTACCGCCATAAAGTTACCTTCCATCAAACAACTGGTCTTAAAAACAAGTGGTGTGGTAATTTGAGCTACATAGCCCACCCCATTTCGGTTTGTACCTTCAGCTTTTCCACTCAGCACCACTTTTCCATTTTGCGCGTCAATTTCTTTAGTAAAGCTACCTTCACGAGTGATTACGCTCCCATCTGCCAGGGTAATTTTACCATCTACGAGAGTAATTGTAGCGGAAAGCACTCCCTTATCATTTTGAGAATACACTAAAGTACGCGTTCCATCCAGTTTATTTCCGTTGATGATAAATCCATCAAACTTAGTACTCAGAGTATAAGTAGAAGCATCAATGACATGGTTAACTACCAACTTGCCACTACGATTTCTGCCCTGAGCATCACTGCAATCATCGCTAAAATCAAGCGTTACCTCTTTCGTATATTTTCCTGAGCTTAAGGACTGGTTTACGGACCGGCTTAAACAGCTAAGATCCGCCAGGCTACCAGAGAGAGTACGCCCATTTTCAGAATAGCTGGCTGCTTCCATACTGATAGCATCCATATCTTCAAAAAGGTCATCTGCCAAAGCTTCATCATTAATAATTTGCTCAGACTGCTGCTCTTCGTTTTCTGAGAGTGTCTCATCTTCGCAAGAAAAAAGCGGCAATGCAATGACAACAGCCATTACTCCGGCACGGCTGGCAATACCAAATCTTCTGAAAGTTTGCTTCATATGATATTATTTTTAGTTTCAACAAAACATAACCATAACATAGTTATATTTTAAATAAAAATATCACCAAAAATAATACCGAAATCTATTAATGTGTTATTCTATTGGGGGTACAAAGTACTGTACTAGGAAGCATAATTTAAAAAAGGCTGCCACTCTTTTCGTACAGCCCCAGAATAATCTCTCAGAAACATTAAATAAGTAGGTTTATGAGGCTTCTTCTGAAGTTTAAGACCGGCAGCTTCTGGGGACTGGTCTCCTTTGTTGGTATTACAACGACGGCAGGCAGTTACTAAATTGCTCCAGCTGGTTTTACCACCTTTGGAGCGAGGCACTACATGGTCAAGTGTCAGGTTTTTATTCGTACCACAATACTGGCAGCTAAACCTGTCTCTTCTGAATATGTTCTGGCGAGTAAGTACTACGCCACGATACGGAATATGTACATATTGGTAAAGGCGAATGACCGCAGGCATCGGAAAAGATTTATCTACAGTGTGTAGACGGTCTTCTTCTACTTCTGAAAGCAGTTCTGCTTTGTCTAAAAATACAAGGATAAAGGCTCGTTCCATAGAGCAAATGGCTAAGGGGCTGTAGTCCTGATTCAGGAGTAAAACAGTACGATTCATTGATCTTAGTTTTGATTAATTTTTATAAATAATCTTTAACTATTCTCGAAACAACCTTTACCTATATGTTCACATGTTACATGCGCATTCTGTCCAGTTCACGCTTCACATCTTTCTTTTTAATATCTTCTCTTTTATCATACAACTTTTTACCCTTAGCTAAAGCAATTTCCAGCTTAGCCAGACCACGGTCATTGATAAAGAGACGAATAGGTACAAGTGTGAGTCCTTTTTCGTTAGTCTTAGATTCTATTTTGTCTAATTCTTTTTTTGTGAGCAATAACTTACGCTCACGATCCGCCTCATGATTATAATGGGTTCCCTGTTTATAAGGAGATATATGCATCTGTTTAACGAACATTTCTCCCTTTTTCATATAACAGTAACCTTCCTGTAAATTCACTTTTCCTTCTCGAATTGACTTTATTTCGGTACCAGTAAGTTGAATACCAGCTATATATTTTTCCAGAAACTGATACTCGTGACGAGCCTTACGGTTGTTAATATTTATGTTGTTAGAAAATCTCTGCTTTTCGTTTTTTGCCATGCGCTTTCTTATCAATCTTTTAATATAGCAATAACTTCCTTAAAATAAATTTGAAATTGTTTAGTTTCAAACAATCTAACGAAGGTATATCTTTATTTTGTGATAGTTTAATTTTTCGTACAATCTTAAGTACGACTTACATCTACTACAGATACGCCTCAGAATAGAAGTCTTTTATACTTATAGAATAACATATATTGCACAAAAAAATGTTATGGATTTTAGCAAAAAAGGCTGGCTTAAGCATTATCTGTACTTAAGAAACAACTATTCTCTCAAGAAGGAATACGATCGCCTGGTAGACAAAGAGAAAAACAGCGAACCAGAACATATTTTATACGAGCTTCTACAACCTACTGGCTTTTTGTACGGTTATCCGGCAGAAGTACCTATCAGATACAAAGCTTTTTTGCGTGCCCTGCGTACAGAAAAAATGAACATTCAGGATAAGCTCCGTATTATCCTCACTGAAAGTTTTCTGAATAGTGGCCTTACCTCTCCGCGGTACAGCCAGATTAACGGGCAGGTAGATGTAGCTGATGCCTTATTAGAAGCCGCTATTTATATCGGAAAATTTTACCGATCTGTATACCCGGGTCTGTTTGCGAATGGCTCCTCCAGATTTTTTCGCCGTGAGAAGAGGGGGCTGGCGCTCTCAGAAGAAGTAATAGATCTAAGAACTGACGATAATAATGAAACGGAACGTTTTTGGGGGCATTTTTTTAAAAGTAGTTTACTCTTTTTAGATGTTTTATACTTTGGGCAGTGGATACAGGCTTTTAGAGATGAAAAAGCTGCTCTGCAACTTACCGAAAAACATAAGCAGGATCGCCTGCTGCTTTTTAAAACAATACTGGCTGCTGCGTATGCCAACAAAAATCTGGAACAGGAAGAAAAAGAACTTATTAACCAATACCTGGAATCTGCTCATTTTGATGAAAGTACACTGGAAGAAGCTCGTCTGCTGCTAGATAAAGGAATCACCATCAATTACATTGATTTTGGTTCCGTAAAGTCTACTATTTTTAAGCAACATCTTTTTGAACTGGCTATTCTGACAGTTTCCAGTGACAGAGTTATAAATGAAGAGGAAGAGACATTTTTGAGAGAGCTTCAAAAGCAACTTAAGCTCAGCGATATTACCTACTCAAGCAGTTTAATTGCAGTGGAAAGTTTTATAGTAGAATACTGGCAACAGGCCAGAATGAAAGGACAGGAAGAAATTAGCCAGTTAGGTGAGCACTTGCTCGGCCAGATATCACATGCCATTCGCGCTCAAGCTTCAGCTTTTGAAAAAGAACTACAGCAGCAGCCAGAACTACTGCAACTGATACGTAAAACCCTAAACGAGAAGCCAACTACCGACGACCGAAATGTAATTAGAAAAGGTTTATATGATATTGTAAAGTCTCTTCCTGCATTTAGGTCAATTGCGCTACCCAAATCTTATCTAACTTACGTAAATTTGATGAAAGCCCTGCCAATAGAGCTGGTAAAAGAGTAGAAGCGCTTAACCCATAAAATGAAGACGGGCGTCAGGGTCTGCCCTAAGATCCAGAAATTTGCCTGCTTGATACTGATAATAGGCTGTCATGGCAATCATGGCAGCATTATCAGTGCAGTATTCCATTTTTGGAAGGTATACATTCCAGTCATATTTTTCGGCCTCTTCTTTTAGGGCATTCCGTAATCCTTTGTTGGCAGAAACACCTCCGGCAATGGCAATCTCTTTGATACCTGTCTCCTGTGCCGCCATCCTAAGTTTTTCCAGAAGCATTTGAATAAGCGTAGACTGTAAACTGGCTGCTATATCAGCTTTATTCTCTTCTATAAAATCTGGTGACATTCTTTCGTTTTTCTTCAGAAAATTGAGAAAAGCAGTTTTAATACCGCTAAATGAATAATGCAAATCAGGCATACGGGTAGCCGGAAAGCTAAAGCGCTCAGAATTGCCTGCCTGCGCTAATTGGTCTATGTAAGGGCCTCCGGGGTACGGTAGTCCCATCAGCTTGGCACATTTATCAAAAGCCTCTCCTACTGCATCGTCCTGTGTTTCTCCCAGTACCTCCATATCCAAATGACTGTTTACCTTTACAATCTGTGTATGCCCACCGCTAACGGTAAGGCAGATAAAGGGAAATTGAGGCTGAGGGTCATCAATAAAGTGGGCAAGTATATGTGCCTGCATGTGGTCTACACCCAGCAGTGGCAAATCCAGAGCATAAGCCATTGACTTAATAAATGATGCCCCAACTAAAAGTGAACCTAAAAGACCGGGTCCACGGGTAAATGCGACAGCAGTAAGCATACTTTTTGCTATATTTGCCTCGGATAGAGCTTGATGAATTACCGGCACAATATTTTGTTGATGGGCGCGTGAGGCTAATTCGGGAACTACTCCCCCATATTTTTCATGAACTGATTGAGATGCTACAATGTTGCTTAATATCTTTCCGTTTTGTATTACAGCAGCAGAAGTATCATCACATGATGACTCTACTGCCAATATATTAACTGTTGCAGGTTCTTTGAATGTATGTCTGGAATAATTCATAGTTAAGGGAAAATTTGAGCAAAGAAACAACAAATAGAAGTACAACTCAACGAAAAGTCATCAAGACTCTTCTGTGGATAGCCGTGAGCTTGTTCGTTTTATTGTCTTTGCTGGTCATCACCATCCAGATCCCCTATGTACAGACCAGAATCGTTAACAGGCTTACCAAGGAGATTACAGAAAAGACCGGATTCCGTACCGAAATTGATAAGGTTAATATCAAGTGGTTTGACACCATAGTGCTGGACGAAGTACTAGTGGTTGATGATGATGATATTCCGATGATCTTTGTAGATGAGATTGCTATTGACTTTGACATTCGCACGCTTATAGACGGTCGTAATATCTACCTTAGTGAGGCCCATTTACAAGGAGGCCAGGTGAACCTTATCAAAAGTGAAAAGGACAGTACACTCAACATGACTCGTTTTATTGAGAATGTCCGCAGTATCTTTAAAAAGAGAGGAAGCAAACAGTCTACCGAACCTCCAGTATTTACTATTTCCGATGTGCATTTGCGACAAATGAAGTTCAGTTATTCTGATCTGGCAAAATCGCCCATCACTGATGCATTTGATTACAATCATTTTGAGTTACAGGAAATACAGGGAGACGTTGAAGACTTTAGAGTAGTATCCGACACACTGGAGCTAATGGTCAACCATTTACAGTGTATAGAACCAGTACATCAGTTTAAGGTGCACGACTTTATTGGCTTCTATCGGTATACCAATCAGTCTATGACCTTCCAGAATTTTGACCTCTATGCCGGTAGCAGTACTATTCGCGATTCTGTAGTCTTTCACTACGATAACAAAGAAGATCTCAGCTATTTTAATGATAGCATTACAATCAATGCCAGTCTGAAACAAACAGAAGTATACTCTGGCGATTTAGCTTTATTTACCCCTTTTATGGGTCGTTTTGAGGAGTTTTATACCGTTAGCGGAGAGTTTGATGGTCAGGTGAGTAATTTTTCTGTAAAGAACTTTATACTGGACTATGGCGCACGTAGCCATCTGGCAGGAGAAGTGAGTTTTGATGGCTTGCCAAACATCAAAGAAACTTTTATAGATCTGAGCCTGAAAGATGCCCTGATAGATACACGAGACCTGAAGCAGTACATCAATAATCAGGAAGCGTTTGAAAATGTCCGAAAGTTTGGAGATGTCAGTTTCAGGGGTGATTTTTTAGGGTTTCCTAACGATTTTGTAGCTAATGGGGAAGCTGAAACTGACCTGGGAGGCATTGTTTCTGATATTAACCTTAAAGTAGATAAAACACCTATCTACTCAGGTAGCCTGGCCCTGAATGATTTTAAGCTTGGCGTTTTCAGTCCGGAGCCGGGCCTGCTGAACCAAACCACATTCAAAGGAACGATTAATGGTGAAGGCCTGAGTGTGGACGATGCTAATTTCAAGCTGGATGCACGCTTTAAGTATCTGGATGTAAATCGCTATCGCTACAAAAATATCAATACCAATGCCCGTTTTGCCAAATCACTTTTTGAAGGTAAACTTAAAATTAAAGATCCCAATCTTAAGTTTGCCCTTAACGGTACAGTAGACCTCCGAGGAAGCCGAGAGAATATTATTTTGGATGCTCAACTGGATACAGCTTTTCTCAAACCGCTTAATCTAAGCGATGAAGAACTGTTCTTTAGTACCAAGCTTTCTACCAATACCAAAGGTTTTAAAGTGGATGACCTGGTAGGTAATGCTTCTTTCAGTCAGCTATTTGTTTCCTATCAGGATAGAAACGTATTGATTGATACCCTCTCATTTATTTCTGCTAAGGGAGATCAGGAGCGAACTTTCAGACTGTATTCTGACAAACTGGACGCTAGCCTAAGTGGTAATTATGATTTTTCTGTACTGGGAAAAGATATAAAGGAACTGATACAGGAGTACAAACTGATCTTTTATAATGATGCCGAGCGCCTGCAAGCTTTTTACAAAGACAAAAAAGTAAAGAATGTAGAAGACTATAAGGACGAGCGCTATGAACTTTATTATAGTTTCTCAATGGAGGATGTTAACCCTCTAATACAGCTCTTTGATCCTAAAATCAGCATATCCAATCATACTCAACTAGACGGAAAATTTACGGGTGGTTACACCAACATTATTTCTTTACATTCCAAAATTGACTCTATCTGGTATGATAACAGCCTGATGCTGGAGAACCAGATTGATATTACTACTTCTAAGATACGGGATAGCTCAGAGGTACTGGCAATGGTCTATCTGGAGTCAAACCGTCAGGAGATTGATAAAGATGAGCTGGACATAAGTACTCAAGATTTTATTTTTGAAGCCATCTGGGACGATGATCACATTGCCTTCCAGCAGAGTATCAAGCAGGAAAACACCTCAAATCATGCTAAACTAAATGGCGAAGTACACTTTCTGTACGACACTACAGTAGTACACTTTGAGCCCTCCGACTTGCAGGTACTGGAAAACGCATGGTATTTTTCAGATAGTAATAAGCTGGTAGTTACTGATCAGGAGTTTTTATTTGATCGTTTTTCGCTTTACAACCGTAGCGGCAGCAGCGCCGATAGCGTGCAGGAGATTTCATTGTTTGGCTCACTTTCTCAAGATCCGGAAAAAACTTTGACACTAAGCGTTAATAAGTTTCAGGTAGCCAACCTTAACCCTTTGCTAAAGCGCAACTATCAGGGAGAAATTAATGGTTTTCTGGATATACAGAATGTTTTCAGAGATACGGAAGACAGCACCCAGCAGCTCATGCTAGACAGTGAGTTTTCAATAGATGATTTTAGTATCAACAACTTTCAGGTAGGTAAAATTATAAGCCTGGCCGACTGGGATAATGTGGAAAAGAAGCTAAAGCTCAACCTTATGGTTAACCGTGATGGAGAGCGGATTATCTCTGTAAACGGAGGCTACAAACCACAGCTAGAAAATAATAAGCTAGACCTGAAAGCTCATTTTCAGAATGCGAACATTAACATTCTGGAGCCCTATTTTGATGATTACTTCTCTGATTTTAAGGGTACTGCTGATGGTGACTTCAATATATCTGGCACGCCGGATTACCCTATTCTTATGGGGCAGGGCATTATTCAGAATGGTAGTATTAAAATAAACTATCTCAATACAAGCTATAGTTTTGATGGCGATATCTTCTTTGATGAAAACACTATAGGAGTAAAAGACCTCGCTCTTTTTGACCATCGTAATAATAAAGCAGTATTTAATGGCGGTATTTTCCACGACGGGTTTACCAATTACGTCATTGACCTGAATGGTGACCTAAATAATGTACAGGTGCTCAATACCGGCTTTCGCGACAACGACCTTTTTTATGGTAAAGGATATGCTACCGGAAAAGTAAACCTGTTGGGAGCTCTGGAAAACATGAATATTACAGCCCGGGTGAGCACTCAGAAAGGCACCAAGATTTTCATCCCCATTGAGAGTATTGAAGATGCTCAACAATCTGACTTTATCACTTTTATCAGCCGAGAAGAAAGTCAGGCCAATGCAGATACAACCAATAAGGTTACGGCCACAGGACTAAACCTTGATCTGGAGATTGATATTACGCCTGACGCTTACGGAGAGCTGATATTTGACATAAAAACCGGTGATATAATTCGTGGGCGCGGCAATGGGCAATTGCAGATGCTCCTTTCTTCGGCTGGAGACTTTAGTATGTTTGGTGATATTACTTTTCTGGAGGGTGGCTATAATTTTACGCTTTACAACATCATTAACAAAGAATTTCAGATTGAACCGGGCAGTACCATTTCCTGGTTAGGAGACCCATATGGTGGTATACTGGATATCGACGCAACTTATCGGCAATTGGCTTCTCTTTCTCCACTTATTAACGACGAAGAGATTAAGAAGCTGGACGAAATACGTCGAAAGTATGATGCAATTGTAAAGATGAACCTTACGGGTAATCTTATGGCTCCGGATATTGGCTTTGATATAGACGTTAAAGATTATCCGGAAAACAACATATATCTGCAAGCAGCGGTAGAAACGCTTAAAAATAGTGCCCTTTATGGAAGAGAGGAGCTAAAACGACAGGTATTTAGCCTTATCGTACTGAGGCGCTTTTCTGAACTGGGCTCTTTTGATGGTGGCGGTGGCAATTTGGTAAGCAGTAGTGTTAGTGAGTTGCTTTCCAATCAGTTTAGTTACTGGCTAAGCCAGGTTGACGAAAACCTGGAAATAGACGTAGATTTGGGCACATTTGACGAAGACCGTTTCAATACCTTTCAGCTAAGACTTTCTTATACCTTTTTTGACGGACGCCTGAGAGTTACTCGCGATGGAGGCTTTACCAATGTAAATAACGAAGCTGATGCTGCCAGTGTCATTGGAGATGTTACCTTAGAATACCTTCTGACCCAAAATGGAAAGTACAGGGTAAAAGTGTATAATCGAAACAACTTCAACAGCCTGCTCAACAATTTGGGCACAGCTTACAATACCACTCAGGGTATCAGCCTGATGCACATAGAAAGCTTTAATAAGGTAAAAGAGTTATTTTCTGAAGCCAGAAGAAAGGCGCTGGACGAGGATAAATTAGAAAACCAGCAGGTTCAGGATAGTACCCGATTAGAACCTGCTGGCAATGCTCCAATTTCGCGTTCGGATAGTTTGAGAAAAATATACCCTAAAAGATAAATTACTCATCTATCTCCTGCTGATAAGCAAGAATTCCTCCCTTTAGGTTATATAAATTATCGTACTGGTGTTTTTCTTCCAGATACTTGATTGCGTTAGCACTACGCTTACCACTACGGCAATGTACTACTACCTTCTGATCACGCTTAAACTTGTCCACACTATCAGGTACATCGCCCAGTGGAATGAGTTCAGCGCCCAGGTTAGCTTCTTCGTATTCATAAGGTTCACGCACATCAATGAACTGAAAACCCTCATTGCTATCCTGCATTTTTTTTAATTCTTGGACAGTGATTTCTTTCATAGCTGAATTTTGTTATTGCTTAGTTTAAGACTAATTTGCCTATTTACAATTTACGAACACCTTCAAAGTAAGTTAAATTTTTGTTGGAATGCAGATAAAAATCAAAAGGCTTAATGATGCTTTTCATATGGAAGCGACAAACGAAGACAATGTCAGCATACATATGGACTCAAGCCCGGATGTAGGGGGAGAGAATAAAGGCATGCGCCCTATGCAGTTGCTACTTTCCGGACTTGGTGGTTGTAGCACTATAGATATATTAGATATACTAAAAAAACAGAGACAGAAGGTTAAAGACATAGAGGTAAACGTAAGCGCCACTCGCTACGAGGGAGAAGTCCCCTCTTTATTTAAAACCATTCATGTGGAATATACTCTTTACGGTGACCTTGATGAAAATAAGGTAAAAAGAGCGGTAGACTTATCCCTGGATAAGTATTGTTCTGTAGCCAAAATTTTAGAAAAGACTGCCGAAATCACTTCTAGTTTTCAGGTAAAATCCTAACTCAAATATCATGGCAGATAAAAAGCGTCATTTTGAGACCTCAGCCATAAGAACTCAGACCGACAGATCTCAACACAGAGAACATAGTGTACCTATTTATGCCACTTCCAGCTTCGTTTTTGAAGATGCTGAGCAGGCTCGTGCCATGTTTGCCGATGAGATTCAGGGAAATATTTACACACGCTTCTCTAACCCTAATAATGATGAGTTTATAAACAAACTCTGCGCACTGGAAGGAGCAGAAGCAGGTATTGCTACCGCCTCTGGTATGGCAGCTATGTTTATTAGCATTGCCTCTTTTGTTAAAACTGGCGATCATATATTAGCTTCCCGTTCACTTTTTGGATCTACCCATCAGATACTGACACAGCTACTACCTCGCTGGGGTATTACACATACTTACGTGGATATTCATCAGCCTGAGCAGTGGGAGCAGCATATTCAGCCTAATACCAAAATGATCTTTGTGGAAACGCCTTCTAATCCCGGACTAGACCTACTAGACCTGGAGTGGTTGGGCCAACTGGCAAAAAAGCATCAGCTTCTGCTCAATGTAGATAATTGCTTTGCAACGCCTTATATACAAAACCCTATTTCGTGGGGTGCGGATATTGTAACTCATTCAGTTACCAAATTTATTGACGGGCAAGGTAGAACAGTTGGAGGAGCAGTATTAGGCAGGCAAGAACTGATAAAAGAAGTTAAATTCATGGCCCGCCATACAGGACCGGCTATGTCGCCCTTCAATGGGTGGATTCTTTCTAAAAGTTTGGAGACACTAGCTGTACGTATGGAAAAACACTGCTCTAATGCTTTAGAGCTTGCTAGCTGGCTGGAAAAACTAAGCGAGGTAGAAAGTGTAAAGTATCCCTTCTTGCCTTCTCACCCTCAACATGAACTAGCCAAAAAACAGATGCGGCTGGGTGGTGGCATACTTACATTTGAGCTTAAAGGTGGTATTGATAGAGGAAGGAAGTTTTTAAATGCTTTAGAGATGCTCTCGTTTACCGCTAACCTTGGTGATACCAGAACCATTTGTACACATCCTGCTTCTACGACTCACTCCAAATTATCAGATGAAGAGAGGGCCGTTGTGGGTATTACGCCAGGGCTAATTCGCCTTTCTGTAGGACTGGAGCATGTAGAAGATATTAAATCTGACTTAATGCAGGCGATAGAAAAGTCATCTTAATCTCTTAGCTTAGGCTAAAACTAAAAAAGCAAGATGGAATATATCCTTCTTGCTTTTTTTATATACTCACGGGAATCAAATGCATATTAACAGGTATGAACACCGTTATATTATAATAATACTTTTATTGGTTAATTAATAGAAATACTTAGGAAAAATTTTCTATCAGTGGTTACTGATGTAGTCCGCACTCTGTTTTAGCTTGTCCTGACCAGCGGCCAGCTCTTCCTCGCCCCTTAAAAGTACAATGCTTACAACCTATTGACTCGTAGCCTAAAGGCTTCAATGGATGTACTGGCAAAGCCCATTTAATAAGGTAATCTTTCACATCCTCTTCTTTCACATCAATGATTGGATAGAACTTAAGCGTACCATCCTGCACCTGAAAAATATCCAGATTTTTGCGGTGTTCATTTTGCCAGCCCATGAGGCCAGAAACCCAGATATCTGCTTCTTGCTTTATTTGAAGCATAGGCTCTACCTTGTTTACAGAACAGCACAAATCCGGATCGCTTTTCCAAAGTTTATTTTCACGGGTAAAGGCATTTTTCCAGTCTTCCGGATGAAGCTCTTTTACCTCAAGGTCAAACATCTGTTTTAGTTTGTTCTTATATACTATGGTCTCATCAAAGTGGAATGTAGTATCCAGAAAATATACTTCCTGCCTGATGTTCATTTTGTAGTACAGATGCAGTAGATATACTGCTGTAGTACCAAAAGATGAGGTCAGGATAATGTTCTTTTGTCTGAGATCATTATTAGCATAAAGAGCTTTAATCCTTTCTTCAGGACTTAAAGCTTTAAATATCGCATTTAAGCGATCAATATCTGCCTGGCTTTTAATATCAAAACTCTCCTGTTGCCAGCATTCCATAGCATTTATCTTTATAGTTTCAGCCAATCTCTCCATCTCCAATATGATACTTTGTGTTTAGGGTATGATAGAAAAGTGATGGTTGTTAGCAATAGCAGACCAAGAAGGTTTATCTCCTTCGACTGCATTTTAATAAATTGTATAATTTTTGGGAATCAGCCTTCAGGGCATGCATTCTTAATAGAAAGCTCAGCATTAACAGCCTGACTAATATAAGTAGGATGCAATGCAGCCACCTCTCCAATCACAATAACAGCAGGTGCTTCCAAACCTTCCTCTTCTACCATTTTAGCCATATTTTTTACATTAGCCACACCTACTTTCTCGTTGGGTAAAGACCCATTCTGAATAATAGCTACCGGAGTCTCCTGCTTGCCAAACCCTTCAAAGGTTTGCTGTATCTCATGTATCTTAGACATTCCCATCAGAATTACAACTGTTGCAGAAGACTGAGCCGCCAGTTCTATATCTTTGGAAACAGTGCCTTTACGGGTAGTTCCGGTTATTACCCAGAAGCTTTCGCTCAGGCCTCTTCGGGTAAGCGGTATCGCATTTAGCGCAGGTACCGCATTTACACTACTAATCCCTGGCACCAGGTTTACCTCTACCCCAGCCTGCTCTGCATACAGCTGTTCCTCATGGCCGCGACCAAATATATAAGGATCTCCACCTTTGAGCCTTACCACATGCCCATACTGGCGAGCACAACTCACAATAAGCTTATTGATGTCTTCTTGCGCTACTTTATGTCTACCTGCACGTTTGCCCACATCTATTCGGGGCACATGTGCAGGTGCATAATCCAGAAGTTTGTCGTTGGCAAGTGCGTCATAAAGGACTACATCGGCAGACTCCAGACAGCGTACCCCTTTTAGAGTAATGAGTTCCGGGTCGCCGGGACCGGCACCTACCAATGACAAACGTGGCTTTGTGGTTTCAGCTTTAGGCATGTACTTTATCGTTTAACTGATTTTCGCGAAGCTTTTTGATTAATGTAAGAAAAGACTGAGCAGCTTCCAGATAGCTCTGGGCAAAAGAAGCTTCCGGCTCAAAATCTTTCATCTGTAGTACCAGGTCTTCAAAGCTGGAGTCAAGTTTAACTTTACCCGTTTCTACGTATTGCTTATCAAACTCCTTGATGATATTCATCTGAGTATTTGGATTGATATCATCTGCCAGAAGTAAGCTCTTAGCGCTAATTACAAAAGAACTGTAAGCATTATAAATAGCATCTGCGTAGCTTTCTGCTTCGTAGTTTGCCAGTGCGCTTTCCAGTTTTTCCTCAGCTTCTACAATTAGTGTTTGTATCAGGTCTATGACAACACCTGCGCACTCTCCCACCCCAGCTACAACTTTAAAAGTCTCTTCGGCATGCTTCCAGTCTTTGTAGTCTTCAGCGGCAAGATTTTCCAGCTCGGTAAGAGGCTTTAGAAGGTAATAAAAGTACATTTTACCCTGACGATTGTAATAGTCAGCATAATACTCACCCTCTTTAGCGTTTTCCTCATAGTCTTCCAGAAGCAGACGCATAGTTTCGTCAACACGTTTGCTGGGCACTTTAATCACCTTTTCGGCTATACGACCGGCCCCGTTGCCATCTACACCACCTCCTAATAACACCTGTAGGGCAGGAAGCACCTTTTTCTGTTTGTCCTTCATTGAGCTACCATGAAAACCAATACTGGCAATACCATGCTGACCGCAGGAATTGGGGCACCCACTGATCTTGATCTTTATATCATTATTTTTAATCAATTCAGGATACTCTTCACGAATCAGCTGCTCAATACGGTTAGAAGCACCAGTACTATTTGAAATGCCTAAATTACAGGTATCTGTTCCCGGGCAGGCGGTTACATCAGCTGTACTGTCAAAACCTGGTTCTGCCAGCTCAATTTCATTTAACGCGTTAAACAGGTGGGGCAAGGCATCTTCGGTAAGGAATTTTAGCAAGAAGCCCTGGTTGACTGTGATACGTATATCGTCAGCAGCATATTTTTCTACAATAGCCGCAAATTTTCTTGCCTTATCAGAAAGGATATTGCCTAGAGGAAGTTTAATATGTACTCCGTAATAACCTTTCTGCTTTTGTTCAAACACATTGGTAGCTTTCCAGAGAGCATATTTGCTTTCATCTGCCAGCTTTGCCTCACCAAAACCTGAGTGTGTAGGAAGAACCTGCTCTGGCACTAAGTCCCTATCAACCACAAAAGATTTTGACTTAAGGCTTTTACGCTCTTCGTTCGCTAGTTTAATTAATTCTTCAGCTCCTATGCTTTTCATCAGAAATTTCATACGAGCTCTACCTCTTTTGTTTCTTTCGCCGTGACGGTCAAATACACGAAGTACAGACTCAGTAAAAGGAATTACCTGATCTTCTTCCATAAATTCTGAAGCTACTTCTGCCATTTGAGGCTGAGCTCCTAAGCCGCCACCTATTAGCACTTTAAAACCTCTGATTACTTTTCCGTCTACTTCTTTCACCTTAGGGATTAAGCCAATATCATGAATAAAAGTAAATGCAGAATCCTGCTCACTGGAAGAAAGTGCGATCTTAAATTTACGACCCATTTCCTGACAGATTGGATTACGTAAAAAGTACTCAAACATCGCCTGAGCATAAGGAGAAACATCAAATGGCTCGTTAGGGTCTATGCCTGCCATAGCCGATGCAGTGATATTTCTGACCGTATTTCCGCAGGCTTCACGAAGTGTAAGCGTATCTTTCTCCAGCTCTGCCCATAACTCTGGAGTACGGTCCAGGCTCACATAGTGTAGCTGAATATCCTGACGGGTAGTCAGGTGAAGGTTGCCATTCGCATATTCATCTGCAATATCAGCAATACGACGAATCTGCGGTACCGTAAGCTTACCGTAAGGAATTTTGATCCGAACCATCTGCACGCCTTGCTGTCTCTGGCCGTATACACCTCTGGCCAGACGCAGACTACGAAAGCGATCCTCGTCAATATTTCCCTCCCGGAATAACCTTATCTTCTTTTCCAGCTCTATGATGTCTTTCTCAACGACTGGATTCTCAATTTCTGTTCGGAAACTTTGCATGGATTTGTTTTTTGAAAGAGGTTGTAAATAAAAAAAGCCTCCCCGATGATTCAGGAAGGCCTCTATACTATCTTATAACCAATAGATAAAATCTACGGTTTTTCTTTATCAGTAAAGTGATATGTATACAGTGAGCCTTCCATGTTGAAAGACAACATACAACACCAGAACCAGCATGCACGACGCTGTGCTGCCACTAGTTTACTGTTTGTTTTGGAAAGACTACTAATCATACAATAAAAGTATAAATTCTTTGCTTGTAATTCAATATTACAACAGAATTTTTAACAATCAAATTACTATACAGAAAATCTAAATAGAATTAGGCAAGCTGAGCATCAAGCTTTTGTGCTAGTACACCTTTATTTACCGCTCCTACTTGCTTATCTACAATCTCTCCATTTTTAAATACCAACAAAGTTGGGATACTACGGATACCATACTTTGCAGATACACTTGGGTTAGCATCAACATCAACTTTACCGATCACTGCTTTGCCATCATAGTCTTCAGCCAATTCGCTAACTACCGGAGCAATCATTTTACAAGGTCCGCACCACTCTGCCCAGAAGTCAACAAGTACTGGCTTATCTCCGGATTGGATGATTTCGTCAAAGTTAGAATCGGTAATTTCAACAGGTTTGCTCATATCAATTATTATTAAAATGTTTCTAAATTATTTGTGTATATTATTTTTACGATGAAAGCTCCATTTGGATATGTAAGCTAGCCGACAAATTGCAAAATTAGAAGCTAAGCCTATTTAATCCAAACCAGAGATTTTACTCAATACTGTACGTATCAATCGGTCTATGGTTTTAGATGCCTGCACAGAAAATTTTTGCGTAGCCCTATTAGCCACTATTGCATTAGTACTCAACATGTTATGACCAAGAGCATGACCTAATGCATAGTAACCCGCAGTTTCCATCTCAAAATTGGTGATTCTTTTTCCATTAAAACTAAAGTCTCGCAATCGCTCATGCAAATGAGGCGGACGAATAGGTAAACGGAGACTACGCCCCTGGGGGGCATAAAAGCCTGGGCAGGTAAGTGTATGGCCAACGAGCATCTCATTGACAAAAGGCTCTAACAGAGTAGGCGCTGCTTCTGCGCAATAAGGCTCAAAAGACAATGCAAGGTGTTCGCCCAGTGCTTTTCCATAGATAAGCCAATCATCCGGGCGTGGGTAATCGTAAAACTGCATAAGCGTATCTATACCAAAAGCATATCTGCTTACTAACAAGCTATCCAAAGGAATGTCTTCGTGTAAAGTACCAGAAGTACCCAACCTGATAATATTAAGGGTACGCAGCAAGGGCTTAGGTTGCAAGCTCTTCAAATTGTAGTTGGCTAAAATATCCAGCTCAGTAAGCAATATTTCTACATTATCTGTACCCATACCACTGCTAATGACCATGATCGGTTTACCAGCCAGGGTACCAATATGGCTTACAAATTCGCGTCTGTTAACTTTTAGCTTTAGCCCATCAAAGTATTGACTCACCTGTGGCACTCGTTCCGGGTCACCTACAGTAAGGATGATATCGGGCAGATGCTCGGGCCTGAGCCCTAAATGATAGATGCTTCCGTCAGGATTAAGGATGATCTCGGAAGAAGGAGTTTGCTCTTTCAAAACCTATATTTCTTTTGCTGGATTGCCAAACACAGTTGCGCCAGCTTTTACATTTTCTACCACTACAGAGCCAGCCCCGATACGAGCCCCTTTGCCTACTTCTAAAGGCCCGGCGATGGTGGCGCCTGCCCCAATAAAAACATCATCAGCTATTTTAGCACCTGAGTGGATGATACTACCTGCTCCTACTTCTACATGATTGCCCAATTCAGCCTCAAAATCAATAGTAACATTGCTATGTAGCATACAGCCAATACCTACTTTGGCAAAGCTCCCCACAGTTACCCCGGCATTGGCAAACAGACCGTAAGAAATATATGCGTTTCCAGAAATGCTAGCCTTTGGGTGTACTGCATTTACAGGCATCACTTTTCTGCGTTCGTTGAGCATTTTAAATACTCCTTTGCGAAGCTCTCTTTCTTCAAGGGCTACAAATGCATCACACTTTTTACCAATAAACTTAGTATAGCCATGATCATCAGTGTTTCCCATAATACTGACCTCTCCTATTTCCTGTCCATGTTTGCGATCGTCATCATCCAGAAAGCAGTAAATAACAACTTCGTTTTGCTGAAAAATTTCAAGGGCGGCTTTACCCAAACCTCCTGCTCCAAATATAATTACCGGATTATCCATGAATTTTATTTTAATGAATGGTCTAAGCTCTTCAACAGATGAAAAGCGTATAAGATTTATATCTTCAAAATTTGTAAAAAAAACAATCTGTGACAAACCTATGTTTCAATCCGTCCTGCCCCTGTTCTTTTAGCTATTCTTTATAAATTGCAAACTCTAATTTTTAATTATAACCCAATAACGAAATGTCATTACAAATAGGCGATCAGGCTCCTGATTTTGAAGCAAAAAATCAAAATGACGAAACTGTAAAGCTTTCTGACTTCAGGGGCAAAAAAGTAGTTTTGTATTTTTATCCTAAAGATAATACTTCTGGTTGTACTGCACAGGCCTGTAACCTCAGAGACAATTATACTGAGCTACAGGATAAAGGTTACGAAGTGATTGGAGTTAGCAAAGATGGTGTAAAATCTCATCAGAAATTTGCAGAAAAGCAGGAACTCCCTTTTACACTTATTGCCGACGAAGATACACAGATCAACCAGGCTTATGGTGTATGGAAAGAAAAATCTATGTACGGAAGAAAGTATATGGGCACAGCCCGTACCACCTTTATTATAAATGAAGACGGTAAAATTGAAGATATCATAGAGAAGGTAAAAACGAAAGAGCATACTGCTCAGATACTAAAATAAAGATGTATTTGGTGTCCGTTATTTTTAGCTATAGCATGTTTTATGCTTGCTGAATTAGATTAACCCTTTAGATGTGAAAAGATTTTATCTACTATTAGCATTAGTTTTAACTGTACTTAGCAGCCAGGGCCAGGTTCAGATACAAAGACCTCCAGAAAAGACACGCATGCTTTTTTTACTGGATGCCTCTGGCAGTATGTATGCCAATTGGGGCAATAGTGTTCGCATGGACGTAGCTAAGAATATGCTGGCAGAGTTGGTGGACTCTCTTAAAGTAGATAAACAGCTAGAACTAGCTCTTAGGGTATACGGGCACCAATACAATTTGCGCTACAAAAACTGCCAGGATAGTAAGCTGGAAGTGCCATTTGCACCTAATAATCATGACCGCCTTATGGCCAAACTAAGGCAGATCCAGCCCTCTGGTGTTACTCCAATAGCTTACTCTCTGGAGCAGGCTGCTAACGATTTTACCAATGACCCGGAATATAGAAATGTAGTCATTATCATTACAGATGGAATAGAATCCTGCGGGGGGGACCCTTGCGCGGTATCTTTAGCTTTGCAGGAGAAAAACATCTTTCTAAAACCCTTCGTCATTGGCCTGGGCATGGATAAAGATTACCGTGATGAATTTGCCTGTGTGGGTCAGTATTATGATGCCCGCAATGTCAATGATTTCCGTCAGGTACTTAATAAAGTACTAAAGCAGTCGCTGGAGACAACTACTGTAAGCGTAGAGCTATTAGACCATCAGAAAAGGCCCAGCGAGACTAATGTTAATGTTACTTTTTATAACAACTTTACAAAGTCGCCCATTTATGACTTTGTACACTTCAGAGATGCCCAGGGGCGTCCAGACTCCGTCGTTTTGGATGCGGTGTTATCTTATGATGTAGTGGTCAATACTATTCCGCCGGTAGTAAAAAGAAATATAGTTTTTGAAGGAGGCAAGCATAATGTACTGCCTATACAGGCTCCTCAGGGTAATTTGTTGTTAAGTCAAAAAGGGCATACCGAATATGCTGGAGGCGTAAGAGCCCTGATACGCCAGAACAATAAGCAGGAAATTTTGAATGTACAGGAGGTTTCTACTGCAGAAAAGTATCTGATGGGCACCTATGATGTAGAAGTTCTTACGCTACCCAAGACCTATCTTAAAGATGTAAAAATACAGCAGGGTGAAACTACCCGACTGGCAATTCCTGGGCCAGGTGTACTTAATGCTAACATTGTAACTCAAGGCTACGGAAGCATATACAAAGTGCACGACAATGGTTTTCAGGAATGGATATACGATCTGGAGAAAGATAAAACCCGCTTTACACTTGCCCTACAGCCAGGAAAATATAAGATGGTGTTTCGAGCAGAACGATCTTTTGGTAGCAAGTACACCGAAGTCAAAGAGTTTACAATTGCTACTGGCTCCACTGTAAGCGTAAAGTTTTTTGGATTATAAAAAAAGCCGGCATCAACCGGCTTTACTCATATTATTTAAAGAATATGTGTTTATGTAATGTGTAGCTTTTCCGCTATCATCATACTTTCTTTCTTCTCTGCTTCTCTCATCATTAGTGCTGTTAATATATCTTCTTTCTCGTCCAGAGAAAGCGTACAGCTATTCAACTTCATGCTCTCCACAATTTCCATAATCAGGTTGAGCTCTGCTACATTTTTGGGTGTTATCAGAATCGTCTTCATCAGTCAAAAAAATTAGTGATACATAAAAAAATTAAAGAAAGCCGCCCCACTGTGTAGGACGACTTAATCAGCTGGTTATTCTTTACTTAACTACCATTACCAAGTATTTTGAGGATTCCCAGAACTTTTCAGGGTCGGAAACCACTAAATTCAGTTTTTCTTCCGCATTTTTTTCCAAGCGATAAGACTCTGTAGGATGTACAGTTACCAATTCTACCTCTTCTGCTTCTACTGGAATAGAAAGCATCTCTCTGATATCTATTTGATTAAAACGTTGTTTGTTAAAATCATCTTTGAGTACTTCTGTCCTACCTAGCCCCAGAAAACCTCCTTCTTTACTAATTACCTGGTCTTCTTTAAGCTCTTTATAGGTTCCTGCTACATAATAAGCAGTATGTAATTCATCTACTTTAGCGTTTATGGTCTCTTCCTGCTGCTTGTTTGCTTCAGAAAGACTAGCCAGATTAGAATTCAGTTCATCAACCTGAATTTTCATATCCTTAAGCTCTATGCTTAGAGTAGAAATTTCGGCCTCTTTACTTTCAATCTTCGCGCTAAGATTAGTTTTAAGCTCTTCCATAGAAGCATTTAACTTAGCATTTTTACGTCCTGCGTATTTTAATTGAGCACTTAGCGAACCTATCTTTTCTCTGTTTTCTATTAATAATCGGTTGATCTCTTCTACATCTTCCTGAATTTTGCGTTTTAAATCTTCTGTAGATAAACTCTTCTCTCGGGTAAGTTGTATATTCATTTCACGCTCACGAATTTCACGTAGGTTGCTTTCTATCTGCGCGAACGATTCAATAAATGAAGATAGTGAAGAATCTTTTGCGGCAAATTTTTGCTCTAATTGATAGTTCTCCTGAGATAACTGAGATATTTTCTCTTTCATTTCTTTATTCTCACAAGAAAACAGAGCAATACTAAGGGTGGCGAGGACGGCTAGATTTTTTAATTGGGCTTTCATAGACAAAAAAAGTTTGATGTTAAACACCAAACTTTATAAAAAATATGTGCCAAATGCCAAAAATAGCTTTATACGCTATTCTTGATTATAAAAGTGTGGACATGTTCTACAGCTTAGCCCACACATTGTAGATAAAGTATAACTTTTTACTGCTAAAGTGAATAAGACGATTACTCGTTTTCCTCGTCATTAAGATTTCTGAGTTGCAAAATCAGATCTGTCTTTAAAGTGTATAGCTTCTCTTCTAGTCCTACTGGATAACTGTGCGGATTCACCAGACGGCGCACACCTGAAGGCAGTTCATTCAAACTATCAATTGTAGTCTGGCGGATATTATGTATATCGGGTGATTCATATACCAGCTTACCATTTTTAAAAATTGGTTTTAGCAGTTCTTCATACGCCAGGCCATCCGTTTTAATAATTTTCCGACGTGTTAGATCCATAGGGTCAATAATCTTGAGTTTTTTACCCAGTTGAGTCTTCACATCGTACAGCATATCGGCCATAGGTGTTTTTTGACCATCTTCCTTATTGCTGTAGAATCGTCTTACCTGCTGTATACCAGGGTTATTTACCTTTATTGCCTGCTCAGAGAGTTTCACTTTATAATCCCACTCATCTTTGTCATTCTTGATAGCAGAAAGTTTGTAAACCGCGCCTAAAGCTGGCTGATCGTAAGCTGTTACTAGTTTAGTGCCTATGCCCCAAACTCCAATTTTAGCATCCTGCGTACGCAAACTTCCGATAATATTTTCGTCCAGGTCGTTGCTGGCTACTATATAGGTATCATTAAACCCGGCTTCGTCCAGCATCTTTCTGGCCTGTATACTAAAGTAAGCAAGGTCACCTGAATCAATCCTTACCCCAGATAGCTTCTTGCCTTTTTCTTTAAGTATCTCCCCTACTTTAATAGCATGTTTTACCCCTTCAATAGTATTATAGGTGTCTACCAGTAGCACACAATTATCAGGCATAGCATCAGCATAGGCTTTAAAAGCCGTTAACTCGTCATCGTATGCCATTACCCAGCTATGAGCATGCGTTCCGCTAACCGGTATACCAAAGAGCTTGCCCGCTAATACATTGGAGGTAGAAGAACAGCCCCCAATATAAGAAGCACGACTTGCAGCCAGAGCACCATCAATACCGTGTGCTCTGCGCAGACCAAACTCCAGCACAGGATCACCCTTTGCGGAATTAAAGATACGCGCAGCTTTGGTAGCGATAAGTGTTTGGTAGTTGATAATATTGAGTAATGGAGACTCTAGTAGCTGGCACTGCAAAATAGGCCCTTTTACTCTAATGATAGGTTCGTGAGGAAAAACTGCTTTACCCTCCGGTATGGCATCAACGTCTACTTCCAGTTTAAGGTCACCCAGATACTTTAGAAACTCATCGCTAAAGAGTGGGCTCCCATTTTTGCTATTTACGGTAGCCAGGTACTCCAGATCTTCATCTGTAAACTTAAAGTGCTTGATATAATCAATAACATACTCAAGTCCACAGTTAATGGTATACCCGCCACTAAAAGGGTTTTTCCTAAAAAAAAGATTAAAGACAGCTTCTTTTTCGGCGATACCAGATTTCCAGTAGCCATTAGCCATGGTGAGCTGATAAAAATCAGTAAACAGTGCTAAGGAGCTGCTATAAAGTTCCTGAGTGATTTTCATATTGGATGTTAGCAGTTGGGTAATAGAGAATGGGTTTTAGTAACACGATACGGTTTATCCCTAACTCTAAAACCCAGCCCCCAAAACCCTGAATGCTTATTTTACAATTTGTATTTTAAGCATATTGGTTCTATCCTCCCAGTGTAGAGGCATGCTTGCAGTATTTACAACTACATCACCTTTATGAAGATGGCCTTTTTCTTTAAGCAAGTGCTCAAGATCATCAAAAGTCTCATCTGTAGAGCTCATTTTATCATAATAAAATCCTCTCAAGCCCCAATAAAGGTTAATCTCATTGAGCAATTCACGGTTAGCTGTAAATATGAATATATCAGCTTTTGGACGATGGCCTGATAGGCGAAAACCTGTATAACCCGACTTCGTCATTCCTATAATTGCTTTAGCATTTACCTGCTTGCTTAGTTTACATGCCGTAAGTACAAGGTGATCATTATAGAAAGTAGGTGAGCTGGTATCAATATGAGAAAGCTTGTCATATACAAGGTCAGACTGGCTCTCTACAGCAATGATTGTTTTTACCATACTCTTAACCGCCTGTACCGGATACTTACCAGAAGCAGTTTCGGCAGATAGCATGATGGCATCAGCGCCGTCCATTACGCCATTAGCTACGTCATTAGTTTCTGCACGAGTAGGGCGAGGGTTTTCAATCATGCTTTCCATCATTTGAGTAGCAATGATTACTGGTTTAGAAGCAAGGTTACACTTGTTCACCAACATCTTCTGTACCATGGGCACATCTTCCATAGCAATCTCTACTCCCAGGTCGCCACGAGCTACCATCAGGCCGTCAGTAGCAGCAATAATCTCGTCAATATTGCGAATAGCCTCAGGCTTCTCAATCTTAGAGATTACTTTAATTTTCTTGCCTTTTTCCTGTATAAGATCTTTCAAATTGTAGATATCGTCCGCCTTTCTTACAAAAGATAGGGCAATCCAGTCTACATCGTTTTCCAGGCCAAACTCTAAGTCTTTTCTGTCTTTCTCGGTAAGAGAAGGTGCGGAAACATTAGTATCGGGCAGGTTTATTCCTTTTCTAGATTTTAGCGGCCCTCCATAAATAACGGTGGTATGCACATCATTGCCCTGTACCTGGTTAACTTTTAGTTCCAGTTTACCATCATCAATAAGAATGGTATCTCCGATGCTTACGTCAGAGGCCAAATTTTCGTAAGAAGTGCTTACCCTGTCGCTAGTACCTACAATATCTTCTTTACAGGTAATGATCAGGTTTTGTCCTGCTTCTATTTTTACCTCGTCATTTTCAACTTTGTTTACACGAATCTTAGGCCCCTGAAGATCTTGCAGTATGCAAACATTAGTACTGAGCTCGCTATTAATTTCGCGGATAAACTTGATAACTTCTTTGTGCCCATCGTGGGTGCCATGCGAGAAGTTCAAACGAAATACATCCACACCTGCTTTTACCAGCTCAATAAGCTTATCTTTAGTATTACAAGCTGGTCCTACAGTAGCTACAATTTTGGTTTTATTGAATACGATGTTACTATCCATGCTAAAAAATCAGGTTTTCTTTATTATCTAGATTATCAATATTAATTGGTGTAAATGACTGTATAATATCTATCTCCCCCAGGCGTTCCACATAATTATCGAGCTCAAAGGTATCACTTTCATTTTTAATGAGTAGAAAATAGTCTATATTCTTTAACTCCGGAAGCAAATAATCATTGGCCGGCTCAGAAATCGCATAATTTTTTAGTAGCCTGAAAGTACAATGAGTAGTTATATAAGTGTAATTGGAGATGATAATCTCTCGATCATGTACAAAATTAATGACTAAATCCTGAGATTTTGCTAACTTAAGTCCTAGGCAATGGTTAAGAGACCATGCCAGCTTATATTCTTTAGCTGTAGTAACTAAGCCGAGTAAATCAAAATTGCATGGTATGCTAATCTGTAATTCGCGGCTTTTTGTCATATGAAAAATGGATTAGGTCATACAGTAATTATTAAAACTCCGGGCAATTTAACTAATTTTGGCGCTTGGGATAAAATAAAGAATCAAAAAAATAAGTTTGACTTTATTAAAGTAAAATGCTTTACTTTGCGCCGTTAACTCAAAAATCCTATTAAAAATGTCAGAAATAGCGCAAAAAGTAAAAGGTATTATTATTGACAAGCTTGGAGTAGAAGAGTCTGAGGTGACTCCTGAAGCAAGCTTCACCAACGATCTAGGTGCCGATTCACTGGACACAGTAGAGCTGATCATGGAATTTGAAAAAGAATTTAACATTTCTATTCCTGATGATCAGGCTGAAAATATCGCTACTGTTGGCCAGGCAATTTCTTACCTGGAAGAAAACGTAAAGTAAATAATTTATAGAAGCTATCCCCTTTTTATGAATTCAAGGAGAGTTGTAGTTACAGGATTAGGCGCACTTACCCCTTTAGGAAATACCGTTGCTGAGTATTGGCAGGGTTTATCTAATGGAGTAAGTGGGTCTGCTCCCATTACTAGTTTTGATGCGGAGAAATTTAAAACCAGATTTGCCTGTGAACTAAAGAACTTCGACCCTATTAATTATTTTGATAGAAAAGAAGCCAGAAAAATGGACGCCTGCACCCAATATGCTATGGTGGCGGCAGACGAAGCCATACAAGATGCTCAGCTAGCACTAGATAAGCTAGATCCTGAGCGCATAGGTGTAATCTGGGGTTCTGGTATTGGTGGACTTAAAACATTTCAGGATGAAGTGTCTTATTTTGCACAGGGGGATGGTACACCTCGTTTTAATCCTTTCTTTATCCCTAAAATGATCGTGGATATTACTCCTGGTCATATCTCGATAAAGTACGGTTTTCGCGGCCCTAACTTCTCTACAGTTTCTGCCTGCGCTTCTGCTACTCATGCAATTATTGACTCTTATACCTACATCAAGCTAGGTAAAGCCGATATGATTGTAACTGGTGGTTCTGAAGCTGCTGTTTGCGAAGCTGGAGTAGGAGGTTTTGGGGCTATGAAAGCTCTTTCTGAAAGAAATGATGCTCCAGAAACCGCCTCTCGCCCGTTTGACAAAGACCGTGACGGCTTTGTATTAGGTGAAGGTGCCGGAGCGCTTATCCTTGAAGAGTATGAGCACGCCAAAGCACGTGGTGCTAAAATTTATGCTGAAGTTATCGGTAATGGCATGACAGGCGACGCCTATCATATCACTGCTCCACATCCCGACGGTGTGGGTGTAAAGCAGGTGATGTTACTTGCCCTTAAAGATGCCGGAATAGACCCTAGCGAAGTAGATTACATTAATGTACATGGTACTTCTACCTCTTTAGGTGACATCAGCGAAGTAAATGCCATTAAAGATGTCTTTGGCGATCATGCCTACAAACTTAACATTAGCTCTACCAAGTCTATGACGGGTCACCTTTTAGGTGCCGCCGGAGCTATAGAGTCTGTAGCCACAATTATGGCCATTCAGAATAACCTTGTGCCACCTACCATCAACCATTTTACGGATGATGAGAACATAGATCCGAAGCTTAACTTGACTTTCAATAAAGCTCAGGAAAGAACAGTAAATACTGCTATCAGTAATACTTTCGGCTTTGGAGGACACAATACATCAGTAGTTTTCAGAAAATTTGATGCTTAGTGGTCCCTGTCCTCAGCAGGTTTAAAAGTGCTTTTACTACGCTTCTTATTTGTATCCTACCTACCTGGATACTTAAAAGTGTACGCGCTTATCCTGATGAGGACAAACGCCTGATTGAAGCTATTAAACGGATAGTCGGTAGCTATCCGGTAAACCTGGAACTTTACCGACTGGCCACTAAACATATTTCTGTTGCCAAGAAAAACATGTTCGGTCTTAAAGAGTCTAACGAAAGGCTGGAATACCTTGGCGATGCGGTACTAAGTACTGTAGTAGCAGAGTACCTCTTCAAAAAATATCCGTACAAAGACGAAGGCTTCCTTACAGATATTCGCTCACGTATTGTCAATCGTGAATCTCTGAACAAGGTGGCCAAAAAGATTGGTGTAAGCAATATTATTGTTTATGACCAGTCAAACCTACACTCCAACGGAAAGAGCAAATTAAGCCATAAATCTATTGATGGCGATACGCTAGAAGCACTCGTAGGTGCCGTGTATCTGGATAAAGGCTTTAGCTATTGTAAAAATTTTATTCTGAAGCGACTGCTTACCCCCCACTTTGACCTGGAAAATATCATCAGCACCAACCCTAACTACAAGAGCACTATCATTGAATGGGCTCAAAAAAGCAATAAAGATATCCGCTTTGAAATTGTAGATACTTTAGGTAATGCCCAGTTCAAAGAATTTATTGCTCAAATCACTATAGATGGGAATCCAATATGTACCGGAAGTGGTTTAAGTAAAAAGAAGGCCGAACAAAGTGCGTCTCAAAAAGCTTTAGAAATACTTGATACTGAAAGCGAAGACGAGTAGTTTGGCTTATTTAGCTTTATTTTCTAAACTTTTCTCATGAGTAAACTTAGAGTTGCAGGCGCCGCCCTTAACCAGATTCCAATTGACTGGAAAACAAACTTTGACAACATAGTTTTCGCAATAGAAGAAGCAAAAGAACAGGAAGTAGATATACTTTGCCTGCCTGAGCTTACGATTTGTGGTTATGGTTGCGAAGACCTTTTTCTAAGTGATTGGCTCTATGAGAAAGCCTTACTTCAGCTGAAAGAAATTACGACTGTTTGTAGCGACATTACGGTGGCAGTAGGGCTCCCCCTAAAGTATGAGAATAAAAATTATAATGTCGCCTGCCTCATCCACAACCAGGAGATTCTTGGCTTTACGGCCAAACAGTTTTTGGCTAATGATGGCGTACACTACGAAACACGCTGGTTTACTCCCTGGCCTGCCAATCGTCAGGAGAAAATACATATCCTTGGTAAAGACTATCCTATCGGTGACCTGATACATGAAGCAAGAGGATTAAAAATAGCTTTTGAGATTTGTGAAGATGCATGGAGACTGAAGGAAAGACCTGGGTACCGCCATGCCGAAAAAGGTGTAGACCTTATTCTTAACCCAAGTGCCAGTCATTTTTCTTTTAACAAATCTGCTTATCGTGAGACTTTAGTGATACCCGCCAGCAAAGAGTTTAGCTGCACTTATGTGTTTGCTAATATGCTGGGCAATGAGTCTGGCAGAATTATTTTTGACGGAGAAATAATGATTGCTCAAGAGGGAAAACTGCTTCAGAAGAACCAGCGCTTCTCCTACGAAAATATAAATATTCTAAGTAGTTTAATAGATTTTGCTCACCCGGAATATTCAGAAGCAGCTAGCTCTAAAGATAGTAAAGCGAAGGAAGTTGAGTTTGTACGCGCTCAAACCCTGGGGCTTTTTGATTATATGCGTAAAAGTCGTTCAAAGGGTTATGTGATCTCCCTTAGTGGAGGTGCTGACTCTTCAAGCTGTACAGTTCTGGTCGCCGAAATGATCCGAAGAGGAGTGCGAGAGTTAGGTTATAGAAAATTTCTGCAAAAGGCTGGTCTTACTGAATTATTGCAACATATTGAAAAACAATCTCTCCCCAATGATTTAGAGATTGCAAAAGCTATTACTAAAGTATTGTTAACCACAGCCTATCAGGGAACTGTTAACTCTTCTGACGATACACTAAATGCGGCTCTTTCTCTAGCAAGCTCAATTGGTGCTACTTTTTTTCAGTGGAAGGTGGATGAGAACGTCGCTACTTACCGCCAGACAATTGAAAATGCGCTCGAAAGAAAGATGAGCTGGGAAGCTGATGACATAGCGCTTCAGAATATACAGGCAAGGGTAAGAATTCCGGGTATATGGATGCTTACCAATATAAAAGGAGCATTACTAATTGCGACCAATAATAGAAGTGAGGCTGATGTTGGGTACACCACTATGGATGGCGACACCAGCGGCAGCATAGCACCCATAGCTGCAGTTGATAAGTATTTTTTACTACAATGGTTACGATGGGCTGAGCAGGAATTAGGATACACTGGGTTAGCCAAAGTAAATAGCCTAAACCCTACTGCTGAGCTACGTCCGCTAGAACGTACCCAAACAGATGAAAATGATCTGATGCCCTACCCTATTTTGGCACAGATTGAAAGATTAGCTATTCGCAAATGGCTTCCACCTACTGAAGTCTATCGTATACTTTTAGCCGAAAAGCTGGAAGACGATGAACTTCTTAAAACTCACATTAAAAAGTTTTTCCGCTTATGGTCTAGAAATCAGTGGAAAAGAGAGAGAGTTGCTCCTGCCTTCCACGTGGATGATTTCAATGTAGACCCTAAAACCTGGTGCAGATTCCCTATACTTTCTGGCGGATTTGAAGAAGAACTCCGAGAGCTTGATGAACTATAAACGCTCAATTTTGTACCTGACATATATTACGTAATTCTCAGTATATATTACCTCGGGCACATTTAAGAGCTAATAGGAAAAATAGTCAGAGAGTTTCGTCATTTATTTGCAGTCTGCACTGATAAATAGACAGATTGCTATATGTTGAACATACAGGAATTCGACTTACTGGCGCTACATTATAAAGAGAAGTTTGCACTAGAGCATGGTCAACTGATTATGCGTAGGCAGTCATTTCCTTATTTGATAGGCTTGTTTCAATTAGAACAGTTTTACGCGGAAGTTTGGTATGATGTACGAACTAACCGTATCTGTGAGGTTATCGCTCATGAAGAAAAAGAGCTGTTTCAAAACTATTCTGACTTTATCCATCTGGATAGTCTTTATTAAATCCTCAAGCTTATGGTTTACCCATCTATACTTGATTTTATACCCATATTACGTTATTTCTACTGCCTGATACGACTTAATTATCACTATCTGTTTAAGATCAGTAAAAAATAATACACCCCATTTCTTCAGTTTTAGCCCACAATTTTATCTTTTACACCAGAGTTAAAGTAATACTTCCTTAAAGTCTAACTCCTGTGCTGCCAATACAAAGACAGTAGGTGGCAACTCAAGAGTCTTTCTACTGAGGTCTTCGTAATACTCTAAAAACGTATCTTTAGGTTCGGCTAATCCTAACATTACTAAGTCTGCCTCTTGTGACTCCTCGTGAAGGATTTCCCAAAATGACCTTCCATGAGAAACGATAACCTGTCGGTCAAATTTCACCCTCATATTATGAATGATATCGTCAATATTTTTACGCGTCTTTTCTTCGGCACTCTCATCTGAAACCACCATTTTTACTACCACATCAGCATTTTGCCAGTTGAGACTATTGTGCAGAAGATATGTCATTAGCAGCATAAGGCCTCCGTTTTTGTTAAGCCCTCCCCACCAAAGATCAATCCTTTTTCGCTCGCCAAAGTTGTCGTCTTCTTCAGCACGAACGATGATTACATTTCGCCGAGCCTCATAAAAATGCCTGATCATATCGCAGTATGGCCTATGATGAGACATCTCCTGCGTATCTCCGAGCATAACTGTATTCGGTACCAGGCCACCAATCCCGTACATACTCACCAAGCGTTCTCCACCTACAAACGGATCTTCCGCACTTACTACCCTCACCAGAGCCTGCACCCTACGGCTTTGCAAAAACTCCCGAATATTATCTTCCATTTTCTGGAGGCGCTCAAAAGGAACATCAGGAGCTTTTATAACTGTAGAAACCGTCATCAAAGCCTGGCCTCCGGTAAAGTCTGCACCCAGCGTAATCAAATGCCAACGCTTGGTAGGAGCACCAGAGAGTATCAATATATTGGGTCGCCAGTTTTTAGCATCTGGTATCTTGTTTACCCTCAGCAATGCAGAACGGGCTACTGCCAGCCAAAGCCCTCTACGTACGTCTCCAAAGGCAGTCTGTATGCCTCTTCTTTTCAGCCAGACAAATATCACACTTACGAAAAAGGCAGCAACTAAGGTAGCCGTAGCATTAATTAGAAACATTACTGCCAGACAACCCGCAGCTCCTAAAAATGAAAAAGCCCAGTGAACTTTAAAGCTAGGTCTGAAAGAGGGGCTTCCTAGAAGGGTCTCAATACCGGCGGCAATATTAAGCACTCCATAAGTTGTCAGAAAAAACATACTGAGCACTGGAGCTATCACATCCAGATTTCCTAAATATACAGCTAGTATAGCAACTACCATAGTTAGAAGGGTACCAGCACGTGGTATGTTGTCTTTACCTGTACCCTTACCTAACCATTGCATATAATGAGGCAAAACTCTGTCTTTAGCCAGGGCCTGCAGAATGCGCGGTGCACCTAAAATACTACCTACGGCGCTGGAAAGTGTAGCCCCCCAGACTCCTAACAGTATGGCATCTCCCCACCAGGAGATTCTCCGCATAACCAATGGGTCACTTAATAAGGTTATAGCATCAGCACGACTGGCCAAAATTATAGGAAGCGTCATATAAATGATATATCCTACGCCTACTGCCATGAATGTTCCTTTAGGAATGGAACGTGAAGGGTTCTCCAGATCTCCAGACAAATTAACACCAGCCATAATACCAGTAACGGCGGGGAAAAATACAGCAAATACAACCCAAAAACTTTCACTCTTTTCGGAGGGAGCTCCCCACATTTCTACGTTTGTAGCTTCCAGGGGCTTTCCAAAAATCAGAGATAATAAGGAGATGGCTATGGCCGCCAAAATGAAGTACTGAGAACGTATGGTGGCTTTAGTAGAAAACAGAGCAAGCATGGCAATTCCTATAGTTACTACTATGCCTACTATTTTAATATTAAGTACCGGAAAGACATCAGTTAAACTTTCGGCAAAGCCAATGACATACAGGGCAACTGAAAGAGCCTGCGCCAAAAACAAGGGTATGCCTACTGCTCCACCCGTTTCTATTCCTAATGATCGGCTAATCATGTAGTATGCCCCCCCCGTACGCACTACCTGATCTGTTGATATAGCAGCAATAGAAAGAGAGGTCAAAAACGTAATGCTGGTAGAAAGAGTCACGATCAGAAGAGTGCCCACCAGACCTACATTTCCTACTACCCAACCAAAGCGCAAATACATTATTACTCCTAAAATGGTTAGAAGAGATGGGACAAAGACTCCTCCAAAGGTTCCTAATTTGCCATTGTCTGATGATGAGCTCGATACGTTTTGAGCAACGCGAGAGATAAATCTCATATAAGTTTACTGAGTTTTTACATGAATGCTGCCTTCCAAACCATTTATACGTACCAGTGTTAGCAAAAAGACACAACAAAACAAGACATTATGTCATTATTTTTTAAATATTATGTGCTTTATGCGCCATAATGACACTACCTGCAATCAAAATAGCCCTTTTTTTGGCTTGGTATTCAGTTTGTAATCAAAAGATTGAAATCAATTACGATAACATAAATACATAAAACTATGACACTTATAAGATATAACAACTGGATGCCTAAGTTCTTTGACGACAATTTTACTAAAGAACTAGACCAATGGTTTGGCCACGAAAATGCCGGCTTTAATAGCACTCCTGCAGTTAACGTAAAAGAGAACAAAGATGCTTACGAACTGGAAGTAGCTGTACCGGGCATGAAAAAAGAAGATTTCAAGATAGAAATTGATAAAGACGTGTTAACCATCGCTGCGCAGATAGAAGATAAAAAAGAAGATAGCGATAAAGAGGGCAACTATATGCGAAGAGAGTTCCACTACCAGAGCTTTAAGCGTAGCTTCCATCTACCTAAAAATCAGGTAAATGGGGATAAAATTGCCGCAAAATATAAGGATGGTGTTCTTTACCTCAATGTACCTAAAAGAGAAGAGGCAAAAGAAAAGCCAGCCCGAATGATAGAAATCGCATAAGTCTGAAGAGGCGGGTTTAACACTCGCCTTTTTTTTTACTTTACTTTGCCATAAGCATTGCGCGCTTTTTTACTAAATTCAATAGCAGTTATGAACTATAAAGACTATTACAAAATACTAGGGGTAGATAAAAGTGCTTCTCAGGATGCTATCAAAAAAGCGTACCGCAAGTTAGCTGTTAAATATCATCCTGATAAAAACCCAGACAATAAAGAAGCCGAAGAAAAGTTTAAAGACATTGCTGAAGCTTATGAAGTACTAAAGGATCCCGAAAAGCGTAAACGCTACGATGAGTTAGGTGCGAACTGGAAATACTATCAACAACATGGCCCTGATCCAGGCTGGGGCAGTTTCGGGGGAAGACCACAAGGCTCCAGAGTACAGTTTGAGGGCGATTTAAATGACCTTTTTGGCAACTCAGGCTTTTCCGACTTTTTTGAAAGCTTCTTTGGAGGCTTTGGAGGAAGCGCTGGTAGGCGTAGTGGAGGATTTGGTTTTCAACAAGCCTTTAAAGGGCAAGACCTTGAAGCTCAGATAAGTATAACCCTGGAGGAGGCTTATCATGGAGCCACTCACCTGATACATGTTAATGGCCAAAAAATCCGAATAAAGCTAAAACCAGGTCTTGAAGACGGAAAAACTTTAAGAATAAAAGGTAAAGGCGGGCCTGGTCAGGAGGGCGGACCTGCTGGAGATCTATACCTGCATGTAAGCGTGAGTCCTCATCAGCAGTTTGAGCGCAAAGGACGTGACCTTTATACCGACTTGCCCATAGATTTATATACCGCCATTCTTGGGGGTAAAGTTGAAGTAAATACCCTAAAGGGTAAAATCAAAATAAATATTGTAGAAGGCACCGAAAATGGTAAAACCTTAAGATTAAAGGGACTGGGTATGCCCGTAGAAGACAGTGATACTAAAGGAGACCTCTACGCCAAAGTGATGGTAAACCTACCCAAGAACTTAAGTGAAGAAGAAAGGAAACTTTTTGAAAAACTAAAAAGCATGAGAGCTAAGAAAAGTGCCTACGCCTAATTGGAGTAGGCTTTTTTCGTCATTCGCGTAATAAAGCTAGGCAAGCGCAAACTTACAATCCTCTTTAGCTCTTATTATATTTGACCCATTTAACAACAACAAAAGCTAAACTATGGAAAAAATACTAGTGCCAACTGATTTGGCAGATCATTCGGAATTAGCATTGCAATACGCTATTGATTTTGGCTTAAAAAACAAAGCCCAAATTGTTCTTTTCAATGATGCTATTAAAGAAGAGGATGTAGAAAAATCTACATCAGGGTTGGAGAAAGCTGTATCTGACATCAAAAGTAGCCATAGTGCTGCCAACGATTTAAGTATTGAGCAAAAATCGGATAAAGGTCCAGTACTTGAAGGTATTAGCAAGATGCTGAAAGAAAGCAGATTTGACCTTATTAGTATGGTAACTCATGATGACCACAGCCTGGATCAGAATATTGGTAGTATCTCAACAAAAATTGCACAGAAAGGCAAAGCACCGTCTATTTTAGTCCCTGAAAATAATACTTACGAGGCCATAAAGAAGATACTTATTGTAAATGATTTTACTGATTCACGCTCAGATGTACCAGCTTTTAAACACCTGAATACTGTGCTGCAATCTTTAAATGCCCAGGCTTCTTTACTTCAGGCTACCTTCACTGCGGCTAAGGTAAAGAGCAGTGACAACCCAGCAACTGTTTTAGGAGCTATAAAACCCGAAGAGAGTGAAAAAGTAAGTTTTGACACTTACCCTAAATTAATACAGGAGGTAAAGGAGCATGCTCAAAAGACTGGAGTTCAGATGATCTTTATTCCAAGCGGGCAGGCAATTTTTGAAAAGATATTTGTAGGTAACTTATCCCGTAAAATTGCCTTAGCCACTCGACTTCCAGTCTACATTTATTTTTAAACATACATCTTGTCAGAATGCAGGTATTTGTCAGGTACCTGCATTCCTACTCACATCAGTCTGTGAAAACTGTTCCATTTTCTGCTCTCCTAATACCAGTTTATAAATCACTTTTATAAAATCTGCACGATTTTGTAAATCCAGATTATGATCACTGATAAAATTACGCATTTCTTTTCTTTCCCGCTTGTTTAAAGATAGCTTTTCAGCCAGATCTCCCTGTTCATTGAGTATACTCCGAAAGGTGCCGTCAGGTGTCAGAATAAAGTAATTGAAAATAGTAACCAGCTCATCTTCACCTTTCTCCACATAATACTGTTTGCTTACCATAGCCTGCTGTTTGGCTACATCCAGTTCTCGGTTAAACAAGGCAAAACCATCTTCAAACACCAGCTCAAAAAACATTAAACGTTGCTGACCATTTTCATAAGTGTAGGGCATACTATAGAAACTTCTAATCATTTTCAGGTGCTCATCCATAAACCTGAAAAAGTCCACATTATAAACACTAAATGCCTTTACTAAACCCTTACTTTTTACCAAAGCCACATTTTGCTTTAGGTCATACTGAATATCACCTTTTATGACTTTGCCATTCTTTAGCACCACCTGTCCATAGTTCCAATTGTTTTTGGGTAAGTCTTTTGCTTCTACATACGTACACAGGAATAAAATCAAAGCCCATACAAATCCTATCTGTCTCATAAGACCAAAAAATTAAATGAATAAAAAAAGTACACTAAGTAAATCTTCGCTTCTTCCCCCTTCAGGTAGGAATATCCAGAGTAGTGGTAGGTTGAAAAGGTGTGTAAATAGTTGACTAATAAGTATCAGAAAAGGTTTATAAAAATTTTGCTTTTTTATTATAATCCATACTAAAACTACTACCAGCCTGGTATTTAGAAATATTTACCAATTATAATACACCATTTAACAGTAAATTTATTCTTAGTAATATGCAAAAAACTGCTTTTGTATGCTTAGGCATGGTAACTCCACGAGCGAGTAGAGCACTGTTCTTCTGAGAGGAGCATAATGATTATTTTAACAAACATTAGTATAATGTAAATTATTCTCACCTAAAGCTTAAAAAGAAAAAAAATTCTGCATTTCTGTTAAGTTTCAGCATTTGCCTACATCACTAATTTTTCAGGAAAGATTACCATAAGCCTTCCTCAAAAATATATCAAATTGCACTCACGTCGCGCTCAATTTTGTAAGTAATACCCACAAAAATTAATAGCGAGTATCACCTCATGACAAATTATCTCAAACTTCCGGTGTTTGCTATATGCCTGATTTTTGGCGCTTTGATTTTATTTATACTAAAATCAACAGACACTCATGCGCATTCATCAGATCATCATATATTATATAGTGATGTAATCTCTACAGAAAAAGCATATAAGTTTAAGCCGCAAGGCACGGTAGATGGTGAAATTAAAGTAATAGGCAATAACCAATCTATCTCAGATGGAGATAGTAAGCCTTCGGCAAAAGATAGCACTTACTTTGGCCTTGCCCATATTGACTCTACCACTATTACTAAGACTTACTGGATAAAGTACACCGGCCCGGACTCACTCGTAATTGAAGGCCTGATAAGCAGTAGCTCAGAGGAGTTTGTTGTAAGCAAACAACCTTCTGCCACAGTGGTTGCCTCCGGAGATAGTGTCAGCTTTGAAGTTACCTATATCCCTTTAAGCATCACTGATGAGGGCGAATATACCCAGGCAACCATAATTGTTCCTAACAATGTAAGTGATGAAAATTCTTTCAGCTTTGATGTACAAGGCGAAGGGGCAGGTATTGTAGAGGCTATCATAAAAGGTAATAATCAGCATATTCAGAACAATGATATTATTCCTGAAGAAGACGACTTCACTTCTTTCGGAGAAGCCGACATTAAGAAAGATACCATTACCCATACTTTCTGGATTCTTAATGAAGGGAACTATGAGATGGCCCTGGGTGACATCACAAGCAATTCTCCAGAATTTATCATTAAACAACCTTTTAATAATATCGTACCCAAAGGTGATAGTATCAGCTTTCAAATATCATTTGATCCTTCAATAGCCGGAGATGCATTTGCCCTCATTAATGTACCCAACACTGACAATCAGGGTAATGATCTTTACATTTTTGCCGTTAACGGTATTGGTACTGAAAACCCCATCATTGAAGTAGAGGGTCTATCGGTGCTTATTACTAATGGGGATACTACGCCCGGTGAAACAGACGACACCTACTACGGTAGAACAGATATTGAAGGTGATGGACATACGCATACCTTCTGGATTCATAACCGAGGTACTGCCGCATTACTTATTACCCAGCCTGTATCTAGTGGTCTTTCAGAGTTTAGTGTGGTACAACCTAAAGGGCTTAGTTCTTCAGACACCTTATCCATTCCATCTGAAGATAGCATTAGTTTTACAGTCACCTTTAAACCAAAAGAACTAAAAGGTTACATTTCTCTTATCTCTATAGAAAGTAACGATAAAGAAGATAGCCTTTATACTTTCCATGTGGGAGGTAAAGGTTCCGGAAAAGTTGATATAAGTGTAAAGGGGAACAATCAGCTAATCGCAAACGGGGATATTACTCCCAGTTCTAAAGATAATACACTGTTTAACTCCCTTATCGTTAATCTGGAAAGTGAAACTCACTCTTTTTGGATTGTCAATAGCGGAAATGATACACTTCACGTTGAAAGCCCCATTCTGATGGAGCATGAGGGGGAGTTTGAGTTAATACCCCCATCGCACTTTTCCATACCTCCTTCTGATAGCGTAAGCTTTAAGGTGAACTATGCACCCACTGACGAAGGCTCCGACGAAGCCCTGATTACCATCCACAATGATGATCAGGATGACGCTATATATATTTTTAAGGTAGTGGCCGAAGGCGGAATCCCTTACTTTAACGGCCTACCCGTAGCCGTTTCAGATTCTTTTGCTACGCCAAAAGAAGAGGTTCTCTATGCTAATGTACTTACAGAAAGTGGAATTGATACCTTGAGCCACGATGGTGATCATCGGGTCTATTTACTTCATGAGGTCAGTCAAGGTCAGCTCACTTTAGAGGAAAACGGAGACTTTACATACCTACCTCCTACTGGTTTCTGGGGTTCGGTTTCTTTTACTTACGAGCTATGTGATAAAGATAACGACTGCTCTACAGCAAAGGTAAATATACAGGTAGAAGGTAGCGGAATAAAAACTTATAATGCCTTCTCTCCGGACGACGACGGAATCAATGACAGCTGGGAAATAGATAATATCCACAATTATCCGGAAAATCAGGTATCCATTTTTAACCGCTGGGGCAATGTAGTCTGGGAGATGAGAGGCTACGATAACGAGGGGGTATCATGGAAAGGTGAAGCTAACACTGGCCTCAAAGTAGGCAGCAAACTTCCGGATGGCACATACTTTTACATCATTCAGGCCGAAGGCTTAAGCAACGAACAAGGTTATATAGTAATTAGCAGAAATAGGTAAAACACTGTTTATGAGAATATCTTTACTCATACTGGCAGCTATGCTGCTACAAAACACCATTCTACAGGCACAGCAAGATGAGATGTTTACACAGTATATGCATAATGAGGTAAGCATCAATCCTGCTTATGCAGGTAGCAAAGAGGGCGTTAACGTTACGGCGCTCTACCGAAATCAATGGATGCAAATGGAAGGAGCACCACGTACCTACACTCTCAATATGCATACGCCTATACCCGGAGATAAAGTGGGACTGGGCTTATCATTGTTTCATGATCAGATTGGTATACATGAACAACTTAAATTGTTTGGAGCCTACTCCTACAAAATCAAACTAGGTGAGGAACGCAACCTTCGCCTGGGTTTGCTGGCAGGTATTATTAATTTTCAGTCTGACTTTTCCAACCTGACTCCCAAAAACTCCGCTGACAAAAATTTTAGCAGCCCTTCAGTCAAAAATCTGCATATGAATTTTGGGGCCGGAGTATTCTATTATATGCCCGACTTCTATGTAGGCTTGTCAGTTCCTAATATCATCCCTAACACATCTATGTACGAAGGTGAGGCCTTTATGAGTCGTCAGCAGCATGCATACCTAACATCTGCTTATGTCTTTGAGCTTTCTCCAGACATTAAACTTAAGCCTTCTCTCATTTATAAATTTACCTACGGGGCTCCCATGCAATTAGATCTGAGTACCAACGTAATCTTTCATGATTTCCTCTGGACCGGAATAAACTGGAGAACTCAGGACTCTATAGACTTACTGCTGGGGCTACAACCCACGCGCCAGATCTATATAGGCTATGCGTATGATTATGGTATTTCCAGCTTAGCAGATTACCACAGTGGCTCTCATGAAATATTGCTCAGCTACCGTTTTAGCATTTCTACAAATCGTGTTCTAACGCCAAGATACTACTAATCCATGCGAGTACGATCACTATTCATTATTCTGGGTTTAGTTTTTTTACAGCTTACAGCAGTGTACGCGCAAAGTAATTATGCGTACAAAAGAGCTTATAAGCTATACTACAAATACGCTTTTGCCAATGCTATTGAAGCTTATAGCGACATTTACCGGGAGTCCCCGGCAGATAGTATCTGTATAAGAATTGCAGAATGCTATACCAAGCTTAACCAGCCTCAGCATACCGCTAACTGGTATGCCAAAGTAAAACATACTGATACACTTAGTGCGGATCATTACCTTGCTTATGGCCGTGCTTTAGAAAGCCTGGGTCAGTATGCAGATGCATTACTATGGTATCAGAAATGTGCCCGAGCTAATCCTGATGACTCACGTATACCGTACAAAATAAAGGGTATAGAACAGCAGGAAACATACTTTAAAGATTCTGCGCGATTAAAAATAAGCAACCTCAACGTAAATACCCGAGCTTATGAATTTGCGCCTGCGTATTTTCAGAAAGGGATTGTATTTGCTTCATCAAGGCCACGCGAAGGAAGAAGCGCAAGTAATTACAAATGGGACAACACTCCTTTTCTGGATATCTACTACGCGCCTTATTATCGGGGAGGCCGCTTTATGGAGCTTATTCCTTTTGATAATGCTATCAATAGTAGTATGCACGAAGGGGCTATGTCCTTTAATAACAACTACACCAGAATCATCTTTACCCGTAACAATTATTTCGAACACAAAAAAGGACGCTCAGAACAAAGAGTCAATAAGCTTAAAATGTATATGGCTGAAAGAGACTCAGATAATAAAGAGGATAAGCCCCCCTACTCCTGGAAAAACATAGAAGAGTTCCCCTTCAACAGTGATCAATACTCTGTAGGTGACCCTAGTAGCAACGCATCCTTTACTCAAATTATCTTTACTTCTGACATGCCCGGCAGCCTGGGTGGTACTGATCTTTTTGTGACTTACTATAAACACGGTCAGTGGTCTACTCCAGAAAATTTGGGGCCTGATTTTAATACTGAGGGCAACGAGCGTACTCCCTTTCTACACGAAGATGGGCGCATATTTTTTGCTTCTGATGGAAGGGATGGACTGGGTGGATTAGATATCTATGTGGCTACGCCCACTAACAATGGCTATACCGTACGCAATATGGGCTACCCAATCAATTCACCAAGAGATGACTTTGGCCTTATTATAGACAAAGCTGCCAAGAGTGGGTATTTTTCTTCTAATCGCGAAGAAAGCCTGGGTCTTGATGATATTTATGCATTTAGTATTCAGGAAATACCTGAAGCAGAGAAGCAGGAGATCCAACTAAATGTGTGCATAGAAGTACGTGAAAAAGACACAGATTCTTTAATGGCTAATGTTAGCGTGCATATGATGAACGTAGAGGCTGGGTCAAGCAGAACATTTACTACAGATGAAAATGGTCAGCTTTGTACACAGCTTCGCCCGGAACAGGAATATGTAATTAAAGCAGAAAAGGCCACCTTCCTTTCAGATTGCTTTCGTATGCAGACTCAATATGCTGAGCATACTGATTTAAAGGCCGCCCATCCTTTGTATCTGGAGAAGTTGAAAGTAGAACAAAAATTTACTTATGAAAATGTGTACTTTGATCTGGATGATTTCTCCATACGTGAAGATGCTGCTGCTGAACTGGACAAAATTGTAGCCTTTATTAAATCGCATCCCGGCATTTTGGTAGAGCTGAGCTCACATACCGACAGCCGGGCTACCAATATGTACAACGAGGCATTATCGCTAAAAAGAGCTAAAAGCTCCAGAGAGTACATTATTTCTCAGGGTATTGCTCCCGAAGTGATTACCGCCAAAGGTTATGGGGAATATATGCTGGTAAATGACTGTAACGATGGGGTACCCTGCACCGAAGAGCAACACCAGCAAAACCGTAGGACCGAGATCAGAATCACTGGTATCCAAAAGTCTAATAAAGCCCAAACGAAAGCAGCTCCTCTAGACCCTAAAAAAGACTATACAGAAGATTGTACTGAGGTACCGCTTATCCCACAATCCCAGATTAGCTATAAATAACCTTACTCCTTTTTCTCTAACCCATGAAGCTCTTAATCTTTAAGAGCTTTTTTGTTTTGTTTACACCCATTATATTAGTTTTCCTGATACAGAACTTACACTAACACACAACCTATTATGAAAAAGATAATAACAGCACTGAGCAGTTTAGTGCTTTCCCTTTTGTTTGTACACACCATAGCCTTTAGTATTCATGCCCAAACTTCTAAAGTGCTGGTGTTTTCCAAAACAGCTGCCTTCAGGCACAACTCCATTGAAACAGGTATAGAGGCTATCCGAAAATTAGGCGAACAGCACAACTTTAGTATTAAGGCTACTGAAGACGCCTCTGTTTTTACTACAGATAAGCTGGAAGACTATGCTGCCATTATCTTTCTAAATACTACCGGAGATGTGCTGAACGATGAAGAGCAAATGAAGATGGAGGAGTACATACAGTCTGATGGTGGCTATGTAGGCATACACGCGGCCGCTGATACTGAATACGAATGGTCCTGGTACGGCAAATTAGTAGGAGCTTACTTCAACGGCCATCCGGGCAACCCAAACGTACGCGAAGCAACATTAAATGTACTCAACCATGAGCACCTTTCTACTGAAGGCCTCCCTGCAAACTGGCAACGTAAAGACGAGTGGTACAACTATAAAGACATAAATGAGCAAAACGAAGTCCTCATCAAAATTGACGAATCTACTTACGAAGGTGGAACCAATGGAGATAACCACCCTATGGCATGGTATAAGGAATATGATGGCGGAAGAGCATTTTACACCGGGGGTGGGCACACCAAAGAAACCTATGCGGAGCCTTTGTTCCTTCAACATCTTTTAGGTGGCATACAGTATGCTATGGGTATTAGCTCCAGCAAGGCTGGCAAATAGACCGATTAATGTTTAAGAAAGTCCTTAAGCTTAGCCTGCTCATACTACTGGCTCTCATATGCCTTGCGGCTCTGGGAGTGGGTGCTTTTGTATACAAAGCTCGTTATGGCTTTAACTTTTACGAAACCAAACCACCCACTCTACCCGCTAAGCTTGAACAGCCTTCCCTTCTCCTTTTCTCTAAGACCAATGGCTTTAGGCATGGCGAAGCCATAGAAGCTTCTATTCCGGCTATACAAGCGATAGCAAAAGAAAACAATTGGTTCGTATTTACTACTGATAACGGGGCCGTATTTAATGAGACCGACTTAGCTAAATTTGAGGTAGTTATCTGGAATAATGTAAGTGGTAAAGTACTTAACCCTGAGCAAAGAACTTCCTTTCGTCAGTATCTGGAAAGTGGAGGTGGTTTTGTAGGAATACACGCTGCCGGAGACAATTCGCACCAATGGGAATGGTACGAAAATGAGGTAATCGGTGCTCACTTTTCTCATCACCCTTTAAACCCACAGATACAGGAAGCGGTACTCTCGCTTGAAAAAAGTCAAGACAACCAAAGCTTGCGACAGCATCTGCCAGACCAATGGAAGCATGCGGACGAATGGTATATGTTTTTTGATAACCCCAAAGCTAATGGCTGCCAGGTTCTTTATGCTCTGGACGAATCAAATATTGTTACCAGTGGCAACATTAGTTTTATGGTGACTGATAAAGACTGGGGAATGGGCAATGATCACCCGATTGCCTGGTATAAAACTGTAGGAGAAGGGAAAGCTTTCTACTCAGCACTAGGTCATCACGCGGAAGTGTTTCAAACGAAGCAACATCATCAGATGATGGAAAATGCTATTCGCTGGGCAGGAGACATATAATAACAAAACAGGCAGCCTTTTGAGCTGCCTGTTGCTTATCAATTGATTAATAAGTTTAGAACGTATAGCGCAAGCCTAGCTGTGCACTCCAGCGGGCACTATAAATGCCTGATTGTACTACACTTGCCGGCTCTCCCGGATCATCAAATGTAAATGCCGGAATATTAGTTACATCATTATTATTATCTACCACAAAACCTTCAAAGTTGATGAGAGGGAAAGTATTGTCATTCACAAAATACCTTCTTCCCCAGTCTTTGTTAATGAGATTAGTAAAGTTGAAAACATCCAGGCTTACTTCCAGCGTATGGTTTTTGCCACTAGCAGTTCTTACGAAGAATTCCTGAGCAATTTTAATATCCAGTATATTTTCAAAGGGCGTACGCGACTCATTTCTTTCGGCATACTGTCCTCTTCGGGTACTGAGGTAATCATCATTTTCTATAAAAGCATCAAGTTCCTGCCACTGCTCGGTGGCTGATTTGATCACATTGCCAGTACCATCCAGCTGATCTACCAGTAGTATCTCACTCTGGTCTACAGGTACATAAATGGGGATATTACTAGTACTGTTAGTAGACTGGAAAGTCAGGTTATCATTGTCATTATACACGTAAGTATAGGGCTGTCCAGATTGTCCGCTGTAAAATAGAGAGACTGAGGTAGCCGCAAAACCCAGATATTCCTTACGGTAATTAAGGAAAGTCGTCACGCGTGAACCTGCACTGAACTGAGAGCGAGAAAGTGTCGGGTTATTCTTTCCATCCACGCTAATGATATTATCCCAGTTGTTATAATTAATAAAGCCGGAACCATCCTGTATAGACTCAGCCTGAGTAAATGAATAGGCTAACCCACCATTAAAACCATAATGAAAAGACTTATTCAGTTGGGCTGTAATATTCCAGCTATAGCCCTGGTTGGTATTATCTACCAGAGAGATGTTAGTGTAAGTAGGGTCAACCAAATCCTGTTTGTTGAATATAGGCCTGTTGTCAGGACCCGCCAGGTTTTGTGTAGAAGGTTTCAGGTTGATACTTCTTACATTATAATTATTTAGCGTTTTGGTATAAAGCAGCTCCAGAGAGCCTACCATATTCCAGAATAGCTTCTGGTCTACTGCGGCGCTGGTACGAAAAACCTGCGGATATTTAAAATCCTCTACAAACAAATCTACATCACCAGAAGGACTGGTAGGATTAATCAGATTGGCTTTCCATTCTTCCGGGTCACCATAGATTGGCACTCCCCCATTGACGTAAAGGCTACTATTAAGCCCGTTACGGATGTACATACCTCCGGGCCATACCCAGGGCACACGACTCGTAAAGATGCCTACACCTCCTCTTAGTTGGGTACTTTTATCACCTTTAACATCCCAGTTAAAACCTACACGGGGGCTCCATAACAACTGCGTATTGGGGGTATTGCTGGCCCTTGCTCCCTGTAGATCATTATACTGCTCTAGCAATGGTACTGTTGTAGAATTAAATTCTGTATTCTCTAATGGTGGATCCTCCAGAAAGATAGGCACATCTACCCGTAAGCCTAATGTCAGCTTAAAGTTATTACTAGCCTGATACTCATCCTGAGCATAGAAGGCTAGCTGCAAAGCATTAAATGTAGGACCGAGATTACTGGCATCATCACCCAGGCGAATCTCCGACTGCCCATCTGCCAGCTGCTCATGTCCGAAGAGTACCCGGTCAGGGTTCTCCCCATTCAGGAAGCGCTCCACACCATTAAAGGAGTACTGATACTGAGGTGTAGAGTAGATACTAAACAGGTTCTGAATCTTGAAAAACTCATTATGGGTACCAAAAGTAAAGGTATGCTTACCCTTATACAGATTGAAGTTGTTGGTCAGCGTAAATACATCCTGAAAAACGATATTGGAATAAGAGAAATTATCTGTTCCGGCAACTACCTGGGCAGCGCCATCCTGCATTACAATACTGGGAAAAGGGTCGCCCGCTATATCTCTGTCGTCTCGCACACGGGTGTAGCCAAAAATTAAATTGTTAGAGGCAGACTGACCAAAATTACTCTTTAGCTCCAGAGCAGAGGAGTTGGTGGTAGAAGGGAATATATATCCGGCATTAGCATAGTAAACATTGGTATTGCCCGGACGAGGAAAAATATTTGTTTCTGCCTTTACATACGAGTGGCGGGCTGATAGTTTGTGATTACGACTGATATTCCAGTCAAATTTTAATAGCAGCTTGGTACCATCAGTGGTTTGTTGGTTGTTCAGAAAATCTCCGGGATCATAATCGTAAACATCAATCAGGCGATTACGCACATCTTCCATATCCTGCACCGAAGCATTACCTACATAATCTTCAGGAACAAATGGGCGAGGCTCTTCTCTTTCTTCTATCTCTACATTGGTAAAGAAGAACAGTTTATTCTTGATAATAGGACCTCCCAGGCGAAATCCATAAGTTCTTACCTGAAAAGGAGCCAGCTTCACGCGTTCTATCTCAGGATTATCGGTAGGCGTTTTGCCACTAAGATTTTCGTTTCTTAAGAACCCATATGCGGAGCCTTCAAGTTCATTTGTACCACTACGAGTTACTGCATTGATACCACCACCGGCAAAGCCTCCCAGGGTTACATCATAAGGTGCAAGCACCACCTGTATTTGCTCCAGCGCATCGGGGCTAATAGGCGAAATACCTGCCTGCCCTCCATTGGTGCCTGAATTAGCCAACCCAAATACATCATTGTTTACTGCTCCATCAATAAATATAGCGTTAAAGCGGTTATTAATACCGGCAAAAGATATACCCCCACTGTTAACTGCTGCTGAATTGCCTACCAATGCCTGTGGGGTGAGACGTGTAAAGTCATTTAGGCCACGCTCTACGGATGGCATATTAGAAATAGTCTCTTCATCTATATTAGTCTCACTACCGGTACGGTTACCATCAAATACCCCTCCTGAACTTATTACTACCTCTTCAAGCTCCAGAGAAGACTCTTCCAGGTCTACCTGCAAATCAAGGGTTTGCCCCAAGCTAAGATAGATATACTCACTCACCGAGGGCTGGTATCCTACGTAATTGGCTGTAATGGTATAAGGCCCTCCTACATTCAGATTGTTCAGAGTAAAACGGCCTTCCAGATTAGTCACTGTGCCATACTCGGCACCCGTAGGTTCGTGTACCGCCAGAATGGTGGCTCCCGGCAGTACTTCTCCTGCAGAAGTTACCAGACCGGAAATTCGGGCAGTAGTAGCTCCCTGTGCCCGGACCTGCTGAGAAATAGCAAAGCAGCCTAAAGCCAAAAAGCTAAGGAACAGTAAAATTTTACGCATAAGGAAGAAAATTAAGTGTGTAAATAAAGATAATGCAATAACTGTTTAGTTGGGGGTATGTTACTATAGCAGTCAAACTTGCAACTGAGAGCCCTACGGATAGCCTTACTTCAGTCCAGGCAAGCTTTTATCAGGCATCTGAACATACACCAAAACCCAGAATTATTAATTATATAATTAAGATTTACCCAAACAAATGATTAACAAAGTGCAAATCTAAACTATAAACTTAAAATGCAACCTTTAAAATCACGAAAATATTGATTACTTGATTTTTGTTTCTGCCCCTTAGGTCATCCTTACGACAATTTCATTGCTGTGCACTTATTGAAAAGAGATAAAAATATTAACTTGCGCGCTCTTTACATGACTGAGGTGTCATCACAGCCTGAATTACTGCTCTATTCTGTTCACAACCAACTTCATTTAGCATGAGCTTTTTCCGTTTGCGCGAAAACCAGACTCACTTTAAGCAGGAGGTGATCGCCGGCCTCACCACTTTTTCTACAATGGCTTATATCGTCTTTGTAAATCCTGCGATACTGGCAGAAACCGGTATGGATTTTCAGAGTGTAATGATCGCCACCTGCCTGGCCGGGGCCACAGGCTCATTGCTTACCGGGCTGCTCTCTAATTATCCTTTTGCACAGGCACCGGGTATGGGGCTCAATGCTTTTTTTGTTTATGCGGTGGTTTTTCAGTCTGGCTACAGCTGGCAAGGAGCGCTGGCGATTGTATTTATCTCAGGACTGGTGTTTATTCTGCTTACTGCCACCGGCTTACGCTCCGCGATCGCCCATGCCCTTCCCGCCTGTATTCTTCATGCCATACCTGCAGGTATAGGTCTGTTTATCACCCTTATCGGTCTTAATAATGCCCAGATCATTGACATCAACCAGGGGCCTATCATAGATATCATACTTTCTAATGACCTAAGCAACCAGCAGGCATTGGTAGATCAGGTGCAGAGTGCGCCCCCACAGATTTTAGAGTTTGGGGACCTCAGCAATCCATCAGTGATACTGGCGATACTAGGCTTTGTACTTATGTCTATCCTGATGATCAGAGGATTTAAAGGGGCCATCCTTATCAGCATAGCTTCCATTACCCTGCTTAGTGTAGCCCTGGGCATTACCAGCTTACCGGAAAGTGCCATCTCTCTAAGCCTGGACCTTAGTCCTACTTTTATGCAGCTAGACTTCGCTGAGCTTTTTCAGGGTAGCGACACCTCCTGGCTTACCAGAATCATGGACATCTTACTAATTCTGGTAGCTTTTACTATGGTAGACCTCTTTGATACTTTAGGCACCCTCTACGGCACCGCGGAAAAAGGAGGCTTTCTGGATAAAAATGGTAAACTGCCACGCATGAATCGCGCACTGATGGCAGACGCTATCGCTACTACTTTTGGCTCACTATTAGGCACTTCTACCACGACCACCTACATAGAAAGCGGCACCGGTATTGCCGCTGGTGGCCGTACAGGACTTACCGCCATAGTAGTAGCCACACTCTTTCTGTTGTGTATCTTTCTTTCTCCTCTGGCAGGTCTTATTCCTGCATCTGCCACCTCTCCCGCACTTATTATGGTAGGGGTGCTTATGCTGGGCTCAGTTAAAAAAATTAATTTTAATCAGTTGGAAGAGGCCGTTCCTGCATTTTTAGTAATCGTGCTTATGCCCTTTACCTATAGTATTGCTAATGGTATAGGAGGCGGACTCGTAGTATATTCTATCATAAAAATAGCTAAAGGTGAATTTCGTACACTCAACCCGGTTGTACTGATCATCTCCTTACTTTTTGTTCTTAAGTTTATCCTGACCTGATTTTTTAACCCAAACCAGAACTACTACACATGCGCAAACTTTCCCTCATACTCACTGCATTCGCTCTACTGCCTGGCCTGTGGAGTTGTAGCAGTCAAAAGATTGTTTTAGAGCAAAGCTATACGCAAAAAGATGATTACCTGGAAGACCGGCAGGCCCTTATCAGGCAGGATAGTCTGCTGGCCTTTGATGCTGAGCTTCAGCTAAGTCCTGCGGAAATGCGAGTTAACCGTAAACTGCTGGCACTCCGAGATGAGATGATTTCTAACTATAAAGCAGCAAACTTCTTTCCTCCAGCGCATCCTTTTCTACAATCTAAAGAACATATAGAGAGCACCAAACTTTACCAGCTGTTTCGGAAAATGCCTAAAGGAGGTATGATGCACCTGCATGGCTCTGCCGGTATAGATTTTCGTTGGCTGGTGCAAAAGGCCGCCCGTATGCCCAACTGCTATGTGTACTGGGAGGAAGACACCCAGGAGTATACTAAAGGGCAGCTTCATTTTTATCAGCAAGAGCAGGTGCCAAAGGGCTTTTATCCTACGCAGGATATAGAGGGTTTTGAGGAGCAGATGTACGCATTACTTACCCTGGAAGAAGAAGTAGTGCAGGACTCTTTTGACATTTGGGTGGAGTTTGAGCTTATCTTCCAAAGAATCGGGGGCTTCTTTAACTACCGCCCCATTTACCCTGAGTACCATAAAGTGATGTTTGACTCCCTGCTGGCCGATGGTATACAGCATATAGAATTGCGCAACTTCCCTGGAGGCCTGTATGACCTGGAACACCCTCCTGGCTCGGGCTACTACCCTCCCGACTCCGCCTTTAGCATTCTACAGGCAGTAGAAGCAGACCTGCAAAAAGACCATCCTGAGTTTTCTCTAAGTCTGATATATACCTCATTACGCTTTTTACCACAAGCGGTAGTCTATGATCAGCTGCTAAAGGCCTATCAGTATCGCCAGCGCTATCCCGACTTTGTTCGTGGCTTTGATCTGGTAGCGAATGAAGACAATGGCCATAGCACTTTGTTTTTTCTGGATAACTGGCTTAAAATGGACTCTCTGGAACAGGTATATGGGATAGATATGCCGCTTTATCTGCACGATGGAGAAAGCGACTGGCATACCGTGCGCAATCTCTATGATGCCGTACTACTGGATAGCAAACGTATCGGTCATGGGTTTAACCTGAACCACTTCCCTGGTCTACAGGAGCAGATCAAACAAAAAGATATTTGTCTGGAAGTCTGCCCTCTTAGTAACCAGATACTGGGTTATGTGGGAGACCTGAGAGTACATCCGGTCAATTACTTACTGCGCCATGGCATACAGTGCACAATCAGCTCTGACGACCCTGCTATCTTTGGGTACAATGGCCTCTCTTATGACTACTGGTCTATACTACTGGCCTGGCAGTTGGACCTACAGGCGATAAAAAAACTAGCGATGAACTCACTCAGCTACAGCAGCCTCCCCGAAGCAGATAAGGAAAAAGCCCTGTCCTACTGGCAAACGCAATGGAATCAATTTATCAAAGAAGCAGATCAGTTTCTGCAATAATATGTAAAACCAAATGAAATATATTTTACTCGCAATAGCAGCAATTGTGCTATGGGGATGTGCTCCCGGCGAAACCACTCCCGCACAACCCACAGAAGAAAAAATACCTGTAAAAGTGGTAGTTCTGGCTATGTTTGAACTGGGTGAAGCTACCGGAGACCGCCCCGGTGAGTTTCAGTATTGGGCAGAGCGCCTGCCCTTAGATAGTGTTATCTCTTTTCCCCAGGGCTATCGTGACCTGCGATATAATGCAGATAAGCAGGTACTGGGTATGGTTACCGGTATAGGTACCGCCAGGGCTGCAGCCTCAGTAATGGCTCTCGGTCTGGATGAACGCTTTGACTTTAGTAACACCTACTGGCTGGTAGCAGGCATCGCGGGCGTTGACCCTCAGGATGCCTCAGTAGGTTCGGCAGCATGGGCCGAATGGGTAATTGATGGTGACCTATCTCATGAGATTGATGCGCGAGAGATCCCCGACGACTGGCAAACAGGATATGTGCCTTTGCGTTCCGCTACCCCTTATGAGCAGCCCCTACCGGAAGATAATGAAGGAGCTGCCTTTCAGCTGAACCCCAGTCTGGTAGAGTGGGCTTATCAGCTAACCAAAGATACTCCCCTGGACGATAACGAAAATATTACCAACTTCAGAGCACTGTACAAAGGACACCCAAATGCGCAAAGACCTCCTTTTGTACTCAAAGGTGACCAACTGGCGGCCATGACTTACTGGCATGGCAAACTCATGAACCAGTGGGCTAATGACTGGACAGACTACTGGACACAGGGCGAAGGCAACTTTGTTACTTCAGCTATGGAAGATACCGGTACACTTACTTCTTTGAGCTTTCTCTCAAAGGCGAATAAGGTAGACCTTGACAGAGTGATGGTATTACGTACCGCCAGCAACTATACCATGCAGTACGAAGGCATAAGTGCTGCTGAAAGCCTGAGTGGAGAGAAGCTGAAAGGCAAAGGGTATACAGCTTTTCTACCATCTCTGGAGGCAGCATATAAAGTAGGAAGCCAGGTAGTTAATGAAATAAGTGACAACTGGGATAAATATCAGAACGAAATACCTCAGCCCTAAGGTGTATATTAAGATATGATGTTATATTCAGGCCGGGTGTGGTATACGCCCGGCTTATTTTGTTTTGACCCAACCTAATTTATATAAGCATGAAAGATATTAACTGGGGAATTATAGGTGCCGGAGATGTAGCAGAAGTAAAGAGTGGTCCTGCCTTTCAAAACTTAGCAAACTCACGGTTGCTGGCAGTCATGCGTAGAAATGGTGAAAAGGCCAGAGACTTTGCCCAAAGGCATCAGGTGCCGCAATGGTTTGATCAGGCCGAAGCGCTGATTCAACACCCGGAAATCAATGCGATCTATATTGCTACCCCTCCTTCTTCACATGAAGAATACGCCACTCGTGCATTACGTGCCGGCAAAGATGTATACCTGGAAAAACCTATGGCCACCCAGTTGGAAGCCTGCTCCCGCATTATTTCAGAAGTGGAGAAAAGTGGCCGTAAACTCAGCGTAGCCCATTACCGCCGGGCTTTGCCTGCCTTTATCAAAGTTAAATCGCTGCTGGAAGAAAAAGCTATAGGCACGCTGAGGTTTGTACAGATACGTATTTTTCAGCCTCCTAAAAATGATATTATCACGCAAACTGAGCGTAACTGGCGGGTAGAGCCTGATATTTCTGGCGGAGGACTTTTTCATGACATAGCCCCCCATCAGATGGACCTAATGTATTATTATTTTGGAGAGCCTAGCTATATACGGGGGTTCAGCACCAACCAGGCCGCTTTGTACAAAGCAGATGACATTGTATCTGCTGAAATGCATTTTGAAAACAACCTGGTCTTTCAGGGACTATGGTCATTTGCCGTGGCAGATAGTGCAAAACACGAAGGCTGTCAGATAGTAGGTGAAAAAGGTAGTATTAACTTTTCTTTTTATGGAGATGAAGTACAACTGCTGAGAGACAGCGCCGAAACTTTCCGTTTTGAAAACCCGCCACACATCCAGCAGCCCATGATAGAGAAAGTAAATGCTTACTTCAGATCCGAAGCAGCAAACCCTTGCAGCGCCGAAGAAGGGATGATTGTGATGAATATGCTAAATACCATCACTGCTACAAAATAGATAGTTTTTATACTCATCATATTTTTGAAGAGCTGCGCCAACATTTTTGTGCTATATAGATTTGCATATACTAGAGCAAACTTTATATGTTGCATGCTTCTGGATGCTCCAGAACTTAATTTTTTTGACCACTACTGTAAACAGAAATTTTTTTAAGATTATGGATCAATTCCTCACGGACGAATTCTGGCAAAAAGTATATGAACGCTCTACTACCTGGGTTATTGAAACCGTTCCTGCACTGGCATTAATCTTTGTGCTGCTTTTTATCACCCTGGCACTCTACCGCTTTTTGGTAAGTAAACTCAAAAACATTATTCTAAAGCGTACTCATGCCAGTCATACAGAGAGCAGAGAAGAGAAAGAAAAGCGGGTTAATACACTGATTAACATACTACGACAGGCCGGCGGCATTGTCATCTGGGTTATATTTATTCTGATACTTTTAAGGCAGGTAAACCTGGATATTGGCCCTATACTCGCCAGCGCCGGCATATTAGGACTGGCAGTGGGTTTTGGTGCTCAGGAATTAGTAAGAGACTTTATCTCCGGCTTCTTTATGCTGTTAGAGAATCAGGTGCGTGCCGGTGACGTGGCTATCATCAACGGACAGGGCGGATTAGTAGAAGAAATTGCGCTGAGAACTATCACCTTAAGAGATTTTTCCGGAGTAGTACACATCTTTCAGAATGGTAAAATCAATACCCTGGCCAATATGACCAAAGAATGGTCGGCTGCTGTTTTTGATGTAGGCATCGCCTACAAAGAAAACACGGATAAAGTACGAGAAGTGATGAAACGGGTAGGCGAAGAATTAAAGAATGACCCTGAGTTTACAGATAAAATCAATGAGCCACTGGAAATTTTTGGTGTAGATAACTGGGGAGATAGTGCCGTAACCATTAAAGCGCGCTTTAAGACTAAACCCGGACAGCAGTGGACTGTGGGCAGAGAGTACAAAGGGCGCCTCAAAAAAGCTTTTGATGAGGAACATATTGAGATCCCTTTCCCTCATCGTACCATATACTGGGGTGATGAGATCAACCCGCTGAGGCTTAAACTCAACCAGTCTAAGCAAAAGGAGGAAGAAACTGAAGACAATAAGTAAGCAGTAGACCACAGTCTTATGGGCTGTGGTTTTTCTTTATTGAGGTAATCACTACCCATAAGCTTTAGGGTAATTGTGGTAGTTTATATATTAACTTTGCTAACATCCACCTTCCATTGCAAAGTGTATATTTTACTTATACCTGAATAAAGTATAATATGCCTACTATCTAACTTTATGCTTGAACACTCGGCAGTGTTATTCATCTACAAATTCAGGTATCACTTACTGAGCTAAATTCAGTTCTGTTGTTTACGCCAACTTCCCCCTATAAAAAAGTCAATATTTTTAAACTATTTCACTTGAGAGAACTTAAATGCTAAACACTAAATAACTAAATCATGCGCGCCAAATACTTATGTACTGAAGTTGAAAAAGTACAGGAATCACTCATTGCACACCTTGCCGGCGTAAAGGGAACAGATACTGATGATGATGTAGAGAATAATCAGTTTAATATTGCTCCCCCTATAGGAAAACTACAAATATGGATAGACAACCCTAATGCCGAACATTTTTTTAAAAAGGGCAAAGAATATTATCTGGATATATCTGAAGTAGAGTAATTAGTCTGGAAAACCACCTTATTTACTATCTAAAGGAGGTTTTACCTAAATATAAAAAGACAAATATTGCACGCACAAAAGCCTTACTCACTATTGTGAAGGGCTCTCTCTAAACTTAGTTATGCTAAACTCCTCAAAGCAGAGTCTGAATTCTACAAATTATTGTATCTTCGCTTACTTAGTTTAGTAGCCTTTGTCAGTAATAATTATACCTCTTGTATACCGTCAACTACAAAGGCATAGTTATTCTTCATTGTCTCCTTCATCTATTTCATTTTTTGTATCATCTAATACTATTTAGCAAGACCCCACATGAGACAACTGAAGATTATTAAACAGATTACTAACCGAGAAACACAATCTTTGGATAAGTATCTGCAAGAGATTAGTAAAGTGAGCCTGATTACAGCAGAAATGGAGGTAGAATTTGCCAAAAAGATACGTGAAGGTGACCAACTCGCACTAGAGAAGTTAACCAAGGCTAACCTACGCTTCGTGGTATCTGTGGCTAAACAGTATCAAAACAAAGGCATGTCGCTAAACGACCTCATTAATGAGGGCAACCTGGGGTTAATTAAGGCAGCAAAGCGCTTTGACGAAACCCGAGGGTTCAAGTTTATTTCTTATGCGGTATGGTGGATACGCCAGTCCATCATTCAGTCACTGGCGGAGCAATCGCGTATGGTACGCCTGCCCCTCAATCGTATTGGCACCTTAAACAAAATAGGAAAAACTTTTGCCGAACTGGAGCAAAAGAACCAAAGGGAGCCTACTGTAGAGGAAATTGCTGAGGTGCTGGATATCTCCGAGGAAGAAATAGAAATGAGCCTGAAAGTCTCAAACCGACACCTTTCTATCAATGCGCCTTTTATGGAGGGCGAAGAAAACGGCCTATTGGATGTGCTGGAAAACGAAAAAGAATCAAACCCTGACGATAATTTGATTCAGGACTCCCTGCAAAGAGAACTGCAACGTAGTCTTTCAGTACTTACGCAAAGAGAGTCTGATGTGATAAGCCTGTACTTCGGGCTTAATGGAAGTAAAGCCATGACCCTTGAAGAAATTGGCAGCAAGTATAACCTTACTCGTGAGAGAGTACGTCAGATCAAAGAAAAAGCTACCCGTAGACTGAGAAACAGTTCAAAGACCAACGCACTTCGTGCATACCTTGGCTAGTAACCTTACTATTACCTCTGTTGGGCCGGTGTCGTACTCATTTTGTAAACCATGGCGTTTACATTCATACCGGCACCTACTGAGGCAAATATAAGGTGATCTCCTGCTGAGACGGTATGACTTGTAAATTCTCCTTTCAACAACATATCAATAAGCACCGGCACTGTAGCAACTGAATTGTTGCCCAGCGTAGATATAGTCATAGGCATAATATCGCCCTCCAGATCTTCAACTTCAAGCAAATTGAGCAGGCGCTCTAATATGGCGTTGTCCATCTTCTCATTGGCCTGATGTATCAGTAGCTTACGTATATCATAAATAGAAACTCCTGCTTTGTTCAAGCAATCACTTACTAACTGGGGTACAGTAGTCAGGGCATACTCATACAATTTTCTACCTTCCATTTTCAGAAAGAGAGTGTCATCTTTATAATCAGGATTGTAGGAAACGTTCATGTTTAGTAGATGGGCATGCTTATAGGTATCAGATCTTGTCTTGTGCGCCAGTATGCCCACCGGCACATCGCTTTGTACTGCCTCTACCAACACTGCCCCTGCCCCATCAGAATATATCATGCTATCAATATCATGAGGGTCTGAGATACGTGAGAGGGTTTCAGCACCAATAACCAATACTTTTTGGGCATCGCCTGATTTAATATAGTAATCTGCCTGTATAAGCCCCTGCAGCCATCCCGGGCAGCCAAAAGCCAGATCATAGGCTACAGTATCAGGGTTGAGGATGCCAAGCTTGTGTTTGATTCTGGCAGCCAGGCTGGGTACCATGTCTGTCTTGGCATTAGACTTTAGCACATCTCCAAAATTATGGGCTACAATAATGTAGTCTAAACTTTCTTTATCCGTTGCAGATGACTCCAGAGCATCTAAAGCTGCTATATAACCCAGGTCGGAGTTTACCATATTATCTTCTACATACCTTCTCTCTTCTATCCCGGTTATTTGCTGAAACTTGCTAACAATATTTTCTACTGGTTTGCTTATCCTTTCGCCGGAAGCAGAATAGAATTCGCTCTTCAGGAAGCTTTCGTTTTTAACAATTCTCGTCGGTATAGCACGTCCTGTGCCGGTAATGAGTGAATACAAAGCATTTTGCATGATGAAATTTTATGTTAAAAAGCATAAAATTTAGAAGCTGTTTCGTCTATTTTGATGCTTTGATATAAATCCTAATCGCTAAACATAAGGAAATCAATTGAAGATCAATAAACTACCCCTTTATTTTTATAAGACTATTCCTTGTTTCTGACATAGATTAGCTTAAACTTCCCCTTCTGGTTTTCTCTCTGCTCCACTTCAAAATTGCTGATAGACTTAATCAGGGGAGTAAGTTTCTGATATCCGTAAATTCGTGAGTCAAAATTAGGCTGCTTCTTCTGTAGCAGGTTACCCACATCACCTAAAAAGGCCCAGCCATCGTCATCTGCCAGATCAGAGATGGTAGATGAGATCAGGCGTATTAGCTTTGGGGTAACTTTTTCGGCATTGTTCTTCTTAACCGCCTTTCCTTTTTTGTCGCCCTCTTCAGTCTCTTTAGACTCCTGCTTCAGAATCTCAAGATAGATAAATTTATCACAGGCAACGATAAAAGGGTCTGGCGTTTTCTTTTCCCCTATGCCGATTACTTTCATGCCTGCTTCTCTCAGGCGTGTGGCCAGCCGGGTAAAATCACTGTCGCTGGATACCAGACAAAAGCCATTTACCTTCTCAGAGTATAGTATATCCATGGCATCTATGATCATGGCCGAATCTGTAGCATTTTTGCCGGAGGTATAGCCATATTGCTGTATGGGAGTAATGGCGTTTTCCAGCAATATATTTTTCCACTTAGAGAGGTTAGGTTTAGTCCAGTCACCGTAAATTCTCTTGATGGTAGGGTTTCCGTATTTAGCGATCTCCTCCATCATCTCCTTAATATAGGCAGAGGGTATATTATCCCCATCAATCAGCACAGCTAGTTTTAGGTCTATTTCCATACGTTCACATAAAAGCTTGTCATCAATTATTAGCAGAAATCATAAGTCCTGTTGTGAAATAATGATAATAAGCCAGCACTATTTTTTCAGGTATTTATTACTTGCAGGCTCAGTTAAAACTGAAACACTCCCCCTTAAAACAAAAAAAACATGCCGTAATAGCATGTTTTAGCTCAATATTGAATAATATATATGTTAATCAATAACTGACACATTAACTGCATTGAGACCTTTTCTTCCTTCTTCTTCCTCGTACTCAACTTTATCGTTCTCTTCTATCTCGTCAACAAGACCACTTTCATGTACAAAAATGTCTGCACCTGAATCAGATGGCTTAATGAACCCAAACCCTTTTGAGTAGTTGAAGAATTTTACTATACCTTCTTTCATTGAATATTGTTTATAAATGTTGAGCTAAGATAAGCTTAATTTTTAGATAGAAGTTCATTTACAGAAATTTATTATGAAAATACCGCAAAATAAATTTGTTATTTTTGAGCATAAGCACACCATATAGTAATTAATTTTAATACTATATGAACACACAAACCCCCTTCCCTAAAGTAAGCTTTTGTAGTCAACTCAGTCTTTTAAATACTGTTGATACTATAATTTTCTCCTGACTTATAGCTTACCTCTGCTTTACTTACCCATTAGAGGTGTCGCACTAAACTCATGAGGTACAGCTTGCTTTAACAAATGCACCTCTATTATACTCCGCTTATACCCTGTTTAAGAACAAGTTCTTTCTATGTACTTTCATCATCACTTAAAAGTAGCCTGCCTTTCTTAACCAAAGTCAATGCAGCTCTGTATAGCATACCTTTATTTTGTCTAAACAGTACCCATAAAACACATTACAAGTACTGACTGATAATCACACACCCATACATTAAAAGTAAATATGTACGCACCAGCCCCTATAAAAGCCCTGAAGCAGAAAGCTCATATTGCAGGTCTGCTCTATCTAGCCATTATCCTTTGTGGTATTTATAGTGAAGCCTTTGTTCGTAGTTTATTGATAGTAGACAATAATGCCAGTGCTACCGCAGCCAATATTATGCAATCTGAATTTCTTTTTCGCCTGGGTATGGCCAGCGACCTGATAATGGTCGTAAGCGATGTAGGGGTTGCACTACTATTTTATGTGCTTTTGAGAGAGGTAAATAAAGACCTGGCTTTACTAGCCGCCTTTTTCCGGCTGGCTCAAGCTAGCCTTATCGGGATGAATCTGCTTAATTATTTTATACCTATATTATTGCTTAATAATTATGTCTATCTTTCTCCCTTCAGTGAAGAGCAGATACATAGCCTTATGATGCTTTTTTTGCAGGCACATACATACGGCTACCTAATCAGCGGTATCTTTTTTGGTTTTAGCTGCCTAATCCTTAGCCACCTGCTGTATTACTCCCCTTATTTTCCTAAAGTACTGGCATGGCTTGTTGGGGCAGCATCCGTGACTTACCTGGTCAATAGCTTTAGCTATTTTCTATGGCCCGGTCTGGCGCACTTTACAGATGTAATGGTTTTTGTTATTGCGGTGCTAGCAGAGTTTTCCCTATGCCTTTGGCTTCTCATTAAAGGAATCAGACAACCAAAAACAAATAATATGCAGTACAAAGTTTAACAAACTACTTGTTAAACCACAGCATCAGGCAAACCTGAATAGTAAAGGTGTATTAACTCCATGTTTAACTTATTATACTGCCAAACACTAAAAATATGTAAGCCTACTGGCAGCATTGTGTCTGCAAATGTGACCTGGATCACATATTTTCTGTGATTTACATCCTTTCTGAAAGCTTCTACTATGCCCATCTTTGTACCTCTAAACAAAAGTTGAAAGAATACAGATTATTGGGTTAAAACAGGCACAAGCTCTAAAAAACGAATTGCCATTTGTCTTTAAATATATGATCAGAACCTATAAGGTTATATCTTTTTAACAGTATGGCTCATACCGACGTTTTATGAAAGTATCCGTTTGGTTCAAATACATTATCCACAATACTAAAAAACAGGCATATGAACTTAGGATTGCAAAATAAAAAAGCATTGGTAACTGCCTCATCCTCAGGTATAGGCTTAGCCATTGCCCAAGTACTGGCAGAAGAAGGTGCCGAAGTGTATGTTAACGGAAGAAGCGATGCCTCTGTCAACGAAGGTATGGCCAGCATACAATCTGTAGTTCCCCAGGCAGTACTGCATCCACTGGTAGCTGACAATGGTACCAAAGCAGGATGCGATAAAACTATTGCCCAGATAGAGGATCTGGATATTTTAGTGAACAACTTAGGCATCTACGAGGCAGTAAGCTTCTTTGAAGAAGAAGACGAAAACTGGCAAAAACTCTTTGAGACCAATATTATGAGTGGCGTGAGATTGGCCCGCCATTATTTGCAGAAGATGCTGGCGCGTAGGCAAGGACGTGTTGTGTTTATTTCCAGCGAATCGGGACTTACCCCTGCCCCTGAGATGACGCACTATAGCGCCACCAAAACTATGCAACTTGGCATCAGTCGTGCTTTAGCCGAGTTAACCAAAGGCACAGAGGTAACTGTTAATGCGGTACTGCCCGGTCCCACCAAAACTGATAGCGTAGAGAAGTTTGTCAGGGAAGTGTACCCTGACTTGACGCAAGAAGAGGCGAACAAGAAATTTATTCAGGAGAACCGCCCTACCTCCCTGATTCAACGCTTTATTAATCCTGAAGAGATTGGAAATGTGGTAGCATTCGTCTGTAGCCAGAATGCTTCAGCGATTAATGGCTCTAACATTCGGGCAGAAGGCGGACTCGTGCGCAGCGCGTTCTAAATAATCATTTGGATAGTTTACAGCATCATGGTCGTATGCATTTGAATGAAGCAAACGACCATTTTATCTATACCATTGGAGCATTAGAGCACAAGCAAGCTTAGCCTAGGGCAGTAACAAGCTTAGAGCATGCCTGAATCAAGTAATGGTTGCGCCTATTGCTAGTCGTGAGTACGGCAAGATCTAAGTTTGTTGGCGCTTATTCGCAGAGTGCGAATAGAAATTTCGGAGCATGCGACTGTATTGTTCGCAGTGTGCGAACAGAAATTTCCAAAGCTGCGAATGATTAGGATTCGCCAGAGTTGCACCATATAGAACATTGAAGAACTCACACAAGCTAAACCCTTTCCAATCCATATAAAAGTAAAAGCAAAGCCTAATCCTACATCTCTTGAGAGGCTTCCATAGCCTTATCAGCTTAATCCCATAAGCTTAGCATAGGTATAAAAGTGACTCTTCTGTTGGTGAACATTTACTTCCGATGCTTTTCATACACTGCTTTATACCAAAGTAGGATATTCAGTCTTTGTATAAAATAATATCACTTCACAGATCTTAGCAAACTGTAGACTCACTGGCACATATAAGGAGCTATATCACCATTTTCAGGGCCTTTTTTCCAACTTTTATTTGCCTTTACGGCACACATCCTGTTTTGTAAAGTAATCAGATGCATTACCCTCAGCATAGGCTTTGACACTTTTAACAAAAAATAAGGCTAAGCCCTTGCATGACTTAGCCTCCTATACTTGCTACCCAGGGCAGCAGTTTACATTCTCATTTTAAGAGTATAGTCTACGGAATGCTTACCTGACCCATAAACCAAAAAGAACAATGATAACAACAGAGCAATCAGCGCCTGTATAAAATTCTCAGGAACCATCTCTCCCACAAAGTTAAGCAGTACAGCAGAAAACAATATGGGTACCTGTAGCAATATAGCAGGGCGGGTAAGCAGCCCTATGACAATGAGCAGCCCTCCAAAAAGGTGAACCATAGTGAGATAATGCACAATTATCATGGTCCAGCCGAAAGTATCTACGGGATTGAGTACCCCTATAATCAGCTCAGTATGCGCCATAAAGTCCACTCCTTTATAAAAGAGAAAGGCTCCCAGACAGATACGGAGCATGTCAAAACCAATATTGGTATGGGCATTGGCCCATTTGTTGAGTTTCATGATTGCGCTCATAGTCCTGTAGTTTTGGTGCTTATAAAATTTAACACTTTATCTACTCATTGTCAAGCAATTAGCCCATCCACCTTTGTTGCTGTATACAAACAAAAGTAAATGGGCTGGTATAGAACTATGCAGCACAGGCTTATTGGCTGTCTAGCCCTACTCTTCGCTCAGCTCATAACGCAGGGTTCTACCTTTAAGCTTGGCGGGTAGACCACTCTCCATCCATTCGGGCATAGGTTCATCTTTTAAGTAGTGGTCAAAAAACTGTTGCATCCGTCGGGCAAAGTCCTTACGGTTCGGGTATTTTAAAGGCCAGTGGGGCTCATCATTGTAGTTGAGCATCCAGGCAGGTTTACCCAGTCGTCGTAGGGCCACAAAAAACTCTATGCCCTGCTCCCAGGGTACTGCTCCATCATGGTCATTATGCAGTATCAGCAAAGGGGTTTCAATTTTATCTGCAAAGAAGAGAGGGGAATTTTCTATATAGCGTATCGGGTACTCCCATAGGGTGCCGCCAATACGGCTTTGTGTACGCTCATACTGAAACATACGGCTCATGCCCGATCCCCAGCGAATACCTCCGTAAGCTGAAGTCATATTTACCACCGGTGCACCAGATTCCGCTGCCCTGAACATATTAGTTTGGGTTACCAGATAAGCCACCTGATAACCTCCCCAGCTATGTCCCTGAAGGCCAATGCGCGCTCTATCTACAAAGCCTTTGTCAGCGATATGTAGCGTACCGGAAACTACTGCATTGAGTGCGCTCTCTCCCGGGTATCCTTCTTTATATACGATATCAGGAACAAATACCAGATAGCCCCTGCTGGTATAAAATGTAAAATTGATGATAGAACGATGTGCTTCCGGAGCCCAGTGGCGGTGCAGGTTGTCGGAATTTCTTTCATAAAAATAGACGATCATAGGGTACTGTTTGTCAGGATCAAAATTTTCCGGCTTGTACAGCATACCATCCAGAGGTACTCCATCAGAAGACACCCAGGAGACCAGCTCTACAGAACCCCAGAGATAGTCCTTCTGCTGAGGGTTAGCATGGCTCAACTGCTCAGGATTTTTGAAGTTAAGGCCTGTATGCCATAAGTCTGGAAACTCCTGAAAGCTGGACTTGCGAAATAGTAAGGCATCATCGTTTTTAGCCTTTTGCACAAAGCGAAAAGCATAATCATCCATAAGCAGCGGCTGTGGTTCACGCTTCCTGCCCGTATGCTCCTGGTAAAAGCCGCTCTGCTTAGACTGTCGGTCAAAAGCTTCCAGCAGTATTTCATCATTAGCGGGAATAAAGTAGGCTTCAGGGTCCAGCTGCTGATAACGAAGGGCCAGCTCATGAGCTCTGCCATAGCCATCGGTCAGGTTGCTGGCAGACTGGTCTTGAGGGTTAATCTTCCAGATATCGTAATAGTCATATACCAGAAAGTGCTCATCACCATCAGTCCATCCGGCGGAGCCATAGCTTCCTGGTAAAGATGGGGTATCGTGCAGCTCATTATAAAAGTTCACGTTTATACCTTGGGTTAGCTCAATCGTTTTTCCACTACTGATCTCATAGGCTAGCCAGCTGCTATCGGCAGCCTCATACCAGTAGGCATAAGTAGCCCCTGGTGATAATGAAGGGTAGCCGTGGGTAGCGCTTACAATGAGTTTTTTACTGCCATCTTCCAGGTTCAGCAGGTAAACATCTCTACGGAAAGGGTACTCCCATGACATCTGCTGCTGATAAGGCAGGTCGCTAAAGCCCAGGGCATAAGGCAGTCGCTTTTCGGGATCAAAGCGTACTTCAGGCATCTCCTCATCTGCCAATTGTAGTACTTCCTCATCTTCTGTTTTGTACAGCGCCAGAAAGCTACGCTTTTTCTCTTCCTCAGCCTGTAGCTTTTGCATAGGCTGTATGAGCGGGTCTTGCCATGACCATATATCTACTTTTACACGCTCATCGTCCAGCAAGGTGCTATCTTCTTCGTAGGCATACTTCTGTGGGCGAGGGGCCGTACCGAAAAAGAGCTTATCGCCCTGCTCAGAAAAGAAAGGCATACGATGTTCGCTGGGCATCCAGCCCTGGGGCAAGCCATCGCTTAAAGTATCGGCTACCAGCTTTATATCATTATCATAGAGGTATAAGCTGAAGTATCTCTCTTCTGCTTTCAGGCTGTCTTCACTGGCTAAAAAGGCGGCCTTTGCTCCATCTTTGCTAAGGGCTAGCTGCTGATAGCTAATTTTTCCGCTGTCCAGCACACTCAGGCTTTCGCTTTGGGTATCAAAAGCAAAGACTCCGGCACTCTGAGTAGAGTCTTTGAAAGTGCTGAAAATAATTCGGCTTCCATTTTCAGAGATCAGATACTCCCCTACCTGCGCGAAGCGCTGCTCCTCCATACTTTCCAGCTTCAGGATGACTAGCTCATTGCCTTCGGGCTTGTCTTTACCTTTTGCCATGCTTGCCATCAGGCCATCTTCGGCTGCCGTACTATCTGCCTGTAGCGTATCTCCTTCAGCCACTTTCTCTTCCAGCATAAAAGCCAGCCAGCCTTCTGCCTTTTTGGGCAGCTTGTATGATTTTACCCGCTCATGAGTATATAGCTGATTATCGTTTAGCTTAAGAACAAATAGCGAATCTTTAGGAAGCTTTTCCTCTTTCACCTCATCCAGCTTTGCCTGATGCAGGCTATCGTATTGGGGCTGCACATGAAAAACAGCAAACCCATTATTATAAGTAAAAGCAGCTTTAGTACCTCTTGCATAATGGCTCAGTTCATCTTTTTTCATATTGCGCAGATGCAGTACGCCATCGCCCTGCTCGGGATTAATTTCGTAGAGCACATACTGTCCGTTGTTAGAGATATCCGCGGCATCAATAGATTCCCACTCATCATATACCTCGTGGTTAAGTGATTTCTTCTGTGCTTGTAAAGCTATTGGCAAGCTTAGCAGAAAGAACAAAAGAAAAGATAAGGTGTGTAGCATCAATTTCATTCCTGGCTTAAGATTGGTTAAACCACAAATATACAGATTAAGCCTACGATGCCATAGGGTATTTATACTACTAAGAGGGGATAGAAGTAAATAGCCCCCGAACCAGGCGTGAGCACAGTCAGGGGCATTGAATAATACTCATTTACTTTTTCTTTTTCTTTCGTACAGTCCGTCTGGGTTTGTTTTCTTCCAAACGTTTGACGAACTGCATACTAATACGTACCGGCTTTTTGGTCTTTATCATAAAGAAGATAGGTTGTAGAAATTCGCTTTCCACCTTATTAGGACTAAAAGCTTTATCCGTACACTCTATCACCACACCCTGGCTGGGCAAGGCCCTACCTACTTTGCGTTTGATGCTCAGCTCTCCTTTGGCGCCACTGCTGGAAGAAAACTGATAAACTCCACTAGCCAATGGGTTAGCGACAAAAAAGTCTCCCTCCTGTAGCTGACGGCTGTCAAATACTCTTACCTCCTCTCCTTTATCCATTTTATAGGCAAGCACACTGTACTGCTGTGTACCAGAAGAAGCATAAAACACAACGGCTTTGGAAGGATGCACTCGGAAAGCAATAAGGTTGGCTTTAGAAAACTTTTCTTTAGCTACAGCTTCCAGATTGATGTTCTGCTGGCTGGGCGCAGCATTTTCATTAACTTCCAGATCAATGATGCCTACCCGGTTTAGCTCATTACCAGCCAGCACCATCAGTTTGTAATGCCCTGCTTCTGTAAACTTATGGACAACAGATACCAGAGGGCTAATTGCGGCACTCTCGTACTGCTGCCGGGTAAGTAAGGCTCGGTTTATTTTAAGTCGCATAGCTTTATTCTTTAATGTCTATACTCAATACCATTTCATCTGTATTAACCTCTGCACTAAGGAACTCAATAGGGATACCTACCGCATTGAGTAAAGGTGGGCCGGTCTCTTCCGGCATTACCACCAAGGGGTCCGGAAGCTTCAGGATAGGTGTTTTGTCCAGTAGCTTACCTGCCAGCAACTCACTGATGCCAAAGCTTATACCGAAGGTATTAAAGACCAGATCTGCGATCCACTCTCCCGCATCATCACTAATATCCAGCAATGTTCTAATGACATCGGCAAATACGCCCAGTATATCTTCTACAAAGTCTGGTAGGCCCAATGCGTCTACTATGGTGGCTATGGCATTATCCAAAAGATCACCAATGGTATCAGATACATCTATCAGGTCTATATCTATAGGCCCGGCCTCCAGATATACCAGCCACTGATTGACAGGAGAAGTGCCATAGTATACTTTGGGGCTTACTGTCAGGCTTAGCTCAGAAGTAAAAATAGCGGGTATATTCAAAGGTATCTCAAAATCGGAGTCACTCTCAAAAATACACCATTGCGGAGTACATATGTTCGTAAAAGGTATACACACCCGAGGTGTGCAGATTTCGTTAATATCAAATTTAAAGCGAATGCTCAGTTTGTCCCATTTAATATCCAGCTCATCAATTTTGATGGTGTTGTTGTTATTAAAAGTAAGCTGCCCATTTTGTAGGTGAAAGCGGATATCAAAATCAGCTACTACTTTGCCCAGTCCACCATCGGCAATAGTACGCTCTCCGCTAATGTGAAAGCTGGGGCTGTCGCGCACATGAGCGAAGACCCGCTGAAACAGGTTCTCAGAAAGGGCAACGGTAATATGAGCGGGCCCATTTCTTAGCCTGCTCTTCGTTGTCCTGACAATTTCAGGAGACTCACTACTGGATTCACTGATTTCAAATGGTGGGATGTCAAGGCTAATCTCGTCTACATTGAGAAAGAGCTTAAGCTGATGCTCTTCTATGGATGGGTTATGAGCGACCTCAGCCGGAGCGCCCAGGCGAAGGCTACCTAGCTCACCCAATTGTACGCTACTAAACAATAAGTTGGACACAGCTTCATTTACCTGAGGAAAGATGCCATGATTAGCTACCAATAGCAGATAACATTCCAGGCTGTTTTCCAATCCTACCGGCCTTAGGTCTACGATCTCTATTCCATCCAGTTCCAGCTTGAACAGCTCATTGAGCGGATGTATAGAAGAACGGCCTTTGGCAAAGAGGTTCAGGCAAAAGCAAGAAATGCTTTGTGTAGGAAAAACCTCTATCCTATCCTCCTGCGGCCGTAAGAGCTCGGCTGGGTCTAGCGGTCGTAGTACTTCATAGTTTTGCACCTCATGGCTTATGCGCCTATGAGTGCTCAAGCTGCTATCTGCTACTCTGAGGGGTTGCGCGCTATAGGTAAGCATGTTCGTAGCTCCTCCTCTGCTAGCAGACTGTAGCTCTCTCTTAAGAACTTTTTTATGCTTAAGCAAAAGGTCTAGTATAAAACGCCCTTCGCGTGAAGGGCAGCCAATGCCCCCACAGAGGCTGGCACGGAAAGCAAAGCGCTGCTCCGGCAATGGTGGATGAAGTTCTGGAGGTAGCTCAAACTCATTTCCCGGATGAAAGTCAATTTCAAAAGCTGTAAACTGGAAACAGTAGTTTAGGCCCATCTGCTCAGCCCCAAAGAGCGGAATAGGAGGCTGTACCGTCATGAGAGTGCTCACCCCAGGCGCAGCATCAATAGGTTTGCATAAAAGTTCGGGATTAGCCTGTATAAAGGCTGTACCGTAGTTAAACAGGGAAGGTCGCTGCCGCTGTATATGCCGAACCACACGGTTTATACCTTCATCGTGTACTGCCACGTACAGGTCTGATTGATTAGTGAATGCCATGATACAAAAGTTATGGTTTGATGTTGTACAATGCACGAAAACTCACCAATAGTGAGACTCGTAGGATGAGTCTGAAAATTGCTTGCTTTGGCAGGAAGAGAGGCTGATATGCTTTTTATAAGCTAGCAAAAAAAAGGGGTATTCCCTAGTATATACCTAAGATTAGTTTTAGTGTCAGCACCTGAGTATCGCTGTATAAAAGCGGGCGATCAGTATAAGCCAATGCCCATTTAGAAGAAAATAAAGCGAGCGTAGTTATTGTCTCTCTCGGAGCAAGCCGCTGGCATAGGCATTCAACAACTCATGCAGATCGCTGATCTTCTCACTAATCCTGATCCCATCTTCGGTATCTTTGACCTTTTGTTTATGCTCACTCTGGTTGAGAATAGTTTCGCTGTAGGCGATATCCAGCTCCTCTACAATTGCCTTTTTCCGTGACTCAAAAGGCTGCTGGGCGATCAGTTGCCTGCCAAAAGCATTATGCATGAGCGTATAGCCAGCAATACCCGTCTGCTGCTGATAAGCTTTGGCAAAGCCACCATCAATAACTACTAAGCGGCCTCCGGCTTTTACGGGGCTTTCCCCTTTTTTTACCGATACCGGTACATGTCCGTTTAAGATTACCGCATCATCATTATCCAGGCCAAACTCTTTTAGTATCATTTCGCAACTAGCAGGGTTATCGCGATAGGTGTAGTAATGGTCTTTTACCTCTTTTTGTACTTCAGGATCGTTCAGGAAGTAGCGCTCAAAGGTAGCCATTTTGTCTTTTCCAAATAGTGGAGATAGTGGCCCGGCCCATAGGTACCAGATCAAATCCAGGGCATAGGACTTTTCACTGGAGCCCTTAGTACCGGAGCGTGCTACAGTCATCTCCTGATCAAAAAAATCCATCAGTGCTTTACCCTGCTTCTTTCCTTTACCTAAATCTACTTCTTTAAACTTTCCTTCTGCCGTAAGGGGAATACAGCCGTGGTAGAGTAAGTTCTGGTTAGTAACAGTATACATGCTGCCTTTTTCAAACAGTAGCTGAGCATGCTGTTGCAGCCTTTTACTTTTTAAGAAGGAAGACTTTAGACGCTTGATCAGCTCTACCTCTTCTGAGCTAAGGGCATAGGGATCTTCGGGATTGATGGTAGGTAAGAATTTATCCTGCAAAGCATGAGTCTTTCCGTTCAACCGAATACTATAGTCACTATAGTTTACCTGGTGTAAGAGCAGACGATCTTCCAGCTTAAACTCAGGCCTTCTTTTAATTAGCTGTCCTTCCAGTTTGAACTGAATAATAGAAATCGCTTTATGCATTAGTCGGTTAAGCCATTGCTCCGAAGCATTAAACCTATCATCGGGGGCTACTTTGGGGTCAAACACAATGCCTTCATCAGACTTATAATGCTCAATGGCAAAAGAGGCTAAAGGCATCAAATGAATGCCATACCCTTTCTCCAGCGTATCGGTATTACCATACCTCAGTGAGAGGCGCAGCACATTTGCCATGCAGGCTTCTGAACCGCAAGCTGCTCCCATCCAGACAATATCATGATTGCCCCACTGAAAGTCTACGCTATGTAGGCGCATAAGCTCATCCATAATAATTTCAGCTCCCGGTCCACGGTCATATACATCACCTATAATATGTACTTTGTGGATGCAGAGTATCTGGATAAAGCGAGAAAATTCACCTATCAGCTGATCAGCCTGGCCTAATGAGATAACGCTGGACAATAAATGGTCATAATAGCTATATTTTTCGCCTACTTCGCGCTCCGCCACCAGTTCCAGTATGATGTGGCTGAAGCCTTCAGGAAGTAGCTTCCTGAGCTTGCGATTAGAATAAATGGAGGCAAAATCACGCGTGATATGGATGAGGTAGCTGAGCGTTTGCTTGTAGAAACCTTCCATATCCTGTTTCTGCTTTTTAATCAGCTCCAGCTTTTCTGCCGGATAATAGATCAGGGAAGACAATTGGTTAATCTTCTGCTCTGAGAGCTCATCTGCATACAGCTCTTTGATCTTTTGCTTAATAATACCTGAGCCATTATACATCAGATGCTGAAAGGCTTCAAACTCCCCGTGAATATCGCTCAGAAATATTTCAGCACCTTTGGTCAGGCTCAGGATAGAGCTGAGCATGACTATCTCTTTAGAAGCCTCTACCCTATTAGGGTAAGTATTAGAAAGGAGTTTCAGGTATTTGAGCTGATATTTGTCCATGAACGAGTGTACTTGCTTTGAGCGCTTAATTTACACAAAACAACTATACACAGACACATGTTTGTAGTATTCTGCTTCCTCACTTACGATTAGTACATACCTATAGAAAATTAATAGCTAAAAAGCGAGGTACTTAATGAATAGCTACCTGGCTTTTGCTCTGCTCCGCAAAAGAGAAGATGTCTTCCATCGCAAAACGATCGCTCAACCTTTGTGAATAATAGAGCTTACGGATGATAAGATTTTCGTCCAGCAAAAACTCAGCAGGCATCGTACTAATAGATTCACCATCAGCCATAGTATGTAAGGGTAAGCCTTTTAGTTTAGCCTGTATGGCAGTTTTAGCAAAAGAAGTGATATGCCCAATAGAAGACTTTAAACCTGAGGTTTCCAGTCCATAGGTATCGTACCATATTTTCTGTGGATCAGAGATTAGAGGTATAGGGGATACCTCCTGATGGAAGCTGCTTCTCTGCAATACAGACTCTTTGGACTCAAAGAAGAAGATCATCTCCATGCCTTTTGCCTTAAGCTCCTGATGTACTTTGGTTAGAGCGTGGACTCTTAGATTACAGAAAGGGCAGCCAGCATGCCTGAAAAACCCAAGAAATACCTTTTTCCCCTTATAAGTTGCCAGCTTAATTTCTCTTCCGTACATATCTGTAAGTTCAAAGAGGGGCGCAGTAGCGTTGACTTCAATATTCATATTTGCACATGTTATATAAATAATGCTAACTACTTACGAATATCATGCAAACATGGATTTACTCATTACCTCTCCAGACAGACTGCAGCATAGTGGTGTAAGCTTATTCTTTTAATTATCAGATCATAAGCTTAGTAATATGCTTTGACTTGTAGTTTAGTCCGTGACTGGCAAGCAGACATAAAAAAAAGCCCCGGCAACACAAGTCAGCTGAGGCTTTGATAATGAGATTAATACTAATGCGCTTAATTGATAATAATATTTTATCGTAAGATATTGGCTTTATTACCCTGCATTACACGCTTTACATCATCCAGATTAAGGGGACAGATGTCACCTTCCAGGGTATGTTTGAGCGCACAGGTAGCGGCAGCAAAGCGCAGGGCTTCACGCTTATCCTGATAGTGGAGCAACCCATAGATAAGACCTGCTGCAAAAGCATCGCCCGAACCAATACGCTCAACTACCTGTGGTATATCAATGACTTCGGTACTAATCTTTTCGCTTCCATTCCACATCACTCCTTCTATGGTAAAGTGTGAAGCATGTTTGGTATCGCGAATTTTGTCAGCGACTACTTCTATGTTAGGGTAAAGTTCTTTTACTATTTTGGCAGCATCTTCAAAGGGCATAGCAGCCAGCTCTTCTTTACCCAGTGCTTTAGAAAAGTCAAAAGGGCTACCCATTAATACCTGTACATGCATGAGCAGTTCTGGTATTACCTCATGGGGTTGCCGCCCGTCTTTCCAAAGCTGCTCTCTATAGGTAATATCGCAAGATACCTTAGCTTCCAGTTTGCTCGCTACTTCCAAAGCTTTTTTCAGAGATTTGGCTGGGCCATCGGCAATAGCAGGGGTAATGGCAGTCCAGTGCAGCCAGTGGGCATCTTTGAGTATATTTTGCCAGTCAAAGGTGCTTTCTTCTATATGCGCAAAAGCAGTGGCATCACGATCATACACAACCCGGCTGGGGCGGTGTACGGCCCCTTTTTCTACGAAGTACAGTGCCATTCTGCCTTTTATGTACTGAATGGTATCAGTAGTAAGCCAGTGATGACGTAAAAACTGAGTCGCTGATTTCCCTAAATAATTATCGGGGAAGGCAGTAATGTGGGTAGCTTTTTCCCCCAGATACGCCAGGGTAATTCCTACATTTGCCTCTCCTCCTCCAAACTCCATATTCAGTGACTTGCCCTGAGCAAAAGTGGCATAGTTTTCTGGCGTAAGCCTCATCAAAACCTCTCCGAAGGTGACTATCTTTCTTTCCATTGAGATGATCTAGGTGTGTAAAGTAGCAAAGATAGGCAATAGTATTGAGAGTATGGGGCGCATAGCTTTGCTCCTGTCAGAAAAAAGTCAGGGACAAAAAAACTCAGCCCAAACGAATTGAGGCTGAGTAAAAAACATATAGCTTGTTGGTGTTTTAAAGCACCTGACCAAAATCTTTGCTTAGGCTATTGAGCTTTTCGCTACTTAACACATCATCGGACGAAATAAGCATACGGTAACGGAAGATCACCTCTTCACCTGGATTAAGCTTTAGGTTCAGCTCTTTTTCTCCTTCAGAAAAGACCTTTTGCCCCAAAGGGTTGGCAGCAAAAAGCCCATACGGACGCGCATGCCAGTAAGTCGGATAGCCAGGATTTTCCGGATGGTCCAGAATGGCAATAGCTACCGGGCTATTTTCTATCTCACCATAGAGCTTCATCCATTTGGCTCGCGTTCCCCACACCTCTTCACCTTCTATAGCCTGACTACTCAGATAATTTCCATTTACCCCAGTATTGTCCAGCACAGCTTCGGCTCTAGGCTTACCTTGCGCATTGGTCAGTTTGAGAGGTTTTTCCGATGGCATTTCCAGTGCACGGGTAACACGTATGGCCAGCATGCCTTCTTTATTGTCGGTAAATTGCACAGCTTCTTTCTGGGCTTTAAGTACTACAATACGGTCGATAATGCGAACACCCTCCACTTCGCGAAAATGAAAGGTAGTCTGCTCTTCCAGAAGCTTTTTGTTAGCATTATTAAGCCAGTCGGCTTTTACCTGTAGAGTACCTTCATCGCCACTGCTTGCCTGTATTACTTCCCGGTGGCGAATGCTACCGTAGCCCTCCTTCTTCTCCTGCGGTATGTTGTATGAGTTGTTCCAGAAGTCCAGTCCATTCACGTCGCCATAGTTCATCCAGATGCCCACATGGTGTGGATGGTCTACGCGCTCTCCGGCCCTGGCCTCCAGTGGAAAAGCGCGGGTTAATGTAATATTGCCTGGCGCATTGACGGGATAGAGCACAGGCTTTTCCATATCCTCAGGATAGATATAGGAAGTAAAAAGCTCATCTCCCATCATCACATCTACTTTGTTTTCTTCCTGCTGATGGATCAGACGAACCTTATGGTCGTTCATAGTTTCGGTACTCCCCGCCGGTACGCTATCGGGTAGCTGTATGCCATGCTTAAATAAGGCATAGGCCAGTACCACAAAAAAGAATGTAAGGGAGATTTTCATAGTAATTCGTGTAGTAATTTTAGGTATTTAACGTAGAACAGAATCAAATGGTATATTTCAAGGGCAGTAGAAATTTCTACCGCCCTTGAATACACATTAGCTCTGAACTATCATCTGGCTCTTATCATCAAAAGTAACGCGCTTACCAGTATGCAGGGCAGTGGTTGTCATGATGTTAGCTACTGAGTGGTTATAGCCTACTCTTACCGGGGCGTTGGTCTTTACGTTTCTATCGCGTACACACTCCATCCAGTTGCGCATATGCGCAGAGGTCATATTATCTACCCCCGTATTCGCAGAAGTTTCTACTTTAGCAGCGTCGGCCAGGTTCATCTCTGGTAGCAGGTTGGGCTCCATTCCCATTGCGCTGGCATGGCGTTCGGTCAGGCCGCCTTCAGGTGAAATTGTGTTATTGTCCAGGTTCAGTGTACCAGCGTTTGAGAAGTAAATTTCTTTAACACCACCGGCAGAGTTGTGCATACGGGAAGAGTACACAACCTGAAAACCTTTAGACAGATCATCATCAGGGCCGTACTCAAAAACCGCAGTCATGGTATCTGCATTTTTACGTCCGTCATTCCACATGTATACACCACCATTGGCAGATACGCTACGAGGGTGGTCCAAACCGCTGAACCAGTGTACTGTGTCTATCTGGTGCGACATCCACTGGCCGGGTATACCGGATGAATAGGGCCAGAACAAACGATACTCCAGATATTTACGTGGATCCCAGGCCTCTTTGGGACGATTCATCAGGAAGCGATCCCAGTCCGTATCTTCTTTGCGAATATTAGCTACCAGGTCAGGACGGCGCCATCTGCCGGGCTGGTTTACGTTCCAGGTCATCTCTACCATAGTAATGTCGCCAAACTTACCAGACTTGATAAAATCAGAAGCTGCGTGATAGTTAGCACCACTTCTACGCTGAGAGCCAATCTGCACTACTTTGCCTGAGCTTTCGCAGGCATCCAGCCCAGCCTTAATATCTTCCATAGACTCTCCAAAGGGCTTCTCGCAATACACATCGCATCCGGCTTCTACTGCTTCTTTGGCATGCAGGGCATGCTGAAAGTCTGCGGTACTAATGATAACGGCATCTACTGTTTTGCTATCATAAAGCTCTTCATTATTACGATAGGCCTTAATTTTTTCCAGATCGTATTCGCTAAAAAAGGCCTGGCATTCGTCGCGACGGCGGTTCCAGATATCTGAGACACCTACAAAGCGAAAGTTAAGCTCATTGGAGTGATTTAAGAAGGCAGGAATGAGCGAGCCTTTGGCACGATTGGAAAAGCCTACAATACCCACATTCACTCTGTCGTTGGCTCCTATAATGTTAGCGTAGCTTTTAGCAGAAAATGCGGTAGCTAAACCCGCACCAGCAGTGCCAAGCGCAGCATTCTTTAAGAATTTTCTCCGGGTAGTATCAGTTTTTTTCATGATAAATAGTCAGGTTGTTTCACACAGTTTATTTCCTTCAATATACACAGAAAATGAGGACAATAGATAGTGCAAATCTGAAAAAGCTAATATTAAACGTTGCAGGAGTGCTGGTTCTTCTTTCAGGTAAAACTATCACCTTTATCGTCTATCTTTACCGGGTAAATTAACTTTCGCCTTTTCTACACAATTTACACTAAAGCCTATGTTCAGAATACTTTTTCTTATCCCAGCTTTGCTGGTAATAACTACCATAAATCTGGTGGCTTGTTCGGTACTCTATTATGTAGACAAGAAGAGCGGAAAGATTTACGTAGCCAATCATGAAGACTATTGGTATGATGTCAAGGCTTACCTTCGGGTAATACCAGCAAAAAAGAACAAGCTAGCCCGGCTATGGTACGGCTGGGATGATTTTGCTCAAGGGGGAATCAACGAAGCAGGGCTGTTTTTTGATGGAGCTGTTACTCCTGAAGAAGAGAGACCAGAAGGCTACCACCCGCCTAAAGGAAATCTGGGTGATGAACTACTGGCCAACTGCAAAAACGTAGAGGAAGCCCTTAACTTTCTGGAAAGTAGAAAAATTGCTCTCAATAATGCTCACATGATGTTGGGTGACCAGAATGGGCAAGCCGTAGTGGTAGAATGGGTAAGAGGGAAAAAGCAATTAGTATGGCTGGAAGAGAGTACTCACCTGACGATGACAAATTTTCATCTAAGTACTACTCCCGACGATGACGTAGTATGCCCAAGATACCAGGCTATTGAACAGGCCATTGAGCAGATGGAAAACTCTGTTACTGATATTGATTTGCTCAATGTAGGTAATACGCTGGCAGGAGCTGCCCAGCCAGCACGTGCCAACCAGGAGGGTAAGCTGGGGGGCACACTTTACTCATCTTTTATTAACCTAACAGATATGGAGTTTTACCTGGTATATCAGTTGGATAATAACAAAGTGACCAGACTGATGCTCAATGAGGTATTTGAGGAGAACAAGCGCAAGAAAATTCGTTTGCGATAATTGCTTAGCTCTCCTGTGCTGCTATCTCTGCCATGCTTCGTCCACTTTCTGAGCTTAAGGTTTCAGACTGAACAGGATCGTAATCTGGATTGGCAAACTCATCTTTCATTTTGGTAAGTAACCAGTTGCCTGCCATTTTGCCGCTCTTCATCTTTATCAGGGCAAAGCCGCCCCGTAATTTTTTACCTTCTATTCGCACTTCTATCCTTCCCTGCTGATAGCTCTCTTCAAGCGAGATTTCGGCAGCGTTTTTATCTTTATTAATATTTACGAAGGTTCCCTTATCCCAAATCATAACCGTACCACCACCATACTCACCCTGGGGTATAGTACCTTCAAACCAGGCATAGTCTATTGGATGGTCTTCAGTAGGAATAGCCATACGTTTGGTTGAAGGATCAATGCTTGGTCCTTTGGGTACGGCCCACGACTTGAGTGTACCGCTGATCTCTAGACGGAAATCGTAATGCAAATTAGAAGCCGCATGCTTTTGTATGACGAATATAGGGCAAAGATCATTCCCTTTTCTAGAGTTGCCCTGCGGCTCTTTTGTCTTTGTAAAGTCTCTTTTAGCCTGGTATTCTTCGTGCATATTTAATAAAGAGTTCAGTTAATGAGTTTGTTAAGTCAACTTAGCACTTTGTACAGGCTTATCATAAAAAAAGCAGCGCTAATCGTATTACCGCTGCTTTAATGTATCTCATTTATACTTGGTATGAGGCTTTAAATTTAGCAAGCATCAGTTAGCTTCCTCTTTTACCCACTCTGGAGATACGCTCACATACTTGATAGTCTTAGCACTGCCCTCCTGATCATTGTGAAAGTAACTGTAAACCATATGTATTCGTCCATCTTTCCCTTCAATAATGGCGGGGTAATGGCTTTGGGTGGCCTGCTCTCCTCGGGTATCATGTTCCAGATGTCTGATCCAGGGCCAGGTTTTTCCTTCATCTTCGGAGAGGGCCAGTGCCAGGCTATGCCTGCCATCTTCGGTATCATTATACACCATTAGCCAGTTGCCATCTTTAAGTGTAACTCCATCAAAGCCTGCACCAGGATTCGGCAACTCAGCATCTCTTGGAATAGACCAGTGCTTAGCGCTGTCTTTAGAGACGGTATATTGCATACGATAGGGAGGGGGGCCATTATCGCGAAGGTATGCAACCAGAGTGCCATCATTTTTTTGCAGTATTGTAGGCTGTATACCTATACCCCCTATTACTGGATTGCTGGTTTCCCACTGCTGGCCACCATCATCTGTATAAGCAAAGATAGAGCAGTCCAGGCCATCAGAATAGAGGGGAACAATGATTCTGTCTCCCATTAGAAAAGGTTTATTTTTCGTTTGCCACCCGATACGGCGCATCAGCGGATAGCCCAGTTCAGCGGAGCGTGTTTCTTCGCCTTCGTAGATTCTCCCATTGCGTAGCATGTTCTGCCCTCTGGCCAGACTGTCCAGCTTACTTTTGTAGGCTTCCCATTTGGGCAGTATGTCCTGCTGTTGTTCAGCACTTAAGGTGCTCAGCAAAGTATCTTTAAAATACGGCTCATAGGCTTTTATCTGCTGCTGGGCAGCCTGTACGAAAGGATCATCAGGTTGTATGCCTCTTTCTGTTTTACCGCCCGGCTTTAGCAGTACGTTATCTTGCCATGTCCAGACGGGAGCAGCATCAGCAGTATAGTTTTCACTGATTTTGTAGCGGGGCAATGAGGTTTCCCAAAGGTTGGCGAGCACAGTATACCACATCAGCCAGAGGCGATCCTGCTGGTCTACAAAAAGCATAGGGTTAACATCGGGGAAGCCTGGCGCATCTGCCATCACAAAAGGTGAGGACCACTCATTGGCGCCAACTTTTTTTCTGGCGCCCATAATGCGCACATCATCAGCCCAGCGTTCACCAGAACCCTGAAACCAGGCTGCCAGCAAGTCTCCGTTACTCAACTCTACGACTGTAGGGCCATGCGTATGCTCAGGCTGGGTTGGAAAAATAATCTGCTCTACCATAGACGGACTTCCCGCATCCGGGACATCTGCCTCTTCATTTTTTGGCTGGCAGCTATACAGTATCAGAATTAAAGTGGCAAATGATAAAAACTGTTTTCTCATATCTGAAAGGCCGTGTAATACTTTAGGTTTCTATTCTTCAATAATATGGTAGTAGCGTGCCATCCAGTATGGTAGCAGGTACTCCGCACCGGTAAGCTCTCTGCGTCCATCACTCCCGCCATCCATCTTAAAAGGGTTAGCATTAAACCGAATGATGGGTCTTTCCGCAGCAGGCAGAAGCTCTGCAGTTAGCTGGTTGCGGAAGTTTGGCTCCAGAAAGTTAAGGTCTTTGCGGTGTGAGTTTCTTGTTGTATACCGAACCAAATCCATAGGATAATCACGCATAAACCATAGCGTAGATGCTTCGTCAAATGAGCCCTCAGTGCCCAGAGTCACCAGGTTCCAGACAGCATTACGTTCTGGTTGCTCTATAGCCCAGTGATTTTGTATTGCCTCTTCGTAGATTTGTTTCAGGCTGTCGTTAAAAGCATGGCGATGAAGCACCCAATAGGTCAGGAACGCCATTTCATCATCAGAATGGTTCCACGAACCTTCTCCCATATTATGCCCCTCATAAACATAGCCCGGCGTAGACCTGATCTCTTCCATTGGAATTTTAATATTTTCCAGATAGCCATGCTCTTCCATCATGCGAAAGGCTTCCTCTTTAAAGATTTCTTTACCACTCAGGTCATAGGCCAGTTGCAAGCCAGCGATAAGGTGTAGGCTGCCCAGCTTACGGTCTACCACCGAAGGCGGGTACCAGTTGATATATTCAGGGTTCCACCTGCCCCAGAGGGTGGGCTTTCCGTCTATATCCACAAAATAGTAGTCATTTTCTATGATGTGGGTGAGGATTGCATCAATAAAATTTGCTACTCTTTTCTTTTCTGCTTCTGTTTCGGCAATAAACTCATCCATGATGGAAGCGATATAGATGTAGGCTACAAACTCATCGCTGCTGGTATGTCCTTTCCACTCCCATTCGGGGTCGGGAGACTCGCGCCAGCGCTCCAGGTCAGATACTTTATAACCTTTGCGCTCAAAAGTGCGGGAAGGAAAACCAGTAAGCTGATTGATAGATAATATTCGTTCAAAAGCCTCAAAACACTCCCAGGCATTACGGCGTGCTTTAGCTTCAGCAGTAGTAGCATAACGAAAAGCCTGACTTCCCAGATAGAAAGAACTCCACAAGCCATCATTATCAGTATCTATCATCTCTGCTGTAGTAATATCTCCTGCTTCTTTAAGTCTCAGCTCAGCTATAAAGCCGTAGCGCATATGCCGCTGACGAATTTTTTCTTCAAAGTAATCAGCTTTATCTGCCAGGGTATGTAGCCTGAACTCTACTTTGTTCAGCCCCTGCTCAGTCATTAAATACATATTTCCTTGACTATCAGCAGCCAGATCAAGCACTTCATCCTTATCCAGCCAGCGCTTAGAAGCATAGTAGCGGAATTTACCATTAGCCTGTCGCATAAAAGCTCCCTGAGGACTTGCTGCCCAAAGTCCGTCATTTGTAGTAGCTAGTTTAGTGATATGGGGTACTGGTACCTGGTTAAAAACCTCAAAGGTATGGCTACCATCCAGACAGGAAATGCCATAATAGCCATTGTCGGTACCTACCACAATTTCTTCTTTTCTAAATACGATACTGTTGGCGTCTTTTACTTTGTGCAAGACCTTAAGCTTTTCTCCCTCCAGGCGCAGTATTTCGTGGGTCGTAAGCAGATAAAACTGTCCTCTGTGCACATGCACTTCCTGAACCTGATTGGCAGGCGACTTCAGCTTGGTAAATACTCCATTAGCGTGAATAGCCATAGCCTTATTGCCCAGTAATAAGACTTCTCCTTTATGATTTACGGCTATCTTATTATACTGAGCATCAGGGAGCTTGCCATAAGGGATACCAGCATGCGCGTTCGTCAGAAACTTGTCGGGATACAAATAATAGAGATAGCCCGTTTCTTCCTGTATACAGATATCCAGAGGTCTACGCTCAGCCAGTGGCCGGTAAGTGATATCGGACACCAGCTGCTGGTCTATAATTCTGAGCAAGCCTTTGTTGCTCAACACATGAACTACATCATCGTAGTCTACCACTACTTTTTGGAGCTGAGCTCCTTTAAGCTCGTCGGATAGCTTATACTTTACAGATACAGGCTGCTTAAAAGGCAAATCAGGCTCGGCCTGTAAATGGGCAATAGATAGCAGTAGTGTTACAAACACGCAAAAAGTTTTCATAGCTGTTGTTAAAATTGATGGTTTTACTTAGCAAGGCGATCCCTTCTTTCTTTAAGTTCTCGCCAGGTGGTCAATTGTATATTATTGTCTTGGAGGTATTGTTTGAGCCTGGGGTCTATCATCGCAAGCAGGTCACCTTTACGAGACAGCCCGGAGCCAGAGATTTTCGGAAACACTTCAGTAGGATCAGTACAGTGTACGATAACCATTGTAATGCCGGGCTGCATTTGCTCAAAAAGCTCTTTAAATTTCCGCACTTTAAGCTCATGGATATTGACTTCGTTGTGCGTTACTCCTTCTGCCAATGACCAGTCTCCACTGATCAGGTGCAGATCGTCCAGAACAGGAAGCCCTGCCTCCCATACCATTTTTCCTACGGCTTCTGCCTTATCTACCGCTGCGGGCAGGGGCACATCCATCCCCTCCTGGTGTTTACCTTGTTTTTGAAGTGCTTCAATAGCTTTTTCTCGGTACCCCTGTTTTAATAGAGTATTATGCCCTCCTGGTAACATAACAGGTATATCATAAGCTACTCCTACCCTGATGTAGCGCTGCAAAAACTCTTCTGTTGCGAAGAGTGTACCCATGTGGGAGTCCAGATGGGTAGGGCGATACCCCAGACGGAGAGCACGCTCTACCTGCTGCCGTATCTCCTGCTCTACTTCATCGGGAGAGGCATGCTGAGCCACCTGCTCTACGGTATGCCACATTGCGCCCTCTTCATCTACCAGCCCGGGTACCTGCGGAATGCCGCATAGAGGATGCCAGCGATAGTCTTTCCACTCTGAGGTAAGGGTGAGATGCAGGCCAGCATCGGTAGCAGGATTATTCTTCACATACTTTACAAAACTGGCCGCCCAGGGGCAGGGCATCATAATACTGACCGAATTGGCTATTCCTTTTTCCATCGCCTGTATGGCTCCCTGATTTGAGTCGTAGGACATACCTGCGTCATCTACATGCATAATCAGAAGCTTCTGTCCGGCATTCCAGCCTAACTTTTCGGCATAGGTCTGCGCTTCTACTTTTGTACAAAAGAAGAGCATACTAATAAGTACTAAAGAAATTCTCATGAGTTTATACGATTAGGATGTAGCCACGCTAAGTGAGTCAGGGCTTAGTAATAATTGTTCCAGCAGGTTGAGCTGTGCATAGTCGGGTATAATGATGTGCGCCCCGGCACGAATAAGCCTTTCCCTCTTGTGCAGATTAAGCCCATGACGCCTGAGCTCGTCAGAAGCAATACCCACACACAGGGCACCAACTTTTCTGCCCTCGCGAATTTCTGAAGGCCCATCTCCTATTACGATGATTTCTTCTCCACTGACTTTAAGGGTTTCAGTAAGGTGGCTCAGCACCTTTCGTTTTGCACTCTTTCCGTCGGGTCTGGCTCCGTGTATCCCGCCATTAAAAGAGTCAGCATAACCTAAAGCTGTAGCTTCTTTGACTACGTAATCCTCATCTGTTCCACTTGCCAGATAGAGGCCTATGGATCGGTCGCGTACCAGCTGTATAAAATGCTTCACTCCTTTAATCGTAAAGTCATGCAGGTGTAGCTCACCTTTCTGGAAGCGGAGGATTCTTTCTTCTACATGCTGATTGAGGTACTCCAGATACATGGCTTTGTATTCTTCAGCGGTCTTTGCTTCATCAGACTTCAGATATGCCTCCCTGATGACCATATCAAGGAGACCTTCCATCTGTACTATAGTTGGAGCACCGGTAGTCTGGCTAATCAGCTGATTAATCTTGGTAGAAAGAGTAGTACGCTCTTCAGGTTTAAGGGATGAAAGTTCATTTCCGGTAATACACCTGAGCATCATATCATGCATAAGCTCTTCCCAGCCTTCACGAAGTACAGAGATAGTACCATCATGATCCATGACAATAAACCTTGGCTTTTTACTACGCTCAAATTCTTCTACTATTTCTATGTCTGAGTCTTCATAGAAAGTTGCTCTACCAGGATTTGCCGCCAGAAAGCTATGATAGATATAAGTACAATTTTGTGATAACTTTTCAATTTCTTCCTGCTTTGCGGTACCGGTCTGCTGTAGCTTGGTTACCGTAATGGCAGAAGCCAGGTTTGCGAGTTGTAATGCGGTAGAGATATCAGCTTTTGCCGCCAGGCAGGCACCAAAAGTGCTGATTGCGGTATCTCCTGCCCCTACCGCATCAGTTTCTCCATCGTGCCAGACACCAGGTATGCTGTAGATTTGCTTAGTATTGTGGTACATCATACCATTTTCGCCTCGGGTAAGCAGTACCGGGGCTTGCAGGTGTCGGCTCAGTTCAGCTGCTTTTTGTTCGCATTCAGCATCATCCCTTTCGTCAAAGGGTAGCGTATCCAGAATGCGTGCGGTTTCTTTGGTATTAGCTTTTAGCAGGACCTTTCTCAAACCTGAAGCTACATTTCGCATATCTGCGGCAAAAAGACAGTGAGCATGGCGCTCTACCAGATTGTTGAGGTACTTTACTGCTTCTTCATCCAGTAAGGGGCGCACAAACTGCTGATTAATAATAAGCAGATCCAGCTGAGGTAGTTGAGCTTCTAACTTTTGAAATACCGCTTCCCTTCTTTTTGGGTCAGGCTGATTATAGGAACCAAAGTCTAGCCTGTTATCTTCCTCTTTGCCCAGCATAGGTTTTACATAGGCGCAACTGTTCCAGCCTTCCTCCTGAAATAACATACCTGAGGTATTCACCTTTTTGTCCTGAAGGAGGTATAATAGTTCACGCCCCCAAAGATCGTTGGCTAACAAACCAAAAGTATGAATTTGCTTTACCCCTAAAGCATTCAGGTTTTGAACAATATTACCTGCTGCGCCCAGATACGTACGGCAGCTACCTGCACGATGCACTTCCTTGGCTGTCTCCAAAGATATTTCACCAGTATTTTTGTCCAGAGGGTAGTACACATCTATGGCAAAATCCCCTATCACCCCTACCCTTAACTCACTGATGGACTGAAATATGTGCTTAGTTTGAGTTTTCATGCTTGTAGATTTATAATTCATAGGAAACGGAGTCTGTAGCCCGATTTCCCTGATCTGATATTGTATATCAAGTAATGAGCGGTAATCTGGGCGGTAGACTCGGGGTAGTATTAAGCTAAGGAACTAAGCCTTTTCTTGCATTTGCTGAATGGTTTTGGTGGTAGAGTAGCCATCTACAAAATCTATCAGGATCACTTCTTTGGCAAACTCCCTACCTACCACATCTTCCAGTTTGTAGTCACCACCTTTTACCAGTATATCAGGCTGCACTTTAGATAATAGCTCATGGGGGGTATCTTCTTCAAATTTGACTACATAGTCTACACAAGCCAGACTTTCCAGTATAAAAGCTCTATCATCTTCCTGGTTGATCGGACGGCTTTCTCCCTTAAGTCTCTTTACGGAGGCATCAGTATTTAAGCCGATAACCAGTAGATCGCCTAAAGAGCGTGCCTCTCTAAGATAGGTAACGTGTCCACGATGCAGTATATCAAAACAGCCGTTGGTAAATACGACCTTCCTGGCCGCGTTACGTTCTTTCTGTAATTCGTTTAACAGAGAAGGTAGTGTATGTATTTTATTGTACTCCATAGTGTTTGGATTTAAAGTTCGGCATCAAAGCTGTGCAAAAAGCTTCTCATATTCTCTTTTTCCTCCGCACTTAGTGAGACAAGCGGAAGAGCTACCTGCTCCTGGCAGATGCCTTTTTCCGCCAGCGCAAACTTAACGCCCTGTATCACAGTCTTACCTCCCTGATACAGGTTCTGGCTGACCTGCATTACTTTTTGATGAAGTTCGTTCATAAGAGCGGTATCTCCTTTTACTGCTGCCTCATACAGGCGTACGTACAGCTTAGGAAAGATATTTGCACCACCATTTACGCCGCCATGCGCTCCCAGCATTACCGACTCTGCCAGGAGTTCTTCAGGGCCTAGCAGATAGGTCTTTTTAAAGTCTGCACCCAGCTTATATTTCAGCTGATGATAAGCCATCATACTACAGGTACTATCTTTATAGCCCGCTACCTGGGGGTGCTCTAAGAGACGAACTATGGTTTCTGGAGAAAAAGCATGGGGGCTATGGCTGGGAATATTGTAGATATAAAGAGGAATGTCCACAGCTGCACAAATCTGTATTACGTAATCGTACAAAGCCTGCTGGGTAGCAGGATAATAGAAAGGAGGAGCTACTACTACCGCTGAAGCACCAGCCTGAGCAGCGAAACGGGCAAATGCTATCGCTTCTGACAGACTGCTATCACTTATACCTACCAGTACAGGTACGCTCCGGCTTACTTCTGCCACACTTACTTCTATTACTTCTTTACGCAAGTGATAGCTTAGACTAGGGGCTTCGCCCGTAGTGCCTAACATAAATATGCCCTGTACTCCCCCATCTATTACGTGCTTTAGAAGCTTACGTAACCCAGCCTGATCTAAGGTATCCTGATCATGGAGTGGAGTAGCAAGGGGGGGAACAATTCCCCTAAGATTGTATACTTGATTCTCGTGCATTTTTTTCAACTAAATTAATATCCTTGGCTGTAAGGGTAGTCCAGACCGTAAGCCCATCCAGCTCTTTATTATTTTTGATAAAGAAACTGAAAATATAGGCCAAAGCCATGAAAAGCAGGTTAACAATTACACCTACCCAATAGGCCTGAATGTCCATGCTTATTACTTCAGGTAGCCAGCCAGTAAGGCTAAAACCCAGATAAAGATTAACCAGTACTGAAAGTAGTAATGCAGGAAGCACCGCCTTATAGCCAACGCGGGTGGTAAAGAAACCGATCATAAACAGGCCGACCAGGCAACCTCCAAATACTGAGGCTACTATCCAGCTGATATCGTTAATACTTTCTTTTTCTATGACGCTAAAGAAAAAGGCGCCGCCCATCATTAGTAGTGATACGCCTATCGCAATCCACCGGGCAGTTCTCAAATAGGTTTTATCATCTCTACCTTTCATCCAGTACGGTTTCAGAATATCCACTACCGTTACTGTAGAAATAGCATTGATACTGGAATCCAGTGTAGACATACCGGCTGCTAATACGGCAGCTATGATTAAGCCTGATACTCCTGCTGGCAGCTGACTAAGGATAAAGTAAGGAAATACCTGATCGGCTTCCAGACTGGCTACAGATGTTTCTGGAAATACCGTATAGAATACAAATAGTGTAGTACCGATAAAGAAGAACAAAGACCAGGTAGGCAAAGCTACTACTGAGTAGATTAGTGTCGCTTTTTTTGCTTCACGTGTACTTTGAGTGGCTACGTAGCGCTGTATGATATTCTGGTCGCTGGAGTACATGCCTAAAAAGTGAAAAATACCCAATAGGGCTACTGTCCAGAAAGTACGTTCACCCAGGTTCCATTCCATACTGCCGATGCTAAACTTCTCGTGGGTTTCCGCTACACTAAAGACCTGAGATATACCTTCGGGCAGCTTATCTATCATCAATATCAGGCAGATTAATCCCCCTATCCAGAGCACGATGGCCTGAATTACATCAGTCCAGATAACAGCTTCTATACCCCCGGCCACGGTATAAAACGCAATGAACACACCTACCAACATAATAGTAGTAGTAATTGGTATACCCGTAAACAGGTTGACAGGTATGGCTACCAGAAACAATATCTGCCCAATGCGGATGATCTGTAGAATGAGAAAGCTAACAGTGCCATAAAGCCGGGCTACTGGCCCAAAACGATCACCCAGATACTCAAAGGCTGAAGTAAGCTTACCCCTTCGGAAAAAAGGAATAAATACTACAATTGCCAGCACCGCCGCCAGAGGAAGCATTAAGTTAGATATGAGCTGTCGCCAGTCTAGCGTGTAGGCTGCTGCCGGAAAAGCCAGAAAAGTAATAGAACTGATAGAGGTACTGAGCATAGAAAGCCCGATTACCCATCCTTTAAAAGATCGGTTACCTACGAAGTAATCTTCGGTGCTATCATTCTTCCGGGAGAAATACACTCCCAGCCCGGCCATAGTAGCCAGATAAACCCCTAATGTAAGCAGGTCAAGTGATCTAAACTCTACTCCCATAACACAAATCTTTTTTGAGCCCCCGGAAGGTCGCCGTGTGTGTTAACTAAAATAAGGCTCAGTACAAAAAGGATCAGTATTGTGGTAGTTGCCAGCCGCCAACATAAGCTATAAGATGTGCCATATGGCTGATAGTTTTTGTTCCAATTAAAGGAGTAGCTTAATCCCAGGCTAATGATAACAAGATTGGCCCAGTAGAGATATTCTTTGGTACCTCCTCCGTTTAACCATATCCCTCCCATAATATTGCTTAAGAAAATATACCACCCGAGATAAAGCACAAACAGCAGTAGTAATTGTTTACTACTCCAATCCTGTTGTGTAAGTACAGACCTCTTAAAATAAAAGAATGCAAAACCTCCTAACAGCAATAAGCTTCCCCAGCTCAGTATATACTCTAACTGCACAAAGGCTTCAGGCTCTGCCGGGCTGAGCACTTTTCCTCGGCTCAGTAGCTTTTCGTAGGAAAAAGCCTGAATAATATTTGTTAAAGGAAGTAGAATAATAAGGAAAACCCACCCAATGATGTTAGCTGCATTATCTGCGACCTGGCTCTCTTCCCATTCTGATGAAAATACACCATAAGCCATGCCCAAACCTCCAAAGAAACCCAAACTGTACTCCATTACATTCCACCAGTTGAACTCCAATCCGGTATAAGGGCCAAGTACCTGTAAGAAGTTACCAAATGCAAAGCCGAATCCAGCTCCCAGTGCGGAATACATAGCTGTTTTGAAGCTGGCATGATAGGCATTACGATAGGCATACCACCCAAGCGCCATAGCTGCACCCAGGCAAGCTGCCCATAACTCAGAGCGGGGCGGCGTCATTAGCCATTCCAACTGATAGATGAGTATGCCCCAGATGAGATAAGCACCTGCCACCATTTGTGTTATCAGTGATGCCCACTTTACTTTTTTGCTTTCAGTAGATGCTAATGCCAAGCTGCTAAGTCCCCCACCGATAAAGCCATAAAGCGCACCAATGATAAACAGGCCGAACAGGCCATAGGTCACGTTAAGCAGATCCAGACTTTTAGCGTAACCTACAACCTTTCCGTAGCTCATCATACCACCTGCACCCCAGCCTATGGCTCCCAGAGCCACAATGGCGGGTAACCTCCGGAGCCAGTCCTGCCTTTTACTTAATATCACTATAGCCAATACCCCTATCGCCCCAGCCCAGGCAGCTCCGTGCTCATGACCAAACTGCCCGCGCACTGCCCAGGCCGTAGCCAAAGACATGGCTACCAAAAGTAACCTTAATACAAATGCGAAATTGCCCATACACTACAGAGATTCTAATGCCAACGGACTAGATGGTATATCGTCTTTAGTACCTATCCAAAAAGCAATTTTTTCTCTTTGCCAGGTGTAGGTTAGCGCTAAGGAATCTCCAAAGCTGATGATGGCAGGGTAAGAAAACTCATCATCTTCTCCTCCTTTTTCTACATCCAGCATGCGGGGCCAGGTTTTGCCGTTGTCAAAAGAGAGGGCAATAGAAAGTGGTGCGCGAGCCCCCCAGTTTTCATCATCACGGTTATAGGCTAGTGCCAGAGTACCATCTTCAAGCTGAGCCAGATCTATACCGCTATTAGGGTTGGGTAGCTCCGTTTTGTAGATAGGCGACCAGGTTTTGCCATAATCTTCAGAATCGCTACGGCAGATAACACCCGCAGAGCTGCGAATAAGCATATGTACATGTCCGGGTTCAGACTCCCATAAGGTAGGCTGTATGACTCCTTCACCTTCTACTTCGCTGCGGTCCAGCTCTAAAAAGGGGGTAGCCTCCCAGCTCTCTCCCTGATCTTCGCTACGATCAACAAAGGCATCCCATACTCTGTTGGTTTCTTTGGAAGCACCTGCCAGCCAGGTGCCATCAGAAAGGATGATGGGCTTGTTTCTTACCGGCCCTCTCCCACCCCGGTCTCCAGGTACCAGTTCGGTAGCTTCGCTCCAGTTCTCGCCTTCGTCAGTTGAGGTCATCAGCCAGGTCTCCCACTCATCTATCTCTTTGCCTACTTTAAAATACAGATAAACTTCCCCTTCTTCTGACTGAAAAAGCACCGGGTTCCAGTGTGGGTCTTGTCTCAACTTGGCTACCTCTTGCGGGCTGCTCCATTGGCCAGGTCTGCCTTTGGTAAGCCATATACCCACATCATCGTTTTTCTCGTGCTTACCCCCAAACCAGGCCACAAGAAACTGCCCGTCATCCAAACGGATTAAGGTAGAAGCATGGCATTGCGGAAAGGGTTGGTCATCGTTAAACACAAAATCTTTGACCGGGTATTCAATGGCATTGGCAGTAGTAGTAGTTTCTTGTGGCCTGTCTTGCGTATTCGCACTACAAGCCAACAAGAAACACAAACTCATTAAGCGTATGGTAGATTGATAGTTCATGAATGTGATTGAGTAGTTTATATGCTGAATATATCTAATTTTTTGATGTTATGGACAGTAGTTGCTCGCTATTCATTGTAAATGGTGAAAGTTTAATGCCTTTCCGAGAAATCGGGTATTTTGTTAAGCAGACGGTTAGGTTTACCCTTCTGTTTTTGCAACTGGAACGCATCGTACAACTCACCGCTAGCTGTATAGGCTTCGTAGTTTAGCATATCGCCTTCAATCGTAATGATTTGAAATAACTGAGTGTTTCCAGCTTTACGAAACATCCAAGGATCATCCGATACTTCGTACATTTTAGGCCCGGATACAGATACTACATACATAGTACCTGATGACTCTGAAACCACCTGACTTCCACTAGCTACGTTGCTGATCATTCCGCGACCGTAGGCATGATCGTGACCTTGCAGTACAATATCTACCTGATGCTTGTCTACTATAGGCTTAAAATATTCTCGTAGTTCGGCATTATCCCGGCTGGGGTTGGTAGAGTAAAAAGGGTAATGCAGTGTAATAGCAGTCCACTGGCGAGGATCATTTTGAAGGATAGAGTCCAGCCAGTGCAACTGTGCTTTACGAAGAGTTTCAGACTCATCTATTTGCTCTGCATCCAACGAAATAAGCTTGAGGTTAGGATAGTTGATCTGATAACAGGTTTCTTCCAGACCCTTTGGCCCATTGAGTGGTAAGTTAAACTGAGGTCTCCATTGAGGCGACAGAACAACATTTTTATATTCGTGGTTGCCTGGTGTCATAACACTGGGAATGCTAGCATGAATAAAGGAGCCAGCATGAAACCACTCTCCCCACTCAATATCACGATTATGACGGTTAATAAGGTCTCCGGCATGTAACATAAAGTCTATTTCGGGCATGGTTTTGTAAGCTTCTCTTATCACCCGTGACCACATTGACTTTACGTCATTCTGTGCATCGCCAAAGTAGAGAAAAGAGAGAGATTTATTTTCATCAGGCATCTCAAACTGTATCCATTCGCTCCAGTGCTCTCCCTCTCCTACGCGGTATACATATTTTGTTCCTGCCTCCAGCTCGTTGATGAGGGCAGCATGATAGTTGGCAATTACATCGGGCTCATCGGCCACACTAACTTTCAACTGCTCGGTACTGGCCTGTATTTTTCGTACATTGTTGATAAACTCAGGACCATGGGTAGCTTCGGCTACCTCTACCCAGCCGCTAGTTTTTGTAGTATCTGTTCTCCAATTTACAGCTACTGAGGAGAGAGGGTTTTCGGTGAGGTTTAAAATTAAACGATCTGGCACTGCGGAAGGAAAAAGTAGCTTTACATCCATACCCATTCTTAGCGCCATTTTTCTGGCGTATTCCGGGTCATTTTTATCCAGAAAAGGGGAGCCTGGTTGCGCCCGGCTGGTTAGGATTAAGGAGAATAGTACTAAAAATAGTGTATAGCGCATAGCTTGGTAAAAGTGCATATTTCGTTTAATATTTAATCAAATAGCTTCTTCATTCAATTTGGGTAATAAAAGGCGGAGCAATAAGCCCCGCCCTAAAAAATTTGGCTTATACCAAAGTAAAGCCCAGACTCAACTACCAGGGATTACCTGTTCCTTGCAGTAACCACATCTTAGACCAGGGGCTGTTAGGGCCAACTGCTCCAGTATACGGAGTTACTTCTAATCTATCTATAGCAGCATTTACGTTAGCAGTATTATTATCCAGCTCATCATTACCGTAAGGCAAACGTAGCGCCACTACCGGCTGGTCAGAGGCAGGCCCTACACTTAACTGAGGGAAGCCTGTTCTGCGATAATCCATAAAGGCTTCGGTAGCGGCGGTCCAGCTGGCAATCCACTTTTGGGTCATTACCTGCTCCAGCGAGTTGTCAAATACTACCCGTGGCTGTTGGATGAAGTCATCATACATCGCTCCCTTACCCCAGGTATCCAGAGAATTTTGGATACCGTTATAGTAATGCGTTTCTGGACTACCGACATTCCATCCTTTGAGGGCTGCTTCTGCCAGAATAAAACTCACTTCTGCGGAAGATATCAACCTTGCCTGTAATATATCTCCACTGGTGCCAGCTGTAGCGTAAATAGGAGCAAGTTGAGATACATGCTGATTGCGTGTGCCCTGTCCTGGATCGGGATTGCCATTGTATGACTCTGGAATTGTGAGGCCGGGAGGTAAACCTACATACAGGCCGGTATCATACGAAAGCTCATCGGGATTAAAGCGACGGGTAAACTTAGTATTGCGCATATCCATGAACTGTAGGTAAGAATAAGTAAGAGCGCCATCTGAAACAATTTCACCATTGGCTCTGAGTACATCTTCTTCTGCTACTGCCAGCTCAGCATCTGCCACCCATTGTACTGCTACAGAGTCAAACCATACTGTCAGGCGAGGGTCATCGGTGGTTGTTAGCTGCTCTATCAGCGTCTGGCAGGCCTGCCATCTGGTAAAGTCATCCACATCATTGTAGAGTGAGGGCCATACATCATTAGCGCCACCAGTATAGTCCAGTGTAACGTCCTGGTCTGCTGATTTAAGGTATTTTCCACTGGAATATACGGACTCTATTCCTGCTTTGGCAACTTCAGGTTTTTTTACAGAAATACGCATATAGTACCTGAGAAGCAAGGAGTTGGCAAAGCGTTGCCAGGCTTCAGTATCGCCACCAAAGTATAGGTCAGCACTGCTATTTACCGGCTCGGAGCTGGCTGTTTCAAACAGGGTGGCTGCTCTTTCCAGATCAGCAAGAATACCTTCGTATATTACTTCCTGGCTATCAAAAACAGGTCGTTCGTTAGTTTCGCCCCCTTCATCTCCCTGAACAGCATTGATGTAAGGAGCATCGCCCCACATATCAGTGATATTGCCATAAATGAACGATTTCATAGTCAGGGCAACCCCTTCAAAGAAGGGGTATTCCATCTCTATTGCTCTTTCTTCCAAAAGTGAATTTGTTCTAAGTATACCATACCAGTTACTCCAGTCTGTGGCACTCCAATCGTAGTGATTGTGGGCTGAGTACCAACCATTTTTCTGTGTATGCTGCACCGCCCCTGCCATATCACCAAAGCCTAATTCCAGGTAACGCTGCGCTGACGGCGCCAGCACAGAAGGCATCAATAAATTAGGGTTTGCCGTAGAAGGGTCAATGCCATTAGGATTGACATTCATCTCCGTAAGCGTGTCTTCACATGCTGAAATTACCAGTAGGCTCAGCATAATGATTAAGGTCTTTTTTATATTTAAAACAGTCTTCATTACTAATAATTTATGGGCTGTTATTAAAAATTAAAGTTCAATTTAAAACCAATGGGCACACTCCAGGGCATCACATTCTGACGCTCCATTCCCTGCCTGAACTGACTTTTAGTATCTCCTTGGGTGCCATTGTGTGCCTGAAAGGCTCTTTCAGGATCTATACCAATGTCTGCCGCAGTCCATAGCATAATATTACGAGTGTAAACTGCAATGGAGGCATTACTAATTCTACCAAGATTAGGTAGCTGATACGCCAGCGAAAGCTCTCTTAGCTTGATAAAAGAAGCATCAAAGGTAACCTGCTCGTTAAAATCCCAGGGGTAAGTGTTAGTAATAGGGTATACATTTGTGCCTGCTCCACCTAAATGTTCGGTGTATTCATCGTCACTGAAGTCATCTGGTGTATCGGCACCAGAGGTTTGGATAACACCGGGTACAAATGCACCATCATTACCGTCATCATCTATAGGAAAGCCTCCTGTCTCTGAGGTATGCCCTCCTACTCTGGGGTAATTACCAGCTTCAGGTATGATGTATTTTTCCGGGTCTGACTTAAGTAAGGCTATTAGTTCATCCGCTGTATACTGCCCTCCTGGTATCAGGTTGTCTAACTGACGCTGCGACTTCCAGTCAGACTCGCCATAACGATAAGTAAATGACATAAACTCACCCCCCTGCCTCCAGTCCAGACTGGCGCTCAGGGTAAACCTTTTAAAGTTTAATGAGGTTTGCATACCCATGATAAAGTCTGGATTAAAATTGCCTACATGGCGCATATTTTCTATGCCAGACACTTCTATCCACTCACCATTTTCTGTAAGAATTGGCCAACGGTAATAAGGGGAATTTTCGTCTTGTACATATGCATATCCAGCGCTGTACATATTGCCAATTTCTTCACCAATTTTAGTTATGGCTCCTCCGCCATTTTCTCCCCAGAGGGTAATAAACTCCATACCTTCGGCCAGTTCTTCTACAGTAGTAGTGTTTTTGCTCCAGTTGAAATCTACATTCCAGGTCCAGCCATCCTGCTGAATTGGTGTACCACCAAGGGTAAACTCCCATCCACGGCTACGGATTAGTCCGGCATTGATTAACTTACTGCTAAAACCTGAAGACTGAGGTATATCTATAGCAAAGATCTGGTCTACATTGTCCATGGTATAGTAGGTACCACTAAACCTGAAGCGATCGTTAAAAAGGTTAAGGTCAATTCCACCTTCTATAGACGTAGCTTCTTCTGGCCTAAGCTCAGGGTTCAGTAGCCCCGCAGGTACACCTACAGTAGTAACTGTATTGTAATTGCCTGTACTAAGAGAAGGATCTAATCGATATGGATCAGTATCATTACCTACTTTAGCCCAGCCTGCTCTAAGCTTTAGCATAGATACCTCCTGTGGCATGTCAAAGGTATAGTTGGCTAGCCAGCTTAATGAGGCAGAAGGATAAAAGTAGTTACGGTTGCTCACAGGCAAAGTGCTTGACCAGTCGTTTCTTCCAGTAATGTCCAGGTAAAGCATATCTCTATACCCTAATGAAGCAAGCGCATACACGCTGTAGATTGCTTTTTCGTAAATACTGCTACCCACGCTGATATTATCCAGAGGAATATTGTTAACGTTGTATACGCCAGGTATTACTAAACCATTATTCCGATTACTGCCAGAACCTACACTTGAGCTGAAGCTTTCTCTGTTCATGAGGTTTCCTCCTACTGAGAAGTTTACATCAAAATCTCCGGCTTCAGTATTATAGGTAGCCAGTATGTCTGTGTTAGATTCCTGAGAAGAAATATCTGATAAGAAATATCCTCCGCGAGCCGCGCGGCTATAGCTGAAAGGAATTCTGGTCTCCCGGTTCTCATTTACTCTGTCTAAAGAGTAGCGAGCTTTTATTGAGAACTTGTCAGTAAACTGGTAGTTCAAAGAGAGGTTACCATATATTCTATCTCTTACAAAGGCGTTTTCTATACCATAGGCGATAAAGTATGGGTTGTCTCCGGCATCTGTTCTAATCTGCTGTATACCTTCCTGACCTTCTTCCCAGATATCTTTCATCTGGTTATAGTCTACATAAGAGGAGGCATATACAGCTTCCAGTGGATTGGCTCTTCTATCACCTGTACTGGGGCGGTCATTGGAGTGTGTACGCCCCACATTAATATTTGAAGAGAAGGTTAGCTTATCAGTTACATTAAAGTCCACGGCGGTAGACAGATTGTTTCTGTATAGGTCGGAGTTAGGAATCATACCTTCGTGTAGCATATTGGAGTACGAAACTCTAAAGCTTCCTTTGTCATTTCCACCACTTACCGCAACGTTGTTATTTGAGGTGATACCTGTCTGCAAAAAGTCTTTCATGGCATTAGGGTAAGACCTCAGTTCTGTAGGAATAGGGTTACCATTTTCATCTAGTGGACTGTTCCACTGCACAGCTGTGTTTCCAGCATTCAGATTGGGACCTCCCCAGTAAGCCGAGCCCTCATTGAAGACTCCATTACGTTGACCGTTAGCATATTTATAATGAAAATCTAAAAGTCTGGTAGGGCGCTCAAACACATTGGAAGTAGAGAATGAGACACCAAGCTTTTTGTTTTTAGAGCCAGATTTGGTGGTGATAATGATTACTCCATTACCGGCACGCGTTCCGTACAATGCGGCAGCACTGGGCCCTTTAAGCACGTTTACACTGGCAATATCATCTGGGTTAATGTCAGAAATAGCATTGCCATAATCTACCTGGTTACCATTTCCGTTTTCTGAGATGTTATTCAGGCTATTAGACATAGGCACACCGTCTACAACAAAAAGTGGTTGGTTATCGGTAGTCAGCGAGGTAGCCCCACGAATGATAACGCTCATAGAAGAACCAGGACCACTAGTCTGGTTAATGGTAAGGCCGGGAACTCTACCTGCGAGCGAGCTCAGTACATTTTCCTGAGATACCTGCTGTAACTGCTCACCTTCCACATTAGCCACATCATAACCTAGCGAACGCTTTTCGCGCTCAATACCCAAAGCGGTAACTACCACTTCAGAAAGCTCTCGGGTATCAGTTTGCATACTGATGTCAAATACACGCTGGTCACCCACAGCAACTTCCTGTGTTTGATAACCTATAGAGCTAAACACCAGTACAGAAGCGCTTCCTTCTACGCTCAGGGAGAAGTTACCTTCTATATCTGTGATCGTACCATTGGTAGTATTTTTCTCTAACACATTAACGCCCGGTATACCTTCATCATTATCATCGGTAACCTTACCCTGAATATTCACTCTAACCTCTCTGAGTACGGGAGGCAGTAAGCTCTGCCCCCCCAGATTAGCTAGAAAGTCTTTGGGTTTCATTGCTTTTTCGTTAGAAGGAGGGGTAATTGGACGAATTACATAATCAATTTCTCCAATTTTTTTATACTCCAGCCCTGAGCCAGAAAGCACCTGGCTTAGCGCCTCTTCAGGATTACGATAATCCTTTTTCATCAAGAGACTTTGTACGCGATGCTGTTCAATCTCTTTTTCGCTGTAGTTGAGGCTGATCTGATACTTACTGGCAATGCTGCTCAGTACTTTTTTTAAAGCTACTTTGTCAGCAGCCTGAGTTTTGTCCTGCACAGTTTGTGTATCTGTACGCCAGTGTTCGGATGAGGCAAGTTGCTGCGCCTGCAACTGCAAGGGTACCGCTAAGGCACATAGCAGAATAAGCCGCCTGAGAAGATTAGTGTGTAGATAAACTAGTTTCATACTCGCATTTAATTAAGGTTGATAGTTTGTTGTGTTGACTTACTATGGGTTTTCATGTTGTATGTAGATTTGTTTGTTAACACGAATCACCTTGAGATCAAAACTTTCTGAAAGAGCTACCAACAATATAGAAATATCGTCGGCAGGACATGAACCTGTGAATTTGTAGTTCAACCACTGTTCTTCATCAACCTTCACTTCATAGCCATACGTGTCTTTCAGACGCTGGGCGATTTTGCGGATACTTTCATTTTCAAAAAATAGACGGTTATCTTTCCACGATGAGTAAACCTGTGGGTTTACCTGTTTTTTAATCAACTGCTTAGCGTCGGCAGTAGCCATTTCTCCCGGCTCCAGAAATACTATCTGCTCACCTTCGCTAATATTAGTTTTTTGTAGTTTGACTTTTCCTGTGTTAAGTACTACCTGAGTTTCTTCATGCCTGGACTGTACGTTAAAGGTGGTACCTAATACTTCTACTTCTAGTTGTGAAGTATGTACAATAAAGCGTCCATCAGCGGCATTTGGCTGCTTTACCACTTCAAAAAAAGCTTCACCTTCCAGCCACACTTCTCTGGGTTTCCCCTCTATCCAGCTTACAGGTACCTTTAGAGTAGAATTGGCATTAAGCTTAACTAGCGTACTGTCTGCCAGTAATATCTCCTGCTGCTCTGCAAAAGCCGTCTGGTAGTATTGGTAGGGATCTTTGACCATATTCTGCCATACTATATATGAGCCCGAAAGAATAATCATGACTGTGGCGGCAATAGAAATATAGAACCACAATACACTTTTATGCCCTGGCTTCCCCCCACCTTCATTTTTTATTCTATACATTACCTTAGCCTTCACTTCCAGCGTTTCTTCTTCGCTAGCCTCATCTACCTGAAACTGTAGAAATGTCAATATGCTTTTTGCCTGGGCAATGGTATCAGCCTTTTCTGGATGAGCTTCCAGCCAGCTCTCCCAAAATTCGTTACTCTTCGCATTTCCTTTTCTTACCCATTTTTTGAAGTAAGGGTCAGCGACAAAGTCTTCTAGATCATATTGCTCGTAATCCATAAGGCAATGGTATGATAGTGTTGCTACTTTAAGGAGACAGCAAGCAGCTAGATGCCCTCAGGAAAAAGAAAGAATTTTTAAAATAATTTTATACCCTACGTACAGAGGGTTTATAGAAGAGAAAAAACAATGGTAAAACAGAGTATAGGGTCAGACTATTGTCCATATCTCTGATACCCTCTTTTAGTACACCTATAGAACGATACACCAGCGTGCGGGCATACTTTACTTTTTTCATTTTCAGGATTTCGGCAATCTGTTCGTAGCTCATATTTTCATAAAACCTAAGGAAGATTGCTTCTTTCTGCCGAGGGCTTAGTTTCTGAAAAGCAGTAAGGAGCTTTGCCTGCTTCTGACTATCCAACTGATCCTGAATGATAGCATGTTCGTGAGAAAAAACTACCTCAAAATGGTAAGCGTTTGTGAGAGGCTCCAGCAATAACTGACTGGAAGATAGTTTGCGTATTATACGATGCCTGAATGATACATACAGGTAATTTTTTACCTGTTGTACATTACTTAAAGAGGCTCGGCGTACATATAGATCTACAAAGAAATCCTGTAGGCAATCTTTAACCAAAGCTCTTTCTGTACTAAACTGTAACCCATAACGAAATAGAAGAGGAAAGTATTTATCGTATAGGTGCTCAAAAGCCTCCTGTGAACCAGACTTCATCAAGTTCCAGTTCTTTACATCAGATGACTCGTTAGGTATGACTTTAAGCATAAAACAGTAGTGTTCATTTTTCTACCTACAGGTAGATCCTGGTATAGCGCTTAAAAATAATCAAGCAGTTAATATTTACACCTTTTTCAGATGTTACTAAAATATTAAGCTTTCCTGCAATACTTCCAGAATCTACTGATTTTTTTTCTATTGTCAAAGTTAGCCAGGCTTAATCGTAGCTCTGTTGGGTATACTGTTTACACGCTTTAAAGTCTGGTGTAATAAAACAGCCTGACTTTGTCAGGCTGTTTTATTGGTGTTTTGAGCTTTATTTTCTACGTGTCTGTATACTAAAGCGTAGCTTTACCGCTTTGTCTTCGGGTATCGCCTGCTGGTTTCTGGTATAGGTTAGCTTGTAAACATTGGCTATTCCACTAGAAAAATCTTCAAACACATGGGCGAGCTCGTCTACTGAGCGAGGGAAGGTAGATACCCCACCGTTTAAGGTTAGTTTGTTTAATACATCCTTATCTACACCACCTTTGCCATCCAGCCCAATGGTAAAGGTGATAATTTTTGAGCCCTCTGTACTCGCTTTTATCCTCTGCTCCAAATACTGGGGTGAGTACTCAGAATTAGAGTTATTATCGGTACCATCCGTAAATACTATAATAGCTTTAGCTTCGGCATTAGTTTCTTCCAGAGCAGTAAGCCCGGTATTCATAGCTTCGTATAATGTAGTAAACCTACCCTGCTCCAGCCCTTCAATGTAATTGGTAACGGAGGCCATATTGGAAGTAAGCGGAATCATGTTTACTTCATCAGCAAAGTCTACGACACCAACCTGCAACTGATTTGTTTCGCTGAAAATCTGGTTTACAAAATTGCTGGCATAGGTTTTTACTTTTTCAAAATCTTCACCTAAGGATTCGCTTCTGTCCAGTACCAGTACTACCGCCAGATCTTCTATGGTTTCGTATTCCATCCTAAACTCTACATCTTCCTTCCAGTCATTAAGAGCGTCACGGTATTCGTAAGCTGTAATATTGGTGATCTCGTAGTTGGTATTGCTGTTATCAATAATTCTAAAGTTATCTATCTCTACCTCCGTAAAGGTGTTGCCTACAGCATTGCCTCCAAATGTTTTATCAAAATCTATACGAATAGCATCGGAGGTATTTTGTTCATCCAGACGAATTTCAGGATTGTTTCCATCCGGATTCCAGAAATCTATTAGTAACTGAAAGTTGGAGCGAAGATCTGGTGCATCTTCACTTTTGTCACATGAGGCTAGCACACAGACTGCCAGCACACATAGTGAGCTGTTTACATACTTTTTCATAACTACCTTTGTTTTTATTCTACACCTTATTCATTACAGAAGCTTACAGTTCCTCTGCACATTTTTCTTTCAACGAGCTAATTTCCTGTATTAGTATGGCAGTCCTTACATATATGCAGGATTTGAAGATGCTTCATTAAATTTTGCAGATAGCAATCTATCATGATTAAATATAACTAAGTATTTAGACCTAACAACTTCCTTTAAAATTTAAAAAAATATTACGTCTGATTTTAATTATATTTTTTTGCAATTAGGGCTTATAAGCCTCAAAAAGTGCGATTGAGGCTTTTTGACACTGCCGTATCCATTCTATTCCAAACTTCATTTGGATTTTTGACTTCATTCTTATTTCCAATTTTTGAATAATTACTGCTTAGGTACATCATTCAGCTCAATTACAAGTAACATAAATTAAAAAAATACAATTATTCAGGAGGCTTTTGCGTATTTTATGAGAGATGTATTAATAAAGACCGAGTAGACATGTAGTGTCGTTTAACATCAGCTTCATGTATTCATATTTCAACTATATAATTTTATGGGTTAGAGTAAGTATGCTTCTTATGCTAATACTTACTCAGGTTACTGACTCAAGTGGTCAGGATGCCCAGAACTCCTATGCTTCGGAAGATCTCAAAAAAATGCCGGAGGATAGTAACAAAGTAATCTTTTTACACCAGATCGCGAACAGGCTTATTTATACCCAGCCTGATCTTTCTATAGCATATTCTAAACAGGCAGATTCACTTGCCCAGGCTTTGGGTTTTACTAAAGGACAGGCTCTGGCTCTTAACAGTATGGGAAATGCCAACTGGTGCAAGGGCAACCTTAAAGAAGGTTTGTCTTTATACCTGGAGTCCAAAGAGATTGCCGAACAAATAGGCGATCAGAATCTGGTTGCCAGAAACATTGGCAGTATGGGCTTAATTTACAGATCTGCAGCAGACTACGAAGCAGCGCTTGCTGCCTACCGCGCAGCTCTTCCCATGTTTTTTAGTCTTAAGAACATGGAACGCATTGCTGTTACCTATAATAATATGGGTAAGTGCTATATGGAAAAAGGGGAATTAGACTCTGCCATACATTTTTATGAACTCTCTCAACCGCTAGCTAAAGTACACCGCCCAAATATGGTTCCGGGCCTAACTTTTAATTATGCTGATGCATTGTTCAGGAAAAAGGACCTTCCGGCAGCTGAAACCCTACTGGAAAAAAGCTTACAATCTGCCAGAAAGTTTGATGATACCCGTACCATTATCAGGGGTAAGCAACTTCTTTCAGAGATTATGCTGATGAAAAACGAAATTGATAAGGCTGAGGTTTTGGCACATCAAGCGGTACAGGCAGCAGAACCTACTGATGTTAAGGAGTTAATTTACAAATCGTACGCTACTTTGGCTAATGTGTACAATGCCAAAAAAGATTTTCAGAACGCTTATCGTTACCTGAACCTCTACAACCAATATAAAGACAGCATTCAAAGTGAAGGCACGCAGGAAAAACTGGATTTTCTGGTATTTGAACAGCAGCGCAGAGAAATTGAGATGCTGACCAAAGAAAAAGAAATGGAGCAGCATATACGTGAGAAACAGAGGTATCTGATCTATGCGCTCTTAGGCCTGGTTGTATTAATTGCGGTATTGGCCTTTGTACTGTATCGCAGTAGTAGAAGTATGTCATTTGCTAATAACTTACTCAAAAGAAAGAATGACGAAGTAAAGCAGCAGAAAGAAGAAATAACGGCACAAGCTGACAAGTTACAGAGGCTAAACCACCTAAAAGACAAGCTTTTTTCTATTATTTCACATGATTTGCGTAGTCCGTTAAATACCTTATTTGGCAGCCTGAGTCTCATACAAAATGGACTCATAAAGAAAGAAGAATTTGACTACATGCTTTCTGAGATACTAAAGAACGTTAACTATACTACCAGTTTATTGGATAACCTTCTACACTGGGCTAAAACGCAGCTAGAGGGTTCAGATATTAATAAAGAGAAAGTAAACCTGAAAAGACTGGCTAGTATCAAGGTAGAGCTTTTACAAAATCAGGCTCAGCACAAAAATGTTCAGTTAGTAAACAAGATTAACGAAAATACCTATGTTTATGCCGATGAAGTGATGATTCAGATTGTAATACAGAATTTACTTTCTAACGCTATTAAGTTTTGTAAACCCAATGATGAAATTTATTTAGAGGTGACGCCCCAGGGTGATCAGGTCATATTTAGTGTAAAAGATACTGGCTTGGGGATGAAAGAGGAGACACTGAACAAACTCTTTAAAGAAAGTAGTTTTAATAGTACTACAGGTACTGCTAATGAAAAGGGTACCGGATTGGGCCTACTCTTATGTAAAGATTTTGTCGAGAAAAATGGGGGTACAATCTGGGCCGAAAGCGCAGAAGGACAAGGAAGTACATTCTATTTTTCTTTACCTGTATTCCACGAGGCAGAGGTAAAAAAAGCCCTAGCTAGCCTGAACTAAAGTAAACTGAAATAGTCAAGACATAATCTGACAGTTTAGGTAAATTGAGATTGACGAGATCATTTCATTTACTTAAACCCGATTACATCATGACTACCGAAGACAAAGTTATTAAGAACAAATTAGGATTACTAAACCTGGCTGAGATGCTAGGCAATGTATCTCAAGCCTGTAAGGTGATGGGCTACAGTAGAGATTCTTTCTACCGCTTTAAAGAGCTCTACGAACAAGGCGGTAGCGCGGCTCTGCAAGAGATGAGCCGCAAGAAGCCTAATGCTAAGAACCGCGTAGCGGCATCCGTTGAACAGGCAGTAGTCGAGCTGGCCATTGAACAACCGGCCTTGGGGCAGGTACGCGTTTCCAACGAGCTGAAGAAGAACCACGTTTTCATCTCCCCCGGTGGGGTTCGCTCAGTGTGGTTGCGTCATCAGCTAGAGACTTTTCCCAAACGCTTGAAAGCATTAGAAGCCAAAGTAGCCCAAGAAGGACTCATTCTCACTGAGGCACAACTGGCGGCGATGGAAAAAGCTAAAGAAGAGAAAGTAGCCCATGGGGAAATAGAAACGTATCACCCTGGCTACTTAGGATCGCAGGACACCTACTACGTAGGCTATATCAAAGGGGTAGGCAAAATCTATCAGCAGACCTTTGTAGATACTTACACCAAGGTAGCCCACGCTAAGCTCTATGATCGTAAGAACGCCCTGGTAGCGGCTGATCTGCTCAATGATCGCGTTGTTCCTTTCTACGAGCAGTATGAGATTCCATTGTTGCGCATCTTAACGGATCGGGGTAGTGAGTACTGCGGTAATCGCGAGCATCACGAGTACCAGTTGTACTTAGCCATAGAGGATGTAGATCACAGCAAAACCAAAGCGAAGAGTCCACAAACCAATGGTATCTGTGAACGATTACACCGCACCATGCAGAACGAATTCTATTCAGTAGCCTTTCGTAAAAAGGTCTACAAAACGCTGGAAGAGTTACAACAGGATTTGGACCTGTGGCTTAACTATTATAATGAGCAAAGAACTCACAGCGGGAAGCATTGCAATGGTAGGACCCCAATGCAAACTTGGCAAGAAGATTTACATCTGACAAAGGAGAAAATGTTACAAACTCATCATCAGAATTTTATACCTTTACTAGTGTCAGACGAAGCGGAAGCGGGCCCTGATGGCGAGCAACCCGCCAGGAATAGTCTGACTGACTGGAATGGTCAAGGGGCTCTGAGGAGACCCTCCCAAAAAGCTCAACATTCCAAGAATCAGATGCCTTAGAAGCGCATCTCATAGGCCTCGACTGTCAGAGGTAATCTTGACTATTACAAGTAAACAAACTCATTTCTATGATCCAGAGATAATAAATTTTACCGAAGATAAAAAAGCACGATTCTCATCGTGCTTTTTACTTATGATTCTATTGCTTAACGCTATGCTATATTGGTATATACAGCCTGAACGTCGTCATCATCTTCAAGCTTATCTATTAACTTTTCTATATCTTCCATCTGCTCCTCTGTAAACTCCACCTCATTATTAGGGAAGCGTTTGAGTGTTGCACTGCTTACTTCTATTTCCTTTTCTTCAAAAGCTTGTGAGAGCGCTCCAAAGTTGGTATAGTCCGCATAAGCGTATGATTTACCTTCCTCACCTTCTTCTATTTCTTCCAGACCAGCATCTATCAACTCCAGTTCCAGTTCCTCTATATCCATACCTTCCGGCATTTCAAACTCAAATACTGCTTTACGATTAAACATAAACTCTAAAGAGCCGGTTGGCACCAGGCTTCCGCCCGATTTATTGAAATATGACTTTACGTTAGCAACTGTGCGCGTAGTATTATCTGTAGCACATTCAACAAATACCAATACGCCATGTGGGCCTTTACCTTCGTAATTAACTTCTACATAGTCTTGAGCGTCTTTGCCTGAAGCTCTTTTAATAGCCGCTTCAATATTGTCTTTGGGCATGTTTTGCCCCTTGGCATTCTGAATAGCGGTACGAAGTTTAGCATTCATATCAGGGTCAGGACCGCTTTCTTTTGCGGCTACTGTGATAGCTTTAGCTAACTTAGGAAACACTTTTGACATTTTGTCCCAGCGTTTCTCTTTGGCTGCTCTTCGGTATTCAAATGCTCTTCCCATAATAAATTTGATTTATATCTTATCTGCCTGACAGGCTTATTTTTTGCGCGCTAAAATACCAAACTAAGGTTAAATAGATAGGTATTTAAGCAAAATAAATTGAGTTCACTCTACTCGTTTTTGTACACTTTTCCCTCTTTCATCACAAAGTCTACCTGTTCCAACAGGCTGATATCTTCAAGAGGGTTACCTTTTACTGCCACAATATCTGCCACTTTACCTTCCTCTAGCGATCCCAGCTCATCTTCCATTTCCAGAACCTGCGCAGCAGTGACTGTTGCGGATTGTATTGCCTCCATTGCTGGCATTCCTGCTTCTACCATATACATAAACTCTTTGGCGTTTTTGCCATGGGCAAACACGCCAGCATCTGTACCAAAAGCTATTTTCACCCCTCTGTTATAGGCTTTAGCAAAGGTTTTCTGAATCTGCGGGCCAATCTCTAAAGCTTTAGGAACTATAATAGCCGGATAATAACCTCTGATTTTGGCGGAGTCTGCTACTGAACGCCCGGCAGTAAGCGTAGGCACCAGGTAAGTACCTTTTTCTATCATCAAATCCATTACTTCCTCATCCATAAGAGTGCCATGTTCTATAGTTGTAATTCCTGCGGCTACCGCTCTTTTCATCCCTGCTGCGCCATGAGCATGAGCAGCAGTATGCATTCCATAATCATGAGCAGTTTCTACAATAACGCGTAATTCATCATCTGTAAATTGTGGGCCAGAGCCATCTTTAGCATAACTTAGTACTCCACCGGTTGCAGTAATCTTGATCATATCAGATCCTTCCTTGTATCGCTGCCTTACTGCTTTGCAGGCGTCATCCGGACCGTTTACTACACCTTCTTTAGGGCCTGGGTCTCCCATCAGGTCTTTTCTTAAGCCATTAGTTGGGTCGGCATGGCCACCAGTAGTAGCAATAGATTTACCTGCCGTATAAATACGGGGGCCCACCACAAAGCCACGGTTAATGGCATTGCGTAAGGAGATGTTCACACCATTACCTCCTACATCTCTTACTGTCGTAAAGCCAGCCAAGAGGGTAGTTCTAGCATATTGGGTAGCTTCTAAGGCTATATCCGCATCATTCAGACGAAAGCCTTTAGAATAATTATCTCTGCTGCTTTGGTTCTGTAAATGCACATGCAAATCTATAAAGCCTGGCATCACCGTTTTGTCCTTCAGGTCAATTACCTCAGCTCCGGCATCGGGCTCTGGATATCCTTTTACTATGCTCTTAATCTTATCACCTTCAATAATAAGCGTAAGCTCATTTTGTATTTTTTCCTGTTTACCATCTATCAGGCTACCGCAGTATATGTAAGATTGCTGAGCCAGTAAAGAAGAGTTGCATACTATGCTTAGCAAAAGTAGAAGTGTAAATTTTCTCATACTTAGGGTTGGTTAAAGCTTACAATATAAGTGTATCCTTACATGAATACAATCTCAGCGTATGTACTCAGCACCAAACAGTACATGCGCATGAATGTAACTCTCAAAGCGGATATGTTCACAAAATCACCTTTGTGAAAGCCTATGAGCTATTCACACCACTTGTTATAATAATTATATTATTTTTTTTATTAAAATTTTCATTATTTAATTATAAATGTAATATTTGTATGAATATTACACTTTTATACAGCTATCCTACTATGAACAAACTACTTTACCTAATCCTGACTTGCTTCTGTTGCACTATTTACCCCTTATATGCACAGGAAGAACCCTCAAAGTTTGGGAAAATCAGTAAAGATGAATTAGAGATGCAAATTTATACGCCAGACAGTACTGCCGCCGCTGTAGTATTATGCGATATAGGCTCTACCCGGTTTAAGTACAATCAAAGCTCAGGCATACAGCTGGAATTTAGAAGGAGAACGAGAATTAAAATATTGAAAAACGAAGGCTATACATGGGCCGACGCGCAAATTCCTCTCTATAAATCTGGTAAAAATAAAGAAGTAATTTCTACGCTAAAGGGCTATACCTACAATCTTATTGACGGCAAGGTAGAAAAGGAAAAACTTAAAAAAGATGGTGAGTTTACAGAAGCATATAATGACAATCTAGACCTTTACAAGTTTACAATGCCCGCAGTCAAAACCGGTTCTGTAATAGAATACGAATATGTAATTGTTTCTGATTTTCTCTATAATTTCCAGGACTGGCATTTTCAGAGTAGCATTCCAGTCATCTGGAGCGAATATAATGTCGCCATTCCTGAGTACTTTAAGTATCAGCAGTTTACGCGCGGCTACTATCCATTAAGCATACACGAAACCGGAAGCCGCTCCGGAAGCTTTAATTTTACGACAAAAAACAGGGTAGAGAACAACCGTACTGTAAAGACAGACTACAGCAATCACAACCTGAAATTTATTGAGTTTACTGAAAGGTTTGTCGCCAAAGATGTGCCTGCGCTGGTAGAGGAACCCTACATCACTACCATGGAGGATTATGTCATGAAAATATCATTTGAGCTCGCCAGTATCAGTATTCCTGGACAAGCTACAGAGATATATGCGACCACCTGGGAAAACATAGACAAGGATTTATTAAAAGCAGAACATTTTGGGCAGATCATTCAAAAGAAGGGTGCGCTAAAGAAGCAGGCAGAAGCTCTCGTAGGCACAGAAACGGACCCTGCCAAAAAGCTTGCGATCCTGTACAGCTATATGAGAGATCACGTTAGCTGGAATGGTAATGAACGCCTGTACGCCAATCAGTCGGCAATAAGAACATTGGAAGAGAAGAGCGGTAATGCCGCAGATATCAACCTGACGCTTATTGCTATGCTTAGAGCGGTTGGGCTTGAGGCAAACCCTGTAGCACTTAGTACAAGATCTCACGGCATGATGATTCCCTCCTACCCTATGCTGAATCAGTACAATTATGTAATTGCGCATGTTCAGGTAGATAATAATGAATTACTTCTGGACGCTACTGAACCTAACTGTCCTCATAATCTGCTGCCTGTTCGTTGCCTAAACAATCAGGGAAGACTTATTGCCGAAGATGGAAAAGCCCGTTGGATTAATCTGGATAAGCAGAAAAAATCACCATCTCAAAAGATGGTTGTTGCCTATGCATCTTTCAACGAAGAGCAACAATTAGATATTAAACTAAGCTTGGGGTCTTATGGATATGAAGCACTCAACCTTAGAAAAAATTACTACCAGAAAGTAGAAGAAAGGCAAAAAGCCCTGGAAGAAAAAAACAGTCATTGGCAGGTCAAAAACTACAGTTCTTCGCAATGGTCAGATATTTACGAGCCGGTAAAAGAAGAGCTAGAGTTAAGCTCAAAAGATATTGTACAGACCGGTAAGCTCATATACATTAATCCTATGATTGCGGACCGCATTAGCGAAAACCCTTTTAAACTAAATGAACGCACGTACCCGGTAGATTACGCGCACCCCAACGCTAAGATGTACATGCTTAACCTTCAGCTACCTGAAGGCTACGAAGTGGAAGAGTTACCCGAAGCCATTTCTGTAGTGCTACCAGAAAACAGTGCCCACTTTACCTATCAGGCCAAGCAGATGGGCAATATTATACAATTAGTGAGTAAGCTGGAGATTAATAAAAGTAGGTTTCTGGCACAGGAATACACACACCTCCGGGAGTTTTATAACATCATAGTATCAAAACAGGCTGAGCAGCTTGTATTGCGAAAAACTATAAAATCTGAATAATGAGAAAACATATTCTAATAATTCTTATGGTACTGTTAGGCAGCAGTATGGCATTTGCTGCCAGCGTACCTCGTTACGCTTTCCATAAAGTAGACGAGCAACTCACTCATAAATCTGATGCTATCTTAAGGTATGAAGAGAAATCATTTATTGTAGAATCTAAAAGTAAAGGTACCTTAAAGGTACGTAAAGCCATTACTATTCTTAATCATTACGGAGATCGTTTTGCTCCGCTCTTTATCTATTATGACCCTCAACGTAAGGTAAAAAACATAGATTATGTGGTATATGATGAAAATGGTAAAGAAATAAAAAAAGCTAAAAACAGCGAGATAGAAGATAATAGCGCTCACTCTGCAGGCTCTCTCTATGATGACTATCGTCTTAAGTTTTATGAGTACAACAGTAGCAAATACCCTTATACAGTAGAATATAGCTACGAAATAGAGTTTAAAGGACTTTTTTATTATCCAAGTTGGAGTCCGGTAAGTGGCCGCAACCTGGCGGTGGAAGAGTCAAACTTTAGTGTTACTGTTCCTAAAGACCTGGGGGTACGCTACAAAGCTGTCAATTTTGAAGGTGAGACTAAAATGAGCAATGCTAATAATGAAAAAACTTATAGCTGGCAACTTACAAACTACTATGCTCAGGAAAAGGAGCCTCTTAGCCCTGAGTTTGCAGAAATACTTCCTTCTATTCACCTGGCTCCCAATGATTTTGAATACGAAGGCTATGCTGGTAATATGGAAAGCTGGAAAAGTTTTGGTCAGTGGATCAACAAGCTTAACAAAGGACGTGATGATCTGCCCTTAGCAACTCAGGCTGAAGTAAGAGCCCTGGTGCAAGGTATTGAAGATGAAAAGGAGAAAATAAAAAAAGTGTATGAGTATATGCAATCCAAAACCCGATATGTAAGCATACAGCTGGGTATTGGAGGATACCAGCCTTTTCCTGCCAGTGTGGTAGACGAAATGGGTTACGGAGACTGTAAGGCACTTACTAATTATACCCAGTCGCTGCTCAAAGCAATAGGTATAGAGTCGTACTACACCCTGATAAGAGCAGGAGAAGATGCTACACCTATTTTTACTGATTTTCCCAGCACACAGTTTAACCATGCTATACTCTGTGTACCCGTGGCTCAGGACACCATCTGGCTGGAGTGCACCGACCAGAACAATCCCTTCGGCTATCTGGGCTACTTTACCAGCGATAGAGATGTACTGATTGTGGATAAAGAGGGAGGAAAAATTGCTCATACTACTAGCTACTCTCAAGAAGAAAACCAGCAAAGCAGAAAGGTAGTAATTACCCTGAACGAAGAAGGACACGGAGATGCCCAGATTAGAACTGTGTACCAGGGTTTGCAGTACGCGCATATCAGCCCAATACTTCGGTACCCTAAAAATGAGCAGGAAAAAATTATTTACCAAAAAACATCTATTCCTAACTTCACTTTGCTTAACCACCATTACGAAGTTAAGGAGCGTGCTAACCCTACGATAGAGGAGCGTCTGGAAGTAAAACTAGAAAAGTACGCTCAACTTAGCAGCAAGCGCTTTTTCTTTACTCCTAACTTGTTAAACCAGATGGACGGTACGCCACCTCAACTGAAGGAGAGGAAAAATGAAGTGGTTGTTGAAACTGCTTTTATTGATACTGACTCCATCACCTTTCTGATACCAGAGAGTATGCATCCAGAATATATACCAGAGCCCACTCATATCAAAAATGAGTTTGGAGAGTACTCTTTAAGTTTTGAGCAGGAACAGGGAAAAATAGTGTTTGTGAGAAAATTTAAAACTCAGAAAGGACACTTTCCGGCAGAAGCCTACGATGAGCTGGTAAAATTTTATGAAAGAATAGCGCAGAAAGACGCGCAGAAAATCGTACTCAGAAAATCTACCTGAGCAAATAATTTGGATGTAATAGAGTGATTGATTGAAGGCTTAATTATAAGCAAAAGGAAAACCCTGAATCCTATGGATTTCAGGGTTTTTTCATATGAGTTATTTCCGTCTTACAAATCCCATGATCAGTGAGATGGCAAAAAGAACCAAAAATACAAAAAACAAAATCTTAGCGATTTCTGCGGCTCCAGCTGCTATACCTCCAAATCCAAGTACAGCGGCTATCAGAGCGATGACTAAAAAAATTACTGTCCATTTAAGCATAACAATGGTTTTAGGTTAAAAAGATATTAATAACTAATCAAATAGCTTTCCGCAATTTATAATTTACTGTTTCACAGATTATTAGGATTATATCGCTATAAAATATTGGGGAAGAGCATTAACATTTTGTTTCTGTTTATGTAGAAATAAATGCACGGTTACACACAAGGCAGAGCGAATATCGCTCAACACTTAACAGCAGTAATTATTCAAAATGCCTTACGTACTTTGTTTTTAATGCGCTACACTTATTTTTATTGATATTTTTGCTATTGAATGATTCACCATTAAAAATATTGCATGGACATTTTTACTATCATTACCCTACTTGTAGTTATCTCTTCCATTTTTGGCTACATCAATGTTCGTTTTTTTAAGCTTCCCACTACTATTGGCCTGATGATTATGGCCATTATTCTTACACTTCTGATTTTGTTAGGCGGAACCTTCAATCAAAAAATTATCAGTATTGCTGAAAATACGATAAACCAGATAGATTTTAGTGATCTTATACTAGATGTACTCTTAAGCTTTTTGCTGTTTGCCGGAGCCCTGCATACAGATTGGGAAAAACTAAAAGAACAGGGAGTTCCTATCCTTATTCTTGCCACAGTAGGTGTGCTTACGTCTACTTTTCTGGTAGGTACTGCCTTCTTTTACGTTACCAATTACCTTATCGGGTATCAGATAGCATTTATTCACTGCTTACTTTTTGGTGCACTCATCTCCCCTACCGACCCTATCGCTGTGCTCGGTATCCTTAAAAGTATTGGGGTACCCAAACAACTGGAAATTAAATTTGTAGGCGAATCTTTATTTAACGATGGTGTAGGGGTTGTCATTTTTCTAACTCTATTCAATATCGCAAATAAAGGTATAGACAATGTAGGAGCCTCTGAGATTGCAATACTATTTGCAGAAGAAGTAATTGGAGGTATAGGCTTAGGACTGGCTTTAGGTTACCTTACTTTTCATCTGACGCGAACTATTGATCATTACGAAACTGAGGTGATGATCACCTTAGCCATAGTAATGGGTGGGTATTTGTTAGCTAGCAGCCTGCATTTCTCAGGCCCTCTGGCAGTCGTTGTAGCCGGTTTGTTTATTGGAAACAGTGCCCGACAAACCTCCATGTCTGAGACTACTCGCGTATACCTGGATCGTTTCTGGGAGCTGATAGATGTGTTCTTAAATGCTGTCTTGTTCGTTTTGATTGGTCTTGAGCTTCTGATTATTTCTTACGAAGGTCAATACCTGATTGCTGGTCTGGTAGCTATAGTCATAGTGCTGCTATCGCGCTACCTTGTTCTGAAAGCACCTATTGCATTCTTTAGTAAGCGCTTGGAGTTTGTACCTCATACTGACCTCATTATGAGTTGGGGAGGATTAAGAGGAGGAATCTCTATTGCACTAGCTCTATCTTTAGCTGAAGATATGAACCGCGAATTTCTGCTCACAGTGACTTATGTAGTAGTAGTATTCTCCATTATAGTTCAAGGTTTAACTGTTGAAAAATTAATCAAAAGATTGGGTGTAAGCCTGGTAAAAGATAAAGACTCGCATTAGTCTGATTTTACACAATTTATCCTCCTCACTAAATTTTGCGGATGAGCCTATAAAACAAAAAGCTGTACTTCTTTTGAACATAGAGAAGTACAGCTTAATTTTTGTCTGCTTGCTATGAGTAGTAAAAGATTATAAAGCTACTTCACTAATTCTAAGAATTAAGCCAGAGTAGACTAAATTTTTAACGTATTCTATAACCTACTTATCTTTTGATTAGGCGATAGTGATGTACCTGGCCTTTTTCCTCTACACTTAAGAGGTAAACTCCGGAAGCATGATTACTCAGATCAACTGATTCAATTATGTTACTTTTCAATAGATAGATTAGCTTGCCCTGAGCATTGTGAATACTAAGTGTTCTACTTTTGTCAAAACCCTTTAGCTCAATATTAAAAGCACCATCACTGGGGTTGGGATACACATTGATACTTTTGTCCAGATCATCGTTGATGGCTGTAACCTTATCGGCGGCCATTATTTTACTTACCGGCTCTGCCGACAGGTAATTGTCATTACCATTTTGGATAGCCTGTACTTTTACATCCTCAGATCCGAGAACGAATAAAGTATCTCCTTTAAATTCAGCTTCGCCTTCCACAATCTCGTAGCTTACTGCTAAATCAGCATTACTACTAGCCTGAAGCAGATAAACTCCTTCTCTGATTTTTTCAGTATTAAATACAATCTGCTGGGTTGCTTTAGCGATACTAAAATTTAAAACAACGGTATCACTCGGAGCATACGTAGCGTTACCTTTCTGGTACACTTTAATAGTGACACTACCTGCCCCCTTTATTGCAACTGTTGTGTTAGAAATACTGACCGGTCCGCTATGTTCAATTGACAAAGGAAGGTCAGAAGTGGTATCTATGTTTAAGTCAAATGCTTCATCACCATAGGTTCTATCTTCAATAGCTTCCACACTCAAAGATTGAGTAAGTCTGGCCTGTGGATAAACCGTAAATATAATCTGCTTTACTGGCGCTGCGGCATAAAGTGCATCCCCTTGCTGACAGGCCTCTATCTTTACTTCTCCTTCGCCTAAGATTGTAACAAAATTTCCATTAAGCTCTACATTGCCCGAAATTAATTTGTAAGTAATGGGCAGTCCGCTTTCACTGGTAGCTTGCAGGCTAATTTGTTCATCTCCAACTTTTACATCTCCAATAGGTGCCAGCTCAATAGTTTGCGGCGCTTTAACGACATAAATACTTCGCAATACCGGAGTTGCGGCATTGTAGTCAGTGTCGCCCTCTTGCAACATCTCTATACTCACCTCGCCCGCTGCAGTAAAGCTAAGCGTATTACCATTGATTGAAGCAGGGCCACTAACATTGATGACAGGCTCCAGTCCGCTACTTACTGTCCAGTTTAGCTCTACTTCATCCAGCACACTTACCGTATCAGGTAAAGATTTTAGTACAATAGTCTGCGCTGCCTTGGCTGTGGATGTCACATAAAACTCCTGAAGAACAGCTTCAGCAGCTTTGTAATTTTCGGTTCCGGGGTGTGATGCTTCAATCACAACTTTTCCGGTATTGCTTACGGTAAGCACTTTACCTTCGTTAATGGTAGCATTACCCTCAATTACCTTAAGCACAGGTTCTAAACCTTCTACGCTACTAAAAGCCTCCAGAGTATAAGGAAAGTCTTCAATGTCACGGTTCAGGATTTTATCAAAATAAACGACCTGATCTGCTTTTTCTACCGTAAAGCTTCTTCTTATAGCTTCTGCTTTCTCATAATTTGAATTCCCAAGTTGTAAGGCTTCCAGTACAATATCTCCCGCTGTTTTGACGATAAGTTCTCCCTCATTTATTTCTGCATCTCCTGATACTACTCTCAGGCTTACAGGCAGGTCTGATGAAGCACTAGCATTTAAAGCCAAAGGCTCTTCACCGTAAACCTGATCGGCTATTTCATCAAAACTTATGGTTTGGCTGGCTTTGGCTACATTAAAGGTGATGGTGGTGGCTGGAGCGGAGAGATAATTATCATTACCTTCCTGGCTAGCTTGTATGCTTACCTTACCCGCGCCTTCCAGACTTACGATATCATTGTTCAGACTTACATTACCTTCACTTACACTAAGTAAAACAGGTAAACTGCTGCTGGCTTTTACTTCCAGTTTAAAGTTCTCATCGCCATACACTTTATCAGCTACAACTACTTTCTCAATGTTTTGAGAAGCACGTTTAATGGTAAATGAAATTTCCTGTTGCGCGGCATGGTAAGTAGCGTTTCCTTCCTGCGAAACTTTAATTTTAGCTTCACCCGCTCCAGTAATTGTCACCTTATTACCTTCCACACTGATGGGCCCATCAACTCTGCTGTAGCTAAGAGGCAGGTTAGAGCTAGCCGTAGCGCTTAGTTCAAATGGATCATCACCAAAAGTTTTTTCCGCGATAAGCGGCACATTGATAGTCTGCTGCTGTTTTGACTTAAGCTTAAGCTCAAAACCTTCAATTTCCAGCGTAAGTCCTGGCAGCTCAGTATTGGTAACTTTACAGATATAAGACCCCACATGGGCCTGGGCAAAATTATTAATCTGCAAGCCAGCATTCTGCGTGTTGGTTGCATTTTTACCATTTTGAAGCCACACAAACCGGTTGCTGTTTAGTTGATGCTCTTCGCCTAGTTCAATACTGGCAGTAGCACCTTCCAGTATTGTCTGCTCTTCGTTCAGACTAATAATTTTTTGGGGGCTAAAGCGTTGTGCAGCATTATTACCGCTCGCAGTGATGAAAGCCTTATTTTTAAGAAGGTCACGAAAAGTCAATTTATTGGACTGACACCATAGCTTCATGTTAGAAGAAGAAGCTGAAGTGTCCACCAACTTATCCATTGCATTAATATTGTTGCTAGCTATATTCACTAATTCTGATGCCCTCAGAGCGGGTAGTTTGCCTTCCAACTGATTATTGCTCAGGTCTAGTTGATTAAAATTAATTTTGCTTAAAGAGCTACTGATGGTACCTGTCAGAAGATTGTTGTTGAGCTCCAGCTTCAATGAGTTATTTGTACTTCGGTTTACTGTTTTAGGTAGTTCCCCCGCAATAAGGTTGTTGCTCAGATCTATTTCGTTAAGAGTATTAGAGCTAAAGAAATTCTCTGGTAATGCACTTAGCTTGTTTTTTTCTAGCAATAAAGATTTTAAAGCAGGCAAATTAATTAACTCGGCAGGTAACTTACCACTTATCTGATTATCGTTTAGCTCAAAGTGCTCTAATAGCCATAGCCCCTCTAAGTTTTCAGGTATGCTCCCGCTAAGGCTGTTTTTGCTTAATACCAGTTTGTTAAGTTTGCTCAGTCTGTTCAGACTTGATGGGATTCCTCCACTTAGCCCAGCATTAGAAATCTCAAGTTGCTCCAGATTGCTTAGCTTATCAAAATTAGTTGGTAGTTGAGCATTTAGCTTAACATCTTTAAGCACCAGCTTTTTAAGTTTATTAAGTTGGCTAATGTTTTCAAGAAACGAACCGGTGAGCTCATCTTCCTGTATGGTAATTTCCTCCAGTTTGCTAAGCTGGTTTAAGCTATTACTTATATTGCCGCTGAGCTTGTTATTTATCAAGGTTAGAGAACGGAGTTCACTCAAAAGGTAAAACTCTTCAGGAAAACTCTTCTCCAGACCAGCTTCCACAAACTCAAGCTTAGTTACTCTTCCGTTTTCTACAGTTACACCTTCCCAGGTACTAACCGGAGCGCTCAGCCATCTGCTCTTTTTGCTCCATTTAGCACCAGACATCTGCTGATACATGGCTACCAGACCTAAGGAGTCCTGGCTGCTCACCTTATCTTCTATTTTGATATCAAAATCATAAGGATTGGTCTGCCCACTCACCTCTCCCCAGTGAATCAATACTTTTTGTCCTTTCTCCAGGTATTTGATGCGCATGGCTGTATGCTTGCCATTTTCGTTTTGGGATGAGGCCTGAGCCAGCGGCGTATTATTATTACAGGCAGTAAATACTTCGCCCATAGTAGGTCTTCCCGCATTTTTGGTATCTACTATCAAGCTACCAGTTCTGGGCATGGTAAACTCAAACCAGGCAGAAGACCCGTTTGCTTTATTTTTTCCATCAAAAGCAATAAGAGTATTGTCACAGGTGGTTCCGCTATTTACAAATTTACGGTTATGAACAAAGCTGATTGAACCATCTGTATTCTCTTTAATATCTTCAATACTGATACCAGTTTCGGTTGAGCTATTAAGGTCAAAATAGCTTTCTGTAGTAGGGCTTGTAAATACACTAAACGAAGTCTGTTTACTACTACCCGGATATAAATCACCATCGTCTGCACGGTTTCTCATATTATCCAGGTCAAAATTACCGTCAGCCTCTTCCAGGTCTACTCCCTTTAAGTCAACATCTCCATTAACTGCATTGTAACTGGGATACTCATCCGTTTTGTCGGTATTAATATGCCAGACAGCAAGACCTGTACCCCTTAATTCGCGATCAAAGCCATCTCTCTGGCGATTTTCCAGCAGAAAATATTCCTTATCTCTGCCAGTGTTAATTTTATAAATTACATCTTCTTTACTGGCAGCGGGCAATTTAAATTTTCCGTAGCTTTCTGTTATATCTAGAGGTTTAACCCAGCCTAGCTTTTCTTTACTCCATGCACTTAAAGAAGCGGGATAATCTTCTGAGCCTAACCAACCGCCGGTACCCATTACCCCCCACTCTCCTATTCCATTGCTATTACCGTTATAAGACTCTGTATCGTACAAGTCTGGCAGGCCAAGAAGGTGACCAAACTCATGGCAGAAAATGCCTATGCCTACTGTATTGTCAAACCAGGAAGAAGTTCTGATTTCGGGAAATACCGCGTAATCAAAAATGAATGTATTATCATGAAATTCAAAAGGTATAGTCCAGCGATGAGACCAGATATAATCATTCCGTCCTCCTTCTTCTGCCCCCGGGCCAGAGTGGATAACCATTACAGCGTCAGCATCTCCATCGTTATCGTTATCGTACTGGCTAAAATCTACCCCGGTATCTTCTGCTGCCTGAATAGCTTCTTTTACCAACTCTCTGGTACGTCTGTTACCATTTGCATAGCCATAATATTCGTAGTTTTTGGATGCCTTTACCCAACCTACCACTTCTACCTCTATGTCTAACTGTCCATAGCTGTTATCCTGAAAATATTGTTTAAAAGAGGGGTTACCGTTGATTCCACTATTTAAAAGTCTTGAGAATGTTTCTACACTTTTAGTATGCGGCAGATCAGGGTAATCTATGCAGATTGCGAGTAGTTTAACCTTACCTTTAGAGGGTACCGCTGGTATAGCTGCATTACTACTGCTTAATGGTGCAAAACTTTGCTTGTTGTGGACATGACTCCTCTCTTCCTGAGGCTTTAAGTGCTTAGCAATACCTATCATGCCACGCATCTCCTGCATGCTCCTGTTTGCAGGGTCAGTAGCTATTTTTCCGCTACCAACCAATTTGTTGTTACGCAGCTCAGCATATTCATAATATCCCTCATCATTTTTAATGACTGTATAACCATCTAAAGTTTCTGCCCAATGTACATGGTCGTTTCCTCTGGCAATAATCTGTAGGGTTTGACCATTCGGCTGGACTACACGTACCGCATAGGGTGCCGGTGGGTAGGCATGGGGATGATCCTGGGAAAATGATGGGAAGGTCAACACTAACAAAAAAGCTACAAGCCAACCTCTATTAAAATGTCTCATACGAATGCTTTAAGCACATGGTAACTTTTAATAAATGTATGACAATTCTCAATAAAAATATGAAGATTTTAACCAATTTCTGTAGCTGCTTTACACTGACTAACAAATAGCATTTAACGGAAATTCAATCTTCATCATACATTGTGAAGTACCAGTTAAAAAAGTTTTGTGATTTTAATATAAAAGTAAGTTAATTAAAAGAAATAAAGTTTTTTATTGTGTTTTGCTAATATAATAATTTTCACACTAGGAAAAATCACGAAAATATACCTGAGATATAGTATATATTTCTGGGGTAAAATCTCACAGATAGTCCTTAAAAAAGTTGAGTTCCCTTATAAACCTTACATTGAAAGATGGATTTCTCTTAAACAAAACTCTTTAATCCTGAGCCAAAAGTTTTCTTTTTTACCGTTTTTGGATAATAATGATGCAGCAGCTTTTTCTTACATCCAAATCTTGCAGTATTAGTTGTATGTATAATTTTTTGTGTAGGTACATATTTTTTGTTTAGCAGGATTGGTAGGGTAGCTGACATAAAGCAACTTTTTTCTACCCCTTCTGTTTAAAATCTAAACACGATGCTCTATTCTGTTAGAGTTATTTTTGACTAAAATCAAGACTAATGAAATATTTACCCCTATTACTTTCAGCTTTTTTAATGATTGCCTGCGCCAGCAACCCTCAGGCTCAGGGCGACATACAAGCATCCAGCTATACGGTAGAGCCTGCTAAGCTGAGCCCGAAAGAAAAGGAAAATTTAGCAGTAGCTACCTTTGCCGGAGGCTGTTTTTGGTGTACCGAAGCTGTCTTTGAGCAAGTAAAAGGAGTGAAAAGTGTAGTGTCTGGATATGCTGGAGGTAGCAAGGCTAATCCTACATACAAAGAAGTAGCCGCCGGTAAAACTGATTATGCAGAAAGTATTCAGATATATTTTGATGAGGAGGAAATCTCTTACCAGGAACTGCTAGAAATTTTCTTCGGAACTCATGACCCTACCCAGCTAAACCGCCAGGGACCGGACGTTGGGAAACAATATCGTTCGGAGGTTTTTTATCATAGCGATAAACAAAAGCAGGAGGTAGAACAATACATGCAAAAGTTATCTGCTTCAGGCAAATACGATGATCCTATTGTGACCCAGGTAAGTGCATTTGAAAAGTTTTATGATGCTGAAGATTATCATCAGAACTATTATGAACACAATCCAGACAACCCCTACATTATCAATGTGGCAGAGCCTAAAATTAGTAAATTCAAAAAGAACTATAGCCAATATCTAAAAGACGACATTAAAAGTTAAGGCTTTAACCGGACATATCGTCCGGTTTTTTTATTCTATATCCAGATTATCATTACTACGTTTTACAGCCTCTCTAATTTTTACTTCACTATCTAATTTGCGGGGTGAGGTCTGCATCAGGTCTTTTCGGATAAACACACTTAACTCGCTTAGCTCTTCTAACAATCCATCTATATCATCATCGTTAATACTATCTTTTAAAGCCAGTCTGGCAAAACACTGAGAAAAACTGTTGAAAGCTATAAGCACTTCTTCACTACCAATAAAAGTCAGTTTTTGGTTGAGCAAACGGATTTCTATCATGTCTTCTTCCAGCACCTTCTTTTTAGAAATGATGTCTTGTAGCTGATCAATAAGCTCCGTATAGGTTTTCATTTTAAGCTCCAGAAACATCACGTTTTCTTCTTTACGTAGTTCTGCTCCGGTCTGCCTTTTTAACAATATACTGGTTAGTAGTACGGTGATAGATACACCAATTAGTGCAGCAAAGAGCTCAAAAGTAATTGGGTGCTCACTTTGTTGGAGTACAGTTCTGAATAGTAAGTAAGCAAAGCATGCCGCTACGCCAATAGAGATAATGAGTGGTATGGTACTTTTTCGCATAGTAGACTGGCCCTTATTCAATAAGCCACAAACAGTTAGAATCAGTTAAAAAAAACCTGCCTGCTTTCACTCAGACATTGTTTTAAAATACCCATTTAACCGTGTTCAGCCTTGCATTGTTGGCAGAAGGTTTAACTTTTAAGCAATAAGGGAGGGTGCTACGATCAGGTAGTGTAGTAGTAGCTGGAGTACGCCAGTTAGAAACGAGCGATTTAAAAAAAAGTAATAGCTAGCCGATTATCCAATAAAAAAGAAAAAAGACCTGATAACCAATGGCTTAAAAAGAAAAAGCAGGCCAAATTGACCTGCTTCTGATACGATGATCTATAGTGAATTAGTAACGTTGATTGCTAAACCTACGACCGCCACCGCCATTTCCACCTTCAGTTCTAGGACGAGCTTTGTTAACTTTTATAGATCTTCCTTGAAGCTCAACACCATCAAGTTCCTCGATAGCGGTTAGGGCGTCATTTTCGTCAGGCATTTCTACAAAACCAAAGCCTCTAGACTGACCAGTTTCGCGGTCACTGATAACTTTAGCAGAAGCTACCTCTCCATACTCTTCAAATAATTCTCTTAGATTTTCGTCTTGAATCTTATAGTTAAGATTCGCTACATAAATGTTCATGATACTGAAATTAATAAATAAGCACTATTTAGACAGGAAGTATAGAGGGTGAGTAAAATTTGGTTTGAATAATACACATCACAGCCATAAATCCTGGCTAAAACAAATGTACGCCTTTTTCTCAGACTTTTGCTAAGTGAGTCAATTATTTTTAAACTAATTTTCACAAACCTAAAAAAAGGGCTTAATTTGGCTGTATTCGCACTTTTACAAGCAAATTTATTTTGAAAAACAGCTAAAATAGATATCTCTTTAGAGGGAAAACGATAGCTTATTTTACAGTGCTATGTATTTGTACTTAATAAAATTACAGGAAAATAGTACCCATGAAAAAATGAAGATGTAAGGGGTAAAAGCATTAGATTTTCCAGCTATTTCATATTGATAAATCTTCACTCTTCTTTTTGATAAAATTGTTTTCAAAATGAAATACCCAAGACAGTCGTCGGTTTGGGTAATAATTTAAAGTTTGGACTGCTATATAATATTAAAGTAGCTGACTTTTTGGCATTTAAGTAAGTCCTCTTTTTCTAAAATTAAAAAAGCGCCACTTCTGTTTAAGATAATGGCGCTTCTCAAATATATTAGTCATTGGTTATTCTTCCAGTAACCACATCTTAGTATTAATATTATCTGCCCCCTGCGAGCTTATCGCATCCTGATAGTTATCGTTGTTCAGGTTTTGCTCCTGTCCAGGATAGATAAATCTGACTGGTATTCTGTCATTGTTTTCGTTATTAGGTGTAGGCTCTAGTTTAGGGTAGCCAGTTCTGCGCCAGTCAAACCAGGCTTCCAACCCGCTAAAGTATAATGCCAACCACTTTTGCTCTCCAATACGCTCTAGTTTGTTTTCGGCCTGGGCAAAATCAACTTCCGCCTGTGCGTAGTATTCTTCAAATGAGCGAATAAGTGTACCATCAGCCGCTGTGTATGGCAGACTCACACCCCAGTAGTTCATATTACTTTCTACCCCACTTTTATAATACTCTTCAGCCTCACCGCTTATCCAGTCTTTTTGCGCAGCCTCTGCCAAAATAAATTGTGTTTCTGCATTGGTCATGATTATACCATCGGCTTTGTCGGCGACAGTCTGATGACCAGGGTAGTCGTAGAAAATGTAGCCTAATCTGGATTTCTGATCAGCATCTCCACTCCCATTTGCCAAACCTTCATAAACAGCATTCTCAGGATTGTCAAGAGGCGCATTTTCTGGGCGAGCATAAACAGTCAGCCGGGGATCGTTCAGCTCTTTTAGAACTTCTACTGCTCTGGCTCCAATATTTACCGCATCAAAGTCACCTGTTTTTAACGGTATAAGAGGAAACTGATTAGGAAAAGCGTTTAGATACTCAAGCACAGCATTATCTTCATAGGTCTGCATGTAGATACCGCTATTTACTATTTGCTGTATTCCTTCTCTGGCCAATGTAGGTTGCTGATCTGAAATACGCATAAGCAGACGCAACCTAAGTGAGTTGGCGAACTTCTGCCATTTAGCAATGTCTCCGCTATATAGTATATCTCCTTCTACGCTCTGGCCGGCAGTATTCAGCAAGCTGCTGGCTCTCTCCAGATTAGCCAGTAGGCCACCCTCTCCCAGGTAGATATCTTCCTGAGCATCGTACTGAGGAAAATTGATATCACGATCAGCGGCAATTGCATTGTAGTACGGAATATCTCCGTAAGCATCGGTTAGTACTGAAAAAATCCAGCTTTTCATGATCAAGGCAATGGCCTCATAGTTTTGATGTTCCTCTGCCTTGGCTATTTCTTCCAGAGCTACCACATTGCGCAGGCTCTCGTACATTGGAAACCAGGTAATGTTAGCGAAAGCATTCCAGTTGTAGATATCTACCTCCACCCTAAGGGTTTTAGCAGTAAGCTGCATAATATTGTTACCTACCAGATAGCTTTGGTCTACAGATGCATTTACAGCTGAGCGAATGATCTGAGGAAGGATGGCACTGGGGGCTACCTCTTCCGGCTGGTTGGGGTTAGTATTGACATCATCAAAGCCTTCATCACAGGCACCAACCAATACCAGTAAAGCTATTATTCCTATATATTGTAGTATCTTCATGATCTTTTTCTCGTTTTTTGTTGGCTTCGTATTTACAGACGAACATTAATATTAAACCCGAAGCTACGTGTAGAAGGTAGCTGTGTGCTTTCAAAACCCTGTATAATTCTTCCGTTACGGATAGAGTAAGCCTCCGGATCTATGGTGGGCACATCGGTAAATAGCAGCAGATTTCTTCCTACTAAAGATACGGTGGCTGATTGAAGACCGATGCGATCTGTAAACGAATTGGGTAGATTGTATGATAACACAACTTCTCTTAGCTTTACCCATGTGTTTTCAAAAGTACCGGTAGTAATAATATCGCGATTAAAAATATTGTTGTAATAACGGTAGATATAATCGCGAGTAGCTACTGCTTCATCATTAGGCACATATTCTGGGTTTTCTGCTGTACCTACATTTTTGACTCCCGGGCCAACAAAGCTACCTTCATCTACCAGAGATCCCCAGATATAGTTTCCGTTTTCATCTAGAGGAGGATTGCCATTTGCATCGTATTGTAGAGGTTCATGCTCTACACGGCCTTCCAGTATGCTTCCAATTTTTTCATCGTCTTTATTAGTGATAGCACCTCCACTTACCAGCATGGTATGCGTACGGCTAAAGATTTTACCACCTACTCTTCCGTCAAACAGGAAGCTCAGATTAAAGCTTTTGTAAGTAAATCTGTTAGACAGGCCAAAGGTAAAGTCAGGCTGGTAGGTTCCGGCACTCACTTTTTCTGTGCCTACCAATGGAATACCATTTTCGTGAATAACCTGCCCTTTATAAGGACCTTCTTCTACTCTCTGAAGATCCAGACCCACCAACTGCCCCATAGGTTCGCCTACTCGGGCTTCTAAAGAAAGATCCTGCCCTCCATCTCCGGGGTACATATCGGGTGCAATCTGGTAATTAGAGATTCCTTCTGCCAAAGAAACTACCTCACTTCTGTTACGAGCAAAGTTTAAGGATACATCCCAGTTGAGTCCGGCATTAGTTTGTAAAGGCGTAGCACGTAACATCAGCTCTATACCCTTATTTTCAATTTCACCGGCATTCAGTAGGCGGGCAGCATAGCCCGTGGTTTGAGCTAGCGGTACTTGTAGAATCTGATCTTTACTGCTTATATAATAGTAAGTGAAATCTAACCCTACGCGATCGTTGAAAAACCTCAGATCAGTGCCCAGTTCATAAGTAGAAGTGGTCTCGGGCTTCAGCTCAGGATTACGTAGCAATGCACTTTTGTTGGCTACCGGCTGTCCGCCCCATATGTTACCAAACTCATACACATTCGCAATATTGTACGGGTCAGTGTCGCCGCCGACCTGGGCATAGCCTGCTCTGATTTTAGCAAAGGCTAATGGTGATGAAGGCGAAATATTAACCATATCGGAGATTACCGCACTTAATGCAACGGATGGATAGAAGTAGGAATTGTTATCGGTAGGCAAGGTACTAGACCAGTCATTTCTGGCAGTAAGGTCCAGAAAGATCATATTCTGGTAAGCGATATTGGCCAGACCAAATACACTATTAATTCTTTTCTCCTGATCAAACTGATCGGTAATTACATTGCCTCTTGCATTGCCCAGATTAAACAGGCCCGGAATAGTTAAGCCAGGGGCGTAATTGCTGGTTGTAGAGCTTAGCTGCTTCATCTGGTTACCTCCTACTGATACCTCATAGGTAAAATTGTTCTCAGTAACTTCTCCTCCACTATAAGTCAATAATAGCTCCTGGTTAGTCTCCCGGAAATATAGCTCGTCTTCACGGTAGCTTCCTTGTTCTTCAGGAGTACCTCGTGTAGATACCGCACGGCGAAACTGGCGGCTTTCATTGTTGACATCTCCACTGGTACGGAAGCGTATTTTCAGATCATCTGTAATATCATAGATCAGATTTAAGTTACCGATAAAACGACGACGCTGATAGCTGTTTGTATTCTCATTGACAAGGAAATAAGGATTGTTTGTCCACAAAGACTCGTGGTTTCTTTGCCTTACATCTTCTACTTCCCAATAATCTTCCAACTCAGAGATGGGTAGGTTTCTGGGGTACCACAGCCACCCATACATAATAGATGATGATTCATCATAACCCGCATTGGGTACATTGCCTGACTCCCCATCTATGTAAAATATGTTTCCTCTTACACTTAGCTTGTCTGCGATACGGGTTCCGGCACTGCTAAAGAAAGTATTACGGTTTAGGTCTGTATTAGGTACTATCCCCTGCTGGTTCAGGTTAGTATAAGAAAGGCGAAAGTCTGCTTCATCTTTATTGTAATTCAGGGCAATATTGTTGGTGAATGTTCTACCTGTACGGAAAAAGTTTTTGATATTGTCTGATGAGGGGGTAAAAGGTATAGGCTCACCGTCTGATCCAAATTGCCTTACTAAGCGCCCATCCATAGGAGGTCCCCAGCTTTCGCCAAATGCGTCGTAGCTTCCGCTATATTGTGTCCCGTTTACATAGTCACGCTTACCGTAACCCCCACCTCCATATTCGTTCTGATAGTCTGGCCAGCGCAGCACAGTCTGTATTGAAGTATTAGAGTTTACCTCTAAGCCGAGACCTTCTGCTTTTTTACCGGTTTTGGTAGTAATCAACACTACGCCATTAGCGGCACGTGTACCGTAAAGAGCAGCTGCCGTAGGGCCTTTAAGCACACTTATTTCTGCAATATCATCCGGGTTAATTAGACTGGCAGCATTTCCAAAGTCAATGGTTGTAGAACCATTCAGCCCATCGCCAGGACTGTTTAGCCCATTGGTTATGGGTAGACCATTTACAACAAACAGAGGTTGGTTATTGCCGGATAATGAGGATTGCCCACGAATAGTGATGTTAGAAGAAGCTGTTGGTCCCGAAGAACTTCCTGAAATATTGACACCGGCTACTTTTCCCGCCAGTGAGTTGATTACATTAGTTTCGCGCGCCTGGGTGATGTCCTCTCCACTTACTTTTTGTACAGTGTAGCCCAGAGACTTACTCTCACGCTCTACGCCCAGAGCAGTAACTACCACTTCAGAAAGCTGCTTGGTATCTTCGCTCAGCTTTACATTGATAGTACTTTTGCTATCTATTTTACGAGACACCGTTTGATACCCTATAAATGAGAAGTCCAGTATATCCTGAGCAGAATTAGCTTTTAGCCGATATTCACCATTAATATCGGTCACGGTTCCCTGGCTGGTACCTTTGATTACCACAGAAACACCGATAAGGGCTTCTCCACTTTTTGCGTCAGTTACTTTACCGTTTACTACTACCTCCTGCGCTACTGCCACAATTTGTAAAAGTGATAGCAGGGCTGTAAAAAAAACAATTCTTAGTAAACGAAAACGATAGAAATGGCAATGCCACAGTGCAGTAAATGTACTGTTCATATTATATTTTTTTGATGTAAAATGTATACTGTTTTATGCAGCTTGTATTATAAAAAAAACAGATTATGTACTATCTGAAGAATGCTTAACGTAGTATGTCGGAGTAGCAATGAGGCACAGTACCAGATTATAAACCCTAAAAAAACTCCGGTAAACTGAGGTAGCTAAAGGTTGTTTTGAGGCTGCAAAAGTATAAAGCATTGTTTTATATGTCAACTAAATACGCTGATACGTTAACTAAAGAGGGGTTTATTATCCGACTTAACTATTTTAGGGTAGGTTTAATAATATGTATTTTTTTAAAGTATCAACTCCTTAAAATACTGATATTGACTGCTATTTTTTATGAAAGAAAGGTGAAAGCTGATATCTCTTAAATTTAAAACTGCATTCACAGGAATATGAGCTTATATAATTTTATGAAAAAAATATTATACCAATAGTCACCAACAAAAAAGCATCAGCCAGAAGCCGATGCTTTTTACAACCAGAGTATTAACAGATTATTTTATTTTGGTCATTGAATATGGAAATGATTCGGCCTGAGTACCACGACTTTTCTCCGGGTTTTCTCCCATCTCAAACTTAAGTGTACCTCCATCTAGAATTTCATCATGCTCAATGTAATTTCGGTCAAATGATGTTCCGTTTAAACTAGCCTTCTGAATGTAATAGGCATCCTTGCCGTTACCCTCTGCTTCAATCACAAAAGTTTTATCATTAGGTAAATGAAGTTTTACCGTTTCAAATATAGGGCTACCAATAACATACTGCTGCGTTCCGGGAGTTACGGGATAAAAGCCCATAGCGGAGAAAACATACCAGGCAGAGGTCTGTCCATTATCTTCATCTCCACAGTAACCGTCTGGCTGTGGTGTATATAGTTTATCCATTACGTTTCGCACATGATACTGCGTTTTCCAGGGCTCACCAACATAGTTATATAGGTAAACCATATGCTGAATAGGCTGGTTGCCATGCGCATACTGCCCCATGTTTACGATTTGCATTTCTCGGATCTCATGAATAGGAAAGCCATAGTAGGAATCGTCAAATACAGGAGGAAGAATGAATACGGAATCCAGTTTGTTAGCAAAAGCCTTATGACCACCTATAAGCTGGCTAAGTCCTTCTATATCCTGAAATACTGACCAGCTGTAATGCCAGCTGTTACCTTCAGTAAATGCATCTCCCCATTTAAAAGGGTTAAAAGGAGTCTGAAAACTACCATCTTCGTTTTTACCACGCATAAGCCCCGTCTCTTTGTCAAAGAGATTGCGGTAGTTCTGAGCACGCTTTTCGTACAGCTTAACTTTTTTCTTAGGCTTGCCCAGGGCTTTTGCCAGCTCTGCGATATTAAAATCTGCAAAAGCATACTCTAATGTGCGAGCAGCATTTTCATTGATACCCACATTATAGGGCACATAGCCCAACTCATTGTAGTACTCTGCGCCATAACGTCCAACCGAGTGGATAGGACCTACACTTTTAGTGTTTTTTATCATAGCTTCATAAAGCGTCTCTATATCGTAGCCACGAATGCCTTTAAGGTAAGAGTCCGCAATATTGACTGCAGAATTTGAACCTATCATGCTGCCTCTATGTCCGGGGCTAGCCCACTCTGGCAACCAACCGCTTTCTTTGTAAGTGTTTACCAGTCCTTGCATCACCTGACTATTGAACTCCGGATACATGAGCGTAAAGAAAGGGAACACTGCTCGGAAGGTATCCCAGAAGCCATTGTCGGTAAACATATAGCCCGGTAGCACTTCTCCGTTGTAAGGGCTATAGTGTACAATTTCGTTTTGAGCATTATATTCATAAAACTTGCGGGGGAACAACAACACTCTATACAAACAAGAATAGAAAATTTCTTTCTGGTCCGGGCTACCCCCTTCTACTTCTATACGGCCCAGTTTTTTGTTCCAACTTTGTTCAGCACGGCTTAGAATGGTATCGAAATCAGCATCACCTACTTCACGTTGCAGATTGAGCGCTGCCTGCTCAGGACTAATAAAAGAAGAAGCTACCTTTACTGTTACCACTTCTCCCTTGCTTGTAGGGAAGCCTACAAAAGCTCCACTGTGGTTACCCTCGGCACGTGTATTCCCCATCTGCATACTGCTATCCTGCCAGGTGTGGGTGAGCGAAAAATCTTTATCAAACTCTGCCACAAAATAATTGTGGAAGTTATCGGGTACACCGCCAGAGTTATTACGACAATAGCCTGTAATGGTATTCGCGTTCTGGTCTATACTTACCATAGACCCTTTGTTAAACGCATCCAGCAAAATATAAGAAGTATCACTCTCAGGAAAAGTAAAGCGGAATACTGCTGCCCTGTCGGTAGGGGTAACTTCTACAGTAATATCGTAGTCTGCCATATAAACGCTATAGTAATGAGGCTTAGCCGTCTCTGCTTTATGAGAAAACCAACTACCACGTTGCTCTTCATCAAATATGGGTTGCCCGGTCATGGCCATTAAGGCAAAAGCCGCATAATCGTTGATCCAGGGGCTGGGCTGATGCGTCTGTTTAATGCCACGTATTTTATAGTCATCGTATTTATACCCCCAACCATCACCCATACTGCTGGTTTGTGGTGTCCAGAAATTCATACCCCAGGGTAAGGCTATTGCCGGATAGGTATTTCCGTTGGATAGCTTAAACTCTGAGTCTGTACCCATTAGGGTATTTACGTAATCTAACGGCTGCGACTTCTCAACAGTCTGCGCCAAAGCCAGGTCTGCCCACGTATAGAAGAGCAGCATGCATAATAAGAGTGTATTTTTCATAAGTGTAAGTATTGCTGTAAGAACAAGTGGCTAATTTATGTATCTACTTTTAGTGAACCATGAAAATGGTATTGGAGTGAGAAAAATTATTTATAATTTGATCATTATAGCACAAAATAGCTTCTAAAAGTAGAGGTAATATGGTGAGAGTAGATAGGCTGGTTAAGCCTGAAAGCGAGATACTGGCAGATTCAATACTGCAATAATAGACTGTAAAAATAAATATACTATCAGTTTGATGTTTTGCTATAATTTTACTTGCTCCTTCTCATTAAAGTTCAACCCCTTCAATAAAGAGCAAATAATCTTATATCATTAATACTGAGTGTTTTATAGAATGTACTCACCGGATAGCATGCTAATAAATAAGGAGCTGACCATAAATTGAATACCAAGAGCAAACAGCATTGAAACAAAATACCGCCCCCCCAGAGGGAGAGACGGTATTTGAGTATTGTGGTATGTGCTTATTCAGTGTATCCATCGTTTTGCTCGAGTTTAGGATTTCTCTGAATCTCTCTTTGAGGGAGAGGCAACAAGAGATGTTTCGCCTGGAAAGTCTGTCCCCAGGTATTTTCCTGCCCTACAAGGTTTACATATTCTATTTCTCCATTACCGTCTTCTGAGGTTAATGGATATTTGCGGGTTCTTATCATATCAAACCAAAGTTTGAAGTCAAAAACCAGCTCACGATAACGCTCTGTCCAAACTTCTTCTACAAAAGCTTGCTGAGAAAGTCCGTTAAGAGCAGCTTCAATATCAGCTTCATCCTGCTTCCAGTAAGCTCTGCTACGCACTTTTGCTAAATAAGAAATAGCTTCGGCAGTAACACCTTCAGACTGTGCAATAGCTTCGGCAGCTATCAAAAGTACTTCGGAGTAACTATAAGCTCTGGTATCTTTGCCAGAAGTAGCAGTCTGGAATAGCGCATCATCCTCATGCCAGATATATGGCGTAGGAGGAAAAGTAGATATACTATCTTCGCTATGTACAAATGTAGTATGGAAGTACTGCTTATTCTGAGCTCTAAGGTCATTTTCAGCATCGTATCCCCACATAAATTCATCTACCGGCTGGTATGCACCATTCGTGATCGCATACTTAACTTCAGAAGCGTAGGCTACAGGGTATGCATACTGGGGGTAAGTAGATGTAGAGATTCCTACCTCGTGCTCAATCAGGTAAATATACTCTTGTGCCAGCGCTTCGTCGCGACGTATTTTATTGTAAGCAGAGTTTTCCAGGTCAACTTCTCCTTCTACTACATCGTGTTGCGCCAGGCTGTACGTACCACTATTGATCACTCTACGCGCCATAGCTGCTGCATCTGCATAACGATCCTGATTTAAAGGCTCACCACTCATAGTCAGGTAAACATCGGCCAATACGGCTGCGGCTGCACCTTCTGTAATGCGGTAGTTATTGTTAACCATTGCACTTGAAGAAAGGCCTCCTTCATTTACTGCAAAAGTTAGATCGCTTTCTATCAGAGCATAGATATCAGCAATAGGACTTTTCGCTATGTACAGATCTTCTAATGCTTCATAAGGCTCTTCTATCAAAGGCACTTCGCCATACAGACGCACTAATTGAAAGTAAGCAAAGCCACGGAAGAATCTCGCCTCAGCCATAAGACGATTGGCATCAGCTTCTGATAGGCCTGGAGTATCAGGGATATATTTGATTGCACTATTTGCTCTGGAAATTGCTAAGTACAAATCTGACCAGATGCTGTTAGAAAATCCATCTATATTAATACCATTTAAGGTAAGCTGCTGCGCAAACTGAATATGAGGCTCCTGACCTTTGTATTCGTTATCAAAAAAGCCGGATAAGTACTGACCATACATTCCTCGTTTACCGTCATAAACACCACCAGCACTCCACATTTGAGGGGCACCGATAGCATATAGCGCATTCACTGCATTTTCAGCCTGTGCTGGTTCTTCAAAAAACTGATCTAAGCTAATTTCGTCCCTGGGTTCTTCTTCCAAGAAATCATCGCAGGAGTAGAGAAGAGTTCCCACGAGCATCAGCGTGAAAATTTTAGATATATATTTCATTGGTATATAATTTATTTTGAGTAGCCATAGAGCATGCATTTTTTTTACAGACTACTATTAGCGAGCTATGCATGCTCAATTATGGTTCTTCAGTTGTTTCGGTTAAAACTGTACGTTTACGCCTACAGTATAAGTTCTAGGACGAGGATACTGGAAGAAGAAAATATTCTGTCCCCACTGGTTTCCTCCCCAAGAAGTTGCTTCCGGATCTAGCCCCTGAAACTCATCTGAGTGTAGTACAAATGCGTTCTGCACACTGGCATAAACTCTAAAGTTACCGATGTTCAAACGCTCTGTCATGCTGTTATCAATATTGTAACCCAGGGTAATCAGGTTACCTCTAAGGTAAGAACCATCAGCGATCCAGCGGCTATCCACCTGGCTGTTCTGTCCGGCATAAGCCTGGTTTCTGATTTCCTGTACCATAGTGTTCTGGTTATCAGGAGTCCAGCCTTCAGTAAGTATAGTTCTTAATCCGTTGGCAATACCAGAGCGGTCTTCAGTAGAGTGATAGTACTGCTGCATAATATCAACATCATATACAAACTGAAGATCTATACTTAGATCAAAGTTGCCGTAAGTAAAGTTGTTGATCAGGCTACCTGTCCATTTAGGAAGTCCGTTACCGATGATTTTCTGTTCAGCAGAACGCTTAGCTTCACCAGGTACGGCTCCTACAGCTTCAGCTTCATCGGCCTCATCTGTATTCCAGGTACCTAATCTCTCATATCCCCAGAAAGAAGCTAGAGGCTCTCCTACTCTCAAAATGGTCTGGCTACCAGAAACCCAGTTTGGACCAGGGAAGATATCTTCGTCATTAGCACCTAGTTTCTCAATACGGTTTTCATTATAGTTGAAGTTCAGGGTGGTATTCCAACTAAACTTATTGTTCTCTATGTTGGTCGTATTCAACATCACTTCCACACCACGGTTAGATACCTCACCAATATTATCGTATACACCACTAAACCCGGTAGTCTGTGGTAAAGGACGGTTCAGCAATAAGTCAGTAGTAAGCTTGTAGTAGTAGTCAAACTCTAACCCAATTTTGTAGTCAAACAAAGCCAGGTTAAATCCTACATCAAACTGATGCGTTTTCTCCCACTCCAGGCTAGGGTTAGCTAAACGGTTTACGTAGCTCTGAGAAGCACGCTGTCCGTTCAACAATAATGTACCGGTGTATACAGTAGCTAAAGAGCGGTAAGTATCAATTTCTGTGTTACCTGTAATACCATAGCTAGATCTTAACTTAAGCTGGCTGATTACAGAAGAGTTTTCAAGAAAATCTTCTTCAGACACCATCCACCCTGCTCCTATTGAAGGGAAGAATCCGTATTTGTTGTCTGCACCAAAGCGAGATGAACCATCCACTCTACCCGTTAGGGTTAGCATATATTTATCCATGTAGGTATAGCTACCACGAAGGAAGTAAGAGTTCATCGCCCACTTTGTATAGTATGAACTTGGTGCATCTGGCTGGCTGGCAGCTCCTAAATTATTGTATCTAAAGAAGTCATCCGCGAAACCACGAGTAGTGATACCAAACCCTTCTTCTATACGCTCCTGCCAGCTAAGTCCGAGTACTCCGTTCAGGCGGTGCGCCCCAAATTCTTTGTTATAGTTAAGGAATGTCTCCTGCTGCCAGTAAAGAACTCTTTCGTTACCCTGATAAGCAGTACCCAAAGGATCAGAAATATTGATTAGATCGGTAGGGCTATATTCCTGGAAAAGTCTGTCATGCTTATCAAAACCAATTTGTGTTCTCAGGTCAAGGCCATCAGCCAGGTGGAAAGTAAAATAAGTATTACCAAACAACTGCGTACGCTTTCTAAGTCTATCCTGTGTTTCCAGTACGTGAACCGGGTTGGCCATTGCTTCCAGGTTGTAAGCATCAGAAATCATCTGGCTATTGCTCCAAGTTCCATCAGGAAATTTTACAGGGAAGATAGGAGGCATCTCAATCATAGTACGACGAGGCATCTGGTATCCACCACCTTCGTCAAACTCATTTTCTTCGGTATAGTTAGCTAAAAGGTTGAAGCCGAAAGTAAACCAGTCTTTAGGGTTACCCTCGTAAGCAATTTTACCGTAGAAACGGTCCATATAATTGTTTAGCATGATACCTTCCATACGAGAGTAGTTAAGGAACGCACCATAAGATGATTTTTCACTCTTCTGACGAATAGAAAACTGATGGTTGTGAGATACCGCGGTGCGAGTTGCCTCTTCCTGCCAGTCTGTATCATACAGAGGGTTTCCATTTGAGTCAAAAAGACGAGGATCATTCGCTGTAAAGTTAGCCTCAGTATCAGGGCGGTACTTAGGCGCATTCTCCATACCTATTCTTACGACATCCAACCACTCCTGAGCATTCAGCAGATCCATTTTCTTTCTAAGAGTTCCTACACTTACATAACCGTCATAGCCTACGATAACACCTTCTTTGTTCGCACCTCTTTTGGTAGTAACCATTATTACTCCATTAGCACCACGAGAACCATAGATAGCAGTAGCCGAAGCATCTTTTAGCACTTCCATACTCTGGATATCGTTAGGATTAAGGAACTGAATATCTTCCATAACCACTCCATCTACCACGTATAGAGGAGAAGAACCAGAATTGATAGTACCCAGACCACGAATAAGAACACGTGGGCTACTGGTAGGAGAACCAGAGTTCAGGAATACGTTTACTCCTGCTACTTTACCTTGTAAACCCTGAATAGCATTGTTAATAGGAGCTTTCAGAAGTTCTTCTGAGCTTACCATTCCGATAGCACCAGTTACATCAGATTTTTTCTGTGTACCATAACCTACGACTACCACTTCGCTTAATGACTGAATGTCAGGCATCATCTGGATGTTGATAGTGCTGCGGTTTCCAATTTCCACCTCTTCGGTAGTGTAGCCGATAGATGAGAACACAAGAGTAGTGATATCGTCTGCCACTGTCAGTCTGTAGTCTCCATTCATGTCTGTTACCGTACCCGTAGTAGTTCCTTTAGCTAAAATACTAACGCCAGGTAGGCCATCACCAGAGTCACCATCGGTTACTCTACCGGTGATTGTCTGCTGCATAATGATAGGCGTAATTTTAGCACCAGCAGAAGTAAGCATAGCCGGAGCGTTTGGCTTGTTTACGTTTTCATCATTATTGCTGGCACCAATCTTATCTACTTGCTGCTCAGCTACTTTCTGAATGATGTAGTGCTTCTCATTAATCTTTTTGTACTTCAGGTTAAGAGGCTTAAGCGCTGTTTCCAGTATGGTATCCAGACTTTTCTCTTCCTGCTCTTTTACACTTACTTTTTTGTCTTTGATTAGGTTGCCGTCATAAGCGAAGCTGATGGCATACTTTTTTTCCAGGGTGGCAAGGAAGCTGTCCAGAGCGATGGGAGCAGTTTCCTGATCGTCATTGTAAGACGTGTTGCTCAGGTTCATTGCAGTCCATTCCAGGAAAGCAGCATCCTGTGCATGGAGCAAAGGCGGGGCAAAAAAATGTAGCATTATGAGTAATGCCCCAGTAACTCTGATAAGTTTGGGTTTCATAGCAAAGTGATTTAATTGATTATGATTGTTGTGCCCTGAATAGGCTGAATTAGGTCCGAGAATTTATTTTCTTTTAATAATTAGCTGATGTCCGTCTGGCTCAATATCTATTTGAAAAGCCTCTTCCATTAAAGTTTTAAGCAATTGCAGATTATCTCTGGATACCTCTGCGGTAAATATATAGTCGCGCATGGCTTCATCTTCAAACACCAGTTCTATACCGTAATACTGGTATATTTCTTCTGCCACCTTCCCAAGCGTCTGATTCTCAAATACAAAGAAGTTTTGCTGCCAGGCCAGTTCTTTAGGTTCGCTCACGATTTCTTTTCTGATTTGCCCTTCTTCTACGTTGAATTCTACTGCCTCACCGGGTATCATCAGAATATCTTCATTGGTTTCTACACTGGCTATCTTAACTGAGCCTTCTTCTAATAGCACACGAGTGTTACCATCACGACTTCTTACATTAAAATGAGTACCAAGCACCTGCACATCAAGGTTGGGAGTATGTACTACGAAAGAACTACTTTCTCCCTCCTGCTTAATTTTGGTAACTTTAAAATAAGCTTCGCCTTCCAGCCAGACCTCTCTTACTTCCTTAGTTTCCAGGTCGCGGCTTACTTTTAGTTCTGAGTTAGCATTAAGTACTACTTCTGTTCCATCATCCAGCACAAAAGTTTCGTTCTGCTGATAAGCTGTTTCGTAGTACTGGAAGGGCATTATGTAAAAGAAGTAATACACAGAAACACTGAGAACTAACAATGCAGACACTGCCGCAGCGTATGCCCACCGGGTAGGCATCTTTATTGTTTTACCCTTCTTTTGCCTGGCTTCTACTTTACTATAGATTGCGTTTAGTTGCTGTTCTTTCTTTTGCCAGCTTAATGGGGTTTCGGGTACGCTGAGCACAGACACTAACAGCTTCGCTTCTTTGATTGCATTTTCTTTTTCAGGAAACGCTTCAACAAAATGATCCCAGAAGGGGCTGGCATATCCCTGCGCCCATTGCTGGAAGCTTTCATCCAGAATGAAATCATTTAGCTGATATGATTGATAATTTTCGTATTGTTCTTTGTCCATGTGCCTTTCGCTGTATTAGATAGTTACAGAAAGGCTCATTTGTGCCCCATAAAAAATGAAGAAAATTTTATTTTTATAATTTGGTTAATTATTTACCGATAACATTAACAATGCATCAATAAAAATCGCAAATTATTACGAATACAAACAAAAAAGAATGAATTGTAATGCTGTGGTGCAAGATGAGAGTTCGGTCTTGAGCATATCAATAGCTCTGTGCGCCAACTTGTAAACTGTGCGGATCTGTACCGACATAACATCGGCAATCTCTTTAAAGCTTAGTTGATTGTAAAAACGGAGGTAGATAACCTCTTTTTGCTTTTCTGTAAGCTTGTTGAATGCGTTTTTGATCTGCTGGCTATGCTCTTCGGTGAAGGAAGTAAGGGTATTGTTATCCTCCTGAAGCAGTTTCATTTCAAAAAATTCAGTGAGATCTTCAAAATCATAGAGCTGTTCACGGCCACTATAAACCTTTCTTAATACTTTTCTGCGCAGTGCACCCAGTAGGTAAGATCGCAAAGAGCGAATTGTATCAAGCTCATTCTTTTTTTCCCACAAATCTGCAAACAGGTCCTGAATACAATCTTCTATGAGCTCACGATTGGCATTAAACTTCATGCCATAATGGTAAAGCGCATCAATATGTGCATGATATATTTCCTCAAACCTCTGCTGGCAGGTAGTAGAAGTTAAGGCGGAAAAATATACGTCCTTATGCTTTTTCTGATTGCTGTTCACTCCCACAAATTTTGTTAAAGCTAAAAAATCCTCATGATTAACAATAATTTCTTAAACTTTTTAATTTAATATAGTTCTCATTGCCAAGTTCATTATCATCCTGGGAAAATATTGATCAGTTCATATTTTTAACACTTTCTTAAGCATACTATTGTTTTTCTTCCAATATCCTTTAGATAATTTTGCTTCCTTAGCTTCTGCCAAAACAGCACTTTTTTTTCTATTTCTTTTTTACTGTCTAAAGCGGTAGCTCAATGTAACATTGATCTGGCGAGGGCTTCTCAGGAAGTTTTTTCTACTATAAAACAACTCCCCTTCTACTATACTACGGTCACGGTTGCTCCTGAATACGTCTATAACGTTGATAGTAATTGCTCCTTTATTCTGGAATAACTCCCGGCTAATTGCAATATCCATAAATGCGGTAGATAACTGCTCGCCCTGAGGGGTTTGCTGGGGTGCTTCATAATTTCCTCTAAGCTGCACATCAGTATTTCCCCACAGTGTAAATCTGGAATTAAACTGGCCAAACCAGGTATAGGTATCGCTCTCAAAAGACTGATCCAGATTAGTACCATCAATCATAGAGCGAAAGAAGTTCAGGTTAAGGTCCATTTTCCACCATCCGAAGGGCTGATAAGACGAAATAAATTCAGCGCCATAGGCATCTTCACTATTTAGATTATACGGACGCAAGGTGGAGGCACTTACATCTCCCTCTCGTACTACATCGCGCAAGCGGAATATTTTATCGTCGGTATGGCGATAATAAATGGCCGAGCTTATAGAGGCTTTGTCAAAATACTTGATATGCCCTACCTCAAAAGCGTGAGTATAGTCAGGGTTAAGGTCTGGGTTTCCGCTAAAGTAGTTTCTGTTGTCGTAGAAAGTTACAAAAGGGGTAAGGTCGCTATAAGTAGGCCTGTTCAGTCTACGGCTGTAGCTTAACTGCAGCTTGTGATCATTAATAAGGTCATAAGTAAAATGCGCTGAAGGAAAAAAGTTGATATAATCCCTTTGGTTGATTTCCTGAGTTTGTACCAACTCAGTAGTCAGGTCGGTAAGCTCAGTTCTCAGCCCCAGTTGATAGCCAACTTTACTAATTTTATTGCCTACAATAAAGTAGGCCGCATAGATATTTTCATCATAATAAAACTCATTGTCCAGACCAGGTAAAGGGATCCAGCCTTGTTCTCCCTGCTCGCTTACCAGAAAATCATTGGTGATATCCCGGAGTGTAGTACGTATACCTGCTTCCATTTTACCTTCCTGAGCAAAAGGATAAACATAATCTGCCTGTAATAAAAGCTGTTTTTCGGTTTCGTAATTATCTGAATGCTGCAACAGATCTGGCTCACCACTAGGTGAATTATCCGGCAAAAAAGTTTTTTGGGTGTATAGCTGATCAGAATCTTCCCAGTTATCAATATAGCTTAAAGTAGCAGTTAGCTCATGATCTTCTCTTTTGAAATCTCTCTTATAATTTAGGGTATACTCAAGCTTAGGCTCTACCTCATCTTCATCTTGCAGACGGCGGGTAATTCTTTGCAGATTATTAGTATTAAAAAGATAATCTCTGTACTCTATTCCGGTACTTCTTGTGCCTTTGGCGTGTCGGTAAGCAAATGAAGTGGTCAGAATATTGGTTTCATTAAAGAAATAGTCCGCTCCAAATTGTATGTTGTTAAACATTGCTTCCTGCCGGGTGGTATTGTTCTGGTCAGTAATAAATGCGGTATCATTCTGGAAAACCTCCTGGTACAAGGAGTTGTGAGGGTTCTCTATGTTACGATAAAACAGGCCATAGTTTATAAAGAAGTTGAGCTTTTCTTTACGATAGTTAAGGTTAAGTGTAGCGCCAAAGTTATCTGGCTGACTAGCTGTAAGCTCAAAGGAGCCATTAATCCCTCTGCTTCTCTCCTTTTTTAATACAATATTAATGATACCGGCCATTCCTTCTGCCTGATAGCGAGCCGAAGGGTTTGTGATGATTTCTATATTATCTACCATGCTCCCCTGCAATTGCTTTAGCCCTTCTGCGCCATCAAAACTTAGCAGCCCGGAGGGCTTTCCATCTATCAGAATTTGCACATTTGTACTACCACGCAGACTTACATTTCCTTCACCATCTACTGTTACTGAAGGCAGATTTCCTAAAATGTCAGCAGTATTACGCCCTGCATTGATGGGGTCTTGGCTTACATTGAATATTTTTTTATCCAGAGCCAGTTCTACGGCATCTTTCTCTCCCTCTACGACTACCTCATCCAGATCTGTAGCACTGGAAGAAACTTTAATAGTTCCAACATTGTGCTGTGCTTTCCCCTGAAGGCTGATACCACTTAGCTGAGCAGATGCATACCCCATAAAATTTACTACCAGATAGTAGTTTCCCTGAGCTGCTTCCAGTTCAAATGTGCCTTCTTCGTTGGTAATGCTACCGCTGCTCAAGGTGCTATCTAAAGCAAACAGGCTGACTGTAGCATAGGGCAGTGCTTCCTGAGTATCCGCATCTACCACCTTCCCCCTTATTTTCGTCATCTGGGATTGGGCAGAAACCGTAAAAGTGAAAAAACTGAAGCAAATACTAAGAAAAATTAATGTTCTGATACGCTGAGGAGTGCCGGGCAGCGAGGCGGAATAGGTTGACATCTACAAAAAAGATTAAGGTTGTTGATTACGAAAACGCAAAATAGCATTTGCAAATAAGAAATGAAGCTTATTCTCAGCCGATCCAAAAAAAATAATAGATAAATACAAACTAGTGATAGACTAAGCTGTACTAAAGAGTTTGTAAGCTCAGGAGTAAGTAAACACTTACCTTAGTTATGATTGGGGTTAGACATAAAAAAACCTCAGAACTTTTAACAGTACTGAGGTTCTACAAGGTTTGTTGTTATCAATAATTAAGCCGGGCGGGCTAACCCACTTGAATCAACAGATGAAAGCCACTGCACAGCCTCTTTGGTGTCATCAAAATACTGCATGCTCAAATGTGATTTTTCTACATACTTGCGCACATTATCTACATAATATCGTTTGAATATATCTTTTGATACAACTACTGCGATATTTCTGAGTCCGCTGCGGATAGCTGTCGGAATCATTTGTGTTTCCAGCCACTTTCTGTCTTCTGGAGCGACCAATCCCTGATCGGTAGTATTTGACAACCAGTTAGCTACCTGAAAATGCTCCAGGGCTTCTACTCCTTTGGCAAAAAGGTCACGGTACATCTGGCTGGAGGTGGTTTGTTTCCATACCATTTCTACGGTCTTAGCATCCTCCAGATAATTGATTTGGGCGAATTCGTTCTCGAAAAAGATCATTTGTTTTTTTTTACTCAAATTAAAAAGCCCACCTTCAAATAATTTGAACAAAGCCTGGCTTACATTGCATATGCATGTTTTTGGGCAGTATGATAATTTTCTAAAAATAACTTCATCCCTCAACTGGCTCCACTAGCTAATCGGCAATATCTCCCGAAGCATTGTTGTCAAAAGTATTACTCATTTCTGTCAGGGTATGACTACCTCCCACCTTATCTATTCCCCAGGCTCCACTATCCATAATCAGAGAGTTTTCTACTTTTAGTGTAGCAGAACATTGTAAAACAAGATTACCCTGCCCCCCTGCATTGTACATTTTTTCTGAGCCTCCTCCCGAAATTTCGCAATATGCCAAATGGTTGAGGGGGCTACTTGAGTTAATTCCAATACCCCTCCAACTACCCTGCCCACTCGTTAAGCCTTTAAAAATAATAGGCAAGTCGGCAGTCCCTATCGCATTGAGTGTTCCTGTATTGTCAATACAGTCTACCGAAGGATTGCCCAGTTTGATACCTGCTGCTGTCTCAAATTCCATAACTACACCGGGCATAATGCTCAAGGCAGTTTCTACATACGCTATACGACCAGCATTACTAAGTCCTATTCTGTATGCTACGTCCAGAGCAGAGATGGTCATGTCATTTTCTGTTAATGCAGTACCTACTACCTCTATGTAGGCTTTGCCATTCCCTTCCTTGTAAGTAGATGCCGTATCTAACTGACCTAATTGATGAAAATGAATTTGAAGAGGAGCCTCCCTATTATTGGTAATCTGATTTTCTGAAAAAGATAGTAGCTCCGCATCTTCTTCGTGCATACTAATGCCATAAGCAACACTAGCCGAAATAATACTGTTCTGAATAGTTATACTACTCTCACATTGCAATACAAGATTGGCAGGTTTATGATTCGCATTAAAAATTTTAGCGGCCCCTCCCCCACTTATCTGGCAATACAATAGCTGATTATCTGGGCTGCTTGAGTTGATGCCAATGCCTAGCCAACTTCCATGACCATCTGTACTTCCTTTAAAAGTTATAAGGCTATCGGGAGTACCTACTGCTTTAAGAGAAGCAGTTGTTGAGCTACAATCGCTGGCGCGCGCTCCCATTCTCAGGCCAGCATCACTTACAAACTCCAGTGTTACGCCTGGCTGAATACGCAATGCATCTGTAAAATAATATTTCTGACTCTCTGAAAAGCGGTATGGAATATCTATACTATAGATTGTTCCCTCAGAAGCCCACTCATCATTTCTCACATCAATATATGACTGACCATGATCAGGATTAAGGGTATTTGATGTGTTTATTTCTTTGAGCATGCTAAAGTATAAGCCTACAGGTGAGAGTTGGTTATTGCTAAAGTAATTACCTGAAAAGGCATCTAAGCGACTACCTTCATTAACAAATAGTCCATAGCCATCATTCTCTTTAATAGTACAATTGACAATGGTAGCACGTGATTCATCTTTTTTGCTAAGCTGTACCGCAGCCTTTACACCTGTCTGTGAAGAAGCTGTACGTCCGGCATGCATGACTTCTACATATTCTAATTTGTTCTGAGGATTGTCTGAGCCCAGGTATATACCTTGCCATACCCCTGCGTGCTTGTTAGTGCCCATCAATTGAATAGGTCTTTCTTCTGTACCTACTGCTGCCAAGGCTCCCCCTTCACTGGTAAATAAACCACTATCCTCGCCTTCAAAATGAATAATTACTCCTGGCTCTAGGGTCAAAACTGCATTGTCCCTGATTGTAATGGCACATTTGATAATATAATCTGCTGTATCGCCTTCAAACAAATTGAGCCAGCTAGTATCTTCAGTAATTGTGTTTAGGGTACAATCGTAGATGTTGTTCACCTCTTCTTCCACAATAAATTCAGGGCCTTCTGCTCTTTGCTGACCTACTGATAGGCTGACTATGCCACTAGTAGCTCCGGCAGGCACTTCTGTAATGAGTTGTGTGCTATTTGCCTCTTTTATACTTGCGGTAGTACCATTGAACTGTACATTGTTTGCTGATATACTTTCGCCGAAGTTTTGCCCCTTAATAGTTACCTCAGTACCTACCTTACCACTTACCGGTTCAATAGAGGTGATTACAGGAGCAAGCGGTTCAGGGCTAGGGTCTTCAGTTTTGTCTTCTTTGCAGCAATTAAATATGCATAGCAAACTAAAGCCTAGTATAAGCTTACAGAGTGGCGGAAGTGCTTTTACATTTTCCATGACTTTATAAAGATTGATGAGTGTCAGAAAAAACCAATAAGCACAATAGAAGCAGGCTATGAGAAAGTGGGGAGGCCCGGCAGCATTTGAAAATATAAACACAAACCAGTAAGAGACTACAGCCTGCTGATTGTTCTTAAGAGTTAGTGTTTTCTGTAATGGAATATGTAACTAGGAGTAATAGGGAGGCTTCTTGTTCAAATATTTAGAAATTTGAAAGGTAGAAATAAAAAAACCGGAAGGCAGAAATACATCCATCTTCCGGTGTGGTAAGCTGAAAACCACTTATATCTTATTTGGTGTTAAACGGCTTATATCTGGCTTTTACAAGTTGGAATACACCATATCCGGCCAGACCAATTGCAATTAGTCCCATTAACCAGGGGCCACCTGTAGAACTTAAGAAGCTAAAAGCACTATCGGTACCTCCTGCCTGAGAAGCATTAGAAGTAATTGCTGCTTTGAAAAGGAAAAAACCAACGATGGCAAATATGGTACCTCTGGAAATATACCCCCACTTGCCCAACTTCATATACATATCTTTTATCTTTCTGTTTACGCCACCATCTCTCACATCATTACCAAATTTATCAGCATATCCTTTGTAAATCTGATACAGACCCTTGGCAAATGCAAGCACGGCCAGAATACCTACTAACCACTGACCTGCTGGTTGTTCTAACAGCTTATCGATAAAAAACTGCTGTCCACCTCCACTACCGGAGCTACTTCCACCACCAGCACCTGTAATCATTTTAAAGGCACGGAAGGCTAAAAACCCATAAATTACACCACTAATGATATATCCGAGTCTGAAAAGAATACCTTTGGTATCATTACCTTTGTGTTCAGCATCTTTAATGGCAGCTACCCATCTCCAAATCGCATATCCTATAAAACCAACTGCTATAATACCCAACAATATTTTACCGTAAGGCTGTTGTATGATTTGCTTCATAATACCTTGAGTACCTGAAGCCTGTCCTCCAGCACCAAAAGCTGCCATAGCAGCAAGTACTCCTATAAGAACATAAATCACTCCTTTGGAAGCATATCCAAAGCGGGCTAATTTCTCTACCCATTTCTCTGTTTCTGGAAGACTGCCCTGGGCTTTTCTACCCGCCGATTTGGCAGCAGTGGTAATATTGTTCATGTTTAAAAAATTTATTTGAGTTCAAAAAAATAAGCCAATAACTCTAAAGTGTGTAGTTTACTGATACACTACGTATTACCATACTAAATAGACTGTAAAATTGTTTTGGATTATCTATAAAATGATATTAAAAAACATCTGGAAAGACCAGTATCGCAGGTCTTGTTGAGGAGTATAGAACTATTAATTCATCGGATAAAACTCTCATTCCTTCACATACTTTTTCAGTATAAGTTTATCATAATTTCATCATATATTCAGTCCAGTGCTTTACATCTTCATCATAATGAGTAATAAGAATTAGCGTTTTATCCTGGTCAAGGTAGTGCTGTAGATATTTGGCTACTTTATGCTTACGGTTAGGGTCTAGGAACTGAAAGGGCTCGTCTAGCAATAAAAGTGGCTTCTCTTGCAGCAAACACCGCATAAGAAGCATGAGTTGTAAGTCTCCTAAAGAAAGCTGATATACAGCTTGAGTTTCAAAGTACTCTACCTCAAAAAACAGAAGTAACTCTTTTAGCTGCTGTACTGTCACTTTGTTTTTTTGTAGCAAATAGTTGCTGGCAGTGTCACGGATAGCTTTGGGATTAAAATAACTTACTACTTCTGGCCCAAGATAATTGATTTGATTTTTGATATCCCAGATAGACTCCCCACTGCCTCTTCTCTTACCAAAAAGATACACCCCTTGGCTGTAGGCCATAGGATGGTCGGCATAAATAAGGCTAAAAAGGGTTGTTTTGCCAGAGCCGTTTTTACCACACAGCACCCAGCGCTCTCCCTGCTTTACTTTCCAATTGAAGTTGTTAAGTATTACCTTATCGCCATAACTGATACAAACATCACGCATCTCTATTACTGTATTGTACTCTGCATTGGTGGTAGTAGGCAGTTGGCTATTGAGCGTTTGGGTATAGCCTGTACTTTTGGTAGGACGCAGGTCTTCTACAGAGACAATTTTCCTGTTTTCCAGCACGAGCCGGCGGTTGATTACGCTGGGCAGTTCATGATGATGATCCGTCAGGATCAATTGCAGGTTCTGAGTTTCTGCAATATGCTCCAGAAACAGACACAAGTCTTGTCTGCTTTCCGCATCCAGGCCTTCAAAAGGATAATCCAGCAGCAGCAGTTTCATTTTTGCAGAAGTATGTGGATGAGCTAATCTACTGCTGAGTTGTTCGCAGATGAGTAGTTTTTTAAACTGCCCATTGGAGAGGCGGGTAAGCGGAAGATCCAGAAAGGGAAGTATGCTTAGATTATGAGGGACGTCTAGTTGCTGCAAATACTTTAGGTTTGGTTCTAATATTTCTCTAACGGTAGGAATGTCCTCATTAAAAGAAGCATAGTACCGCTGCTGATAAAACAGTCCCTGCTGTTTTTGCAGTAAATTGTGCACTGCCTGAGCAGGAATATATAACATACTAGCTTTTAGCCCATCAAAATAAGCAGTCCAGTCCTTTTTGGATAAAAAGCTGTATTGTACCTCCCCACTTACGATATGTGCCTTTCCGGCAATCAGTTCAAGAAAAGCGGTTTTGCCGCTTCCATTTGCACCACTGATAAGCCAATGCTCTCCTTCTGTTATATTCCAGGAAAGGTTTTCAAAAATTTTATTTCCCGATTTTACTGTTTCTACTCCCTTAAAGTGAATCATAAGGCAAATTAAACTTTTGGGAGGGCTATTAAAAAGTCTAACAGAAGTAACAGTAAAAAAGCCTGTGTGTATAGATAATCTAAGTAGAGTGTTTTGGGTATTTATAAATAAGTAACATCCATTTATACCTAAATAGAATTAACAGTAGAATATTTTCCTAATATCTATTTTATATTATATTAGTCATAAATACCCCCTGACACAACTATGGATAATACTCTGGTACTACAAGAAATTGAGGAGATGGCCAATATTGGCACGTTTGAAGCTGATACAACGAGCAATACATGGAAAGCCTCTGATAACTTTCTGAAAATTTTTGGGCTGCTTCCTAAAAGCAGCTATACGCTAGAAGACTATCAGGCACTAATACATCCAGAAGATGTAGAAAGGATTATGAACCTGTATTATGAAAACGTAAAAAATGGCCATGAATTTAGATGCGACTATCGCGCCATTCGCCCCGATGGTAAGCTTATTTATGTACACAGCCGTAGCAAGGTAATACGAGATGCCAACCAACAGCCGGTTAAAGTCATTGGTATTAAGCATGATGTCACCGAACATATGCAGCAAACTCATCAGCTTGAACAGATGAATGAACTCAATATGCAAAAAAGTGAAGTTCTGGCTAACGTGGCTCATGACCTTAAAAGTCCCCTAAATAGTCTGGAGGGTATGATTTCAGTACTCAGGTCTGATATACCTGAAGGCAATAGTAAACTACTGGATATGATGGAAAATGCCTGTGCTTACGCTTCCGAACTGGTGCATGACCTGGTAGAAATGTCTGAAATGGAGAATATTACACAGAGTGTTATCAAAACCCCGCAGGATGTTAATCAACTGCTTACAACGGCTATTCAGCGGCTGGAAGAGATGTGCAATAAAAAGAAGATTAAAGTAGTAAAACACTTTTGCGAAAATGCTATAGCTCCTATTCATGGTGTTAAAATGATTCGTGCTTTTACTAATTTACTCTCTAACGCCATTAAATTCTCCCATACCGGAAGCAGTATCATTATCAGCACCAAGAAACTTGAAAATGTAATGTTTATTAAAATACAGGATCATGGAATAGGTATACACGAAGCAGAGGTAAAGCAGCTTTTTGTAAAATTCTCTAAGCTATCTAAAAAAGGAACGCATGGAGAAAAATCTACAGGTCTGGGTCTGTACATTGTTAAGCAAATTGTAGATTTGCACGATGGGTATATACAGGTAGAAAGCCTCCCGGAGCAAGGTTCTGCGTTTCAGATCAGTTTACCGCTTAGCTAATATTTACGAGAGCGCAGGTAGATACCATTTAAAACGCACGGCCAGTACGCGTAATACTATTACAAACAACATAGCGGCAGAAGTACTAATAACCTCATCTACCCCCAGAAACTCAAATAGAAGGAATACCAGCCCACCCATAATACAGGCAGTGGCATAGATCTCATTCCTAAAAATTAGGGGTACCTGATTAGAAAACACATCGCGCAATACTCCTCCAAACACTGCGGATACTGTACCCATCATGACACCGATAAGTGGCGAAAGCCCAGCTCCCATCGTTTTTTGCAGCCCCAAAATTGTAAACAGACCAATACCAATCGTATCAAACAAAAACATGGTTCTATGCAGCTTCAGTATATACTTTTTGAAAAAAAACGTAAGCAAAAACGCAGAAGCAATCGCATATAAATAATGCAGATTGAGCATCCAGCCTACGGGTACACTACCTATGAGGACATCGCGTACTGTACCTCCCCCGACTGCCGTTATAAAGGCAATAACCGCCGCACCAAAAGGGTCCATTTGCCTCTTGCTGGCTACTATGGTACCACTCACAGCAAACACAAAAGTTCCAACCAAATCTAAAATGTAAAGAAAGTTGTTCATGTTGAGGCAATGCTAAGCAATTTTAGTATTCAAGAGCGCTTACACTGGGTTCAAGACTACTTGATACGAATTATACACCCTGGTGTTTCTTTTCTTGACTCCTCAAACTTAATATATTGCTAATTATCTTTTATTTACTATTTGCTAACTTTTTTAAACAAGCAAACATGTCCAGACTATCTACATTTTTTTTGATGTTTCTTTTACTTCTAATGCCTCTGTCCTTTAGCTATGCCCAAAGCACCAAAGTGATAATAGATGCTGATACAGGGAATGAAATGGATGATCTTTATGCTATTGGTATGGCTATTCTTTCAGAAAAAATGGAAGTCATAGGATTAAGTTCTGCCCACTTTAATAATGCCCAGTTACTAACTGATAGCCTCTGGCATATTTATCCTACAAAAGACATTAACACTCTTAAAATAAGCCAGTCGCTTAATGAGGAAATTTTAGAGGCTTTGGATAGAAGTGATATTCCTCATCCGAAGGGAGCTGAGCGTATGCTGGGTTATGCCTGGGGCTACTACAAGGGAGCACCAATTCCCTCCTCTCAAGCTTCAGATTTTATACTAAATGAAGTAAAAAAGCTGGAAGAAGGAGATAAACTGAAGGTTATTTGCCTGGGAGCCGTAACCAATGTGGCTACTGCAATAGAGCTTTCGCCGGAAATTGCCTCTAAGCTCTCAGTATACCTGCTGGGAATGCAATACAATGTAGAAGATGGAATCTGGAACAAGAACGAGTTTAATGTTCGTAACGACCTTAATGCGATGGACCGCCTGCTGGCTAACAAAAAGCTTGACCTTTATGTGATGCCGGCAAGTACCAGTAGTAGTCTGAAATTTGCCAAGCAAAAATCTCTTAACAAGCTTAAAAATATCAAACATCCACTGAGCGATATTCTTGCTCGCCGATGGGCTGAAGTAAACGCAGATGAACAATGGACTATGTGGGATCTGGCTCTCATCGCTGCTATGCTAGACCCCAAAACGGCTGAGTTAGAAGAGAGGTTAGCCCCTGCCGAGAATGGTGGACGACTTATTAATGTGTATACCGACATTAACGCGGCACAGATGGAAGCCCAGTTTTGGAAGCTTCTGGAAGCTCAACTATCAAATGACTAGGCATCTGATTTTTAGGATATCTTATGCTGTAAAACTATAAGCCAGCAGCAATTAATATTTATTTGACAATCGTAAATTCTCTTTTGGTAGCTCCGGTTGCAAGGTTGTACTGGAGCACACCATTGTACCATACTTTCTCTACAATGATAGAATGATCTGATCTTTTAATAGCTAAACGCAAGGTGTCCATTACGCTATCACTCAAAGCGATATAGCTGATTGCTTCATTGTTTACCAGTTCATCTGTAGGAAAAACTTTCAGCACATACGTTCCTTCCTGTTCAAACAGCTGATAATAGTTAGGGTAATCAGAATTGGCATTGATGGCCAGCTTTTTTTCACCTTCCTTATCCGCATAGATTTTAATATTTTCATGGAGAAACGCACTTTCATTATCTGGATTGAGCAGATCGGTACCCTCCTCATTGACATAACGTAATTGCACATCGGTATCTACTACGACACAACAGTCTTTTTCTTCACATGCAAACAAACCAAAGAGTAATAAGAGGATTAACAGCTTATTCATAAGACATAAAATATTATCTGCTTAACTATTTAATATAAGCATTTCACAAATTTTTGAAAGCTTCTCCCGTAACATTTTATACGAATTGTGTAAAAACACTTTAATCCTTAATAAGCATACCCTGCCTCCTCACTCTTATTTCTGTTTCCAACTGGGCGATATTTATCAAGCTGATAAGTGAATGAATATGCTTATCAAAACTTAAGTGCTCATACGGTTGGCTAATGGATTTTATTTGTAGCACAGCTTCCCGCTACTAGTAGAGCCAGAACTATCATTTCACTATATCTGAAGACAGTGGCCCAATATTATAATTAGTTCTCCTCAATCCTCTTGTACTTTACCCACTCAGTTTTAGGCTTTCTGTTGCCCTCAGCTTCAGGCAACTTCTCCCAGTAATAGGCTTCTTCTTTAATTTTTCGCAACTTATTGTTTAGCTTTTGCTGATAAACTTCTGCCTCAGGATGCCGCCCGGCAAGGTTATGATACTGAGCATCATCTTCTGTAAGCTGGTATAGTTCATACTCATGTAACTGCACCTCCTTTACATACTCCATATCTGCCATTGTAAAGGGGTGGGTCCGAGCTACAGTATCTTTATCTTTACCCATAACCATCATATCTCCTATGCGCATGGCAATCTCAGGGGAAGTACGATAAAAAAACCAGTACAATGGGTTTTCGCGTTCAAAGTTCTCTCCTTTGAGCAAGGGTAGTATGCTGGTACCATCCAGATTTTGGGTATCTAAACTTTTAAGGTTGAGTAAGTCTGCGAGTGTAGGCAAAACATCAACAAAGCCGGCAGCCTCATGTACCTCTTGACCACCCTGAATCAGCTCCGGCCACCGGATAATGCCTGGCACTCTTATGCCTCCTTCGTACAGGTAGCTTTTTACTGCCCGCAATTGCCCATTGGATGCCTGGCGGTAAGAGCCGTTATCGGAGCTGAAAATTAGCAGAGTATTATCAAGCAAACCCTGCGCACGCAGGTAATCTACCACTTTGCCTACCGCTAAATCCAGATTTTCTATGTTGGCCAGGTACTCCGCATCTCTCTCTCCATGAGACTTATACTTCTCTACTAACTCGGGAGGGGACGCAATTTTAGCATGTGGCTCATGAAAAGCCATATACATAAAGAAAGGGTCCTCCTGATTCCACTGCTGCTCAAACCAGCTGAGTGCTTCATTGGCCAGAATATTACAGGAATAGCCCTCTTGTGCATCTAGTTGCTCTCCATTTCTGACAAAATTAACCGGATTAAGATGAGAAGGCTGGGCATTATTTTCGGTTCCTAGTGAGTAGCTAAACCCCTGATCGTGCGGCTGAGGATGATGAAAGGCCGTATCCTGAGGCAGACACCCCAAATGCCACTTACCGATATGAGCTGTCTGGTAGTTTTCTTCCTGAAGTGCTTCAGCAATAGTGACTTCTGAGGTTCTCAGATGCATAGGATGCCCCTGAGGGCGATAACTGTACATCCCTAATCTGGCAGGGCTCTTACCAGTAAGCAGACCAGCTCTTGAAGGAGAACAGTTAGATGCGGCCGCATAAAAATTAGTCAGACGTATGCCCTCCTTAGCTAACTGATTGAGATGTGGAGTATTGGAAAGCCCACCATAGCAATTGAGATCAGCATAACCCATATCATCAGCCACCATTAGCAATATATTAGGTTTAGTTTTTTCTGTAGGTTGAGCCTCACTATGACACGCAGAAAGAACAAGAGAAAATAGCAGAACGGATAAGTTGGTTGTGTTTTTCAATACAGCTTTAGCCTTGAGTAGTATATAAACTATTAAACTAATACCTTTTATCAAGACTACAAAGCAGATCAACTAAGCTACGTCTCCTGCCCTGCTCTGCTTTTCCGCCTCCCAATCTCGTATTGCCGACTTTACCATATTCATTTTAGAGAGATACCCTCCGGAAAGCCATTTGATGCTCCCCTTTTCCTTCAGCTTTAAGTGGTGGAATATCTCTCTGGCACTTTTGCCCTGAGCGTACAAATTTGTTACCTGTTCGTAAAACTCCCGCAAAAAGCTGAGCTTCTGCCCTAACTTCTCTCTCCCATTTTCAAATTGAGGATTGTGCCCACAAAACATGGGACCAAACTGAAGTTTGAGTATTCGCTGAATAGAGTTGATCTGCTGAATGATACTCTCCGTTTCTATAAAATAGCCGATATACGAATGCACATAAAGGTCAGAGGAGAATAGCCATCCCTGCCTGGCTTCGTGCAGGGCTACCATATCCGGCGCGTGACCAGGGATGGGGATAATATCAAACACATAGTTTTCTGTACAAATCTGCTGGTCTTCCGCTAACAGCCCAGGCATCGCTGGGCGCTTGCCCCACACCATTTTTTGTATAGGGCTCAGGCCTGGCGGAGTTTTCATCATTTCCGCACACAAACTGGATGCGTAAGCCGAACAGTTAAAATGCTTTTGTAAAACATCCACATTTCCTGTGTGGTCTTCATGATGATGGGTGATAAACATCTGCTGCACATCCAGATTGCCAAGCTGGGCCAGCACATCTTTTTGGACTTTCCGGTGCCCACTATCTATCAGTAAACCATCAACAAAGTAGATTAAAGAAAACATTTTTGGCCTTCCGAAAGCCTGGTAACCAAATTTAAAACCTTGGATATTTTCGTACGAAAACTGTTCTACTATCTTCACCGCAACTATTTTGAATAACAATACTTTTTACCTAACAAATATCTGGCAGGCAAAATTTTATAGCGGCAAAATATACATATATCTGTTCAGCAATCCATCATTGTTAAATCAGTCTGCGTAGCAAATTAAATTTAGTGTCTGTACTTCTTCTGTTTAGTTTTGCTTAAAATGCTGCAGCATAATTCCACACTCAAATGCCTGCGTATTTATCAGTTGGAGAGGCAATTTGTCTTCCAGAGTACTAAAAATAGGTTTACCCTTACCCAGTACGACAGGGTTAACAAACAGAAAGTATTCATCTATTAGCTTATGCTTAATTAGCGAAGAAACAAACTCGGCTCCTCCGTAAGCAATCATATCCTTACCTTGCTGAGCTTTCAGTTTATTCACCTCTTCTACCAGTTCACCCTTAGCCAGGCACGTGTCTGGCCAGGTAGACTCTGCCAGCGTATGGCTAAATACTACTTTTGGCATATGGCTAAACATTTTTCCTGTTTCATGTTCCGGGTTCTCCGCATCAGCAGCTACCGCAGCCCAATGTGGAATAAACCCTTCAGCTAATTTGCGCCCTAGTAAAATGCAATCTACATTTTCGGTCAAGGACTGCACATACTTGTTCAGGTCATCACCCCAATTAAAGGTCATCCAGTCCATTTCACCATTGGGTCCAGCTATAAAACCATCAATGCTCATTTGCACCTGAAGTTTAAGTTTTCTCATATGACTTATATTAGTTTATACAAAAATGCAGATTAGCCCCGAAAAACAAGGGGTGTAAACCCGGCAGATTGTGTGGTCGGCTGCGCCAGAAAATTTGATAGCTCTCCCCCTAGTTTACTACTATATGCTGATATGCATAGTGACTGTCCGTAATTGCTTGGTTAAACTTTTTTTCTACCTATTAACCTAATCACAGAGCTTTTCCATTATGATGCTGACCTTCTGAGAGTTCAACCTCTTCTTCCTTCAAATAGAGGACTTCATAATGCTCTAAATCTGCTTCTATTACACTGGAACTGAGAGGGCCAGATTATGGCTTAGGCTTACTACTATGGTAAACTAAGCAATGAAAAAAATAAAGACCACCACTAAATTCCACTACTATATTTAACCCTAGCCCATAAGTCAAAGTATATTAAAAGAAATACCTGTTATATGCCGCTTGTCTCTATTGTTTCAGGTAATCTGTAAGACTGGTTAGTTCAAGTTCTGGAGATTTTTCAACTAACTGGTTTAGTATTTTCGCATGCCCCTGTCCGTAGATAACAAGTACCCTATCATTTGTTAAGCTTGCCAGTTTTCTGATGTTGTTAAAGATGGCTACGTTAGATTGATACCAATTATCTGTTTCTTCTTTTCCGGGCTGATGATGCTCATCCCCTAACTCGCTCAATAGCTGATATCCATAATGATTTTTATTGATACTCTCTGGCAGATTCAGGAAATATACAGCTTCCTGAATTCCTTTTTCTTCCGCGATACTATCGTAAGTATTCGCTAGTTCCTCTGCATTGCTAATTACCTTCCGGATGACAGAATCCTGTCCTTCTTGCCTCGCATACTTTTGCAGTCGCTCAAAATCAAAATCTACCGGATGATATACCAGATAGAGCTGTTTATGCCCTAAAGCTTTAGCTAAACGAAACGCAACCTGATCTGTTTCTTCTGCTGACAAATCGTACGCCCCTTGCAGGTAGGCCTGATAGGCCTGGTTTAGTTCATCCTCTGTACGGTAAGGCCGCTCTACTGCTATCTTGGTAGCTTGATACTGCCTTAGTGAAGCTACCAGTTCTTCAATTTCTCTTTGCCTTCGCTCACTATAAACTTCTGTAAAGTTTTGAGATACAGTGTTGTTTTTAGACACGAAATGAAACATGCCTAAAACCGCTACCTTAGGTAAATTTTGCCCCTCCAGTTTTTGCGCATTAAGTTGTTGAGAGAAAACCGTTGTAATGAGAAAAATGTAGATAACTAAGCCTTTTAATTTAAAATGCACATACTGTTTGCTACTTCTCATGGATTAATTATGTTGATGTATAAGATAGAATTGCCTGAGGTATGTCCTACTTCAGTTTTTTCGCCACGTTTGATCTTCACTTTGAGCTATCATCAAAAAACTTCTTTAGTATCTGGTACTTTAGATCAACTACCGATGTTGTAAAAGCATGTGCAGCGTCTGGCACAAGAAAAAACTCCTTAGCAGGCGCATCAATTTTTTCAAAGTAATCCTTGTTCATAGATGCAGGAGTTAAGATATCATGTGCTCCCTGCACAAAATAGACAGGTACTTTAAACTGTGTGGCACTCTCCCTAAAATCCAGATCAGCTACCATAGACTTAATACCAAGAGGCTTATGACCGGCGAAGTATAAAAAGGAATAATCGTCTCCCTGATACCTACTTTGCACATCAAGTTCATTTTTATAAGGTTCGCTTGGCTCCCACCACGCTTCGGGTGATGGACTGGAAGCCTGTCTTTCGTAAGTTTTGACAATTCTTAATAGTTGCCCCAGATTTTTTGCCATAGCATAGGGCGGTGGGCCCAGAGTTTTAAGCTTTTGTAAATTTAATGTGTCTTTAGATGCTTCAGCTATTGCTTTCACTTTATGGTATGCTTCGCTTAAATTGTCCTTATAGCTAATCAACTGAGCATGAGCCAGGTAAAAATGAAATATCTCTGGCCTTTGTTGTACCATTTGAGTAGCTAGTACAGTACCCCAGGAAGAGGCCATGAGTACTAACTTGTCTTTATCAAGATGTTGAAGAAGATAGTCGCAAAGCTCCAGTCCATCCTTTACCATTTGTTCCACCTGCAAAGGGTTCTCCAGCCAATAATCTTCGTCTGCCTGCTCAGATTTATTTTTCCTATATGTTTTTCCGGCACCTCTCTGATCCCATTGGACTATTACAAAATCTTTTTTCCAATCAGCAAAAATATGATCACTGTAAGGGCTTAGTACACTGCCGGGACCTCCATGCAGCATCAGAACAACAGCTTTACTTTTATCTTCACCACTAATACTTACCCATTGTTCTATACCTCCTAGTTTTACGTATTTATCTTCCTGAACAGGCTGTGCCAGACTAGAACTACCAAATAAACACAATGAAACTGCAAGTAGAAAAGTTGCTGAACCCAGGTACATTTTAATGTAGTTTGAGGTTTAACTATAACAGTCAGCTTTACTCATCCAATCTTAGAAAACGAGCTGCATTCTCATAAAATATTTTCCGTTTATCCGCTTCGGAAAGGAAGTCGTAACTATCTAGCTGTTGAATGCTTTTTTCTATTCCATGAGGCCAGACCATCTGGTCTGAGCCATACATAATACGGTCAATCAACCCATACTCTTTTGCCTGTCGTAATAGGCGTTCTGCATAGTCCATAGGCTGTTTACCTACCCAAAGTATTACACCCAGATCAGCATAAAGTTGAGGGTATTGCAGCATTAGCCTGAGGGCATTTTCGTAAAATACTTCTCCAGCATGCATAATATAGATTCTGAGTTTTGGATGTTTGGCCAATACATCTTCAACGGTAAGAGGGTCTCCATATTTAAGTCGGAAATCCGGGCAGCATTGATAGGTAATGTTTGGCGGGCCGCCCCCGGTATGTACTGCAACCGGAATATCGTAGCGCTCGCAAATATCCAGGTAAGGCTCAAAGTCTGGGTGAGATAATGTATATCCTCCATACACCGCACCTATTTCTCCAAACACTTTTAGTTCTCCTGATTCTATGAGTTTAATAAACGCAACAGTATCGGTAGGTGGCTTATTAGTATAATAACCTGGTATCCATTTTTTATCATCCTGTAAAGTGTTTGGGCCTCCGATAGTGCTTACCACTGCTTTTACAATATTATACTTCTTCTGTATCGCTAGCACCTGTTCGTGAAACTCAGCTAAACTAGCTGGTGACATAGTTCCATCACTGGCAGGAGCTACAAAGTAGGTTTGCTCAGTGTAGTCATGCAGGTGCATATCAATAATAGGTTTTTGGCCATCCTGACTGTAAGCAGATAAGGGATAAAGCAGCAAGATGAATAGGAGCTTTTTCATGAGTTTGAACTTAGTATCTCATAAATACTTTTCATGATTAAGATAAGCATTTTTACCCATTCTCCTCAAAATGATATTTGTATAAATTTCTTTGTCTTGCTAGTATAAATACATGCAATTGAGGCAGCATATACTAAAAAAAACTGCTTAAACTATAGCCGGTAGAATAAGTCTGTAAAGCCTTTGCGATTATAAAAAAGTAGACTTAGATCAGATTCATCCAGATGATGCGTGACATACGAAAATTGAATGGCCACAAAAGGATTACCGGCAGCAATACTAAATAAATCAGATAATCTAGTGAAATAGGTGTAAAGCTGAAAAGTATAAATGCTATTATCATTTCAGCAATAATGAGGGCATAGCTCACGTACATAGCACCAGTAAAATAGCCCGGTTCTTTTTCAAACGAATAGCCACAATTACTACACCTGGGTTTCATTTCAGGAGTTTTGAATAATAAGACATTACCTTTGGTTTTAAAAACCTCCCCAGCATGACAGTTGGGGCACTTCTCCTGCTTAATATTCTTGATGATATCCCACATAATACTATTAATTTGTAAATACAAATTTAGAATCTACATTTTACTATTGCTTGGATAGATGTAGCTTATTTTTGGACAAAAGGGACATAAATGCAACAAATTGGTAATCTGGACTTACGAACATTTGAGGAAGAAGAAAAACAAACTAATTTCTACTGCAATACATTCAGTCATCACCTACGCACACACCATGCGGCGATTAGCATTCCACATCGTCATAGTTTTTTTCTGACCGTACTGTTTACTCAGGGCAGTGGTATTCATGAAATTGATTTTGAAAGGTATGAGATTAGGGCTGGGAGCTTGTTTATGCTTAATCCCGGTCAGACTCATCACTGGGAACTATCTGAAGATATTGAGGGTGTTATTTTTTTCCACTCACAGATTTTTTTTGATGTACAGTTTAGCCAACAGTCCGTATATAATTTTCCATTTTTTTACTCTGTCCATAACCCTTCTGCCCTCTTTCTGGAAGCTGATAGTTATCATAAGGTTAAAGAGCAGTTTCTACAATTACTACATGAATACCAGAAGCCAGATATACAGTCTGCACAGAAATTAGCCTCTCTCCTAAATTGTTTATACATAGATCTAAGCAGGCTTTACCTGCAGGGAGAAAAGCAGCTTTTGCTTAGAGTTGAGCAGAACAGTAGTTACCTCCGGCAACTGGAAACGCTAATAGAAAAGAATTATAAATCAGAAAAATCTGCAGCTGCTTATGCCGATCAGTTAAATATTAGCATGCGTCATCTCAATCGCCTGACACAAAAAACACTAAATAAATCTACTACACAGTTAATTACAGAACGTGTTATACTGGAAGCCAGGCGGCTTTTGGTGTATCATTCTTCATCTTTAGCAGAAATTGCTTACCAATTGGGCTATGAGGACTATGCGTATTTTTCTCGTTTGTTTAAAAAATGGACAGGACAAACACCTTCTGAGTTTAGCAAAATATATCAGAATGCTTAGTTCACACAAAAAGCGCGAGCCTTACGGGCTGCGCTTTTAAACCAACCTATAAATTCCTTAGTTGTGCTGTAGTCATTAATATTATAGAAGGTTGTTGATGAGTATTCTAGCTCACCCTCTCCTTTGCAGCAATAAAGACATGTTATTTCATATTTCTGCAGGAATTTTTGCTCTACTACTTTCTATATTTCCATCTTAAAGCAAAAATAGCCTACAAGTAGTTTGTTCCAAATCAGGAATTATATACCGGAAACATTAAAAATAAATACGTAAGCATAAGGCTTAACTAAGCCGATTCACCATAAAATACTCAGTGCTGCTCCCTGCGACTTTCTGCTGATCCAGCTTTTGAAAGTGCTTTGTTTGAAACAGGTTTACTAAGTAATTTAGATGAAAAGCATTTATCTTAGGTAGCAGACCAACACCACCCAGCAGAGAAAAGGTGTACGCCAGTATAGGTTTCTCTGCAAGACAGGGCGTAGCAGTAATTAACACACCTCCGGGTTTTAACAATTGAGCTATTCGCGACAATACATCTTCAGGCTTATCTAGCAGGTGCAAGATGTAAAAAGCTAATACGGCATCGTAAGTATTAGCTTTCAACTCCTGACTGAAAATATTTGCCTGCCTAAAATTAATATTTGGCATAGAGGCTTTACTTTCCTCAGCCAGCGCAATCATTCGGGAAGAAATATCTATTGCATCTACCTGAGCAACTGATGGCGCTATAGCATGGGCAACTACCCCGGTTGCACAAGCATAATCCAGCACCTTATAATCTTCATGCAGATAGCTTTTAGTTTTGTGAATTATAAAATCAAGTTTACCTTTGTCACGAGCCTCTTCTTTTTCATAGCTGGCAGCTGTTCGGTCCCAGAATTTCTCTGCTTTTTGTTCGGTCGTGCTTTTCATAAGCGTAGGTGTTAGAGTAGCAAAAAGTCAACTTGTCATTTCAGACTGCACTCTCATTCCAGCCTTATAAACGTTAAAATATGCTCCTGACTATTATTTTTATCATAGAAGTTTTCTATTGTCAATTCATTACCTCTTAGACTATAATAAAATTTCTGATAACCGCTAAAACTGGAAAGCATGCTACGTATAGCAATACTATCTGGATGGAGCTGATACTCGTAAATACCACTACCCGTAGCAGGAAGATACTGTCCGTTCCTTAATTCATTTTCTCTGCTTAGTTCAAAAAAAGCATCGTCTTGCCAAAAACTTAAAGTATCGGTGCTACTCTCTTCTTGCAGCCAGACTCCTTCCAGGTTAGCAGGCTTTGCATCATCTTCTTTACAGGCAGTCCAAAGTAATACTCCCAGCCAACAGGCTGCAAGCAACTTGAATAGCTTTGTGGTAGAATTTACAGTACGGCTTACCATAGTATTACATAGTTAGAAATGATGTATTTTCCTATAATTTACGTTATCAAGGTATGCTATCCCAAGGCTTTAGGTATTATTCTAAGCTTTGTTTACAACAACTCATACACTTAGGGTATGCATATCATCTTTACTTTTGGTAAGACCTCTTTAGCTAGGCTTAATAGTAATTATTACTCTCTTATAGGCGCTCAAAGCCGGCTCGCCTTTATCTGTCACTTTTAAAATGATATGAGCAGTTTCCATTTTATCTACTTCTGGCGCTTTCAGGTGCACCCTGTGTACATTTTCAGCCCCCAGATTTATGCTACCCTCGTAACTTCCGGCTTCAGGATAGTGAAACCAGAGAAATGTAAGATTGTCACCATCAGGATCAGTCGTTTCAAAAGCGTCCAGAGTGAAGCCTTCTCCTGCTGTAAGCGTAATTTCTTCGGCATGTGACAAAACAGGAACAGGGGCGTGATTGGCTTCTTCAAAAGATTGAGTACACCAATCCATACGCGCGGCAAAATCGTTCTGAAAATCATCACGCCAGCGCCAAAGGGTAACCTTATCATTTTCAAAAGACATACTATCTCTTTTTAAGGTTCGCCCATACGCTCCATGCACATAAGGCGTGTATTTATCGGAAGCATTGGTCCAGATAGCACGAGTTTCCGGAGCAATTTCTACAATAGAGCTGCCATCTTTCATTTTTGAGAAATCAGGCTGATAAAGCTCATACCGTCCACCCCACCCTCCCCACTCAGGATGTTCGGCATTGTTGAGGCCATTAGGAATAAGAGAAAGAAAAGCAGGTGTATCTCCCTCTACACCCCATGCTACATCAGGGTAAGCAGCACCCAAAGGCCCATGCCCCTGTTGTATGTGTTCAGCTATCCAGCTATTGCTGATACTGGTATTATCAATACCTTTTACAAAGGTATTAATACCCGTCCAGGTAGCATAGCCGTAATCATCTCCGGGGCTAAGGATGTAAAACAGTTCAGGGAAGTTATTTCTGATCCATAGTCCGCTATCATCCTGATCGGAGATAGTATACACCCTAAGTTTAGAAAACATTCGGCTTGCCTCTTTTTTACTTTTAGTATTTTTAATTTTGTATAAAGCCTGAGCAAGGGTATTTACACCACCCCAGGTGGAGATCCATAGAGGGCGCGCATCTTCCTCTTCCAGCACTTTGATAATCCAGTCTGAGCCTTCTGAATCTTTGCCTTCTCCCACACCTTTCATACCATAGACAGGGAGACCTCGCTTAATTAAAGGTAGAAGTGCTTCGGCCTTAGGATAATCTTTTTGGTGCTGGCTAAGGTTAGGCTGTACCTCTCCATATGCCTCAATGACCCGTTCTATAGATTTGGGATGTATAGAGTTTTGTAACCAACAGGAGGTAGTCGCTACAATTCCTTTGATATCAATTTCGTTAGCGTACAACAGTAAACGAACCAAAGACTGGGTGTCATCAGGATCAGCTTCTATGTCGGTAAGAACAATGACTCTTTGTTTTTGGGCTGACTGCCCTATTAGGCTTGTAATGCTTAGCAATAATGCGGTAAAAACAATGAAAGACTTCATGTAGAAATACTGTGTTTAGGTTGCGTGACGTATGGTTTTGTGTAGCAACAATAGTATAAAATGCTTGATAGATCTAAAAACAATAACCTGAGTTAAGATCCAGAATATTTACATACACCCGTTAGATATTTTAGGTATATACTGCTTACCTTAACCTTTCTTGCAGATGACCTTCCAGAATTTTTGAGAGGGTTTACCTTCCCGGACTTGAGCAGGCTCACTAATTTCTTTGGCTTCCAGCAAACCATAATTTCCAAACTCCTGGCTGATAGCCTCGTCATCATAAAAGTAAAGCTTTACACCATGCCTGGTCAAGTACCTGTTCTTACTAATTAACTCTCCACGCCCATAAGCAGGATCTGCCGTAGATATAGCGACAAAGTACATATAAGCTCCTGTTTTAAGCTGTGCATAACAATCCTCAATCAGTTTAGTTCTTTCTTTTTCGTCCAGCAAGTGGATTAGTGCGTAGCAGAAGATGCCCTCATAAATATCATCGTCAAATGGCATTTCTCCTACTCCACCATGATACACTTTTACAGAACCGCCATAATGTTTTCTGGCAAGCTCAATAGCGGTTTGTGAAATTTCTATACCCCTTACCTCCATTCCTTGGTCTGTAAAAACTTTGGCGTTTCTACCATACCCAAAGCCGGGAATAAGTATTTTTTTGAGTCCTTTCTGCTGAAAAAAATTAGCCGCATCAATTGCCGCATCCGCAGCTTCAAAGCCCCACATGGTCTGTTTATCCTGAAAGCTAAACTCCCAAAATTCAGTCATTGTATTTACACTTAGGATTAACAATAAGTAGCATTATAGCTTACGAATAAGTAAAAGGAAGAGCTAAATATCCTCACTATTTTTTGTTCAATACAGCATAGCTTCACCTTCTAGTTTGACAATCAACTGTTTAACATATTGACTTTTTTCTTTTATATCTTTAAGTCTACCTCTAAAGGTATTCATTCTGTTTAGTTTAGGAAACTGCAATGCCTTCTTTGCCATAGATACCGCTAATATCAGATTAATATAATTGAACGCCATAACGATCATTTGTAAGCCATCCAGGGGAGCTCTCTTAAATCCCAGCTTGTTTGCTGTACGCTCATTAATGATGTAGCTGCTTCCTTCAACAATAAGTTCCTCATTCTCTTCTTGAGCAAGTTGGTGCAAACCTTTCAGGTATTCCAGCAGAATAAGCCTCAGCCTTTGCCGTTGGCTCATCTTTTCATCCAAAACAAAATAATAGTCGAAGAGTGTACCTCCGTGCACTTTAATAATCCCCTTGTGCTCCTGCTCAGCTAAAAAGAATAGGGAGTAATACTTTAGCCTGCCCTTTTTTACCATAGCCGGCACATCTACAAATGGTGCCAGTACAGATATAGCGACTGTCAATAACAATGGCAACAGTAATATCAAAGGTCTATAGAGAAAGTAAAGTATAAGCCCTATAAGCAGAATACAGAGAAGAAAAATAGAGATAAGTTTAATCTGGAAGTTTCGCTGCTTATGCACACTCCATTGGTAATACTCATTTTGTACCTGCATTGAATTGAAGATCTGAAACTTAGTTTGCGGGCAATATCGCTATTCTGCGACGAAGATAAAATATAGCATGTAAATGCTTACCAATGATTAAGGGGTATTTGGCAACCTCTTTTTAATCTCACTCATAACGTTAACTACTTTGGTATTCAACTCCTCTTCCCCCTCTACATATAATACAGGACAGCTTAAGAGCTGAATCCAGTTTTTGTGTACGCTTAGCGATCTGCCTGTAAAAGCGGGATCATCATAGTGGCTGGCCCATTCCATAAATGCCTGATAGGTTTTCCTGATCTGGCTGTTATTATTTAGCTGATCTCCATACCTTTTGTGTTCTCTTTGCGCTAATCTTTTTAGTCTGATCTCGGGCTTTAGATACAAGAATACCGCCAGGTCAAAAGCATTTTCCCAGTAATTTCCCCAGCTGACCAGAGAGCCACTAACAATTACTTCCGTCCACTTCTCAAAGTCAGTCTGTAGTTTTTGGTTTCGCTCCTCTAAGGCTACTTTTTCCTGAAACGGAGGCTGGGTAACTTTCCAGTAGTAGTCATCCACATCCAGATGTACAAACTTGCTTCTTTTTTCCAGTTCTTTGCCCAGAGTGGTAGTACCTGAGCCTGATGCTCCAAATATTAGTATTTTCATCTTTAGCCTGATCTGCTCTCTCGCTTTTAATAGTCACATAGCGATAAATAAGTTATGTGCTACAAGAAATGTAGAGTTTTAAAGCTTAAACTTACTTATTCAGTTGCCCAAGTTTTTCTACTTTGTTAAGCCATTTTTCTCTAAAAGAATCTTTGGATAGCCTAATAGGACCTATAGCAGTGACTTTGACTGATCTTACACCAATAAAGTTCATGGTTAACTTTTTCATAGCATTGTGGCTTGGCCCTCCATATACTAATCGGTAATAGAGAGGCGGCTGGTCCATTGTACAGATGAGCCGGGAAGTCTTACCGTTAAAGAACTTATCCCACCAGAGCGAACCTTCTCTTTTCTTAAAAGCAAAACCTGGCAATAATACCCGGTCTAAAAAACCTTTCATAATTGCAGGTACCGAGCCCCACCATACCGGATAAACCCAAACAATATGCTCGGCCCAATTAAGCAATTGCTGTGCATTGAGCAAGTCAGGTTCCAGCTCGGTTCTTTTCCGATAACCATATTGCAGGTTTGGGTCAAAGCTCAGCTCTCCGATTTGTATCTCTTTCACTTCTGCCCCTGAATTTTCTGCTCCCTTGATATAAGACTGCGATAAACCATAATTATAACTCTCTTTGTCAGGGTGTCCGTTAATAACTAAAATCTTCTTTCCTACCATTGTTGAAATTTCTAACTGAGGTTTGTGCGATACATTTCAGCTATTAAAGATATAGCTAAACGGATGAAAGCCTAAGCTTTTATATGCTAAATTTTACATAATAATCTCTAATATTTGTCATCCCCATGCACTGGTATTTAGGTAATCATAAAGTTTTTCTAAAACGCTATCAGGTTGAGGTTTTTAGTATACTTAGTATCTGTTAATAAGCCTACTATACCAGACGCATATACAGTGTTACTGCTAACAGATATATTCCTTTCCACTTACTACTTCTTACAGTTCCCTGACAACCCTGCAGGGGTTTCCTACAGCCAATACATTGTCGGGAATATCATTAGTGACAATACTACCTGCTCCTATTGTTACATTGTCCCCAATAGTGACACCAGGAAATACCACGGAATTGCCCCCTATCCAGACATTATCGCCAATTTTTACTGCCTGGGCAGAAGTTATGTAAGAAGATTGACTACCGTTTTTTACAATTCTATCAGAGGCTTTTATCGGATGCTTAGCGGTGTATATCTGCACATAAGGAGCAATCAGCCCATTTTCTCCTATTGTTATGGTATTATTATCCAGAAACATGCAGTTTGTGTTAACAAAAGTATGACTACCAATTGATATATTTTCTCCATAGTCGCAAAAAAATGGCGCCTCTATCCATACCCCCTCACCCTTAACACCAAACAGCTCACTTAGTATTCTTTCACGCTCCTGCCCTAACTCAGAATCCAGCATATTATATGCTTTTAATAGTTTTCTTGCCTTGTGATACATTTTTATCAGCTCTGCATCTCTGGAGTTATATGGCTCCCCTTTAAGCATTTTTTCTTTTTCAGTCATTTACTGAATCAATAGATGTTCTACTCCGAAGAAACAGAATTATTATTGATAATACCAAGTTACTTTCTAGCTTTTTGGCAATGCACTTAAGCTAAAAGTAAAATAACTGTTCTATGCTTATGCAAACTTAGATTAGGCAATTTTACCAGCCTGACTGCATGCCATCCTCTTTCGCTGCTGTAATACCTGCTAACTCTGACTACTCATCTTATAGTGAAGCACCCTAACTCCACATTTATAGGACCTGGCAGAGATTAATATTAGCACCTGTTGCTCGTTGACCTGGACAAAAATCTGCAAACCATGCCTAATCAAAACTGGGTTAATAAACAGCAAAAGCTTATCTATATGACCTCTACTTATCAGTGCAGATACAAAGCTTGCTCCTTCATAGACCAATAGATCTTTTCCGTTTTGGTGCTTCGGCTGGCAGACCTTTGCTGACAGACCGGCTTTGGCATGAGAGATGTTTTTTCCAAATGGCTTATTCAGAGGTTTGGTGAAGGTTACTTTAGGAATGTGGACCATTTTTTGAGCAAAAGAATAGGGTAGATGGTCAACGGTAAAAGATTCAAAATGTGGTATAAATTCTTCTGCAATTTTTCTACCGATCAGGAGGGTATCCGATTCGCCAACAATGTCGTGGAGTAAACGCCAGTATTTATTGTACAGGCTTACTGTCCAGTTAAGATCACCACTAACGCCTCCAACATATCCATTTACCGACAGTTGTACCTCTAGCTTAAGCTTTCTCATATACTATTTTTTATAAAAATTGCTTAAGCTAACAGACTATCAGAGGATGCAAAACCGTCAATTTTAGGGAAAGTTGTATCAGCCCTGAGTTTATACCCTCATCATTTGCCTATAATTTCATTCCTGAAAAACACTTACTTCAAAACAAATTGGCATAAGCTATAAGCCTGCTCTTTGTATTTGGTAAAGGCTTACTAGTGTAGCATGTAAGAAGTACAGGTATATTTTTTAGGGAGCGTTGTTATCGTATTCATCCAGACACTCCTCCAGGTACTGCCCTTCGGTATGTATACATTCACAAAACTTAATTCCAGCTTGTTCATGCTCAGTATTCACAAACTGTTTTTTGCAATCAATCAGCGAATTTCGGGGCATTACATTATGCCCATAGATGAAATAAAGAATTAAAAGACCAATCGCTGCTATTACTCCTGTAAAAAATAATATCGGAAACTTGTTACTATACTTTTTGGGCTTCTCAACGAATGGATAATCAGAGTTTTTTTTGAAAGGCAATATAAATTTTATCCTGTCATAATTCCAGCCGAGAATGTACAGATTCGCCAATAACATTAAAGGTGCCGTTACATGAGATCCCTCAAAACGAACGGCAAACGATAGTATACAGATATTCAGAATAATAGGAAGATATATTAAAGCTCCCAGAGTAATCGTTCTGGGAATCAATAAAAGTATAGCTGCAAGTACTTGAGCTACACCAATAAATGTGTAATAATAAGAAGTATGATGTAGCGCCTCAAGATAATGCCCCATAGGGTGATTTACAGATAATCCACTAGCAAAACGTTCACCCATAATCTTAGTGAGACCAGCAGGAATAAAACCGAGAGCCAAAGTAATACGACAAAAAATAGAGAAGTACCATAGCCAACGATTTTGTCTTAACTGAAAATGAAATTTATCTAGTTGTGATACTATATTCAATCCTTTTATCTCTTGTTTGATACTGGCTCACGGCAGCCATTTGGTCTACCTTAAGAACATACTTACTTTCTTATATCAATATAGTTACTTTACCATAGGGGACAAACAACTATCGCTCTATCTTAATTTTAGCTTTAAAGGTAATTATTAGGGTAGATCGGCATGCGGATTAAGACTTTATCTCTACTTGCATTGGCTACCCTAGACATTTTTTTGTCTTCTTAGTATTTTTATAATACGATTGTATATTATTTCAGAAATAGTCCAGCTTTCTCCCCCACTTGTATTTACAAACTGTACAACTATCGTATCTATGTCCTGATGGTATTTGGCAATACTTTGGTAGCCGGGCAGTAAACCTGTATGTTCATAATAGTAGACAGAAGAATAAATAGCCTGCTCTTCTTTATTAAACAGGCTGCCATCAATTAAGGCCCTCAGAAAAATCCCTACATCTTCTGCAGTAGCCACCATAGAACCGCCAGGACTCACATAGTCGTTTAGTTTAACATCTTTATCATAGCCAATAACATAGCCACTGCTCACCAGCTTTGGATCAAGCTCTTGAAGCAGGCTATAGGTATGGCTTAAATTTAAGGTAAACAATATCTCCTCACGTATGAATTGATGATGACTATAGCCTAACATCCGATCTAAAATTTCACCTATCAGTACATAATTCGTGTTAGAATAGCTATGGCTGGTACCGGGCTCAAAGTTGGCAGGCTTATCCCATACCAGTTTAATAGTTTCCCAGTTGTCTTTGATCGGGCTATCCCAGGGATAATTTGAGTCTGCCAGATAATCCGGGATACCACTGCTATGCCGAAGCAACATGCCAAAGGTGATGCGCTCAGCATTCGCTATTCTTCCATTTAGTTGTGGCAAAAGTTTGTCCAGTGTATCATCCAAGGATAACTTTTGCTGATAGACCAATTTACAGGCCGCCGCAGCGATATAAAGCTTGCTGATACTTGCGATCTTAAAGAAAGCATGTGGGTCGGATGGTATTTGACTATCACGGTCTTTCCAGCCAGAAGCATACAAGACCGGAGCTTTACCGCCTTCGTCTACATACACGATCATACCATCCAGTTTATAATTGGTGGCCTGCTCCACTTCTTGCTGTACCGTAGCGGGCAGGGGTGAGAGCCATACCCACAACATTAGCCAGGGCACAAAGATCACGGTACATACAATAGCTATCAGGGGCATGACTAGTCTGAGTACGCGCTTGGTCTGGCTCATTTCTTAGTGTAACTATATTGTTTTTGGGTTTAAGACATCATTACCATCCGGGTAGATAGCCCTAACTCTGCTCAATATACTGATATGCCAGAGTATGCACAAGCCATGCAGACAATTTGACGATTACTATTCACGTGAGACTTGCTCCCCATGTATGCAGATAGTTAAAAGAATAATTTCAGCTTGGGTACAACACATGATTATGTATCTTTTTAGTCAGGCAGAAATCACATATTATCTTCTCATTGGCTTATAATAAGCCTATTCAGCATTCCAGAGTAATTTTCATCAACTGATAAATATTATCAATTTCTCACATATTAGTCCTTTCAAATATCTGAACAATGGTAAAAGTAGTATCACTGTGTGTTTCATCTCTGGTGTAGCCAACTGATAAACATGAACTCTTGATACTATCCAACTCTTTATGACTCCTCAGTCTGGTAAAATTGCTTAGCCTCCTGAGATAAAGCCGTATTAATGCTTACAAAAAAACCTAAACTGAGGAAACTCATTTACTCAATTGTGTAGCGCTCATAGCTACAGTATCAGTTCTTGGTAGAGCTGCAAAACAGTTTGTTTTTATCTCTGTTTACCCGATATCAAAGGAGTCAGGATCAGGCCAGGCAGCCCGGCAGAAATTAAAGTTACAATTACATTGCCGTACTGTCTAAATTCTTGTCCATCTAGTAAGCTCAAAATCATATACTAAACACTTAGCAAAACACCTTTCTAGGGTAGGCATCTCCCCAAAGTCAGTAAATAAACTCCCACAAACCTTAGATGCTGCTATGAGTAAGCAAGCCCCTCCATTTACTAATAAACAATATGGTGCTTAAATTATTCTTTGCTCTTGATTTCATTCTCCAGTGCAGTAATTAAACCTCGGTACTCAGACTCCAGGCTCTCACCTTTTGTGATTACTTCGCTCATCTTGTAAAGGAGTAAAATATACATATTCTTAAGTGCTTGCGAATTGAAGTTTTCAATGTAAAGTGCTTTATCTGTTACTTTCTCCTCCTCTGTACGTACCCTAAGCTTCGCCAATACTTTTGGGCTGATACTCAAATTGTTAATGAAATTCACTTCCAGGTGCTTTTTTGTGTATTCAGTTATTTCATCTTCACTTTCCTGATAATCAGCTACCCTATCATAAAGCTTTGATATTCTGTTTTTTAAAGAATCGTTGGTAATAATTTCTATTTTGCCAGAATTGATAATGGAATTATAGATACCGGTAGAAGGATCAAATGTGTGATTTTTAACATTTGTGGTGATCAGAGAATCCAGATGAACGAGTGGCAGCTCCGAAACATCATAAAAAAGAACTTCTTGCAGGCTTCTATTTCTATGGATTTGAGCCTTAAGGATTAGGTCTAGCTCGGCGAGGTTAATTTTGATGGACTCCCTTAAACTTTTAAGTGTTTTTAGTTCGGCCTTACGCAACTGTATATTCTGATTCCAATTATTTATTTGTAGAGCAATCAAAATTCCCAGTACTACAAGGCTTATTTCACCAATGGCATAAGCCAGATACTTACTGATTTTATTTTTAGAGAGTAACTTAAGTCTGGTTTTTCTGAAAAATTTAATCATTGTTTATGGTTTGGTAATAAAGCACAATACCAAAATAAACATAATCTTAAATATCAGACCTAAGCCCTGCCAATCCCTCCATCAAAGGATCATTTTGGTGCTAGCTGATTTGACTTCAATAAGTTTAGACTTAAGCAAAAAAACCAAGAAAACTTTAGCAGTAAACAATTACCAGTAACTACTTAGGGGCACTGATATAGGAAAGCACATCAATTCATGCCTCTTGCCATTTCAATTTAAATACCTGCCCATTAGTTTTTTAATTTTTCGGCTACCTCATCATAATATTCTCGTGTAAGCACTTCAGTCCAGGTTGTGGGCTCTCCACCACCATATAAAGCTAAATACGTTACATCACTATGCTTGGTAGAGGAATGCCAGTGTTCTATATCTTTTTCGCATTTAATCACATCACCTTCTTTTAGAACTACGGGTTCTTTTCCTCTTTCCTGATAATATGCTTCTCCATCTACAATGATTAAGACTTGTGCAGAACTATGTTTATGCCAATCCAGGGTTGAGTTGGCCTTAAAGGTGGCTTTTGTAATGTTATAACCCAGTTCAGTATCATCATGAATAATAGCATTCAGCCAAGCCTCTCCTAAATAATGAGTATTTGGGGCTTTTGTACCCTCCGTATGATATGAGGAAACCTGATACTCAGAATCCTGAGCAAATCCTGGTAGTGAGGCTAAAATAAACAGGATTATAATTAAATTCTTCATAATATACTTTTTAACGATTATCTATTTTTGATCTGATGGATATTCAATGCCTTCCAACAATAAAAAGTACCAAGCTAACATTTTACCAAACAAATACATACATTAAAAGAATAGGTTGACGCTATTGGTGGTGAAAGGCAAAACAAGAAAGAAAGTACGGATCATTGTTTCCTCAATCAGATATATGACGCCAGACTTGATCTGCACCGAAAGTTCATGCTTTTGTGCATAAGACAGCTCTGCCAGACGTATTATACAAACTATTTGCCAGGCGCTCTTCTTTGTACTTCTATTTTATATTATGACAATCTTTTGTCAGACTTCTGTATGTGGCGTAATTTTTTCTATTTCGTACAAAAACCTTAAAACTCTCAAATTCCATAATGTTAAAGTTTGCGTAGCCCTAATTTTTTTATTTTCACTGCTTACAACTAGTTTGTCTTCAAATGATTTGATGTATTTAGCCCATAACTGACCATTTGAGTCCTTTAGCAAAAAATAGAATCCGCTATCACCAATTTGTTTTCCGGCTGATTCTAAAATAAGTCCGCCATCTTGACCAACTTTAGGAGATAAAATAACAGTTGCATTTCCATAGGGCAATGGAAAAATTGCTTTTATACAAGTTTTACCGGAAGGAATAGTGCAAGTCTCGTAAACACCTGAATATACCACCTGTCCTGTAGTTTGAAATGCTCTTAACCAAACTATCCTATTAACTTCTTTTGTAGTAGGATTAATAAGGTGGATTATATCATTTGTCAACGCCTCAGAACTTGCTATGCTTTTGATAGGAACATTTAATTGTTCTATTCTCCTGCTAAAAATGAGATTAAGTAAAACACCAAATATTTTAAAGAATGGATTCCATTTTACTTTTAGCTTAAGTTCGTAATTGGCCGTGCTCTGATAAAATTCAACTACATCAGAAGACAGAGTGTTAAGTTCATCTTTTGATAGATTTAACTGTTCAATAGACTGAATTAATCCCTTATTCTTTCTTTCATTGTCAATAATCAAATGTTCTTTTTCTGCCAGATGCCTGATAAACCTGATACCAATACCGTTAGTACCTCCAAAAGGCCCCACAAGCCATTTGTGGTCTGTATTATTTATCTTCTTTCCAAAAAGAATGACCCATTGCTGAGTAATCCAATCCAGTAAATTCTGTTTTCTATAGGCTATTCCCATTTGTAATTAAATCCTTTTGGTATTGGGAATAAAATTTGTCTGTCCTTTCCAACTACCAAATTCCGCAATAGGTTTAAACCTTAATGTCGTGAACTCAAAATGAAAATCTTTCCTTTCTCGTTCTTTCATGGCATCCGAATGTCTTTTCGGTTTCTCAATAATACTATGTCCATGAACCATATCGGTCATTTCCTTTTCTGTTTTCCAAACTGAAAAAGTTGAAACTGTATTTGGGAACTTAATTGACGCTAATGCAAGTGTAGTCCCTGAATGGTCTCTTACAAGTTTTTCTACTGGCCGTCCCCAATAGATAAATCTAGGGACTGCAAAAGGCTTCATCCGTGCTAAGGTTACAGCAACCACTGGAGAGTCTGTGCTGTCCAATCTGTCTCTATGGTTTGGTATTTTGATGCCGCTAAATTTACCCCACTCACGTATAAAAGATAAACGCACATGCCAGCCTTTAGCCAGCGTTCTTCCAAAGCTGGCTTGTTCTAAATAACTTTCAAGGGCAATTTCATTTTCCCACTGCATAAATACGGCTACTTGCCCTATTAAAATTCTTGAAGTAGAAAAGATAGGAGCCCCTAGGGTCATCGCTGTCATGTATTCCGAATAAATCAGCCCTTTCGTGTTTTCAGAAATGGGATTAGAGAATATTCTTTTTGCAGCATCTAAAAAGGGAAGTTCAACTAAATGATAAGAGAATATATTCACTTTAACATGGATTGTATTATCAGTTCTATGGTGTTTTCAAATTAAACTTAACGGCCTGTGCGAATAGCTGGCCAGGACATTTTTGCGTTTATCTTTCCAATTATCAATTTTCGTGCTTGGAGCAACTAAAGAACATGTTCATCATTGCTAGGCTTGGGGTTGAACAGTGTTATAGCCAGTTTTATGCATTCCCATTTACCTGCAATCCAAATAATTTGTGTTTATCAATATTATATCTAATACTCCAATAATAACTACCTCCATCAAAAACTAACACCCTTTCACGTAACCAATCATCAGAACTTTCATCTTCACCCCAAAATGCATTGATCAAAAGAATTCTATTTCCATCTTCGTCAAGATATCCAAAGTATTGCCTTTTATACTTTTTTAAGTTCTGATGAATAATCGGATTATATTTTGTACCATCTTGATTGACCAAATTCCTATTAATTTTCTTTAGATTACTTTGCAATGTCTCTTCTGCCAACTCTATCTCTGCTCGAGTTGGAGTAAATCTTTCCTCATCAATGAAATCGTTGTATTCCTTAGGAAAAATCGCACAGTCAAAATTCTCAGATTCAAAATGTTCAGCAATCTTTGATTGTCCAAATATTGGTGCGCTATTAAAGATAATTTGGAACAAGATTAGATATTTGAAGATTTCCATTCTATTTTAATTGGCTATAACATCCAAATTAACACAAGTACCAAGCTAACATTTTACCGAATATTTACCTAGATCAAATCTTGTAAAGCCACCACATCATAGGCTCTGCACTTGGTAATTTTTAGCATGTTTAGGTTTACTCTACCTGTATGATATGCAAATAGCCTGGGTATGAATCATAGGGCATTTCAAATGCTACGAACATACCCCCGATACAAAGCCTATCTAAACTCTAGAACTGATACAAACGGCTCTTAGTCCTGTATTTTATACTCATTTACAATTATAGGATGCTTTGTTTGTCAGTCCCATATAACTGGTCTATCAATTTTCATGGCTCTTAGATATGAGATAAACTGTCCTGCGTGTACAGATTCGTGATATCCTATCCGTAATAAGTATTTGCCCAAAAGCTTTTTTTCACCGTTTCCAGGATGTACGATGTGAGTTTCGTTTAGTTCCCGATCAGAAAACTCCCGAACACTTTTTAAAAATGTATTTCTATAGGGTTCGGCAAATTCAAGCTCGTCAGTAAGGCTAATGAATGGGCGATTATTCCAGGGCGTATTATAATTGGCCAGGCTTCCGTTATGTATTATGATATTCCATCCATAGTCAGCCTCTAAAACGTGCCTGATCATTTCTATGGCCGTCATTGCATTTTCATCAGGTTTCCAGTCGTAATAGCGTTCAGGAAGCCCTTTCCAAAGTTTGATACTTCTTCTCCTAATTTCCGTAAAGTTTAAAACGATAAGTTCAGATTGGCTCATTTTCTTTGTTTTCAAGAATGTCGTTTTATAGTACAACAACTAAATAACACAAGTACCAAGCTAATACTTTACCAAATATATACCTACGTCAAAGGAACAATTTGACACTAGCCCTGCTGAATGTGAGCTAAGCTTAACGAAGTTCAAAGAGAATATAAAGGCCGCTCTGAGACTGCCCTTTCTCTATTTCCACAAAGCCTTTGCGCTGGTAAAAGTTGATAGCTTTGGTATTTTTCTCCTCGCACTTTAAGCGAAGAGGAAGCCCAAACTTACTAATTATTGCATTTAACAATTGCGTACCTATCTGCTGGTTTTGATACGCTTCATCCACATACAGATGATGGATAAAACGATCAGCCACCCACACAGCAATAAAGCCGATGGGCTTTTCATCCATCCTAGCTACCAAAATGTATTCGCCTTCCGTTTCTTTATCAAAATCCGATAGTTCAAATTTTGACAACTCAGCCCATACAAAAGTACTGCGCCGTATTCTTAAAAACAGCTCTTGTAAAGCTACTACATCATGCGCTCTGTGCTCAGTAATTCTTATCATGTGTAGGGTTTGCTATACTATGTGATACGTATGCTCTAGTGTATGTGTAGTGCGGGATTACCTCATCAGGTAATTCCTGAGAAAGCACTTAACCAAAACATTTTATCTTTTCCTATTCTAAGCCAAATCAAAAGATAGGGCGGCATTACTTTAGTATAGCTTTGGATTAAATGTCAAAACTAGTATTGATTATAGGGCTTGTTAGCACCTTTTATCTTTAATAAGATAAATCCGATGAGAGCTACTAACATACATAGGGGCGAGTAAAATATTGTATCTAAACTAGCAAATTCAGTTGATCTAATTTGTTTAAAAAAGCCAACATATTTAAAATCTCCCAAAGCTCTCAAAACAAAAACCATAGGAATAACCCAAAGTCCAATATTCCTTAAAGAAATAAAAAATTTACTTCTAAGTGAGTTCAATGAAAATACATAGAAGAGTCCACATGACAACAATAATGTTCCTACTAGTATACTATCAGTTTTTGTTGGGCTAAGTACTGGAACCCCTTCTTCATTTGCTGGTAATACGTTATTAAATCCAAATTGCCCACCACCTGCCCAATAGAAATGAAGTATGGCAAGCCCAGCGAATATACTAATTAGAATTACAGACAATATTAATTTCATTTTTTACAGTTGCTAACATCCAAATAAACACTAGTACTAAGCTAACATTATACTGAATATATAGCTACATCAAAGGAACAATTTGACACTAGCACTGTGTTCAGGACCCCAAAATGCCTGACAAGATTACTAATTTCAAACTGCTTCTTTCGGTGCTCATTCTAAGTTTTAACTAAGGTCCGTTAAAGTACATGATATTTACTATGCGCCACTTTACCTTCAGATCTCATAATCCGGTTTGCGGCCTTAGCCTAAGAATTCTAATAAGATGCTTGATGTGGAGAATGCACTACAAAGAACAGTACAGATGCTGGCTCAGGCTCTGCTGCCAGACTGAACAGGCTTAACCCATGTATTAGTCTTTTTGGGCTTTCAATCGGTATGAAGCTGTTACTAGTACAGTTTCAATACCATTGTAAAGACCCGCAGCATCATTACCAAAAACTACTTCTTTACTAATTGAACTTAAAGAGTTTTGCAGGTAAAGTTCTAAGTTTAATCTCCAGATGTTGACACCACCGCCTATACCATAATTAAATATGATCCTCTTGTAACTATCTTTTTGCTGATCAAATATTTCATAAAGATATGGTTTATCATCCCATTCATTAATAGAATAATTAGCCCTCCTTTTAGTCTCAAAATTTATAGAAAGTGGCAAACCTGCTTTGATGTAAAAATTTTTGCTCAGGTTTAGCTTCAGGTCAAAGGGAAATATCACATTGAGATTTGAGGTGTAACCACTTCTTAACATATATGTATTTACTTCCGGTACAAAGTAACCAGCACCATATCCATACAATGACTTCATCAAAACAAGGCCAACTTGTACATCCAGTCGATAACTAATTTGCTGCTGATACCTCATTGTCAAACAAAGGCCGGGGTTGGCAATAGCATTACCTTTAAATGTTATAGAGTCGTTGAAGTAAGCGTTTTCATTATAGTTTATATGATGTAATCCGAAACCAACTTGTATTTCCTGATTCTGAGCAAAAAGACTATTACATATTGCAGTTAAGATCAGGATAATTAAGCAGTACTTCACCTTCATGCTTTTATAGTTGCTAAGGCCTGGTATATGAAGCCTAGCCTGCCGATAAGCGGCTATGCTTTTATATACATCCTTAGGTGCTGATTTCTTTTATTTCGGCTTTTGATTTATCAGTTTCTATTCTCTTAACGTTAAGAAATGGACTTTTCATCAGATAAATAAAAGACTGTCTTTTTTCTCCTTCAAATTCAATTAGTCCATAATGCATTTGATTAACAGGAATGAGCTTGAATGTACCAAAGAGTCTATCCCAAATGATAAGAATATCTGCAAAATTTGAATCGGTATAGAATTGTTCTAGATGATGATGAACTCTGTGATGGTCAGGCATTACAAACACAAGTCCTAATGTGTTATTTAACCAGTTAGGATAATTTAGGTTTGAGTGCTCTAAAAAGAAGAAGATATAAACAATGAAATAATACAGGGCTAAAGAAGTGACATCTAAACCAAATATTGCAGCCGCAACTATATTTCCGGCTTGATATACAATAGCAAGTTCTATAGGATGAAATCTAAAAGTTGTTGAAGAGTCCATTGTTGTATCACTATGGTGTACTCTATGTAATCTCCATAGAAGTGGAACCTTATGTGATGCCCTGTGTAACCAATATGTAGTAAAATCAAAAAGTACCACACTCAATATCAGTTTTGCCCAAAACGGAAGCTCAATCAAAAATAAGAGGCCAATTTCTTTAGAATTCAGCCACTCAATACAATAGATTAAAACTGAAATAAAAAATAAATTAATAGCGAAGAATACAATTTGAAAAAGAATGTTTTGGAATAAATGCGCTCCTCTTTTTTTAAAAGAAAAAGGGTTGTCCAATATTTGTTCTAACGTAAAGAAAAAAGCTAATAACCCAATTATAATATAATTCGGGTCAACACTTAAAACCTTATCTAATACTTCCATAATACTATGTTTTGTGCAACTTGCGTCTAACACCCAAACAAACACTAGTACTAAGCTAACATTTTTACTGAATATATACCTAGATCAGATTATATAAAGCCACCTCCTCCGCTCTGTTTCGCTAAATTTTTGCATGTGTAGGCTTAACCGGGCTATGTAATATGCGAACGCTCCGCATAAGAGCTGTAGTTTGGGATGTGGTGGACTTTGTGAGACTATGGCTTTTATGCATTGTTATGCTTATTTTTCTCTTTCTTTTTAACCAGTTCAAGAAGATGATCCCTTTTTTTAAATGAAGTCTTTCTTCCTATTGTTTCACCCTTGTCAGTTTGAAGAAAGTTAAATTTCCACTTTCCTTTTTCGGTTAATGTGAATTGAATTTTTTCAAATAGAACATTTTCACTGATTTGGTCAATTTCATCTCTTACTTTCTTCAATTTACTGGGTTTAAGAGCACCAATAAGTTTTTCTGCATCAGTTATATTTGCAAAGAGTTCTATTTCAGGATTTCCTGGTAATTTAATCACATAATTGATAGGCCTATTTTTAGGGATGGCCTTTAACATGAACTTCTTAATAGACTTTTTAATAAAGTCATAGAGCTTGACTGTATCTTCAGTTAGATTATCTGATATTTTATCGCTTATTTTTTTGGTAGTTTTGTCAATAGTTGGCTTTAAAAGCTTATAAATGAAGTAATACTCCGCTATTCGTAAAACAACTTCAGGATCATTTATTAAAGCTTTTCTTCCAAATTCTTGGGTTTTAATATCTACATCACTGCTTTTTATAAAGTTGAAATAATTTCTAAATTCAGAGTAGTTTCTAAAATTCTGTGGATCAGCACTAAGTTCAAGTGAAGCAGGGATGTCAAAGTCAGGGTCATTAAAAGGTTGTTCATTATGAGAGCAACTTGCTTTAATCAAGTCCTTGTTCCAATCTACATCCTCATAAATATCATATTCAATTTGTTCAGCAGTCAGATAGTAATGTCCATCAATCTCTTCAACTCTTGCATTTATAAGTTTACCCCATGAGGGAAGATCTCTTTTATGATCAACTGTACAACGCACCTTTCTATCACCATTAATGATTTTTGCTACTGATTCAAGAGCCGCTTTGGTCATGACATCACCATGGCTGTCTACATGATCCGAAGAAAGTACTATTCTATTTGTCATATTCAGTTAAGCATAACGGCCCTGGCTATGGCAAGTGCGGGATTTTGAAACCGCTTTCTTGTCCGCCAGACCGAATGTTATTTTGTTGTAATTTATTCATTTTTAAGCAGTCAGCCCGCATTTGCTATAGCCGATGTTGTAGAGCGTTTTTATTCTGTTTCTATTTTAATGTCTTTAACTTCTATGAACTCTTCAAGGGAAGCTCCCATTTCAGGGTCAATAGGGTCGCAGCGCCCATGAATTCTGACTCTTGTATTGTTGTCGAAGTCAGATTTTGGAAGTCCATCTCTAAAATTCAATTCAGGAATTTCAATGACAATTTCGGTGTCCGCTTCTGAAATTCTACCTGTGAAGGTCTTCTCGAATGGATCTTCTTTTGTGATTTTCAATTCTGTTATTGATGTGTCATTTAAAAATTTATTTGAGCGTTTAGTCCAACTACCATTATGAATTCCTTTCTCACTATTCATTAACGCGAATGATATTTGTAAATTCTTGTAGTTGTCATACAGTCGGATTTGTTTTTCTTCTTTTTCAGGAACGATAAAAACGGTCAGTTTAAATTCATCGCCAACTTCATACGATTCTTTGTCAGTTTCAAAATATCGTTCTGTCTCATAGAAGTTGTCCGATGTGCAACTCCATAGGAGTAAAGTCATAAATAACAGCAGAATCGTGTATTTCATTGTTGATTTTTAAATGCTCTACAACATCTAAATAAACACAACTCATAACCTCCCCCCTCACTTTCCCAAAAAGTAGTCTACACTTCTTAACTCATAGGCTGAACATCTTTCCCAACTAGATATATGTGTGATGTTTCATAACTACTCATGATTCTTCACGGGGGTATATGTATGTTGCGTGCATGAATATACACTTTTTTTCGCAAAACACTTATATATTGTCAATATGTCATTTTCAGCTGAAGGCGTTTTTTTGCATACTGCCCTTTTTCGGCCTGTAAGAAGGGTGTAATTTCAGGCTGCCGCCTTCATCTTTTACGGCAAATTCTCCGATTTGCACCTTTCCGATTACTTGCGGACAGGACAAACGCTGCATTTTGTCCTTTATAAGGTCAGCGGAGATTTTATTCTTTCTGAATTTCCGAACCAATAAATTGGATATTGAAAAATTTCGAAGTCTGTATTTTCCATATGGCTGGAACGGTTAGTGTATAAAATGTACCGGGTTTAGAAGTGCTTCACTATCCACCTACACCGACCCCCGCACGCCTTTAAAAATAATAAAAAGTGCGGGACTTAGAAGCACTGCATTTGACTTCTGCACATCAACCAGGCATATTTTATACACAATGTTGTGCGTTCGTTTTTAATTTATTAGTGCATCATCGGAAGAAATTTACTTAACTTTTATTCCGTTAAGTAAATTGATTGAATGAACTTCTATGATGCCAGAGTTTTCAGTATACTCAAATTCCCCAAATGGCGAATTAACTTTAACTATATTGGGCATATAACCTTTTATGACACCAAAAACAACCAAATCATTTGAGTTTGGCTTTTTAAAAACACAAGGTCCTCCTGAAAATCCTGGATTATTCATTCCATCTAAATAAATTACAGGAATATCTTCCTTTTTAACATCAAGTGTTGAGATTAAAGCTCTTTTAACAAATGGAAGTGGGTATCCATTATTGAGATTATTATAGTCCTCCATATATTTCCCATATGGAAATCCAAGAAAATAAGCATCACCGGATAAGGATAAACCTTTAACACTATATTCTATTGGATGTAAAGGTGAAATATAAGACGAAAGACTAATCATTACTACATCCGCATTTGGAGAAGGATGTTTATATATCGTTCCTTTTAATTCTGTCCATTTATTATTTTGAAAGATAGAGTATGTTATTTCCTGCTCATTATTTAAATAAGGAAAAGTATGGGACACAGATACTAGGTATTGAGTTTTATCTCTTTCATAAGTAAATGCTGTTCCTTTATATTTTTCGTACTTAACAAAAAAAACACGCTGAAGTATATTAGATGTAATCATAGAAGTTTCTTTTTAATATCCCAATTATCTCCTCACAAACTGTTGCGATTTGAATTAAATTAAAGATTGGTTAAAACCTTTTGTAGTAATCAGTTAATTCTATCTTAAATGACGCACAACATCTAAATAAACACAACTCATAACCTCCCCCCTCACTTTCCCAAAAAGTAGTCTACACTTCTTAACTCATAGGCTGAACATCTTTCTCATCTAGATATATGTGCTGTTTCATAACTACTCATGATTCTTCACGGGGGTTTATGTAGGTTGCGTGCATGAATATACATTTTTTTTCGCAAAACACTTATATATTGTCAATATGTCATTTTCAGCTGAGGGCGTTTTTTTACATACCGCCCTTTTTCGGCCTGTAAGAAGGGTGTAATTTCAGGCTGTCACCTTCATTTTTAGCGGCAAAACCTCCGATTTGCACCTTTCCGATTACTTGCGGACAGGACAAACGTTGCATTTTGTCCTTTCCGATTACATGCTTAGTACATCAAAAGCGCTGTTTGCCCTCTCCGACAAGCGTCGGCATGCACAAACAGCGGTGTTTGCCCATTCCGATAAGGTGCGGAACGCCTTCGCAGCGCCTTTCTGCTATTCCGACAAGCGTCGCAGTCCTTAAAAAGCACTATACAGGCAGTCCGACAACTCTCTCAGCGGTTAACCCAATTTAATACTTGAGTATTTTCTAAATCATGTAATATTTACTCAGCAAAATTTAAGATAAATACCTAGTTATTTATGACTTTAACGGCTTCATTTTAATTCTAAAATATGATTAAATCAAAAAAGGGAATCGCGCAGATTCTGGAAGATGCGAGGCTGTTGATTCAGGGCGCGCTTCATCAGCCCCTGGTACTACAGGAGGTAGCTAAGTACCGCTATTCGGAGAAGGACATCCGAAATGCTCAGAAGCTACTGGACAGGGCGGTTGCGCTTCAGTCCGACAAAACCTCTAAGTACGGTAAGCAGCTGGGAGCTTCAGACCAGTACAAGAAAGATCAGGCAGAGGCCTGGGATTTGTACAGCTATCATTATCAGCTGGCCAAGCTGGCCTGCCGCAATGAGAGTGGCCTGCAAAAGCGCCTGCAACTGGAGGTGCCCCGCAAGCGTAATATGGCGGCCTGGATGGAGCAGTCGCGTTACTTCTATACGGAGCTGCTACAGCTACCCCAAGTCTATGAGGCTATGGCAGTAAGTGCCGAGGAGCTGGCGCAGGCACAGGCGATGCAGGAGGCGGTAGCCGACAGCCGCCGAAACTTCAAAAGCTCGCAGGGTGAGGCGCAGCTGGCTACGCAGGCGCGCAACATTGCTTTTAAAGAGTTGGAAGAGTGGACCAGACGTTTTCGTAAGGTGGCGCGCCTGGCGCTGGAAGAAAACGATCAGCTGCTGGAGGGGATGGGCATTACGGTAAGAAGCAAAGTCTAGCCTTGGGCTTGTCTGATCCCCTGCCCTCCCCGGCATAGCCACATGGGAGCGCAGGGGATAATACCTAAAGCCTAGGGATTCTCTTCAAACCATTTTACGATGGCAGGCATATTGCGCTCAAAGCCACCGGGAATAAAGAAGTTGAGCAGTCCGCAGCGTTCCGCTTTTCGGTTAGCAAAATCGTGCAGGGTATTGGCGGGTATCCTGATCATGCTACCCTTTTCCGTTTCTACCCACTCCTCTCCTACAAGTATGGAGGGGCTACCTTCCAGCACATAGAAAACCTCATCATGCGTTTCGTGCAGGTGTGCGCCCGGTCCATCGCTATGGGGCTGCATCCACCACTCAGAAATACTATAGCGGGCATCGGTCTCGTTTTCGTCCGCTTTAAAAATGGCTGTCATGTTTCCGCAAATGTACTCTCTGCCTTCACCACTTTTAAGAATAAGGGCGTCCTGATGGGAATGGGGGTGTTTCATGCTGTTCTTTTAAGAAAAGATACGCAGATTTCCCCATCTATACTAAAGTGGCTAGCGGGCTTTTAGGGATATTTTGCCGGTCACCTCATGTGGAAGCCCCTCTATTGTATCAATACAAAATACCATACCAATACATCGCCATGAAGTAAACTCACAATACAAAAGGCGAAAGAAGAGAGGAATTTTTCTTCCCTGAGGAATAACAGTAGATACCAATCAGTAGTCTGCTTTCTTCCGCAGTTTATGAGTAGCCCTGGCTAAACATGGGAGTCATTCTACTAATGTCCGCTTTCAGCTTTTCATCCACCGCATAACCGAAGCCTTCTATAATATTTAGCTTTGGTCAGCTTTTAAGTATTGAATTTTTACTCAAAGTCAATAGCAGAGCTTTGATATTCTAATGCCTCTTTCAACAAACGCAGTGTGCATATTTGTATTAGCATTTGTTAGCCTTCATTTTTAAATTGTTCAATAGCTTTTACCACTGCATTTGCCGGAACAAGGAAAGTCATGGGGTTATGTCCGGTTGAACTTGCATGCACAAATCCAACTAGCTTTCCCGTAGAATCTATCACTGGTGCTCCACTAATGCCCGGGCTGCCTACATTTGATACTGCAATTTCAGGTTCTGTACTCAATCCTTTAGCTGAAGTAGAAATTACGGTACTCACCTCACCTCTTAAACCTGCATTAGGAGAATGCCATAAGGTAAATATCTTACTTCCGATTTTTGGTAAGGATGCTTTAGCAGATATTCCCGCTATACCTGAAACTTCTTGTATTTTGATAAATGCTATGTCCAAATCTTCAGATACATAAACAATTTTACCATGCATTTTACCTCTACTATTATTAGCTACGTAAAAGCCTGAAGTTAGACCATTAGCTACATGAGCAGCGGTCACTACTAGGCCTTCTTCACCAAAAATAAACCCATTTCCTATAAAATCAGGTTCATGCATACCAATTCTCACCACATAGTTTTCTAGTTGATTGAAAACACTTCCTAATGCAACTTCTATTGAATCCTTAGATTTTTCGGTAGATTTTGAGGCGATTATCGAGAGGGCAGTAGCAGATCCTTCACCTCCTAGTTTACCCGCCAGCTCTGTCGCAAGCTCGTCACCAAGTAAGGTAGATATTATTAACAATGAAGATTCACGCAGACGTGGGTCATCAGACATTAAATGAGGTAAGAACTTTTCCAAAGTATCAGCCTGGCTGATTGATAACTGCTGATCCTTCCGTAAATCTTCCCGTCTCTTCTGGCTTCTGTTAAGCGCATTTGTAGCGTAAATACCTATTAGAGCCACCACAATACCCGAAACTATTCCAGAGACAGCATTAAGTTTATCCCAAACATCCTTTTGGTTCTTTTTTAATGCCTCTTCAATTTTTTCAATTCTGTTGATAACTGTTGAATCCTCAAGAAATTCATTCTTTTCTAAAGAACTTAGACTAAGGAATGAAGATAGTATGAGGATAATAATAAACATATGCTCAACTCATGAAGCTAACAGTTAGCAATAATATATTATGCGAAAATACTCATCCATAAGTTCTATGTATGGATACTTAGCAAAGTTTAAGCCTTGCCGAACAATATATAGAGGCTGAAAATATTTCTAACTCAAGAATACAGACCATACAATTACCGGAGCAGACATAAGGTAAAGATTCTCCAGCGGATCAGCTGATCTCTTCTTCTTTGCTTATCCCTGATTTCACCAAAGGCTTTAAGCTCCTCATAGTCAGCAGAAATCTCTCGTTTAAGTTGGGGCTACGCATAAGAATTGTCCTCCACCTTAGTTCTATGGTTCAGATGCTTTCTGTTATCTTTATAGGACGCCTGTCCCTGACCGGCAAATCCAATACCTCTCAAATGCTTAACATTTTACCACACTTTTTACGCTTAAGTATAATATAACAAATAAGGAGGATTTGCGAAAATATAGCAGCATACACTCTTCCCCTAGTGCATGCGCTTGTGACTTCACCCTTTAGGAGAAGCTGTTTCATAGCAGACTCATTTATATACTTTTTCCTGATAAGTTTTTTCTATGCTGCTCAGGGGAGGCATCTGCTATCAGTCTTTTGCTTAAGCTACCAGGGTATTTCTTCAGTTTCAGGATTAGTCTCTTCGCTGAAGAACTTTCCGCTGGGTCCCTCTCTATCTATGAGCGCATATTTTAGAATACGCCTACCCGCTACTTCTACTTCTCCTCCCTGATGACCGGTAAAATCCGTTTTGGTATAGCCGGGGCATACCGCATTCACCTTAAAGGCACTATCTCTTAACTCATAAGCCAGGTGGATAGTGTACATATTCAGGGCTGCTTTAGAGGAAGCATATACGGCGTATTTTGCCTGATGATAGGCGGGCCAGTCGGGCGTAGATTGCAGACTTAAAGACCCGACACTGCTACTTACATTTACGATTCTGGGTGCGGGAGATGGCTTCATCAACTTCAGGGCAGCCTGCGTAAGCCTTACTACGCCTAAGAGGTTGGTTTCCAGAACCGCGCTAAACTGTTCGGTACTGGCCTCCAGAGCGGTATAGGGCATACCTCCATGTATACCCGCATTGTTGATGAGAATATCCAGATGCGTAGTTTTGCCAGCTATATACGCCAGAGCGGCTTCTACAGATCTGGTATCATTGACATCCAGCACCAGCACTTCTGCTTCCTTGAGTCCCTCTGCCCGCAAGCGCTCTAAGGCCTGCTGTCCTTGCCGGATGTCCCGGCTTCCCATAAATACATATATGCCTTTTTGTAATAACTGCCGGACGGTTTCAAGCCCTATCCCTTTGTTAGCCCCACTGACTAATGCTGTTTTGGCGTCATGCTTCAGATGAGCTTCCGCTCTTGTGTTCTTTGTAGTTTCCATCCTTATACTGTTTTTAGTGTGCTGTACAAAAGAACATCACAAAAGAATGGACTCCTTTAACATATGGTAAATAGCTACTTAGCGAATGTTTTTTCTTATCCTACTCAGGGACTGCTGGGTCATGCCCAGATAGGAGGCAATATAGGCCAAAGGAATACGATTGATAAGGCCGGGATAATGTTCTATAAATTCCAGATAGCGGGTAGTAGCATCCTGCGAAATAACCGGGCTTTTTCTGGATTTCTGGTAGAGGCACTTCTGCACCATCTTGTTCTGTATATTTTCCCAGCCAAGGATGGTATAAGACAGCTCCTCCCACTTTTGCCGGGAGAATACTATAAGGCGGCAATCTGTACAGGCTTGCAGGTACTCTGAGGCGGCGGTCCTGGCCTCAAAATGTATGTAATCTACCACCAGGCTATGTTCACTGATCAGGCAACGGGTAATTTCCTCTCCCTGCCTGTTGTAGTAGCATCCACGGATAACGCCCTCTACAATAAAGCCCACCTGCCGGGGTATTTTACCTGCTTCGGAAAAGTATTCGTTTTTATGAAGGAGCAGCTCTTCCGCCTGCTGTTCCAGCAGAGCAATCTGGCGAGAGTTCAGGTTCCCGAAAAGCAGCACATAGTCTATGAGTTCTTTCATTGCCATAAGATAAAAAAAGGCCGGTAGCTCAGTTTTACCAAATGGTAAAAAGTACGTTTCATAAATATGAACACAGTACAAATCTGAGCAGTGCTATACCGATATGCTTAACAAGCCTTTTCCGTTAAGACCTTAGTCTGGCTGAACATACTTGCGCCAGTTGTGCTGCTCTTTGAAGCCCAGCACCTCTCGGATTTTACGGTTGGAGTACAGGGCCTCATGCTCTTCCAGCTCACGGCTGAGGGGCACGCCGGGGAAGAACCTTTCTGCCAGTTCTTTGCTGGGGATAATGGCTCCGTTGTGGTCGTTGCCGGCATTAAACACCTGATAGCCCAGCCCATCCTTCTGGATACACAAGTCTACGATCTGCCCCAGGTCGCGGGCGTCTATATAGCAGAAAGCATTTCTTCGGCGTACTTCAGGGTGTTTGAGGTAGTCGGGGAAGAGCTCGGCATACTCATGCGGCTCTATCACATTACCTATGCGCAGGGCGTAGATATCGTAGCCGGAGCGGCGCTGGAAAGCACGAGCTGTTTTCTCATTAAGCACTTTGGACAAGCCGTAGCTATCCATAGGGTTAACATCATAATCCTCTTCCAGAGGCAGCACATCAGGATTGGTCTGCCCATCAGAAAAGCAGATACCATAGGTGGTCTCCGAAGAAGCAATAATTATCTTTTTGATTCCGAGCTTTACGGCTGCTTCTATCACATTGTAGGTACCTATGGTATTAACGCTAAAGGTTTTGTTATCCGGATTTATAAGGATTCTGGGTACGGCGGCAAAGTGCACCACCGCATCAAAGTGAGGCACGCCATTTCCGCCTTCCAGCTCATCCAGCCCCGCATAGGAGCTCATCGCATTAAACATCTGCCCGGAGTCTGTGATATCGGCAATCAGGTTATCTACCCCCGGGTGGTCCAGAGGCTTAAGGTCTACATTCATGACTCTATGCCCCTGCTCCAGGAGGTAGGGTACTACATGCCTGCCCGCTTTGCCTGATCCTCCGGTAAAAAATATTCGCTTTCCGCTCATTAGTTTAGTTTTCAGTAATGAAAAGTTTATTTAGGCTGCTCTGTATGGGACAAGTATAGCAGCAATACTAAGAATTTCACAATCTCTGCTTATGTTTTATAAAACCAGCTTCGTGTATGACTAAGCAGGCTGTGTTTTTAAGCAGTTATCCAGCTTACGCTATGAGTAATACAAACGTATGCGGATTACATGTTTATTTATTGTCTATCGTACAGCCAGTCACTGTTATCTTGCGGAATATAATCACCTATAATGTCTTTTTGCTTATGTACTCACCCAAGCTCCTCATGATAGCTTGAGGTGCATATCAGCTTTATACTAAATCAGCTAAGGCTTTCTGTACATGTGGAAACTTAAAGCCTTACTTTGGGCCATTTAAGTGCAGTTACAATTATCCAAACTGTAATTCCTATTTCAAGCACACCATAGAAGAAATAAAAGGCATACCAGGGTGTCAGGGAAGTGCTGATCACCAACCCCACCACAATAGTAAGCAAACCTGCTACTACTATATTGAGAAGCTTATTTATTTTGGGGCGCAGTGTAAGAGAGAGGCTTATCATTAGTGCCGGAAGCGCAAGTATGAATGAAGCCGCAAAAAGTTTAGCAGGGCTGTTTAAGATGACATCCGCATTGAGCATATACTCTACCTTATTAGGTGTGTAGAGTTCAAAATAATCTCCGTAGATATAAAGAAACATAAGTGAGGTCCAGAGACCAGCCAGCTTGATTTTTACGTTGACACTGTAATTTTCCAGCATATTCTGTGAGTTGAGTACTGTTATTAAACTGTATATTTAATATGGCTTTTGCCTAAGACATTGATGAAACCAGGCAGCTATTCAAATTGTATCCCTTTATGTTCAATTCACTAAATGCTTTCACTCAAAACGCCAAGCGATATTCACCTCCAGTGTTTGGGCTGCTTAAAAAAAGATTACTAGCTGCTGCTACTCTTCAGTCTGGCTTTACTTGTTCTGATAAAGATTGATACTGCCTAAACGTATATGATGACAGACCCAACTATACGGATAGGTACTAAGATAAAAGATATTTTCGGAATATGAGGAAATAAGCCCCGGGAATGGCAGGCCTGAGCTGGCCCCCAAAAAGTCGCAAGCAGTAGCCTGTAAAAGCATACTGCCTGCTGTCTCTTTGAGATGGTGGATATGTTTATATTAACTTTACGATGGTTCTGCCTTTCAGCTTTGCCGCTAGCATCTGCTCAATCTTAGTCTGTAGGTCCTCAAGGCCAATCTCTGTATAGGTATCTGAGAGATGGGAGGGCTTCCAGTCTTCCGCTAATTTGTTCCATACCTCTGTACGATAAGGCATGGGATAGTTTTGAGAGTCTATACCTATCAAACTGATGCCTCGCAGGATAAAAGGAAAGACGGTCAGCTCTAGTTTAGGAGAGGCCGCATTGCCACAGCAGCTTACGACTCCCATAGGCTGGGTGGCTTTCAGGATATTCTCCAGAATTACACCGCCTACGGTATCTACCGCACCGGCAAAGAGCGGCTTTAACAAAGGTTTCTGAGCAAAGTTTTCTACCTCAGCACGTGCCATAATTTCTTTGGCACCCAGGCTTTTTAGAAAGTCGTACTCCTGTTCTTTACCACTGATAGCCACTACGGTATAGCCCAGCTTACTTAATATGGCCAGGCTCAGGGCGCCTACTCCACCACTAGCTCCCGATACCGCTATTTTTCCGTCTTCTGGCTTCAGCTTTTCTGTCAGCCTCAGCACAGACATACCTGCCGTAAGGCCGGCAGTACCGTAGATCATGGCTTCTTTCATGCTCAGTTTTTCCGGAAGTTTTACGGCCCAGTCAGCGGGCACCTGTATGTATTCGGCAAAGCCTCCATTGGTATTCATTCCCAGGTCATAACTGCTTACGATGACCTGCTCCCCTACTGCCCAGCCCTCGCTATTCGTATCTTCTACCACCCCCACCGCATCTATACCGGGAGTATGTGGGTAGTTTCTGCTGACTCCCTTGTTACCTGTGGCTGATAAAGCATCTTTGTAATTCAGGGAACTGTAATGAACTCTGACCCGTATTTCATTTTCTTTTAGGAGACTAAAAGGCATCTCCTGTACAGAGGACTTAAATTGCCCCTCGGCTTCTTCTACCCGAAAGGCTTTAAAGGTATCATTATTTTGTTTCGTCATAAGTCTGTTTATTTTGCCTGTTCTTAAACAAACTTGCGTATAAAGGAGCTATCTGTCAAGTACTTACAAAATGTAGGCTTACGAACATTTATTTCTGAATTGCAGACTATCAACACTTTGAGCAGAGAAAAAAATGAAAAAAAGTTATTGTCCCATTGACACTTTTATCAATGTAGTAAAAGGAAAAAGAAAAGGAACGATCATTATGCATCTGCATCAGGGAGATAAAAGGTATAGTGATCTGCTTAAACTGCTGACAGATATTAGTGAACGCATGCTGAGTAAGCAGCTGAAAGAACTGGAAGCCGATGGACTGATCCAGCGCAGGGTATTCCCTGAAGTTCCGCCCCGGGTGGAGTACAGCCTCACTCAGCTGGGCGAAGACATCTACCCTGTGCTTAAAGGGATGTATAAAGGGGGTATACTGTTTGATAAAACACTGGAAGAAGGCGGCACACAGGAAGAGGCTCAGCCAAAAATATAAGGACCTAAACATCCGGGCTATGTAAATTCTGAGTAGGGATAATATGCTTCAGGGGCATGGTTTGTGTAGTACTTATGCGGAATAAGATAGATGACGGCCACGAAAGCGCCCCCCACAATTGCTCAGGTTTGAGTAAACTTACAGGGCGTTTCTGATTCGCTTATCGCTCTCCCTCCCACTCCTGATAAAACTCCTCCAGAAACTGCTGCATATACTGATGGCGATGCTCAGCCATAGCTTTGGCAGTTTTGGTATGCATGCGATCTTTTAACAAGAGTAGCTTTTCGTAAAAATGATTAATGGTAGGTGCCTGGCTTTTTTTGTACTCTTCTTTGGTCATGTTTAGCCGGGGTTTCACTTCAGGATGATACAGCTCTCTTCCTTTAAAGCCTCCATAGTTAAACGTACGTGCTATACCGATGGCTCCTATCGCATCCAGCCTGTCGGCATCCTGTACTACGTTTAGCTCCGGCGAAGTAAACGCCTGCGTATGATTACCTCCTTTAAAGGAGATGTTGGCAATGATATTTTCTATATGGGTGATCAGGTCTTCCTCAAGATGTAGTGAACTTAAAAAGGCTCTGGCTTTTCGTGGGCCTATTTCTTCGTCGCCATCATGAAATTTAGCGTCGGCAATATCATGCAGCAGAGCTCCCAACTCTACGACGAAGGCATTTACATTTTCTGTAGCCGCTATTTTTTTAGAAAGCTGCCAGACCCGATAAATATGCCACCAGTCGTGGCCGCCTTCGGCATTGGCTAATTCCTGCTTTACGTAAGCAATGGTTTGCTCAATTACTAATTGCTGGTTCATGTCCGATACTACCGTAAATTGATGAGACTAAATGATGCACACTAAAGTGTTTATATCAAAAAAAGAAGGTTGACAAAACTATCAACCTCCTTCGCCTTCAATCTATATTTTGATAGCCAGCTTACCAAAAGATTTCTTAACTACCCTCTTATATGATACTCCATTGATAGGTTTTATAAAATTGTTCATAACCAACTACCTCAAGCCTTTTATAGATTCTGCACTTACTTTATTTGTTCCTATAATTGATTATAAAGATCTACCTCAACAAGCTATAAGCAGGCAGACTCAACTGCCAGTTTTTTTTGCCTACTCTGTAGCACTTTGGAGTTTCTGATTAGCTTTCTCTATTCTTTCCTTCTGCTTTTTGTTAAGGCTATGCTGATAATAGAATTCTGGTTTGTAGTACTCATTATGGTGCTTCATATCGTAGTCATCTATGTCCAGGCTCAGGTCACAATCAAAACGAGTCAGAACCGCATGATTTTGATCCCAGCTAGTGGCATTGGTAAAATGTGAGAGTCCCCAGCTGATGCCTCGCCCATTATCTGTATTCGTGAAAGCATCGGGTATAAAAGAACCCGCAGCAGTAGGTAGCAGGGTAACGATAGAAGCTATTTCAAAATTGACTCCGTCTTTAGCATACTGTATGGTATGGTGCTCGTTACCATCTCTGGTGACCATTGCAGCCATTCCTTCTTTAAAGGGAAAAAGTGAGGTCTCATGTCCAGAATTAATTACTGGGTTCAGAGGGTGTTTTGTAAACGGCCCTAAAGGATCTTCAGCAGTGGCTAAACCCTGCATACGCACTAGCCGGGGATCTCCATCAAAGTCTGACTTATAATAAAGGTAAATCTTTCCACGGTACACAAAAGGATGAGGGTCATGGATAGAGTACTGATCCCACTCTCCTGCAGCACCATTAGGGATTACTACTTTGTGTGTAGGAGTCCAGGGGCCATCGGGTGAGTCGGCATAAGATACTGCTACCGGACAATCATCTCCACGCTTGCCGCTGGCTTCCATAAAACCCTGATAATAGAGGTAGTACTTGCCTTCCCATTCCAGAATGTCGCAGGTGCTGACCGAGCGCCATCCTACATGAGGTTTAGGTGGACGCGGCACCGCTACTCCCTGTTCCTCCCAGGTAAAACCATCTTCACTGGTCGCATACCAGATCTCTGCCAGATCCCAGTCAGAGGACGGTATAGTGTCATTACTATTGTCTGCTCCCTGTGGGGGCGTAGGCGTGTTTCTGTAAGTATACCAAACATAATATTTGCCATTGGCAAAGATGACTTTAGAAGGGTCACGACGAGATATGGTACCATCATGGTTGTTGTAGTCAAACCCCTTAAGTTCGGTATATTTAAACTGGGAGTACAGTTCATTATCTTCTGGCCGTGGAGCCATATAAGCGCTATAGTTTCGCTCCATGGCTGCACTTAGCGGCATATCTGGCTTTTCTTTAGGTAAGGTAAAGGGAAAAGCCCGCGAGCTTTCAGTCGTTTTTGATTCGCTCCTTTGTGTACAGGATATTGCCATACAAAGGACAAAGCTCAATAAAAGGATGACTAGTAGTGTCTTATTCATAGTGTATTCATCATGTTTTTTTTGAAAGTGCTGTAAGCTTTAGTCATGCAGGTGAATGATGAGGTGGCTCACATCCAGCCTTTTTGCCTTGCCTGCCTCTGCTGAGTTAAGAGAAGCTACCAACCTATAGTCGGTAGCAGACGCTATGTCCTGATTTAGTGCAAGTTCATAGCTTAAGTATGCATATCCTGCAAAGGCAGTAAATGTAGCATCAGCTACTTTGCTACCTTGGGAGTCAAGCAATGTAAGATTGATAACTCGCTCCTTGTTAGCTTTATAGCTGAGTGGAATATTTAATACTGAAGCATTCTTAAGGCTGAGACTCAAAGTATCAAAACTTATGCTCTCCTCATATATCTTGAGTGCTGGCTCTAAACTAACTTCAGGGTTAGGCTCCAGCGCATCTACTAACTGATAGCCTCTGACCCAGTCGTAATAGGCTACGCTGCGAGTAGTGTCGGCCAGTTCTTCGTCAGTAGGCAGCTCTATCCAGGGAGAGGGATAAGTTTCAGAAACCAGGCGCATATACATAGGTTTATCAAAGGGTTGCTCGCTTATTGCATCATAAAATTTTTGATGCTTTGGCGCACGATCATCGTAGTAGTAGCTGGCAGAAGTTTCGTCTCGCCACCACCCACCATACACATGAAAACCTTCTGAAGCCAGTTCATCATCGTTAAAGATAATCTGAGTAGCCCGATAGTCATGTCTTTCCCCTTCACAGTCTGTATACCAATAGTGTGCATTGGAATGCATACCGCTGGCGAAGTGGCTGCCCTGAAAATCTCCTACCCGACCTATACACTCCTGAATGTCCCACTCCAGGCTGTATCTATCACAAGCTCGGGGGCCCGCTTGAGCTGCGCCCGAAAACCAAAAAGTGGTAGACATAGATGTGGCAGCTGCCTTAAACCTGCATTCGTAATAACCGAGGTAAGCCGATTTTTTAGATACCACCGCTCCCCCGGCAATATTAAATGTCAGGTCTCTGCCATAAGCATGAATAACGGTATCTTGCTCCATTTTGCTACCCCTTATTTGTAAGTAACCATCTTTTACTGATACCTGAGAAGGTAAGAAAAGACCGGGTTCTCGTCCTATCCAGCTTGGGTGGTAGTCTAACCACTTACTGGTGTCCAGCACCGTACCGTTAAACTCATCAGAAAAGTCTGGATTGAGTACCCACCTTTTACCTATGGGAGGTTTAGGAGGCCCCGCTTTCAGGTGCAGTGTATGACTGGCTCTGGCGCAGGCATTACCGACTAAAAAGATAAAAAGAAGGCTCAGTAAAAAGGCTGGTATCTTTGTGTGCATTCAAATATCTGGTTTGGGTTTTAAAGCGTACAAGTACCCTAATGAGGTGGCTGGTAGCCTACAACATTAGTGATTCGGCACAGCTCAAGATGCATACAATTCATGCTGGTAGGCGTGACAAATGTTCATATGTATAAAGCATATGTTTTGCAGTAAAAATGGACTTTATGCCCCGGCAGTTGGTAGCTATCTGGCTTAGCACTGTGAATTGTATACCCAGACCGACATCCCTATATACACTCAAATAAAACTAGACTTTTACTGTACAGCTGAATTGGAGAATAAGCCTGGCACAGTAATCATGAGTATGGACGGGCAAGGTTCTCAGCAAATGAGTACGAAGGGTTGATTTTCGTAATACCTTGTTTGAATTACATATTGATTAAGGTGAAAGTCTTTATTTCTTATTAACTTAAAAGAAACAGTTTTTATTAATTTATATATCATGGCTACTTTCAACCTAAATATTAATGGCAAAAACCAGCAGTTGGATGTTGACCCAGCCACTCCTATGCTCTGGGTACTCAGAGACCACCTGAATCTGGTAGGAACAAAATATGGTTGCGGTATCGCGCAATGTGGAGCCTGCACCATTCACCTCAACGATACGGCTGTTCGTTCATGCCAGCTACCGGTCTCCGCCGTAGGAGAGCAAAAGGTAACTACGATAGAGGGGCTATCTGAAAATGGAGACCACCCTGTACAAAAGGCCTGGCTGGAAGTAGATGTTCCCCAGTGTGGATACTGCCAGGCAGGGCAGATAATGAGTGCAGCAGCATTGCTTAAAAAGACTCCCAAGCCCACCGACGACGAAATAGATGGAGCCATGAATGGTAACATCTGCCGCTGCGGTACTTATGTTAGGATAAAACAAGCGATTAAAACAGCAAGCACTCTCTAAACGACCAAGATCATGACTGTACTAAAAACATCAATAGGAAGGCGTTCATTTTTAAAGGCTTCTACCCTGGCCGGAGGAGGCATGATGCTTAGCTTCAGCTGGCTCGCAGGATGTACGCCGGATAATCAAACAGCGGAAACCCTGCCCAAAGAGTGGTTTGATATCAACGGATTCTTAAAAATCGCGGATAATGGAAAAGTGACTATCATGTCACCCAACCCTGAAATTGGGCAAAATGTAAAGACATCTATGCCCATGATTATAGCCGAAGAACTAGATGTAGACTGGCAGGATGTAGAAGTAGAGCAGGCTAAACTCAATACGGATATTTTTACGCGTCAGCTTGCCGGCGGTAGTCAGTCTATCCGGCAGGGCTGGGAAAGCTTAAGAATGGCAGGTGCCAGCGCCCGAAAAATGCTTTGCGAAGCAGCTGCTCAGGCCTGGAATGTACCCGCCAATGAAATTAGCACTCGGGGAGGAAAGATACTGCATAGTGCCAGCAATCAGTCCGCAGGCTATGGTGAGTTTGCTTCCGCAGCTGCCCAGGTCAAAGTGCCGGAAGAGGTAGAGTTGAAAGAGGTCAAAGATTTTAAAATTATTGGTACCTCTCGCAAAAATGTTGATGCCAAGAAGATTGTAAGCGGCCAGCCTCTTTACGGCCTTGATTACCGTAAAGAAGGTATGCTGATTGCCATGATCGTACACCCACCCGCCTTTGGAATGAAGCTGAAATCAGTAGATGACAGCAAGGCCAGAAGTATGCCGGGTATTAAAGATGTGTTTACTATCAATACTTTTAAAGATGACTACGATAAGCATGCATTTGATGCTGCTGCTTTTACGGAGCTTATTGTAGTCGTTGGTAATACTACCTGGGAAGTCATGAATGCGAAGAAGGCTCTGGAGGTAGCATGGGAACCTATCGCGTCCTATACCGAAACTTTTTCCCATTATGCTGATAAAGACAGAAAATGGAATGTAAGCGTACCAGAAGGTTTGGAGAACAGTAATGAGCATCAGGCTCAAATGGCTCAGGCTGGCGAAAAGCTCGCTAAAGTAGTGCGCAAAGATGGAGATCCGGAGGCTGCCTTCAGAAATGCCGCTCAGATTGTAGAGCGTAGCTACTCTGCACCTTTCCTGGCTCATAATACAATGGAGCCTATGAATTTCTTTGCCCATGTAACCGATGAGCATGCCGAACTGGTAGGCCCAATTCAAACACCAGAGCACATGGAGAAGAGTGTGGCGGCGCAGCTGGATCTGCCTTTAGAAAAAATAGACATACAAATGACACGTATGGGAGGTGGCTTCGGCCGTCGCCTTTATGGACACTTTCTGGTAGAAGCAGCCGTAATTTCCAAGAAAATGAAAGCTCCTATCAAACTGGTCTACAGCCGGGAAGATGATATGACATTCGGTAATTATCGTCCTTCCTACTATGCTACCTATCGTGCCGCACTGGATGAGAACAAAAAGCTGATTGGGTTTCATGTGCGCGCGGGCGGGGTTCCTGAAAGCCCACTGTTTGCCAATCGTTTTCCTGCCGGAAGTATAGACAACTACCTGGCAGAAGAGTGGTCGCTGGAATCTAATATAAGCATAGGAGCATTTCGTGCCCCCAGGTCTAACTTTATCGCTGGGGCAGAGCAGTCTTTTATGGACGAGCTGGCGGAGGCTATGGGTAAAGACCCCATTGAGTTTAGACTAGAACTTCTGGATCGGGCAAAAAACAATCCTGTAGGCCAAAATAACGATTACGATGCTGATCGCTATGCAGGTGTATTGGAGCTGGTAAGGGAAAAATCTTCGTGGAATCAGCCTCAGGATGGAGTTTACCGCGGCGTTTCTGCCTACTTCTGTCATAACAGCTATGTTGCTCAGGTATTAGATATGGTAATAGAGAATGATAAGCCGGTAGTTGAGAAAGTACATTGTGCCATAGATTGTGGTATTGTAGTCAACCCAATTGCGGCCACTAACCTTACCGAAGGTGGTATTGTAGATGGAATCGGCCACTCCATGTATAGCGCCTTAACTTTTAGGGATGGCGCACCTGAGAAAAGTAATTTTGATACCTACCGCCTGATTCGCCATAGTGAAGCCCCAAAATCTATAGATGTTCACTTTGTACAGAATAATATTGACCCTACAGGTTTGGGAGAACCTCCCTACCCTCCTATAGTAGGAGCATTAGCCAACGCTTTGTATAAAGCAACGGGCAATCGCTATTACCATCAGCCGTTTGTCTCCAACGAGTTTCAGCTAGGCTAGCAAACACTACTAAGTCTAAACGGTAAATTCTATCGTTTAGACTTATTTATACCGCACGTAGAAATCACTTTTACTCTTTAAGCACACTACACTTTTCGCTTAAATTAATAAAGTTGCCTACCCCCGAGCATCTATGTAATTTCTCAACAATCTACCAAGCCTCTTTTTTATTATACTAATCTTTTAGCTTTTGCTTTATTAAAAAGTCATTGAGAATGGACTGTTATCAGGTTTAAATATTCGTCATCCTCTACTTGCGCCAGGTCTGTGATTACAATATTATTTTTATTTAATTTAAATCTAAATAATTTGTTTTTAATAGTACACTCTATTTAAGTTTGTAGTGCTTACACTCGTTTTTTTTAGTCTAAAGCACTCATGAGACTTCCTGAAAACCTAAATCAGCAGATTAAAGACCCTAAGATTTTTTCAGAGATCTATCAACAATATTTCAGAAAAGTATTTGGGATCTGTTTTTATTATACTCAGGATGAAGAATGTGCACAGGAGCTTAGTCAGGAAATCTTTCATTCACTTTGGGAGCGGAGAAACAGTATTGACCTACAAAAAGGACTGGAACCCTACCTTAGCAAAGCTGCCAAGTATAAGGTGATTGACCATATGCGAAAAAAAGCCAGGCAAAACCAGCATGCAGCGGGCATATTCCCCGAAGGCTGTACTCATGAAAACTGTACCGAGAATCAGGTGCTCTATGCTCATCTAAACGAAAAAGTAGGCCAATTGGTAGACAGCATGCCTTGCAAATGTCAGCAGGTATATACCCTCAGCCGTGAGAAAGGCTTAAGTATCAAAGAAATAGCCTCAAGCCTGCTTATCTCCGAAAAAACTGTAAAAAACCATATGAACCGGGCTTTGTCATTCTTGCGACAGCATCTTCAGGAATATCTCTAATGCTTAATTACTCGCCCTAAATTATATATAAAAATTTTTGCGATCGGCTTGGGCCCATATTGCTTTTGGTACGACATATAGGTAAAAGCAATAATGAAGCTAAGCAGAGAACTTCTTGAAAAATACGCTCAGGGAAAGTGTAGCCCTGAAGAAATAGCTTTGGTACATCAATGGATGGAATTAGAAGAGCCCGAAGTACCGCTGCCGGATGATATTCCTATACAGCAAATTGAGAAAAGCGTTTGGAACCGACTGACAGACACCCGACCAGAGTTAACAAAAACCTCCCCTTACAAAACTGTCTTACTTAGCACTGCTTTTAAGTACGTAGCAGCTGTTTTGATAGTATTACTTTCTGCTGTAGCTATCATTGACTCCGCAGAGACACAGCAGTATGAGCTTATGGCTGAAAACTACAATAGCAGTACCGAAAAGCTTATCCGAAACAGAAACTTTGACCTCTTATTGGCCTCAAACTCAAAAGTGCATGTGAAGAAGGAGTTTTACCGCACTGCTAAAGTTAACTTCTGCGGCCCATTAAAAGTAGAAGCTCAGCAAGATATTGAGCTGGAAATTTCCTCATCTTGCTTAAACGTATCTCATGAAGCTAAGAAGGTAAGTTTCCGAAAAGGTAAGTCATATCTGGTTTTTTATTTTGATTTCAAAGACACTGAAATCATGGTCGTTGACACTGACAGAATTTTTGATCTTCCGCCTCGCCTTCAGGCCTCTGCGCTGAATACACTTTAGCAAATAGCAAATTGATGAGAATACTAATTTCCGGACTCATAGTACTATTGATTATAGCTACCTCCTATGTAGGGTACTCCCAAAATAACCCAGGTCAGAAGGGTATTATAAGAGGAAGTATTGAAGATGAAGCCGGCTCTCCTTTGCCGGGTATTACACTCTGGTTATCAGGAACCTCTAAAGGTACTGCCAGTGATGCCGAGGGGCGTTTTGAGATAAAGGGTATAGCAGCAGGTAGCTACCAGTTACTGATTTCTGGAGTAGGCTATGAAGAAAAAAAACTTAGTGTAAGCATTGAGCCTAAAACCGCACTAGAGCTTCAGCTAAGGTTATCAGACAAAACCCAGTTGATGGATGAACTGGTGATTACCTCCAAAAGTGAAGCCGTGGTAATTAGTCAGACACCATTTGCAGTAAACTCCATAGACACACAACCACTCAATACCCAAAGTCTGGATGTAAACCAGGTGCTCAACCGCACTACCGGGATACGCATTCGCGAAGAGGGAGGGCTAGGCTCACGCTTCAATTTCTCCCTAAATGGGCTTTCGGGCAGGCAGGTTAAATTTTTTATTGACGGCATACCCATGGACTACATGGGAGATGCTTTTAGCATGAATAATATCCCAGTCAATTTGGTAGACCGGGTAGATGTGTACAAAGGTGTGGTTCCTGTTAAGCTGGGTAGTGATGCTCTGGGGGGGGCAGTAAATATTGTAACTAATCAGAAAGTTAACTCATATGTAGATGCCTCTTATAGTTTAGGCTCTTTTAATACACATAGGGCGGCTGTGAGTGGTCGTTACCGCGACAAAAAATCCGGACTGACTACTAAAGTGCTGGGTTTTTACAATTACAGCGATAACAACTACCGCATGCAGGATATTGAAGTCTTTGTAGAAGGCGAAGAGCAGGAAATGGACGTAGAGCGCTTTCATGATGCCTACCAATCAACTATGGGACAAGTGGAAATAGGCTTTACGGGAAAGAAATGGGCCGATATACTGATGGTTGGCGCTGCCTATGCTGGCTTCAACAACGAAATTCAGAGCAGCATTTTTGGTAAACCAGTGGGAGAGCCAACTGTAGAAGAAGACAACCAGCTGGTTTCTGCCCGCTACCAGAAAAACAACCTCTTTGCCCCAGGTTTTAATGTGGAGTTATACACTCAGTTTAATATGATGAATAGTGTAAGCATAGATACCTCATCTAATCGCTACAACTGGTTGGGGCAGATTATTAGAACAGAAAACAATAGCCTGGGCGAGTTGGTAAGAGAAAAAACAATTTTTGAGTACGATCAGTCATTCTCACTTCAGCGTGCTAACGTCTCTTATACCATCAACCCTAAACATCACTTTTCTCTAAACTATATTCGCCTGCGTGTATCACGAGAAGGTGAAAACAGAATTAACAAGGATGAGGATGAACCTTTTAGCAACCCCAATGCGCTGGGCAAGCATGTAACCGGTCTTGCCTATGAAAGTAATCTTTTCAATGACCAACTCACAACTATATTCTCTGCCAAGCACTATTATTTTGATATGCTCACTAGAAATGCCCGTGAGTTTGTACAGGGTGAGGTAAGGATAGAAGACATCAGCACCGAACAGCACAATTTAGGTTTCTCTTTTTCCGGACGCTATTTTCTTTCTCCTAAATGGTATACTAAGTTTTCTTTTGAAAAAGGATACCGTCTGCCAGAAGCTAAAGAAATATTGGGAGATGGGCTCCGTATTCTGGCTTCCCCCCTACTCAAACCCGAAAGCACTTATAATGCGAATCTGGGAGTAAATTTTCAGCAGGAATTTGAGAATAGTAGCTTTCAGGCCGAGACGAATGTATTCTGGAGAGATGTAGACAATTTCATTTTTATTCAGCAGCAAGGCGTATTTAGCGCCTACCAAAATCTGGTTAACGTACTATCCAGAGGAGCAGAACTAGACCTTAGACTAACGCTTAATAACAGCTTAGACCTGAATGCTAATTTTACCTGGCAGGATGTACTCAACAACGAAAAGTATGTTCAGGGCACAAAAGTAGAGAGCAGAGTTTACCGTGATCGTATGCCCAATCGCCCCTATTTCTTTGCCAATGCGGATATACAGTACCAGTTGGTTAAAGATAGTAAAAGACTCAATGTATCGGCCTACTATAGTATAAACTATGTGCATGAGTTTTATCTCTCTTATGCCAGCACATCTATTAACTCCACTAAAAATATTATACCTGCCCAGCTAATTAACAATACGGGGATCACCTTTAATACGCCTGAACGAAAATATTCTCTGAGCCTGGAGGTACGCAATCTGTACAATGCTGTGGCTTACGATAATTTTAAAATGCAAAAACCTGGCAGAGCCTTCTATATGAAATTAAGATACTTTTTGAACGAGAAATTTTAACTAAACCATCATACTTATTTATGAAAAGCAGAAAGTTACGTATTGCATTACTTGCCTCACTTATGTTGTCTATAGGAATGTACAGCTGTGATGATAGCGACAACCCTAACCCTACGCCTGGCGAAGCTAATGGTACGCCAAAATATTTGCTGGCATTAGACCTTACCGCTATTGACTCTTACCCTTTTCATGTGATTGAAGAAGTAGATTCTGGCAGGGCAGACATAGACCAGTCTCAGGAGATTCCTGATCAGCCTTATAATGTGCCAGTGACTACTCGCCCTGGTGAGATTTTTCTAAACTCTGCGGAGAAGTTAACCAAATACAGTGTAGGCGAAGATGGAATCCTGAAAGACGAAGGTTCTTTACCTAATTTAGGAATCAGCGGTGGTCCGGTTTATGAATTTCTAGATAACGAACGCCTGATGATTAGTTCTGGCCCTCGCCAGGCCGCGGATGGTGTATTTGGTTATCAGATTATCAATACTGCTACCATGACCGAAGAAAGCAACGGAAGCATTACCCTGCCAGTAAATGAAAACTCACTGGCTATTCCCAGTTCATATATTTTAAGAGATGCTAAGATTTTCGTTCCTTACCTGCATACAGACGAAAATTACATAGCTTATGACGAAGCTACAGTAGCAATTTACGATGCTACCACTCTGGAATTTGAGAAGCTGGTAACCGACTCCAGAACGGCCAGTGTAGGTTATAGCATTGTTAGTTCACACGGGATTACCGAAAACGGAGACTTGTATCTGATCTCATGTAACTCAAACTATTGGGCAGGAAATGAATCATTACCTTCAGGCATTTTGAGAATTAAAGCTGGAGAGGATGATTTTGATGATGAGTATTTCTTTAATATCACTGAAAAGATAAACAACAACCATACAGGTGGCATGTTGTACGTTGGCAATAACAAAGCGATTGTTCAGATTTTCAGAAGTGACCTGATCTCCGACTATGGTGATTATCAGGGTGGTTTTGTGATAGAGTATTACTTGGTAGACCTGGTAAACCAGACTACGCAAAAGCTGAATATTCCTCTTAGCAAATATCCTAGAAGAGCCCTGGAACGCCTGGATGATGGCCGCGCCGTAATTGTTGCCAATACCGAAAGTGAAGGAAATGCTCTCTACATTTATGATCCAGCAACCGAAAGCGTAAGTAAAGGTATCACATATGAAGGTGCAGAATTTATTAGCGCTTTTATGTCTTTTGAATAATAGTACACACTTGCAAATATGTAAAGCCCGGTGGCAATTGTCATCGGGCTTTTTTTAAGATTCGTGATATTTATCCTGTTTACTTTCCGTACCTCAGTGCAGAGGCATAGAAGTTTGGAAGTTTACTGCTTTCTACTGCCTGGGCTGCTTTCTCCACATCATACGAAACTCTTCTGAATTGTAGATCAACACTATCAGGAAAAAAGTTAGAGCAGGTAGACTCTAAATCCATAATTACATAACAGGCTCTTGGATCTCCATCTTTAGGCTTACCTACCGATCCTATATTAATTGCATGACGATAGGCCTGCTTGCCATTTTGCTCATAAGACAAAATACGATGATAGGGCTTGTGCGTATGTCCAAATAGCAGTATGTCTGCACCAGCACTTTCAATAATGCGTATCAGACTTTTTTCAGGACGGTCTTCAAACAGATATTCATTTATCTTTCTGGGGCTGCCGTGTACCATAAGTAACTTTACCTTTTCTTCCTTTTGCTGAAATTCCATAGAAAGATGTCGGGGCAAATTTCTCAAATATTTTCTACTGCTTGTACTTACCGCTTCATTAGTAAATGAGATAGAAACCGCTCCATGAGCACGTTCTTCATCAGTTTTATAGGCACACCCACAATCATCACTCTCCAGTCCAATGCCTTCATCATAGTTACCTGCAATAGTAGGTATTCTTCGTTTTCGTATTTCGTTAATCACCTCATTTGGCCAGATATTGTAGCCTACCAGATCGCCCAGGCAGTAAACGAAATCCGGTTTTTGAGCGTCAATATCTGAAAGCACAGCTTCCAAGGCAGGCAGGTTGGCATGTATGTCTGAAAAAAACGCAATCCTCATAATTTAAACCTTTTAGTATGCGAAAAACACAGGTATAGTTGATAAAGCAATACTTCTCAAAAACGCCAGCATCTATTCCAATTGTTATTCACAAATCACTAGCCTCATTGAGAGATACACAGTACTTCCTACTAGCATAAAAAATTGCAACACAATCACTTTTTAGCCTCCAGCTTTACTATGATCTGGCTTTTAATATAATCCGCCATAAAGAACATTTCTCTTCCTATTGTTTCAACTGTTTCATCATATTTCAGCACCTTAGATGGTGTATTGTCATAATAGCGAGGATCTTCGTAAGGAAGAGAAAACCTTTGGTCAGCACCTTCTACCAACGGACAAGATTTATCGGCATCAGAACACACCATAATAGCAGCAAAATTTGTCTTCGGATTTACTTGATGAGTATAATGCTTAGACTTCATTGTCCATACTGGGTAATGACCGGGTGTTACCGATACCACAGGGTTCGTATGCTTTTTATTGTACTCAATGGTAAAACCTGCTCTCTCTAAAGCAGCAAGAGCATTAGGATGAAAAGCTGTTGCTTCTAGTCCACCCGAATATGACTCAAACTGTTTTACCCCATAGTACAGCATGGCGTACTTAAACCAGATGTCTGCTATGTGACTTCTTCGGGAATTGTGTGTACACACAAAAAGCAAACTGTAATTATTGTTTTCGGATAATTGATTTGCTAAAAAATCTCCGGTTTTACTGAGTTCTACTTTTCTATCGTCTGAAATTTCATCAAAAGTTTGCACTAGTTCAGAACTGTATCGTTCCAGTTTTTCATCAATTTTAACTTCAAGGGTCTGCGCCTGTAAGTTACATGAGAGTAGAGCCAGCAGACTTATGCTTAGTAAAAGGTATTTTGTTTTCATCTCTAATCATATTTTAGTTTAAAAAAAGCTGCATTTCTTCGGTCTTGGTATAGTCGTTGGTTTTATAAATTACATTTCCAGAAGCATCTGTGATTAAAAAGAAGGGTAATCCTACCTTAAGTTCAGGGAAGCGAGGATCGTTACGATACTTCTCAAACTCTTGAGAGGTGTCATACACTTTGTATAAAACGGCATTCTGTAAGGCTTGATTGAGCGACTTATTCTGCTGTGTGCTTTTCTGAAAAGCTTTGCAGTTGGTGCACCAGTCGCCATGAAAATCTACAAATACCAGCTTTCCCATTTCAGCAGCTTTTTGGTATGCATCTTCCTTGTTAAGGTACCAGTTTAGATTTCCTTTTTGTTCAATATTGAGTGCGCTAAGCTGAGTATTCACTGTAGAATTTGCTTGGGCCACTGGTGCAGGTAAAATATGTGCTCCCAGTATAAAAAAGCCAAACACCCCTGCCAGAGCGTAGAGCGATATTTTGACTTTATGCTGCCGTCCTTTCTCCTGTTTTTGTATGTTAAAGGCAGAGACAAACACTAATACCGCTCCCACAAAAATATAGAACCCGACCTGGTCTGAGATGCCTAACCCATTCAGTCCTTTTAATAAGTATCCGTAAGCAAAATAAGCAATCAGTAAAGCAAAACCCCATTGTACATATTGCATCCATCTACCGCTCTTAGGAAGAGTCAGCCCGAATACGCCCAGTAATAATACCGGAACGCCTACTCCTAAACCAAAGAACATCATTTGGAAAGCTGCTGAGATAGTCATGCCCAGAGTAATTTCACTAGCTCCAGATGCTATGGCCACCAAAATACTTACTACGATTGGTCCTACACAGGCAGAAGACAAAAGGCCTGCTCCAGCACCCATCATTAGGGTACCGCTAAGCCTCTGTTGCTTACTGTCTAACTGCCCCCCAAAAAAGGGTAAATGTAAATAATCTACTGCTGCCATTGCCATTAGCAGAAGCAGAATGCCAATAGTTAGGTTTGCCAGCGGGAACCTTAAAATCTCGTTAAATGCTCCTCCAGTTAGAGAAGCGATGATTCCAAAAAGGAAGTAAACGGCTGCAAGCCCTAAATAATAAGCTAGAGGATGTGCTGCTTTACCTAGACTGCTCTTTCTATTTCTAAGAAAATTGACTGTAATTGGGTACACTGGATAGACGCAAGGTAACAAACTAGCCATTACCCCACCTATGAACAGAAAGAAGTATGCGTTTACTCCACCACTATCTGCCAGTTGAGTGCCTACCCAATCGTTCATCTGGTCAAAAACGGAAAGGGATTGTGCCTGAGCAGCGGTATTAACAGTGAAGAGTAAGAGGCAGACGATTAGCTTTTTCATAAAAAGTTATGCTTGTACCTGTGACATGAGGTAAAACATTTCTGTAGCAATCTGACGGCATCTTTCGTCATAGCGAGCGGTTTCCTGATCTGTACCATCAGCCACTTTAGGATCTTCATAAGGTATGGGCACTCTTAGAGTAGCACCGGGTATCAGCGGACAATTTTTGTCGGCCTGAGAGCAGGTCATGATAGCCACAAAATTTTCCTGCGCATTAAAAGTATCATCGTATTTTTTAGAAAAACACTCAAGACTCTGACTATGAGCAGAAAAATTGACCTGATAATGTGGATTTTCTCCACCAGGATTTTTTATACGAAAGCCTGCTCTTTCCATTGCAGCTACTGCTCTGGGGTTAAAAGCAGTGGTTTCGGTTCCTCCCGAGTACGTATGCACCCCTTCTGCTATGCCATAATAGGCTGCTGCAGTTGCTGCCCATATCTGGCTCATGTGGCTTCTTCTACTATTGTGAGTACAGATAAAAGTTAGGTTGGCATTTTCCTTAGTCTGTTTTTTAGTTTGAACGTAAAGCGCAATCTTTTTAAGTTCATCTTTGCGCTCCAGAGGTATTTCATCCGTCTCTGCAATTACCGACTCTATATAGGCTGATAATTCCGGGTACATCACAACTTTTTCATCGCTGTTCTCTGCGGAATTTGCTGTTTGGGTAGCTTCAATAACATTAGTATTGCTATCTTCTTTGGCTAAAGTCTGACGCTTTTCATCAGTTGAGCAACTACTGAGCAGTGACGACAACATAAAGATGCTAAGAATAAAATGTTTCATGTCTGAAGGTTATTTGTAATAATGATTTTTACAGTAAGCAATTGATTCAAGATTTTAAGACAGTGTTTCAACATTCCGAAGACAACTCAATGCCTGGAGCTTATCAACTGGCAGACCTACAACTTATAACTTTAGTGATCCACAGCTCATGGCTTTCCTCTCTGGATATCCGTTTTCAAACTCTAAGCATTACATTGTTTTATTGCAATATTACGATCAAATTAATTTAGCTTTTTCAGATCAATTTTCCATCCTTCCAACAACCTTGATTTGTGCCACGGTAAAATCTGTATTACCGAGAGATATCAAGTAATTCAACCAGGGTATACGTCTATGTTACTAGCAAGCTTAGCTCTTTTGCAACTTGCAAGTAGAATCTCATTGTCTCATTGCAATATTACGATAATAAAATATCTATATGCAAACATCCTAGATTAACTTTTTATGAAGTAAAGAAATCCGAGTAGTATAGATTAAATGGGGCATTTAAAGCTAATAGTGCGGAATGGCAATATAAATCCTAAACAATAGATAAAAATTGAGAACTGATTAATGTACTGACAAATTGAAGTGATAAGAAGGTATAGGAAGGGAGTTAAAAACAAAACCCCTTAAATCATGAGATTTAAGGGGTTTGCGGAATCTTTAAATTGTGTCGGGATGACTGGATTCGAACCAGCGACCCCCACGTCCCTAACGTGGTGCGCTAACCGGGCTGCGCTACATCCCGCCAAATCCTGACTGATAAACAGCCTGTTGATTTTTGGAGTTGCAAAGATAAGCTTTTCCTCAGATTTGCCAAACCTTTATCATTAACTTATGAATTTTCTTAAGCCCAAACGCCTTTTTTCGGTAAAATTATTGCTCATCTTTTTTTCCGATATTGTAGCAAATTTGACTGATGTACATGAAGAAAAAACTACTCCTTGTCCCTTTTATATTTTTTCTGTTTTACTCCTGCAACAGCAGCAAACAGGCTCTTAGTCTCATTAACAAACAAAAGTACCAGGCTGCTCAAGCTAAACTGGATAAGCAAATAGCTAAAGACTCTCTCAATGCTGACACTTACTATGTCTATTCTCTGTTGTATACAGATACTGCATTCTATGCATACAATATAGATTCTTCATTTTTCTTCATTAACCAAGCGATACTGGATTTTGAAAAAACAGATCTCAAAAACAGAGAAAAGCTACAGGCATCATTAGGTCTGGATAGTGTAAGCCTTCTCTTGCAAAAAGAACGAAACGACAGCCTTGCATTTCAGAGGGCTCAAGAAATTCATACCGTACAGGCTTATCAGGATTTTCTGGATACACACACAAAAGCTCAGCAGACTACTGAAGCAACGAAACTAAGAAATCAGTTAGCTTATCAGGCCGCTTCTGAAATGGATACCTATGAGGCTTATAAAAGCTTTATGGAGGCATACCCAAATGCAGAGGAATACGCCCTGGCTCAGGAACGCTACAATACCCTGGCATTTCGTGTGACAACCCGCACTGGCGATTTACAAAGCTATCTGAGTTTTTTGAATGCATTTCCAGACTCCCCTTTTCGTAGCCAGGCTGAAGAATACATCTTACAAATAAGTACAGCCTCTAATTCTTTTCAGTCGTATGCAGATTTTATTAACAGTTACCCCAATAGCCCTCATGCTGCATTAGCCCTTAACCTACTCTATCATCAGTACAAAGAAAAACATTCAGCTGAAGCATTTTTTCAGAACTACCAAGACCTGCCCTTAATAGATTCTTTAAAAGAAGCATATGCGGTGGCTCAACATATTCTCGCCCCTATCTTTGAAAATCAACACTATGGTTTGTTAAATAAGGAAGCCGAGTTTGTCATCCCTAAAGCGTATGACTTTATTCCTCCTCAATACCTATGCGAAGGCGTGCAGGATGAAGTTATTCACCTCGCAAAAAAAGAAAATGATAGTCTGATACACTCAATACTGACAAAAGATGCTCAGCTCATACATCAGTATCAGCTGGCAGCCATCAATACTGATGGAGCAGGAAGTTTGTATACCCAAAAGCATTATTTACTGCCTTCTGGCCTGATGCTTCTGCAAAACGAAGCAGGAAAATACCGTCTTATGCATCAGTCAGGCACCAGCATTTATCCTGCCTCAGGAGAATTTACTTTAGACACCCTTTCCTTTGTTAAAACTATGTCTGAGGAAAACTCAGCTTATGAGACGGGGCAGTTTCAGTTTATTAAAATACAAGAGAATGCTCAATGGGGCCTCATCAGTTTAACAGGAAAAGAGTTGTTGAGTACGGAATATGAAGAAATTGAAGACTATGGTCACTTTATCGTATTAACGAAAAACGGTAAAATGGCGGTAAGCAGCAGAGACAAAATTATTGAAGCCGCCAACCAGAAGCCTCTTGAGCTGTCATTTTTGTACGAAGATGTGGCACTGATAGACAATCGTCATATTGTGGCCTATACAGATAAGTATGAAACTGCTATAAATTTCAATCTGGAAACCGAGGTTCCTCTGGAGGATCATAACATTATACGCATTATCAATGATAGTGATCCACAAAATCAAAAATGGTTACTAAAAAGAAATAAAAGCAAAACTTTTGTTAGAAACGATAGTCTGTTTAACACCACTCAGGCTGTATACTATATTTATGATAAGCAAAACAACACGCCTGAAAACACTTACGAAAAAGCATACTTTAATGACAGATGGCTGGCTTTACAAGATAATAAAGGCTTTCATTTCTTCGATTTTCAGCTAGCTCAGGAAGGCACCTTGTATGATTCCGTTAAGCTGGTAGGCGAAAGTTTTGCTCTGCTTTTTGAAGAGCATGAAAATGCCAGCGATAGTGTAAAAGTTAAATTTAAAGGTGGGGGGCTACTATCCTTAGTATCACCAGAACGTATTAACTTTCTCTTACTCAAACAAACACATACGCTTAGCAGAACATCTGAAGAATATCTTTTAATAGCACCCCGCTCCGGGCCTAAAGAGGTATGGAATGCGTATGGAAAAAGAGTGCTTGAAGGTTCTTTTTCTGATGTTCAACTCATGCCTCAGGGACTATTTGTTGTTGAAGAAAGAAGAAATAAGGGGCTGATTGACAGTTTGGGGAATGAGCTAGTGCCTTCACGCTACCAAAGCATCAGTAATTTTAAAGACAATACCGTAGCGCTATTCCAGAACCGGAAGTTTGGCACTTATAGGGTAGACAGCAAAACACTTATCTCTCCACGCTATGAGGCCGTACTACAACCTTACGGTCAGCCTATATTTCACCAGCAAGACTCTACTACTACAGAGCTGTTTATTGCCAAGCAAAAAGGTAGCCTGGGCATCATCAATCAGAACAATATAGAGCTAACGGATTTTGCGTATGATGCAATCCACTACTGGAATGATACATCAGCTCTGGTAAGAGTAGATGAGGAATGGTCTATCATTTCTTTTTCACGTAAAGAGCAATTTGATAAAGAGAAGGAGTATGAACGCTATAGCGAAATACTAGACTTTGAGGTCATAGAAAAGACCGAAGAGGAGGCAGTATTGAAGATCTATAAGAAAAGCGGATACGGTGTATTAAGCAACAAAAAAGGAGAGCTACTCTCTCCTACTTATGATGACATCAGACTGTTTGGTAGCCTGAAAGATGTTAATAGTATTTATTACTCGGAAAAGTATGTGCCTGAGGCTGATCTATATATTGTAATCCATCTGGACAAACAAGGTAATATCATCAAACGCCAGGCACTTACTCAGGAACAATACGATTTGGTCTTCTGCGAAGATTAGGTTTAATCGTACACTTCTATCTTCCCTTTTTTAATTCTGGTAAGGAAAGACTGCATATCTTTTTTAACGATAGGCGCTAATATATAACAGCCCAGAATATTTGGTAGTGACATAGCGAAGAGCATTCCGTCTGAGAAGTTAATTACGCCGCTTAGACTAACAGATGCTCCTACAACGATAAAAAAGCAGAATAGCACTTTGTAAGAAGTAATTGATACATTGCTCTTACCAAAAACATAAGTCCATGACTTAAGGCCATAATATGACCAGGAGATCATTGTTGAAAAAGCAAATAAGATAACCGCAATCGAAAGCATATAAGGAAACCAGTCAATTACAGAAGCAAAAGCTTCAGAGGTAAGGGTTATTCCTTCGCTGGCATCCTGTCCTTTATAAGCACCAGAAATCACGATTACCAGAGCCGTCATGGTACACACGATAACCGTATCTACAAAAGGCTCCAAAGAAGCTACAAAGCCCTCTGTTACAGGTTCGCTGGTTTTTACGGCTGAGTGCGCAATAGCCGCAGAGCCCACTCCCGCTTCGTTAGAAAACGTTGCTCTTCTCATTCCGGTAATTAACGTTCCTATAAGTCCGCCCCCCAGAGCCTCACCATTGATTGCCCCATTAACAATAGTAGCAAATGCGTCTGGTACCTGATCAATGTTTGTTACGATTACAATGATCGCTGAAACTACGTAGAAGATAGTCATGAAGGGTACTATACGTTCGGTAACCTGAGCAATACTTTTGATACCTCCAATAATTACTACCGCTACCAGTACAGCCATTATTAAACCAAAAATCCAGGTATTCTGGCCTATCAGGGTATCCTGCCCACCGGTGATTACTACAAACTGCTGAGCCGCCTGATTGACCTGAAACATATTTCCACCACCGAATGAGGCGCCTATAGCCATAATAGCAAAAAAGCTAGCAAGGAAGGCACCTAAACGCCCCATACCCTTGCCAGCTAGTCCTTTTCGTAGATAATACATGGGACCACCGGAAACAGATCCATCGGCATGCTCATCACGAAATTTTACGGCTAATGAACACTCCATAAACTTAGATGACATGCTAAACAGACCGAACAGAATCATCCAGAAAGTAGCTCCGGGTCCGCCGGTTGCAATAGCCACGGCCACACTTGCGATATTGCCTAAACCTACTGTGCCCGAAAGTGCTGCTGTAAGTGCTTGAAAGTGTGTCACCTCTCCCGGGTCTCCCTCGTGTGTATATTTACCTTTAATAATATCCAGTGCCGTACCAAAGCCTCTTATATTGATGAAGTTTAGGTAGAAGGTGAAAATGATAGCTCCGGAAATCAGCCAAAGGAGAATAAAGGGAACTTCAACACCTTTGACAGTAAAAATAGGATAGAAGATGATAGAGAAGACAAAATTGGCTGCCGGATCAAAAAGCTCGTTGATCATTTGGTCAACGGTTTTTTCTGCTGTATCCTGAGACTGCGCAAGTGCAGGAAGACTTCCAACCATCAACGCCAAACAAAGTAGTAGAGGCTTACGCATAATTCGATTCTTGGACTTAATGATAAATTAGGATTGGTGTAAACAAAATAAAGGTGCTTCATTTTAGATAAAGCACCTACAAATTAGGGTAAATATTAAATATAAGCTAATGATTATTTGTATAAAGCAAAAGCCTAAGCGTTCGCAAGTAAACTACGGAACGGGGATTTTTTCAATTTTTTTTAAATGTTTTTCCATAAAAGCTAATCCCTGTTGGAAAGTATGTGGCTGATAGCCGAGCTCTTTTTTAGCTTTTTCTATAATGAATCCGGTCTTAGGCGGACGCCTTGCAGGCTGCTTAAATTCTGTGGAGTCTGTTCTGCTAATCAGAGAAACATTCAGGTTAAAATGTTCTCCTACCAGTACGGCCATTTCGTAAGGAGTATATACCTCTTCATCTGAAATATGGAAAATACCTTCAGCCTGCTTTTTTGCAATCAGCCAGCAGCCCTGTGCCAGGTCTTCGGCTAAAGTTGGCGTACGAAACTGATCGTCTACTACTTTTATTTTTTTACCATTTTCCAAACTTTCTTTTACCCAAAGAACAATATTACTACGGCTCATTGAAGGTGCAATACCGTATACCAATGCCGTACGCACAATCGCATGCTTAACATCGCTTTGCTGAACCAGCAGTTCGGCCTCAGTTTTAGATTTGCCATAATAATTGACCGGAGCGGGAGCGGCAGTTTCATCCAGAGGACCTCTTTCTCCTGAAAAAACAAAGTCTGTTGAAAGATGTACAAAAAAAGCATTCTGCTTTTTAGCTGCTTCCAACAACCATTCTACAGCCACCACATTTACCTGCCAGCAAGCATTCTGGTTCTGTTCACAGGCATCTACATTAGTCATAGCCGCGGTATGCACTATAACGTCTGGCTTCTCATCAGCAATTACCTCATTTACCTGCTCACGATTAGTAATATCTAAAGAGCGAAAATGGTAGTCAGGCAAATCATAATAATTCACATTCTTTCCTCTTGAAGTAGCTACTACTTCTATATCTTTCTCGTGTGAAAGCAGAGCTATAAGTTTTTGCCCCAACAATCCGTTAGCACCTGTAATCAGGATCTTCATAGTGTGAACTAGATTTAAATGTTATTCTTCAGCAGGAAAATGATAACCGAATTTCTTTGTAATTTCCTTCTTGGATACTTCTTTAACATCAACGCTGAGGTAGATGTTTCTATTTGGCTTATCCATCGCACCAGTAGGCTGAGCCGCAATAGAGTCAATTACTTCTAAACCATCAATAACCTCACCAAATACAGTGTAAGTATCGTCCAGATGAGGAGTACCTCCAATCGTAGTATAGGCCTGTAGTCTTTCTTTAGGATATTTACGGTCTACTTCAATATTCAACTCTTCTTCTACTACCGGTTTAAGCGATACCATTTTATCTGTATAAGCCTTCATATCACCGCTTTGATATAAATTCATTAGCTCCTGACCAAGATCTTCATAACCATCATTCTGCAGCAGCTTTCTTATCCCTTCTGCCAGTTTGTTCATATCTGTCAGAAGTTCATCTTCAGAATAGACGATACCCTGTACAATATAAAACTGGCTGCCACTGGAAGCTCTTTCAGGATTTACCTGATCTCCCTGACGAGCGGCCGCCAGAGCACCTTTCTTATGAAAGAGGGTATCTACAAACTCAGCCGGTATGGTATAATCCACTGAGTCCTCCTCAGGATTGTAATGAGGAGCAGTACTCAAATCTCCACCTTGCACCATAAAATCCTCAATCACCCTATGAAAAATAGTACTATCATATTTTCCACTTTGAGCAAGTTCTATGAAGTTTTCTTTGTGTTCGGGAGTAGCATCGTAAAGAACCGCCTGCATGTCTCCGTACGCGGTATGGAAGGTAACCAAATATTCTTTTTCAGTACTGCAAGCTGTGCTTAGTGCCAATAAGCTTAAAAAATAGATCAGGCTTATTTTCTTCATGTATATGATATATGAATTATTCAAGATGCTAACTTACTAATTATTCATCTGTTTTTTAATTTTTTCAAGAAGTATATCCCCACCATTAGATAGTAAATTTTGTGCCAATTGTTTACCCAATGCTGCTCCATCTTCAGCATTGCCCACTATGGTATCGTTAATAAGTTGTTTACCATCTAAGCTGATGATACCTCCTTCAATTGTAATTTCGCTACCTTTAAGGTTTGCCAGTGCAAAGACGGGGATACTACAACCACCTCTGAGCGTTTTTAAGAAAGAGCGCTCTGCAATCAATCTTTTGCTACTATCTGTATCGTTTACAAGCGCCTGAATTTTGCTTTTTGTAGCTGAATCCATGTCTTTTAGTACTTCTACAGCAACACTTCCCTGCCCTACAGCCGGTACAAATTCATGAATATCAAATTCGTGAATAATCATTTCCTCAAATCCCATTCTATGTACGCCAGCATAAGCCAGTAACATGGCATCGCATAAGCCTGACTCCATTTTTGAGACTCTTGTCTGCAAATTGCCCCTAATTTCCACAGTAGAAACATGAGGGTAATAATGTTTGAGCAGAGCCTTTCTTCTTGCTGAGGAAGTGCCTATGACCCAACTTTTACTGCTGTCGGCAAGGTTAAGAGACCGATGACTTACCAGCACATCGTTTACTTTTTCACGTTCTGTAAAAGCAACAAGTTCAAACTCCTCAGGTAACTCAGACTGCATATCTTTTGCACTGTGTACGGCTATGTCTATCGTTTTATTCAGAAGTTGCTGCTCAATTTCCTGAGTAAAAACACCTTTTTCACCGATTGCAGCAATTGTAACATCCAGCTTTTTGTCACCTTTAGTTTCTATGGTTACGATTTCTGTATCTATTCCGCCCTGCTGTAGTTTTTCAGCGACATAATATGCCTGCCATAGCGCTAGCTTGCTCCCTCTCGTACCTATTTTCAACTTCATACGAATCTATTATCTGTGTTTATATTAACGTAAAGTCTGACCTATTTTAAGAGAAACGTCTAAAAATACAATCTTAGGATTTGCGTTTCTGATGATATGGTAATATGCCTGTGTAAAAAGCTGCGACACACGCTCTACTTTATCAAAGCTCATTACTTTGCTAAAGTTAGTAATGAACTTTAGCTCTTCGCCCTGCACTCTGATCAATCTTTTTTCCTGGCTAATTACATCTTCCTGACCTTCACTAATTTCGTTCGCAGCGAGTATCATCAAGGTTTCTCGCATCATACTCAGTCCATATTGCATCAGGCCTTTTTGCGCTTCTTTGCCAATTTTCTGGATCTTATCCATCATACCTACCAGTTTGGTATAATCCTGTGTGTAGCAAAGCCTCATCCATTCTCTAAAAAGCTGATGACTGTCCTCTTCCACCTCACTCATTAATTTGATTGCCTGATTCAGGTTACCATCTGCCAGCGTAGCTACCTGTCTTAGCTTTTGCATTCTTTGGTCTTCAGGCCCTGCATTTTCCAACCCCTCCAGTACCCTGAGGTGTTGTACCACCTCATCATCTGTAAAAGCTCTGATATTTACAATCTGGGTACGAGAAAGTATGGTAGGCAGTATTTTTTCAACGTCGTTTGCGACCAGAAAAAAGAGCGTATGTTCGGGCGGCTCTTCTAGAATTTTTAATATCCCGTTTGCTGCGGATGGGTGCAGCATCTCCGGCATCCAGAGAATTACGATTTTGTATCTTCCTTCAAAGGATTTGAGGGAAAGTTTACGAATGATGTTACGACTCTCTTCTTTAGAAATATTTAGTTGCTTGTTTTCTGCACCAAAAAATGTACTCCAGTCAACCGGATTGCCGTAAGGGTTTTCTGCCAGAAAGCCGCGCCACTCTTTTATATAGCTGTCACTCACTACATCTTTACCAGAAATATTTTTGGTAGCGCTTACCGGAAAGACAAAATGGAGATCGGGGTGTATAAATTTATTCAACTTTTCTAGGCTAGCACTATGCTGGTTTCCCTCACTCTGACTATTAAGATAGGTAGCAAAAGCAAGTGCCATCGCCAGATTAGCGCTACCCTCCGGACCAAGAAAAAGTTGTGCGTGAGCCACATGTCCATCCTGGGCCGAATGTATCAGGCTTTCTTTAATTTCATCCAGGCCGCTAATATCTGAAAACTGCATACTAATAGGATTGACTTAAAGAGTCCGAAATTAAGAAATGCTTCTCAATTCGCTAAGCTCTTTGGGCAAAAACAAAAAAAGTCTTCAGTAAAACTGAAGACTTGAAAGTGGTATAGCGAATCTGCTATTATTTTTTGTCGCGCTTGTAACGCTTGTTGAATTTCTCAACACGACCTGCAGTATCCACATATAGCTTCTTACCAGTGTAGAAAGGGTGAGAAGCAGAGCTTACTTCTACTTTTACTACAGGGTACTCATTACCATCTTCCCACGTAATAGTTTCCTCAGAGTTCATGGTAGACTGAGTAAGAAATTTAAAATCGCTAGAAGTATCGTGAAATACGACCTTTCTGTAATCTGGATGAATATCTTTTTTCATAGCCTTCGCTTTTTCTATTTTTTAACGGATTTTGCCGTTAGTTAAGTTCGTTTCTTCAAAAGAGTTGCAAATATAAGGTTTTTATTTTGCAATGTTCAAGAACACCTCCTAGCTTTTTTCTTTTTCCTTAGATTTTATTTTGCTTATGGAATGTTCATATACTTATGTACCTGCAAAGAAATTCTCCAGCGAGGATTCTCTTTAACATAGTCAATAATCTGTGGCAAAACCTTGTCCGCTTTGCTCCATTCTGGTTGCAGGTACAATTGGCAATCAGGGCGTACACGCGCGGCAAACTCTTCGGCCCACTTAAAGTCACTTTTGTTATATACTATGATTTTCAGCTCATCGGCTTTGTCATAGGTTTCGGGTAAGGGGGCTTTAAATTTTTTGGGCGAAAGGCAAATCCAATCCAGGTCTCCGCTAAGTGGATGCGCTCCGGAAGTCTCAATATTGATAGAAAAGCCCGCCCTATGCAGCGCTTCACACAAAGGTCCCAAATCGTGCATAAGAGGCTCACCTCCAGTGATGACTGCCAAACGTCCAGGATGTTTAGATGCTTCTTCTACTATCTTCTCTACACTGAGTTGAGGGTGCATGCTAGCATCCCAAGACTCCTTGACATCACACCAGACACAACCTACATCGCAGCCTCCCAAACGAATAAAATAGGCAGCCTTGCCCTGATGAAAGCCCTCTCCCTGTACGGTATAAAATGCCTCCATTACGGGTAATACGGATGTATTTACAGACTTAGTCTTTTCTTCAATCATTGCACTTCTACTTTAAAATCTATTTGAGCCTGGCACCCGGCATTTGTCTTTTACTGCTGAAAGTTTCAGAACTGTCTTAAATAAAACAAGGCGAGCAGTCATAAGTGTATGAGCTCGCCTTTATGCTTTGTATTACAATTGCTTAGCTCAGTACACTGTCTTTTTAGCTGCCAGCATAGTGTTATATAAAAGGGAAGCTCTGGTCATGGGCCCTACTCCACCAGGCACCGGAGTAATATAGCTACACTTCTCGGCTACTTCATCAAACTTGACATCACCTTTAAGGCCAAAGCCTGACTTCTTAGACGCATCTGCTACCCTGGTAGTTCCCACATCAATTACAACTGCACCATCTTTTACCATATCCGCGGTAATAAACTCTGGTTTACCAAGAGCAGTAATCAAAATATCGGCCTGGCGCGTAATTTCTGGGATGTTGGGGGTACGGCTATGGCAAATGCTAACAGTAGCATTACCAGGGTAAGCCTTACGAGACATCAGTACGCTTACCGGCGTACCAACAATATCGCTTCTACCTACAACTACACAATGCTTACCTTCTGTCGGAATTTTATACCGCTTGATTAACTCCAGTACGCCATGTGGGGTAGCACAAACGTATGCCGGCAAGCCTTTGGTCATTCTCCCAATATTAATCGGATGAAAACCATCCACATCTTTCTCCGGGCGGATAGCGAAAGTAACTTTCTCTGCTGCTATGTGGTCTGGAAGAGGCAATTGTACAATTAGCCCATCTATATCATCATCCTGATTGATTTCTTCTACTTTGGCTAAAAGCTCCTCTTCACTTACGTCTGCATCATACCTGATAAGAGTAGACTGAAAACCTATCTGCTCACAATCTTTTACTTTCATACGAACGTAGGTATCGCTTGCCGGATCTTCTCCAACAAGTATAGCTGCCAGATGGGGTACTTTACCCCCCTCCTGTTTTATTTTTTCAACTTCTGCAGATAGCTCCTGCCTGATTTGTTGGGCGGTTTGCTTACCGTCAATTAAAGTCATTTTATATGGTTAGTTTCTAAATGTGTATCTAGTCAAGTTTAAGTACTGCCATAAAAGCTTCCTGCGGTATTTCTACATTACCGACCTGACGCATACGCTTTTTACCTTTTTTCTGCTTTTCTAGTAGTTTACGCTTACGGCTGATGTCGCCACCGTAGCATTTGGCAAGTACGTTTTTACGCATGGCCTTTACAGACTCACGAGCAATAACTTTGGTACCAATTGCAGCTTGTACAGCAATTTCAAACATTTGGCGAGGGATAAGTTCTTTAAGCTTTTCACATAATCTTTTCCCCCATTCGTAGGCTTTATCGCGGTGTACAATTGCGGATAATGCATCTACCTTATCGCCATTAAGCAGTATATCCAGCTTAACCATGTTAGACTGGCGGTACCCGATCGGCTGATAGTCAAGTGAAGCATAGCCTCGCGAAAGCGTTTTGAGCTTATCAAAAAAGTCAAATACAATTTCTGCCAAAGGAAGCTCAAAGCTCAGCTCAACTCTATCCTGTGTTAAGAACACCTGATTTTTAATGATCCCTCTTTTCTCCATGCATAGCTCAATTATATTTCCGATATAATCAGATTTAGTAATTATTTGCGCACGGATAAAAGGCTCTTCTATATGAGAAAGCTCAGTAGGGTCAGGCATTTCAGACGGAGCGCTGACCTGCTTTACCTCTTCGTCTTTCATAACCGCATGAAAACGTACGGAGGGAACAGTAGTAATTACAGTCATATCAAACTCACGTTCCAAACGCTCCTGTACAATCTCCATATGCAGCATGCCCAAAAAGCCACAACGAAAACCAAAGCCAAGAGCTGCAGAAGTTTCCGGTTCCCATACTAAAGAAGCATCGTTAAGCTGAAGTTTTTCCATAGAGGCACGAAGCTCTTCAAACTCAGAGGTATCCACCGGATAAATACCAGCAAACACCATAGGTTTTACGTTTTCAAAACCGCTAACTGCTTTGCTACAGGGCTTTTCTACATGTGTAATGGTATCCCCTACTTTGACCTCTTTCGCTACTTTAATACCTGAGATTAGATAACCTACATTACCCGCTCCAATGGTTTTTTCGGGTTGTTGCACGAGCTTAAGTACTCCTATCTCGTCTGCTTCGTAGGTCTTACCGGTATTTACAAACTTTACTTTGTCTCCTTTACTGATCTGCCCATTAAAAATTCTAAAATATACTTCAACACCACGGAAAGGGTTGAATACAGAGTCAAAAATCATAGCCTGAAGAGGCTCATCGGGGTCCCCTACCGGATGGGGTACACGCTCAACAATGGCGTCTAGTATTTCTTTTACGCCTATGCCTTCTTTGGCACTGGCATGGATAATATCTTCTTTGTCGCAACCAATCAGGTCTATAATCTGGTCGCTCACCTCCTCTATCATGGCTCCGGGAAGGTCAATTTTGTTAAGCACCGGAATAATTTCCAGATCATGCTCCAATGCCAGGTACAGGTTAGAGATGGTCTGAGCCTGTACTCCCTGGGCAGCATCTACAATGAGTAGAGCTCCTTCGCATGCTGCAATTGAACGAGAAACCTCATAAGAAAAGTCTACGTGTCCGGGAGTGTCTATAAGATTAAAGACAAATGTGCTGTCTTTCTCTCCTTCTTTTTTATACTGATAATTCATCTGTATGGCGTGGCTCTTGATAGTAATACCTCGCTCGCGCTCCAGATCCATATTATCTAATAACTGCGCCTGCATCTCACGTTCTGTAATAGAACCCGTATACTCAAGCAGTCGGTCGGCCAGGGTACTTTTCCCATGGTCAATATGTGCAATAATGCAGAAATTTCTAATGTTCTTCATGTACAATTCGCCACTAAAATGATTTACAAAAATAGCAATAATTTGTTCCCGTAATAATTGCAGCTCAGGAGTTAATAGAATTTGCTATAAAATACTTTAACAGCTTAGAGAGAGGCCTTGTTCATATGCCTTCAGCTGCATGGTATATAGGTAAAAGTTTTATCATTTTATAAGCGGAAATTCTCAACTAAAACTCCCAACCTACGTATAAACAATTAGAAGTTAAGTAGTAAAGAGAGAACGAATGAGGCGAGAGAATTCGCATGTTGGAGTAAGTTAGGTTTAGTTGTTTAGTAGTTTTAAGCGCGCCAGTCCCCCTGGCGTGCTTTTCTATTTCATATACTGTTTCCACCATTGCTGAAACACTATCAATGCCCAGATGGAAGCATGCACATCTCCCGGATCTTTAGAAAATAGTCTGCATTTAAGAGCACTAATTCCTTCCAGATCAAATACTTTTTGTTCGCTTATAAACTCGTCTGCTAACAGCTCTTCAATTGTTGACCTAAGCTCAGTACGGAACCATCCAAGTAAAGGCACCTCAAAACCATGTTTAGGTCTGCGATAAAGCTCCGCCGGCAATATATCCCGAAAAGTATCCTGTACTATACGCTTTTTCATTCGGGAATTAATTTTTGAATCTTCTGGCAAAGAAAAAGCAAATTCTACCAGCTGGTGATCCAGAAAGGGCACTCTTACTTCCAGACCATGTGCCATAGACATCAGGTCTACTTTAGTGAGCATATCGTTTGGCAGTACCAGTTGCACATCGGTATACAACCATTGATTAATACTTTCTGCCTGATCATCTATATGTTTTAGCAGTTCACCTGAACGATGGTCACTTTCTTCAAAATCTAATTTCTCAAGTATTTCAGTATTGAGCAGGGCCGTCGCTTTTTCACTGTTCATAAATGTAGCCCATTGCAGATATCGCTCTCTGGGGCTTAGCCACATACCCTGAGCAAAGCGCTCCATCTGTCTTACTTTGTTACCCAAAGTATTATTTCTGGATTTAGGCAGCTTTTGCCATAAGCCTGAGAGGCTGCTTACTACCTGCTCAGCCAAACCAGGATGCATCGCTCTATAGGCAGCGCTATGCTTGTTGTAGCCAGAAAACACTTCGTCTGCTCCGTCTCCGCTAAGAGCCACGGTCACTTTCTTTTTAGTTTCTTTACTGAGGATGTACACTGGTATTGCTGAAGAATCAGCGAAAGGCTCATCAATATGATCCAGAATTTCAAAGAGGTGACTATAGAGGTCGTAATTACTTAAAGAAAAGACAGTATGGTTGGTTTGGTACTTATCTGCTACCAGCTTCGCATAACGAGTTTCGTCAAAATAAGGCTCATCCCGATAACCTATAGAGAAGGTATTGAGCTTTTCTACATGACGGCTAGCCAGAGCAGTTATCACCGAAGAATCAATCCCTCCACTTAAGAAAGCGCCCAGTGGCACGTCTGCAACCAACCTTTTCTGCACTGAGTTTTCAAGATCTTTTTTAAGGTGATCTTGCTGTTGTTCGTAACTTAGCTTTTCAGGATTTAGCCTCTTCTCATTAAAAGGAATTTGGTAGTATTGGCTTGTAGAGACTCTTGGTTCGGTAGCTTTAGATACCTCCAGATATTGGCCGGGCAACAGTTTTTTTACGCCCTTCAGCATTGTATTTGGCGCTGGTGTATAATTAAACTGCAGGTATTGGTACAGTGAGTTTGTATCTATCTCTTTTTCTATGCCATAGGCTAGCAAAGACTTCATCTCTGAGGCAAACAGCACTTTATCTTCATCGACATAATAGACAAGCGGTTTGATTCCCAGACGATCGCGTGCTACAAAGAGATGATCACGTTCTTCATCGTAAATAGCGAAAGCAAAAAAACCATTTAGCTTTTCCAGACAGCTCTTTCCCTCATGGATATAAAGCTGCAATAATACCTCTGTATCACTGGCTGTATTAAAATTTACTCCTTTTTGCTGTAAGCTTTGTCTAAGCTCACGGTAGTTGTAGATTTCGCCATTAAAGACAATAGTATATCGCTCACTAGCATCTTTCATGGGCTGGTTGGCACTAGAGCTTGTATCTATGATAGAAAGCCGACGGTGCCCCAAACCTACTCTATGAACAGCTGTGCTTCTTCCAAAATCAGGACCTCTTTTACTGAGCTTATCCGTAGCCGAAGCCAAGTTGATCATATGAAAACGTCCTACCTCATTAAAGGCATAGATGCCCGTGATTCCACACATACTAATACTTGAATTAAATGAATGCTGTATACTACTTGTAAAGCACAAGCAGCGCCTAAAATGCAAATATTATTTGAAAAGCGCGCTAGAAAGTCCCTTTATGAAAGGAATTTTGGGAACTGAGTTGGCCAGCTTAATCTCTTCCCAGAAATTTGTTTTCTCATCCAGAAATTTAAATACTCTCTGAGGAGGGTTATTCCTGAACAGCTGAGTAAACACATCGCTGGCAGGATGCCTGTTTCTGGCCATTACATCAAGTAAAACACTGTCGTACACCATAAAACGCTGCTGCCAGGCATCATGGGGCCGGTGAGGGCTTCTGCCTGCCCGAAGGCGTTTAACTATCCCTTCGCTATCTTGTTGAATTCGGGTAAAAGTGTAGCCGGTAGAAGGTTTGGTCACTCCTCCCGCAGTACCTATATTGATGGTAAATTTTCCAGCAGAAGAGGGATACGGCATGTTAGTCATTGGTATCACACCAAACTCTTCATGCTCAATAGTATAATCATCCAGCTGACAAAATCGCCTCAGGTAATCTATTAAAGCCTGCTCATACATTTCTTCAGAAAGTAACTCATGAGAGAAAAGTGTATACTCTATTAAAGCTGTGTGCTCATCAGTAGGTAGAACATACACAAAGCGGCAGTCATCATGCTGAGCAACTCTAAAATCCATAAGAGTAGCTTTTTGAGGATTAAAGAACGGATAAGAAGTTTTAATTACCCAACCTTTAAAATGTTGTAGTAGATAATGATGATTTTGAGCCTGCTCCTGTTCATTTTTATCGCGTATACTACTAAATACCCAGTTGGTATGCACTTCTCCAACAGAAGTTTTAACTACTGCACCTTCAGATTGATCTTCTATTTCATAAATATCGGCTTGCAGAAACTCTACATGGCTATGTTCCCTTGCCAGAGACTGTACGTGTTGATAGAAATCAATTCCCCTGATCATTTTATAGGAATAGGGAGAAAGGTTCAGGGTTTTGGAGAAGTTGCTACTATGAAAGTCTACCTGCTTCCATTGCCGGTATACTATGTCTTCAAATATATTTGGTGACTTCTCCCAAAAACACCAGGTTCTGTCATTCTGGTTTTTACTTTCTTTATCTATCAGAAGTATGCTTTTGTCTTTAAGAGGGCTTTGTAAGAGGTGATACAGCAAACTTAGGCCAGCAGCTCCACCTCCGGCAATGATGTAATCGTATTTTAAAAAAGTTGGCATAGGTAGCAGGTAGAAAATTCAGCATATGGAACCGTGTAGCTCCAAGCTTGTTAGCCTAAACTTAATGAATTTTCTACCGGCTTATTTAAACCACAGATAATCTTAAGCTTATATTTTACTCACAATACTTCTTTAAGAAGAACTCCGCACGATCATCCCCTAAGGCCTTAGCCTGTTTCCAATCCTGACAGGCCTTTTCATCGTTCAGCTGATAATAAGCGGAGGCCCTACCTTTGTAATACTGTGCCTGCTCGCTATCAAACTCAATGGCTTTACTAAAGTCTTTGATAGCCCCCTCCACATCTTCCAACAGTATTTTTATGTTAGCACGATCATAGTATGCGGCGGCATCTTCAGGACTACGTTGCAACACCTCGGTATAATCTTCCATCGCCCCTTTGTAATCTTCCAGCTCTTCTTTCAGGTACGCTCTGTTATAATACACATTTACGTTCTCTGGGTCTAGCTTAAGTGCTTTACTAAAATCTGAAAGGGCATTTCTGAACTCATACATGTAGGTATAGGCAGTAGCACGGTCTATATACAATTGAGTATCCTCTTTGTCCATAGTAAGGGCATTAGAAAAATCCACACTTGCCTGTGCGTAATTTTCTCTTTTAAAATGGGCTTTCCCTCTACGATAATAAGTTGACTTTTCTTTGATTCCTCCATCAATAGTCTGGTCATAATAACCAATTGCTATTGCATATTTTTCCAGTTCAAAATAGGCATCAGCCATATAGCTGAGTATTGATGTCGTTGCTTTTTCAGCCAGCTCTACCTGACGTAAATCATTTTTAGACTGCTCAAAGTTTTGTAAGCGAAAATGAGCAATACCTCTGTTTTCATAAGCCAGAATGTAAGCGGAGTCCATAGCAATAGCCTGATCAAAATCAGGAATGGATTGATCATACTGTTTGAGCAGAAATTTCGCTTTACCACGATTGTTATATATTACAGGATCTTGAACGCCCTGGTTGATAGCCTTATCGTAATCTCCGATAGCTGCCTGATAATCTTTTAGACGAAAACGAGTATTAGCCCGCACGGCATATGCATCCCCAAACTCAGGCTGCTTATTGATAGCCATATTTAAATCCTGAAGTGCTTCTTCAAACTCACGATTTTCATAGCGAGCGAAGCCTCGGCGGTAGAAGGTGAGAGCATCGTCTGCTCCCATCTCTATGGCACGATCAAGATCTACAAGTGCTTCCTGAAACTGCTTGAGAAAGAAGCGGGCGTTTCCTCTGCAAAATAATGCAGTGGCGTTAATATACCCCTGATCAATTGCTTTATTAAGATCAGCAATTACTGCCTCATAAGCTGTCCCTTTTTCGCTCTCCGGCTGTGTTTCTGCCAGATAATACTGACTTACCCCACGGCTGAATAATGTGCGCGCATCAGCTGTATTATTTTCTACAGCAGCATTGAGTTCTTCCATAGCCTCAGTGTATGCCTGCGTTTCATATAAAGCAATACCCATTAGCTTACTAATTTCTTTATCCTGGCTATCAAGGTCTCTTGCTTTTTTAAGGTCAGAGATGCTGGCCTCGTAATTCTTTTCTTCAAACTGGCCCTGCCCACGATTAAGGAAAGCCTTTGTATAATCAGGTTTTCTGCTAATGGCCTGATCGTAATCAGCAATGGCAGCAGCATAATTCTGTTGCATAGCTTTAGCTTTTCCTCGGTTGTTATAAATAATAGGCGCTTTTTCTTCGTCTTCGCTTCCTCCGTTTGCCAATGCCTGATCATAAGCGCTCACAGCTCCCTGGAAATCATCTACCAAAAATTTAGCATTACCCCAGTTGTACAGGCTTAGCAAGTCACGAGAGCCTTTAGCCACAGCTTTATCCAGATCTTGTACCGCTGCTTTATAATCTCCGGTAGCAAAGTAGGCATTACCTCTATCTCCATACACCTTGGCAGCATCAGCACCTTTTTCTATTGCCTGGCTCAGGTCACTAATGGCACGCTCATGATTCCCAAGTGCGGCATGGGTATATCCGCTAAATTCAAAAGCCTTACGAGTATCGGCCCCCAGGCTAAAAGCTTTACTCAAGTCTCCCTGTGCTAATTTGAACTCACTACGATAATAGTAAATTTCTCCTCGGTACAGGTAAGCCTGAATCTCATTAAGCCCCATGGTTATAGCTTCTGAAAGATCTTTCTCTGCTTCTTCGTATTCAGCAATTTCAAATCGGGCATACCCCAGATATTGATAAAGCCGAAGATCTGAAGCACCCATATCACTGGCCCTTCTTAAGTTTTCTACGGCTTTGTTCTGTTCTTTGAGCATATAGTAAGTCATCCCTTTGCCTAAGTATGCTTCAGCAAAGCGATTCTTTTTCTGGCTGGCCTTCTCAAAATCTGCTAGCGCTTTGTCTGGCTGTTGCTCTGTAATATAGATTTGTCCTCTTTTCAGGTAGATATCAGCATTGGCAGCGCCTAAACGGATGGCCTGCTCCAGATCGCTTAAAGCTCCTGTACTTTCTTTCTGTTTCATACGCATAGCAGCCCGGTTTATGTATGCGAGTGTATCCTGAGTTCCGAGGTCTATAGCCTGGTTTAAATCGTCCAGTGCAGACACCTCTTGCAAATTATACTTGGCGTTTCCTCTTAGTAGATATACTTCTGCACCCGTAGCCCCAGCTGATATTGCTTCAGTAAGTGCACTTACAGTCCCTTTGTAGTTCTTTAGCGCATACTCGGCTTTTCCCAGATTTGTGTAAGTTAGTGCGTCACCCATGCCTTGTTCCACCGCCTGCTTCAGGTCAGGTAAGGCTGAGCTATATTCAGTGAGTGCTACTTTAGCATTAGCACGACAATAGTATAGTTCCGGAGATTTTTCTCCTTTTTCCATTGCTTTAGAAAGATCTGCAACGGCTTCCTGATATTGCTTAAGGTAATATTTACTTTTTCCTAAACCGGCATAAGTTCTGGCATCGTTGTTTCCCTGGTCAAGTACAGATTGATAATCTCGAAGTGCCTCTTTATAACTTTCTTGAGCATAAAGAATATCCGCTCTGCTCAGGTACAGCTCCGTATCTTTAAGACCTGCGGAAATTGCCTTATTTAGATATTTCAATGCATTCTCAGCATCTTCTTTCTGATAGTAGGCCTGTCCTAACATTCCATCTACTTCTGGCGATGAAGGAGCATTTAGCAGCGTAGCGATAGCTTTATCTAACTGTTTTTCAGCAAAATACGCACTTCCTAATGCTTCAAACACCTTCGTGTCATTTGCCCCTTGCTCTACAGCCTTTTCCAGAGCTTCTATAGTCTTTTTTGCTTTGTTAAGTGCAGAGAATGATAAACCTAACTTAGTAAATAGTTCTGCACCATCAAGCTGCTCTCCACTCGCGCTTTCTACTTTTTGTAAGTCTTGTATGCTCTGCTCATACTGCTTAAGGGCAAAGCGAGCATAACCTCTTTTCAAATAAAGTTCAGGAGCTTCTATTCCACCCTGCTGAGCCTTTTCTAGAGCCTGTATGGCTTCAGCATAATTTTGTCTCGCATAAAGTGCAGCGCCCCTATGCATCTGCTGCTCCGCTTCCAGACTTCCTAATGCAGCCGCTTTATTAAGATCAGCAATCACACTCTCCCATTGCTTAAGGTGGTAATACGCGCTCGCACGATTAGTCCAGGCTTTTTGGTAACTCTCTTTTAACTTTACCGCTTCGCTAAAGTCTGCTATGGCTGCCTGATAATCCATAAGAAGCAATTTTGCTTTTCCTCTATTGTTGAAGACAATTTCATCCTTATAGCCTGAAGAAACGGCCTGATCGTAGTCTTTTATAGCTTCTTGGTATTTTTCATACATGAAGTAAATGTTTGCCCGAAAGTAATATGCCCGTGCATCACTAACCCCTTCCTGTATTGCTTTACTCAAATCATTAATTGCTTCTTTGTATTCCTTCTTATCATAAAGGCACAGGCCCCGGTAAAAAAACACATCTGCATTGTATGCCCTAAACTCTACAGCTTTGTTAAGATCGGCTAGTGCGGCTTCCAGTTTATTTAATTGGTAATTGGCAATTCCCCTCCCCTGATAGGCTTCAGGGCTTTTGGTATGGGCCACTATGTGCTGCGTAAAGGCAGTTTTGGCCTCAGAGAATTGTTCGGATTGCAAGAGGCTATTTCCTTGCGAAAGATAGTCTACGGAGTCTTGCCACAATACGAAAGCCTGGGCAGGACTGATCACACTTTGCCATGCAAGAGTGAATGTTAATACAATTAGAAAACGCTGTATCATACTGAATCTGTACCTTTGTCTCTTCTCAACGGTTAAAGCCAAATTTAATTTTTCAGATACAGTCAGTCTTGGTAAAAAGCGGTATTTCTATTGGTCGTAAGTTTCGGAGAGTGATTGAGGGGAATAAAAAAAAGCTCTGACGTATTTGTCAGAGCTTCTTAGGCTTTAGTGTCTTGTCTGTAATTAAGCCTCAGCTACAGGCTCAACATGTACGTAAGAACGGTTCTGCACTCCTTTCTTAAATACTACTGTACCATTAGAAAGAGCAAAAAGGGTATGGTCTTTACCAATACCTACGTTCTTACCAGGGTGGTGCTTAGTACCGCGCTGTCTTACAATAATATTTCCAGCTACTACATCCTGCCCCCCGAATATTTTTACGCCTAGGCGTTTACTTTCCGAATCTCTACCGTTTTTCGAACTACCGGCTCCTTTTTTATGTGCCATGGTATCGTATTTTTATAAGTTAAACTTTTTTTAAATTACTTAAGAAGTTCTTTAGCCTGACCTACCCAGTCTTCGCTTTTAATCAGGTCTACAGTGATTCCATCAATCTCAGCAAGCTTTTCCATATCAGCTTCCGTTAGTTCGCTAATTTGCTTGTAAGTGGTGAAACCTTTCTGGTTGATCTCCTTTTCGTAGGCAGGGCCAATACCACTGATCTTTTTCAGATCATCTTTGCCACTGTCTTTAGCTTCCTGCTTGGGAGCTTCTTTTTTCTTGGGAGCAGCCTTCTGCCCGCTTGCCAGAATATCCTCTATAAGGATTTTGGTATAATTCTGACGGTGACCCTGAGTCTTTTTGTATCCTTTTCTTCTTTTCTTTTTGAATACAATGACTTTGTCACCACGACCGTGATCTTGGATAGTACCGGTTACTTTAGCACCGCTTACTACAGGTGTACCCACCTCTACGCCATTATCATCTCCTAAGAGGAGGACACGGTCAAACTCGACGGAAGCGCCTGTTTCGCCTGCTACAGAAGGAGCATATACGAACTGGTCTTTTTTTACTTTGAATTGCTTTCCGGCTATATCAACGATTGCGTACATTTTGGTAATTTTTGTCAATTGAGGCGCAAATATAGAACTTAGTACTTGTTAATACAAATTCAGACGCTGCTTAGTTTGTGCTTTGTCAAAAATTATCTGTTAAAGGGCTAAATGACTGAATACCACAGCGCCTCCAACTATATTATTGACAGTTGTCGCGCCATAGCTTCGGCCTCTTGCTTTGTGTAGGCCAGTTCCTGGTATTTTACCATCAGATCTCTTTTTTTAGCACCCTCTCCCCGAGAAACATAACGAGGAGATACTATATAAACAGATTGAGCTTTTTTTCTAAGAAAATCTATATCCAGTAAATAAGCTATTGTTTCTGAAATGGTACGCTGGCTGGTTTTAGTTTCTTCTGCTATCTCGCGATACTTGCCTATAAAAAGGTGAGTCTGGCTATCTATACTATTAAGTATATAAAGTAGCACTTTTTTCTTCCCCTTACCAAATTCACGTGAGGCCTGTAGCAGGTCTGGTAAAAAGGTAAGGTAAAAATGTGTGTTCTTGTAAATAGGTTTTTCTACGATGGCGAACTCGCGTTCTTCTCCGGTTTCAGCATTTATCCAGCGCTCATAGCGGATAGTATCTTTTGCTTTCTGTACCCTAAGCGCTTTATTCATTTTATCTTCCATGACATACAGCGGTTTCTCCGTAAAATCAACTAAAGGATTTGCTTTCATAAAAAAAAGCAAAAATCTCAAAAGTTAAAAGCGAGTTCTTGTATTTTTTATCAAAAAATTTTCAGCTTTAGTGAACCGAATATTGAGATAATTATCTATATAAAAATCCCACCCTCATTTCCAAACCTATGTAAGGGCTATTTTTAACAAAAATTCTTAAAACACACAAAAACTTTATAACACACTGAATTATAGACTTTTAATATAAATCACCTAAACTTAAATATTAGTTTTTGATCTAACCAAAAAACTCGAAAGAGTTAAATCGACTTTTTCTTTCGAAGCTAAATAAACATATTTGTCTTACAGCAATAGCAATTATCTCTTTTAGTAATTTTTTAAACATTTCAGGAGATAATGCTTTCATTTAAGTATAGAAAATACCTGTAAGTCTATAACCATAAAAGCAGATTGATATGGACCAGAAAACATTAGAAGCGCAAGAACCTATCTTGCAGGAAAACCCAAATCGTTTCGTACTATTTCCTATAGAACATCCTGATATATGGCAGTGGTATAAGAAAGAAGAAGCCAGCTTCTGGACTGCCGAAGAAATAGACCTGAGCCAGGACCTTAAAGACTGGGAGAATATGACGGATGATGAGCGTCACTTTATCTCTCACGTACTGGCATTTTTTGCCGCCAGCGATGGTATAGTAAACGAGAACCTTGCGGAAAACTTTGTTAACGAAGTACAGTATACTGAGGCTAAGTTTTTCTACGGCTTCCAGATTGCGATGGAAAACATCCACTCTGAAACCTATTCTTTGCTGATTGATACTTATATCAAAGATCCAAAGATCAAAAATAAACTTTTCCGCGCGGTAGAAACTATGGACTGTGTGAAAAAGAAAGCAGACTGGGCTCTACGCTGGATTGATGAAGGTAATTTTGCAGAAAGACTGGTAGCCTTTGCCGCAGTGGAGGGAATTTTCTTTTCAGGCAGTTTCTGTTCTATCTTCTGGCTTAAAAAGCGCGGACTTATGCCCGGACTAAGCTTCTCTAACGAACTTATCTCTCGTGACGAAGGGCTGCACTGCGATTTTGCCTGCCACCTGTACAATCATCACCTGATTAATAAACTATCCAAAGAAACAGTGACCAAAATTATCACTGATGCGGTAGCTATTGAAAAAGAATTTGTGACTGATGCTCTTCCGGTAAGCCTTATCGGAATGAATTCAGACCTGATGTGCCAGTATATTGAGTTTGTTGCCGACAGACTATTAGCAGAACTAGGTTGCGATAAGGTCTATAAGTCCAGCAATCCTTTTGACTTCATGGAAATGATTTCTCTTCAGGGTAAGACCAACTTCTTTGAGAAGCGTGTGGGCGAATATCAGAAAGCCGGAGTGAAAAACAGCTCTGAAGACCAGGGCAAGCCTAAATTCTCTCTAGATGAGGATTTCTAAGCCCACACACTAAGCGTTCATTATAAAATATTTACAACTATAATTCCCAAACTATATGCTAGTAATCAAAAGAGACGGCAGGCGTGAGTCGGTCAAATTTGACAAGATTACGGCCCGGATAGAGAAACTCTGCTACGGCCTGGACGTGAATTACGTATATCCGGTTGAGGTTGCAAAAAAAGTAATTTCCGGTATTTACGATGGAGTAACTACCGTAGAACTAGATAACCTGGCAGCCGAAACCGCTGCTACACTCACCGTTAAGCATCCAGACTACGCAGTGCTTGCTGCTCGTATTGCTATCTCTAACCTGCATAAGGTTACCAGTAAATCGTTCTCTAATACAATGAAGCGTCTTTATAAGTATGAAGACCCTAAAACCGGAGAACATGCTCCCCTGATCTCTAAAGAGACTTACTCGGTAATTAAGCAGCACGCAGCATTATTGGACTCGTCTATTATCTATAGCCGCGATTATAATTACGATTATTTCGGTTTTAAAACCTTAGAGCGCTCTTACCTGATGAAACTGGGCGGTAAGGTAGTAGAACGTCCTCAGCATATGCTAATGCGTGTAGCAGTAGGTATCCACGGAGAAGACATAGAAAAAGTAGTAGAAACCTACAATCTATTGTCTGAAAAGTGGTTTACTCACGCTACTCCTACCCTCTTTAATGCGGGTACTCCTAAACCTCAGATGTCGTCTTGTTTCCTGCTCACTATCAAAGAGGATTCTATTGACGGTATTTACGATACCCTTAAGCAATGTGCTCAAATTTCGCAGTCTGCTGGTGGTATTGGCCTTAGCATTCACCACGTACGTGCTACTGGCTCTTATATCCGCGGTACCAATGGGGTTTCTAATGGTATAGTGCCTATGCTGCGTAATTTTGACATGACCGCCCGTTATGTAGATCAGGGTGGCGGTAAGCGTAAGGGTAGTTTTGCCATTTATCTGGAACCCTGGCATGCTGATATCTATGACTTCCTGCAACTGAAGAAAAATCATGGTAAGGAAGAGCTTCGTGCTCGTGACCTTTTCTACGCCATGTGGATGCCTGACCTGTTTATGAAACGCGTGGAGAGTAATGAAGAATGGTCACTCTTCTGCCCTAACGAAGCTCCCGGCCTGTACGACAGCTATGGCGATGACTTTGAAAAACTTTACGAAAAATATGAGCGCGAAGGTAAAGCCCGTCGTACCGTAAAAGCTCAGGATCTGTGGTTTGAGATACTAGAATCTCAGATTGAGACTGGCACACCTTATATGCTGTATAAGGATCATGCCAACCGTAAGTCTAACCAAAAGAACCTGGGTACTATACGTTCGTCTAACCTCTGCACAGAGATTATGGAGTACACCTCTCCAGATGAAGTAGCAGTGTGTAACCTGGCTTCTATCTCGTTACCTAAATTTGTGACAGAAGATGGCCATTTTGACCACCAAAAGCTTTACGAGATTACAAAAGTTGTGACTCGTAACCTGAATAAGGTGATCGACGCCAATTACTATCCAGTAGAAGAAGCACGTAACTCCAATATGCGCCATCGCCCTATTGGTATTGGTGTACAGGGGCTAGCTGATGCGTTTATTATGCTAAAAATGCCTTTTGAGTCTGAAGAGGCTAAAGGTTTGAACAAAGACATTTTTGAAACCATCTACTTTGCCGCCATGGAAACATCTATGGAACTGGCACTGGAAGAAGGTCCTTACGAAACTTTTAAAGGTTCACCGGCATCCAAAGGCATTTTCCAGTTTGATATGTGGGGTGTAACTCCTGATAGTGGACGCTGGGACTGGAATAGTCTGAAGCAGAAAGTTAAGAAAAACGGAGTACGTAACTCATTGCTTCTGGCTCCTATGCCTACCGCATCTACTTCTCAGATTTTGGGTAACAATGAGTGCTTTGAGCCTTATACTTCCAACATATACACCCGCCGTGTATTGTCTGGGGAGTTTGTGGTAGTAAACAAACACCTGCTGAAAGACCTGGTAGAGCTTAACCTATGGAATGAGAGCATGAAGAACCGACTGATTGCTGAAAACGGTTCTATCCAGAATATAGATGACATTCCTCAGCACCTAAAGGACCTGTATAAAACTACCTGGGAAATTTCTCAGAAGGCAATTATTGATATGGCCGCTGACCGTGGTGCCTTTATTTGCCAGAGCCAGAGCCTGAACATACACATGCAGGACCCTAACTTTGGTAAACTGACTTCTATGCATTTTTATGCGTGGAAGAAAGGACTAAAAACAGGCATGTATTATCTACGTACCAAGGCAGCCACCGATGCTATCAAGTTTACTGTAGACAAGGCTGCACTGGAGCAACCGCAAACGGTAACCCAGCAACAGATGGCTGCAGTTAGCGACCACCGAGCACAAAATCAATCTGATATGCAGTGCTCACTGGACGATCCAGATAACTGCGAAGCCTGCGGAAGTTAATTCCCCTCACTCTAAAGCGTTGACAAACTCCTGTCAGCGCTTTTTTTATTTACAAGACTTGACTCAAAATCTCTTCATCAGTATCGTTTAGAGATAGTTTTTTAGAAACCCGGCAAATAAAATCAGGGAGATACGTAAAATCACATTTGTATTTGTAAGCTGTTTTCAAGTCAGACCAGAAATGTTTGTTGAGGCACTTATGCTAGACAAACTACATCAATTAGCGCATGCATTGTTAAAATATGGGTCTGCTATTTTCTGAGAAAATAATATGATTAGCATAGCAAACTCAGCATCAAACAGAAGTTACGGATACTTGATGAAGTTCCATTAAAATGATAATATGTCAGGCTTCTGTTAGTCCGCAAAGTTTAAGGGTGACTGCTGTTCGTTAGTTTATAGCAGTCACGACATTCATTAAAAAATCAGCTAAGGACTCAAAAATACGATGTTAAAACATAGTGCCTACCAGGTAGTGCTTTTTGTCTCGCGAATGGCTTTAAGAATATCTCTCCTACTTACCTGTCCAACTAAACGTCCGTTGTGCACTACCGGAAACTTCCTGAAGTGTGTAGTCAAAAATTCGTTAGCTACATCCAATATGTCATGCTCAGTAGTCACAGTTTTTACTACCGGAGACATATAATCAGCTACCGTTCTGTCATGGTTAGGCATATTGTTATATGCACTGTCTACGATCAACCTCAGGCAGTCTTTTTCTGTTAGCATACCCACAATAGCGCGATCATTATCCAGCACCGGTGCACCGGTAAGCTTATTATCCAGAATAATGTTGATCGCCTCGTCTATTGAAAGGTCGGCGCTTAGGGTAAGCTCATCAGAAGCCATAAACTTAACTACGGAAGGGAAACTCATACCGTTGGCTTTAGGCTTCTCTAACTTTTGTCCAGTGAAATTCATGGCTTTGATATTAAAGTTTGAGAAAAAAATTGAAATGATATAGAAAGCTAATACAAGCAATCCACCACTAGATTTTACAAAAAAACTAGCAGATTTGCAAATATGCCTACCCCACTTCAATTTAAACTTACACACCAAGCTTAAAACACCTTCGCTCCTACACTAATCCATACAAAAGGCTGAGATTACCCCTGCACACCTAACAATTCAGGAGGGGCAGAAGCAATCTGAGCCCCCAAAGCTGTCAGACCCATAGCCTCCATCATCAACTGATTCTGGCTCTGCTTTTTTAGCTTATTTCTTTTGGATATAGTCCCTGGCTTTTGCCTAAAAAGATGAGCATGCGACAGCACTTTGTTTGAAGTAGTAGCTAGCTGCCGTTTTCGTTTCTCTTTATGTCGGAATTTTCCTTTAGGCCAGGGCACTGCCTTGGCTCTATAAGTGCCACGATTTACCTTTTGCTTCGTTTTTTGCCCTTCGGGCACTACCTCTTGTCTTTCAAAGGCAGATATACTGTAAGTAGTGTGGGCATCAGTACCTGCAAATACGCTGGCATATTCCACCACAATATCAGAAGGCCCAGCAAGAGGCTCACTATTCCAGGGCTCACCTCTACTGCCTATCGGCTCGGAAGAATTTACTTCTTCTGTATACGCTAAGGCGGACTCTTCAATTGCCTCTTGAGCTATTTCTAAAGCGTAATGATAGCTGATTGGCTTTTGCTCCTGCTCCTGCTCACTCTCTTCCGTACCAGACTCAGTGTAAACCCACTGCTCCATCTGAAAGTAATCTTCGCTAGGGCTCTCAACTCCTCTAGCAGAATGTTTTTCAGCTTTCTGTTCAGCTACTAATAGTGCCTGTACAATTTCAGGTGTACAAACTTTAGCTTCCCTGCGCTGAGGTAAAAGTGAAGCTTTTTCTACGGGAAGAGAACAGCAATACTGCTTATCTACTATTCGTGGGGGAGTAGTTTTAAGCACTACTGGAGGATCATAACTGTAGATGACCTGGCTTTTGAAAGCCCTTTCTTCTTCTGCAAGCCCTATTTTTTTGATTTGTCCCCAGATATGATTCCAGGTATCATTATAAGGCTCCTTAACCCTCACAGTATGGTGTATCCCTCTGGGTTTAGCATCAGCGTAGTTAACTGATCCCTTCTCACGGTTAGGTAATTTAAAAATGTTTCTCATCTCTGATACTTTTCTATAAATATCTACATGTAAAGATAATGTAAGATTTTTTAATTATTAAATTATTTTAATAAAATATTATATTATTCTAAATAATAACATTGCTAAAGCTTAAAAATTTGCTGTAAAGTTTAAATATAAACTTAAGAACTGATCATAAAATGAAATACATATATAGGCAGTAATATCAGTATTAGGTCATTGTCTGCATGATTATTAGTAAATGTTACGCAGGTGAGAAATATCGGACTGAGGTAGAAAAAATACTATTTGCGTCAGTTTAGGAAAAACTTACCCATTAGTGTCTTGCAGGTGACATTAACAGCACAAATACAAGCATTCCCTACTCTTAACCATCTGAATGACAATATTTTACAGCATAGAAGCGTATCTAAATCAATCATATAATAAGCTGTAAACATTGAGGTTATGACTATTTCCAAAGTATACACAACTGCCTTTACACTATTGCTTTTGAATTTGGTATCGGCCTGTACACAAGAAGAAGATTTAATGTTGCCCGAAGAAGAGCAAAAACCCTTATATCCAAATGTAGATGAAGCCCTGTACCAGTACTTTAGCCGTTTTGAAGAGGAAGCCCGTGCCAGAGGTTTTAATTATGATCTGACCAACTTAGAGATAAGTGCCAGCATTGAAGAAATTGAACAAGAACATATAGCGGGACAATGTGCTTGTAATCGCTTTCGTAGCCCCAGAAAGGTAACTATTGACAGAAGTTTCTGGAATCGTGCCAGCGACTTATACAAAGAGTTTATTATTTTCCATGAGTTGGGGCACTGTGTGCTAGATCGCAGGCATCTGGAAAGTAGCCTGCCGAATGGTGCTTGCGCAAGTATTATGCGAAGCGGTAATAGCGAGTGCCTGGATAACTATGATTTGTTAAGCAGAGATTTTTACGTAGATGAACTATTTACATTACACTAGATGAGGTACCCAGCTTTTAGCTAAATAAAAGTACGCATGAATTATATAGGTATTTAGTCTATAAAAATTAGTGTTTTTTATCAGACTTACTTAATTTATAGCATCATCCACCCTAATAAATACTTCACTATGGGAAAATTTATCATTAGCAAACGGAAAAATGGAGAATTTCAATTTACCCTTAAAGCAAGCAATGGTCAGGCTATTCTCAGTAGCGAAGGGTACAAGACCAAGACAAACTGTTTGAAAGGTATAGCATCTGTTCAGAAAAATGCTTTGAATGAGAAAAGGTTTGAGAAGAAAACTTCTTCTAATGGTAAGCATTACTTCAACCTTAAAGCCAGTAATGGCCAGGTGATTGGTTCCAGCCAGATGTATGCTTCTGAGGGCTCATGCGATAAAGGTATAGATTCTGTACAGACCAATGCCCCCCAGGCAGTTACTGACGATCAGTCGGCAGCTGTACCCGCCTAGGATAATCAATTTAGGTTAGCATAGAAAATAATACCCACCTGCATTAAGGGTGGGTATTTTTGTGTAAACAGACTAATTAAGCTAGTTAAGCATTATTTCAGCCTTACATTACTGAGTATAAACCCACTATGAGGCAATGCAGGCATACGATCCAGGCTGTATTGAAAATCCTGCTCAGGAACATCATATTCCAGATGGTTTACAAGTATATCTAAAGCTACCTTCATCGCACCTATGGTAACCCACTCACCAGCACAACGATGGTTCGTCAAAAAATCACCTCCTCCCTGTGGAATAAAGTTGTATTTACTCTCATCCCATTCTCTAAAACGTTCCGGAAAGAAAACCTCAGCCTTCTGCCAGTACTTTTCTCCACGGTTTGTACCATAAACATCCAGCAAAACCAATCTGTCTTTAGTAAATTGGTGTCCTTTCCATTCAAATTCCTCCAGTACCCTGGCGCCTAAAAACGGCGTAAAAGGATAAAAGCGCCTAACTTCCTGCACAAAATCTTCCATATCCTGATCGCTTCCGTGTTGAAGTTTTTTCCTGTACTGAGGATACTGAAAGAGCGCCAGCGCAAGAAAAGTATCATACCAGGCTACAGCTACTAAAGGACGAAGAATATTGAGGAGTTCAACTGCCGCAATCTCTGGGTCTAAAAGTTCACCATTTAAGTCCTGATGGTGCGAAAACATGTGTAATGCTGTACCTTCCTGAGCTTGGATTTGGTTAGCTCGCACCTGAATAATCAAATGTTTTACCCATTGCTCTGACCTCTGGCGGGCTAACCTACCTTTGATATTCCTTATCCCTACACCTCCAAAAGCATCTACCATCATTGCCAAATCATCTGCCCTTTGAGTTAGCTTTTCTTCTGAAAGAGGAACACCAGCCCAAGCACATGCTGCCCGGCACATAACCACCTTACTCTCTTCAAAAATTACAAGCTGCTCTTTGTTGCTCCATTTTTTTATTTGCACTAGCCACTCTGCGCGAACCAAATGCATCAGGTCTTTTACTCTCTCATGACTCATTAAAGACATAAAAGCCTGTTTACGGTGTTGGTGTGCTTCGCCATCCAGTCCTTGTACGCCCCCTTCTCCAAACAGAGTCCTTTGTATCCTTTTGGGAGTAGCTCCTTTACGCTTAAATTTCTGAGGGTCATAAAAAATACCAGCTGCATCCTGCCCCTGAATACAAACTGCTTTCTCTCCTAACACTCGGGTTTCAAAAATATCAGATTGAAACTCTCTGCACCGTCTTTCTATAAAAGTGTAACCATCTTTAAGGATAGCAAGTGTGCTATCTAACTTTGGATCAGAAGGAATTGTAGTCATAAAAAATTAGTTTAAAGTTTAAAAAAATAGGGCAATGCCTTCTAACTAATACCCTTACTTACCTAATATTATCCATAAAAAAAGCAATGTCCAAAAGGAAACTGCTTGTTTTGATTATTTGCAAACCTCTAGTTTAGATATGCTAAGCACCATCAGTTTGTCTGGGTTTGCCATTATTATGGTGCAAAACCATTTCCGAAAGCTTTTCTCCTCCTTTAATACCAAAATCCAGTGTACGTATAGGGAAAGGAATCATAATATCATGTTCGTTATATGCAGCTTGAATAGCCATAATAGCATCGCTTAAAGCCTGTAGATAGTCAGGCTGTTTAGGAGATTTAGCCCAGAAGCGTACCGAAAAATTAATAGAGCTATCACCAAATTCATTGTAAAAGAGAGTAACCTCTCTACTCTTATCTATACTGTCCAGAGCGGAAACCGCGTCAATGGTTACTTTTTTCACTTTTGCCAGGTCATCGCCATAAGAAACACCCACTCCCAAATCTACTCTTCTTTCGCTGGTACGAGTATAGTTGGTAACCACATTTTGGAAAAGCTGCTTATTAGGAATTAAAACTTCTAATCCCTGAAAAGTACGTATGGTAGTAGTTCTCAAATTAATTTCACTAACAGTACCCATATGCCCATCATTTTCAATAATATCCCCTACTTTAAAGGGTTGGCGAAAAGCGATAAGAACACCGGAAATGAAGTTGGCAGCAATATCCTGGAAGGCAAAACCTAAGGCTAAACCGATGATACCTACTCCTGCAAGCAAAGATGTAACAGTTTTATCCAGGTCAAGTATGCCCAGCGCTACAAATATACCCGCTATTAAAAAGCCGATAAAAATAATGTTAGAAAACAGGTTTTTAACTGCTTCGTTAGAAGATACACGCTGAAAAAGGTTGACAGCTCCCTTACGTGCCAAACGCGCTATTACATAAAAAATGACCACAATCAGAATAGCTACCACCAGGTTGGGCAACATAGCTATCAGATCTGTGATCCACCCTTCTACCTTTTCTGTTACTAATTTTAAAGGGTTTTCAATATTAAATTCCATTGGAGAGGGTTCGTTATGAAAAGAAAAGAGCCGACTGGGCTCTTTTCTTTGAAATTCATTCTGTAAAATGAAATCGCAGTGAGCTCATTTAGGCTCCAGGTTTTATAAAGTGATGTACTTCTTTCTCTTTTTCGCCTGCTTCAAAGAGCTTTGGCTCTTCTTAGCGTATTCTGAAAGAAGCTCACTTACAACGTCCAGCACATTGTAGATGCCTTCGTTAATCGTTTTTTCTACATCCGATTTTAAACGGCTACTGTCTTTGCTAAATCTTTTGCGAGTTCTGGCTTTGGTGCTGCCATCTTGTGAAAAGATGATACTAGCAGCAACTCCAGCCAATGCAACGGTTAGGATTCCTGTCAAAAATCTCATTTTGATTAAATTATAGGTTAAAAAAGTGATTTCAGTAAAAAAATGATGGCCAGTACACATATTTTTCAGTGCCACAGGGCTCCCGTATTATAGAATACTGGCATATATGTCTTTTAACCACCTTACTACATATTTGTTGGGTAAGAAAAGTGATTTACCCATAATTTTTGGTTTGCACTGCATTAGACAATAAAAAAAGACGTGCAGTTTTACACGTCTTTTTGCAATATGCCTCTTATAAGATTTATTCAAACTCAACTACCAGATCATCCTGCTCCACCATAACTCCACTTTCAAGGTAGATTTTTTTGATTACTCCGGCATGAGGAGCAGAGATGGTAGACTCCATTTTCATTGCTTCTATAACAAATAAAGGAGTACCCTCTTCTACCTCCTGTCCGGCCTTTACCATGATACCTGAAAGCCTGCCTTGAAGAGGAGCACCAATTTCGGTTTCGCTGTCTTTCTCTGCTTTACGATGTTGTTCAACCTTCACCTGAAAGTTTTTATCTTTTACACTTACTCTTCTAGACTGACCATTCAGCTCAAAAGTAACATTACGGAAACCTTCGTCATCAGGCTCGGAGATAAAGAGCAGTTTAATCATGATGACTTTACCCTCACTGATGTTGACCAGAATTTCTTCTCCGTACTGAAGACCGTAAAAGAAAGCTGGAGTGGGTAAAGATGACATATCCCCATAGACCTTCATATGGTTATAATAGTCTTCATACACCTTAGGATATAACTTATAAGATAAGAAATCCAGTATGGTCCTTTCCTCTCCCAGGCGCTGCTGAAACTCCGTAAACTCTTTATCAAAATCTATAGACTCCAGATGCTCATTCGGACGATCTGTATAGGCTACCTCTCCTTTGAGCACTGCCTTCTGTACCTCTGCCGGAAAACCTCCATAGGGCTGCCCTAGATCACCTTTAAACAAACTGATTACTGATTCAGGGAAAGACAAGTTTTTGCTATTGTTCAGTACATCCTCTACAGTGAGGTTGTTGGAAGCCATAAAAATAGCCATATCTCCCACCACTTTAGAAGAAGGCGTCACTTTTACCAACTCTCCAAAAAGTTTGTTTACAATAGCATAATTCTGCTTGATGGTCTCAAACTTATGCTCCAGCCCCATGGCTACAGCCTGAGGTCGTAAGTTAGAATACTGTCCTCCGGGTATTTCATGCTCGTAAACTTCAGCAGTGCCAGCTTTAAGTCCAGACTCAAAGGGGTAATAATATTCCCTTACTGCCTCCCAATAGACGGAGTACTCATTAAGAGATTTCAGGTTGATAGGCTGCTCCCGCTCGTGCCCCTGCATCATAGCTACTACAGAATTAAAGTTGGGTTGCGAGGTTAAGCCTGACATGGCTCCTATGGCTACATCTACTACGTCTACCCCGGCTTCAATAGCTTTGACATAGCTTGCTGTTTGTATAGAAGAGGTATCATGCGTATGGAGATGAACAGGCAAGTCTACCGCTTTTTTCAGTTCACTTACCAGCAGCTCTGCAGCATAAGGTTTAAGTAATCCTGCCATATCTTTAATGGCCAAAATGTGGGCTCCTTCATCTTCCAGCTGGCGGGCCAGGTCCAGGTAGTATTGCAGCGTATATTTTTTATTGTCGGGCGACATAAGGTCACCGGTATAGCAAATTGCAGCTTCGGCTAGGGCATTGGTTCGCTCACGTATAGTACGTAGGCTGGTTTTCATAGCGGTTACCCAGTTTAGCGAATCAAAAACACGGAAGATATCTATACCATTTTCGGCAGCTTTCTCAATAAATTTTTCTATCAGGTTATCTGGATAGGCTTTGTAACCCACTGCATTAGAACCTCTAAGCAACATCTGTAGCAATATATTTGGTACTGCTGCTCTTATTTTCTGTAGACGTTCCCAAGGGTCTTCATGCAAAAAGCGCATACTCACATCAAATGTAGCCCCGCCCCATACTTCCATAGAAAAAACCTGCGGATGATGCTTGGCAAAGCTTTCGGCAACCTTTAGCATATCCAGACTCCGCATACGGGTTGCTAGCAATGACTGATGTGCATCTCTAAATGTAGTGTCGGTATACTGTATCTTTTTTTCCTGCTTAAGCCAATCTACAAACTTTTCACGGCCCAGGCTTTCCAACTTATTTTTGGTACCTTCCGGATAGGGTACATACTGATAGTTAACCTTTGCGCCGCTGGCGGGCTCATCCATTAACTGAGAGGGAAGAATAGGCGTGCGAAACGATTTATTGGGATCCATAAATCGCACATTCGGATTACCATTTACGGTAACATCAGCCAGATACATCAGGGTGCGGGTAGCACGGTCCAGCCCTTCCCTTATGCTGAACAGCTCGGGCTTACTTTCAATAAAGTTAACCGTAGCCTCTCCTCTGTAGAAGGTGGGGTGCGAAATCACATTAATCAGAAAGCCAATATTGGTTTTTACTCCACGGATTCTAAACTCTCGCAAAGTTCGCTGCAAACGCTGGGAGGCTCCTTTGAGTGTACGCCCGGTAGCAGAAATTTTAACTAGCATAGAGTCGAAGAAGGGTGATATGGTTACACCCGGATAAGAGCTACCTTCGTCTAGTCGTATTCCAAATCCGCCGGCATTCCGATAAGCAATGATGGTACCATAGTCAGGACGGAAGTTGTTTTTAGGATCTTCTGTAGTAACTCGGCACTGTATGGCAAAGCCTTGTATTTTGATGTCTTCCTGTTTGCGGATAAATATACGCGGATCAGCCAGCTTACGCCCCTGCGCTATTAATATTTGAGAGCGAACAATATCTATTCCGGTAATTTCTTCCGTAATGGTATGCTCTACCTGTATACGCGGATTAACTTCAATAAAATATATACCTTCATTTTTGTCTACCAGAAACTCTACCGTACCTACATTATTGTAGTTAACCGAGCGAGTAATCTGTAAGGCATATTGATAGAGTTTATCTTTGGTCTCCTGCTTCAGGTTAGAAGAAGGAGCTACTTCTACCACTTTCTGAAAACGACGCTGCACAGAACAGTCGCGCTCGTACAGGTGGACTATGTTTCCATAGTTATCTCCCATTATCTGCACCTCTATGTGCTTAGGCTCTTCAATAAATTTTTCTAAAAATACAGTATCGTCACCAAAAGCTTTTTTAGCTTCACTTTTAGCTTCTGAGAAAGCGTTTTTGAGACTTTTAGCATCTCTGATTACACGCATACCACGCCCTCCGCCACCAGCAGCGGCTTTTAGCATAACCGGAAAACCAATGCGCTCTGCTTCTTTCAGAGCAATCTCTTCGTTGACCAGAGTTTCTTTACTATCTTCAATCACCGGCACTTCTGCGTTGAGGGCAATTTTTTTGGCGGATACTTTATCCCCCAACTGCTCCATCACTTCAGGCTCAGGACCTACAAAGATGATTCCCTCTTCGCGGCAGCGGCGAGAAAGCTGTACATTTTCTGAAAGAAATCCATAGCCTGGGTGTATTGCATCTACATTCTGGCGTTTGGCTAAAAGTATAATTTCTTCTATATCCAGATAAGGCTTAAGGGGTTCATTATCTTCTCCAATCTGATAAGCCTCATCTGCTTTGTAGCGGTGTAAAGAATAGCGATCCTCATAAGTGTATATGGCTACCGTTCTAATTCTGAGTTCTGAAGCAGCTCGCAAAATTCGGATGGCAATCTCACCACGGTTGGCCACCAATATTTTATTCAATGGCTTTAGGTCGTCTGGCATGTGTGTAGGTTTGTAATGATTAAAAAATGATAAGTATTAGCCATTAAAATTATAAAATTTATTGCAAATACCTTAGTCGTTTATCATAACACATACTTATAGCTATGTACAAAGTATCAAAATGATAGGATTACAACTTACTATTGCCCGCCCTTATCTTAATTTTGTTCAAAAACTGACTTTTATCATTTTAGAATAGCTCACTAAGTATTTGTTTTGTATCAGAATGCTCAGTTTATTAATATTCTTATGCTTCATTGAACCTAAATTAAAGAGGATCACGTTGTAAAAGTGAATCATATGAAGGCAAAACAATCATTTATAATCATTCTAAATTAACTTTCTGAGTAGTCTTAATTTTAAAGTTCAAGGAACTGAAATTATCTTTGCCTATTGAGTTTATTGTCATTATGCAAAACAACTTCAAATTAATAAGCTTAACATACAAGAATAGCCCTATTGAGATTCGTGAGAGGGTAGCTTTAAATGATCAGGAGATCACTAGCCTGCTTCGTAAGTTCAAAGAAGTTATTAGCATAACTGAAGCCTTAGTGCTTTCTACCTGCAACCGCACAGAAGTTTATTATACCGCAGAAGAAGATTTTAGTGACGAGATTATCAAACTCATCATCATTGAAAAAGGTCTGATTGACCTGGCCAATCTCAGCGACTATTTTGTAAGATACAATGATGAAAAAGAGGCAATGCGCCACCTTTTTCATGTAGCTACCGGCCTGGAGTCTCAGGTGGTGGGCGATATGCAAATCTCTAACCAGGTAAAGCGTGCTTACCAGGCCTCTGCTGATATGGAGATGGCTGGTCCCTTCCTTCATCGCCTGTTACATACTATCTTTTTTACCAACAAACGAGTAGTGCAGGAAACTCCCTTCCGCGATGGTGCTGCCTCTGTATCCTATGCTGCTTCTGAACTCGTTTTTGACCTGGCAAATGAGATCATCAATCCTCGGGTTCTGGTTATAGGTCTGGGTGAAATTGGTGCTGATGTTTGTAAAAATATTGGTGACTCCGACAATATTGATAAGCTTTTTAAAGTAACTGTAATTAACCGTACGCACGAAAAAGCTGTAAATATGGCGACACAGTACGGTTTTGCAACCTGCCTTTACGAAGAGGTACATGACGCTATTTTAGAAGCTGATATAGTTGTATCTGCCGTATCTCTTCAATCTCCTCTTATTACTAAAACTCTGTTTGATAACAGAGAGCATCTGAGTTACAAATACCTGATAGACCTTTCAGTACCTCGCAGCATAGAAGCTGAAGTAGAAAATGTACCAGGTGCACTGGTTTATAATATAGATGATATTCAAAATAAGGCGGATGAGGCACTCCGTAAGCGTATTAACGCTATTCCGCATGTAAAGGCAATCATAGAAGAAACACTGGTAGATGTGGAAGGCTGGATGCAGGAGATGGAAGTTTCACCTACTATTAATCGTCTTAAAAATGCTTTGGAGCAAATTCGTCAGGAGGAAATTTCTCGCTACCTGAAAAATATGGATAGCAAAGAAGCAGACTATATTGAAAAGATCACCAAGGGCATGATGCAGAAAATCATCAAACTGCCGGTACTTCAGCTCAAAGCCGCCTGTAAACGTGGCGAGGCAGAAACCCTAATAGACGTGCTCAACGACCTTTTTGATCTGGAAAAACAAAATACTACCAAAGCCGGAAAATAATTATCCGGCTTCTTTTTTTTCCTCAGCCTACCCTTTCAGGACTTATCTATCACCGCTTCCGGATCAGGATAAATAAAAGTATAATTTAACTTCTTTTTGAGTTTACTACTGTCAACTTCTTTGTAGGCCGAAGGCGCTGTCTCATTAAACCTTGGAGCTTCCAGACCTATACTGGCTGTTGCTTTGCTATAAAAGTGCTCTTTTTCAGGGTGTTGATCAGCACAGGCATTAAATACTTCTCCCCAGGCACTTTGCTTTAATATTTCGCTGATGATATTAATACAATCATCCTGATGAATGAGGTTTACTTTGTCGCTACCATTGCTATCCAGGTATTTTCCTGCCAAAAAACGTCCAGGATTTCGCTCGCTATCAAACAAGCCACAGAAGCGGAGGATACTTACCTCAAACCGCTGCTGATTTTGCAGTATTTGCTCTGCTTTTAAAAGTGCTTCCCCTGAAGCACTTAGCTCACCACCTGCTTCTTCTTCATTCACCTTACGATTTAGGTTAGGGTAAACTGAAGTGGAGCTGACAAACAGAATCTTTTGCACAGGAGTATCATCCGCAATTTTCAATACTTCCTCTATCAAAGCAGGGTAGGTAGTCACAATTTCTAGCTGCTTTCTGGAGGGAGGTATGTTCAAAATCAGTACTTCGCTATCAAAAAAAGCAGACTCAAAATCCTGGTTAATTTCAGGACTTATACTAATCAGGAAAGGCTCTATACCATGATCTGACATTACCGGCATTTTGTCTGGGGTAGTAGTAGAGCCTTTAATAGCGAACCCCTTATCTAATAAAAAAGTAGCTAAAGGGAAGCCCAGCCAGCCACAACCCATAATACTTACTGTAATTTTCTCTTTGTTCATAAATACGATATTTTCTATATCCGTAAAATGTAGGATGGGGTTTATTTTTCCTTCTAAATTGCTGTAATTTGCCAACCTATATCACTAAAAAAATATATATCCCGTGACATACGAAGGCAATTTACTGAAAATGCGTGTTGCATTAGGAGAACCTGTTCAATATACGTTAAAGCTGGAGGAAGATGAAATTGATATGAATCAGTTGATAGGGCAGGACATTCATATTGCTTTTGATGGAAGAATAAACTGTATTAACTGTGGGCGTGCTATTAAAAAAGCCTATGGGCAGGGATTCTGCTACCCTTGCTTTATCAATGCTCCCCAAAACTCAGAGTGTATTATTCGGCCTGAACTGTGCCGTGCTCACCTGGGCGAAGGCAGAGATGTGGAATGGGAGGAGAAGCACCATATGCAACCTCATATCGTTTACCTCGCTCAAACAGATGCTATAAAAGTAGGAGTTACTCGTGATGTACAGGTGCCCACCCGTTGGATTGACCAGGGAGCCCGTAAGGCATTACCCATCGCTGAAGTCCCCTATCGTTATCTTGCAGGCCTGATAGAAGTTTCATTGAAAGCACAGTTTACTGACAAAACCAATTGGAGGAACATGCTTAAGAATATTACTAAAGAAGGTCTTCATCTGGAAGAAAACTGCGCTACGGCTCATCAGAATATACCGGAAGACTTACAGGAATACGTACTGCAAGAGTGCCCTATTACTGAAATTAGTTACCCAGTGCTGGAATACCCCACCAAAGTAAAAAGCCTGGGACTAGATAAAAACCCTGTTATTTCTTCAAAACTTTTAGGGATACGTGGACAATACTTAATCCTGGAAGATGGGCAGGTAATTAATATAAGAAACCACAGCGGCTACTACATTAGCTTATCGGTTTAATAAGGCTTATCAATAATAGAACCCTCACATAGATTGAAGTCCGTTTATTGCCCTTGAGAAGTAAACGGACTTAATTTATCTATTCTGTTTTGTCTGGCTTGAGTACAATATTTTGTCCCTGTTTATCTATCATTTCTGCATAGAAGCTTCTTAGCTCCTGATACTCTTCAACCGAATAGCTTACCTTACTCAGCTGTAGCAGCGCGGAAACCTGTACTGTACTCCCATTAACTTTAGACATGCTACTGTAAGTAATTCCCTTTTGAGGGGTAGACAAACTAACATCTTCGGGCAGTTCATCTACTACATAGCCTTCTGGTAACATGAAGGTGAAGTTATACCTATGAACTTTTCTCAACCCAAAATTAACTGGGTAGTATCTTTCAGGCTTATTAAATGGATTTTCCTGTATTATCCTTTCATAAGGGTTAATGTAAATAAGATCTCCCAAGGCTTCTGCTTCGTAGCTGGTATTATAGGTAATAATTAAAGGCTTGTTTTTATCTTCCAGATTCAGAAAAGCAAGGTCTTTCATCTCTGCATTTTGCTCTAGCTGTGCCTTGTTCTGAAGAATAACTTTTCTTGCTTTAATGGCGGAATACTCCCTGAAAGATTCTCTAACCTGCGCAGTATAAGCTTGTTGCTCTTCATCTAACTGTAGGAAAATGTAAGTATCTTCAAAATCAAGTCCCTGTTGTGTAACATTCAGCCATTGTTCTTCTTTAGCATCTTCATCAGCTACCAGCGCATAGCCATTCAGGCAGGGTTCGCTAATCATACCAAAAGGTAGGTCAGGGTCTATAGCGTCTAACAAATAGCCCTGGCCATCAATCTGGGCATAGACCAAAGCACTGTTAAACTGATCAAGTAACGGAAATTTAGTAGTAATAGCTCCATGATCTTTGGTACTTACTAAGGCCGGATAGGCTTCTATACCCGCCTCTCTAAGCATAACAAGCAAAAGAGCATTGATATCTGAGCTGTTACCTTCCTTGGCTTTTAAGAACTGCCTGATTGTAAGCGAAGGTGCATAAGCATACCTATCATTCCAAGCATAGTTTTGTTGCACATAAGTGTAAATTGCTTCTGCTTTAGCCTGCTCAGTAGTCAGGCTAGCGGTTAATTCTTCAACAATATCCTCAGTTACATCCTTTTTAAAGTTTTTACCATAGTGAGTAATATCCATCAGGTCTTCTATCAGTTGAGGCCAGTTGGTCATATAATCCTTGACCCTACGCCCGGGATAATTCACTTTAGAGAGCTGAAACATCACCTTTGCTATATAATCTTCACGAGTAGTCATGTACTCTTCATGCTCATACGCAGGCAGGTCTTTCATAGCCCAATGGAACTTCATGTTCTGGTAAGTATAGTTACCAAGATGATGCTCGTTTTTATCCAGCTCCACTTCCTGTATCTCCAGATCAAAATAGCCTTGCTTAAGAATCATATATTGATAAAAAGCAGGAACTGTAAGTCTATATTCACTCCACTTTACAGGTATGTTGCGTTGAAATTTCCAATCGTCTAGCTTAAGTAAAAAGGGCGACTCTACGGTATACCGATATTCTAAAACACACCCTTCTTTAATGTTGGGTAAAGCAAACTTGATCTCTCTCCAATATTCATTAATATCCTCTTCGTAAACGGCCTCTTTTTCCAGTTCATCTCTTTGTATCATTCCGTTTTCCAGATTATAGACAAAGCCATCTAGTCTGCGGTAGACCTCTGTGCGGTTAAAGCCATCGTTGTAGAGGGGAATTTTTACATTACCCCATTCGTACGCTGCTTTATCATAAATTTTTATTCTTACGGTATGCTCTGTTACTACTCTAAAACCAATATTATCCAGATATTGGAAGGAAGTTTCTCCATTTTCGTACAGTACTGCGGCCGCGGCGGTAGAATCCTTATCATAATGTGTTTGACGTAATTCTTCGGCTGTCACTTTTCCAAAAGTAATAGACTGCGCCAGAGTAGAATTAGTGAAAAAAGAGGGTATACCCGCAATAAGCAGAAGGGTAAATATTTTTCTCATAGCTTAACAATGTGTAATCCACTTCAATAATATGAAAAATCACACAAAAAGTTAAACTTATCAAGTAAAATACTACATTTAGTTTAATACACACTTAGCTTTTCAGAAACAAGCAATATATACTTTCCGTCAAGGTCTGTGGTAGCAAAAATATAAGTGTTACCACCATCTTTTAAGCCTGTTTTTTTGCGTATCTGGAGTACGCTGTCAGGAAAGTTACGAGTTGTGATGTTTGCTTTACCTGAAGGGACTGCTGCTTTTATTGCTTTTTTACTATACTTTACCACTTCTATAACTCTAAAAATTCTTCCAGGAAAATCATCCACCAACTCAGCTGAAGTATACAAATGACTATTTGGGTGCAGTTTAGCTAATCCATAAACCTGAGCAACTGATTTAAAAGCTCCTGCTTTAAGAAGCGCGGCATTAGACTCATACAAATAGTGTTGCGGCACGTTATAGCTTACATCAGTTTCTGCTTCACCTTCTTTTGTAAAATTAAACTGTTGGATTTTGTCTCCAGCTAAATGTACCGTTTCTATTATTGGCTGCACTTTAGCCTTAGCGCCCAACAGATACAGCACCTCTTTACACTCCTGTTCTGCCGCAATTACAATTACTTTTTCTACAGATTTTAGCGCCTGCAGTGCTAACTGAATATCTAACAGCGGGGCAGTTTTAATAAGGACATGCTCACTTTTTTTCAGAAGTTCATCCTGAAGCTCCACCACGTTGGGAGTACAATCCTCCAGACGAAAGACTTTTCTTTTGTGCTCATCTCGGCGAGCTGGGTCCAGGTAAATAGCATCTACCTTATGATCAAGGTTTTGTAGAAATACTTCGGAACTACTATGTACACAATTGATGTGCTGGGCCTGTAACGTCTCAAAATTATGACGTGCTATAGCTACCAGTTCTTCCTGCTGCTCAACATAAGTAGCCTGTTGAAAAGACTTACTCATATAATAGAGGTCTATGCCCATTCCTCCCGTAAGGTCTACTAACTCTTGCCCTGCCAGTAATTGTGTTTTGTAGCGTGCTGTAGCTTCTGAAGAAGCCTGCTCTACCGATAGGCTCATCGGAAAAATGATATGCTGCTGCTGATACCATTCCGGAAACTTCTGCCTGGCTTTACGTCCTGCCTGTAGCTGGGCAGCTACTTCTTTTACGGGTATATCAGGATATTTATGAGCAGACAATACCAGCTGCACAGGATCATCATGGCGATGCTCCGCAATAAAGGCTTGTACTTCCGGACGTAAAAGCTGTGCAATAGACAAAACAGGCAAATAAAAAAACGTCACTGATAGCCAGAGAAAAGCAGCAACTCTTCTCCTACGCTATCAATGACGCATAGACTTAACTAAGAAAATATTTATGCGGTAACCAACTTCTGGGCTACCAGATATTCGGCAATCTGTACTGCATTGGTAGCTGCTCCTTTACGTAAGTTGTCAGCTACTATCCACATATTCAGTGTTTTAGGTTGAGTTTCGTCTCTTCTCAAACGACCCACAAAAACTTCATCTTTATTATGTGCATTAATAGGCATAGGGTAGACATTGTTTTTAACATCATCTTCCACAACAACACCAGGGGTTTCAGCCAGTAGCTTTCTTACTTCTTCCAGCTCAAACTCATCTTCAAACTCTACATTTACGGCTTCTGAGTGTCCTCCCATGGTAGGGATACGCACGGCAGTAGCAGTAACGCGAATACTTTCATCACCAAAGATTTTTACTGTTTCGTTCACCATCTTCATTTCTTCTTTGGTGTAGCCATTGTCAAAGAACACATCAATATGAGGTAAAACATTCATATCTATGCGATAAGGGTAAACTTTTTCCCCTTCTTTGCCTTCGCGTTCATTCATCATTTGGTCCACTGCTGCTTTACCAGTTCCGGTTACCGACTGATAAGTAGAAACAACCACACGCTTTACTTTGTATTTTTTATGAAGAGGAGCCAGCGCCAGTACCATTTGTATGGTAGAGCAGTTAGGGTTTGCAATAATCTTGTCGCTGTCTTCTAATACGTTTGCGTTGATTTCGGGTACTACCAGCTTATTATCCGGGTTCATACGCCAGGCCGAAGAGTTATCTACTACAGTTGTACCTACCTCAGCAAACTTGGGAGCGTACTCCAGTGAAGTAGAGCCACCTGCAGAGAAAATAGCAATGTCGGGTTTAGCGGCAATAGCCTCTTCCATACCTACTACCTTATAAGATTTACCCTTAAAGCTAATCTCTTTACCGGCAGATCTGGCTGAAGCTACGGGCAGTAGCTCATCTAATGGAAAATTTCTTTCTGCTAACACTTTCAGGATTTCGCTACCTACAAGTCCGGTAGCACCTACGACCGCTAATTTCATGTCTCTTGCGTAATTATAATTAAAATAAATAGTTAGATAATGTAATCCAGTTCTAATTGTGATTCATTCAACAAATTAGGTAAAAATATGAATCAATTACATCATTTCAAACCATTTCTTACTCAGCAGGTTGTATAATCCGTGCAGCAGGATATAGACAAGATGAACTTGGCCATGCAGCGCATGGAAGAAAACTTTGGAAAGCAGACACGCTTTTCAGGTAAAGCACCATTGGAGCAGCTGATCGCTACCATATTGTCTCAGCGAACGACTTATGCTAACGAGCGTAAAGCTTATGATACCATGTGGGAACGCTTTGGTAGCTGGGAAGAAATTATGAATGCTCCGGTAGACGAACTTACGAAAGCCATTAGCAGCTCTAACTATCCTGAAGTAAAAGCTCCCCGCATTAAAGAAGTACTGCTCCAGATAAAAACTAGTAAGGGAGATTTTAACCTGGATTTTCTGGCGGAACTTGAAGTAAAAGAAGCTGTAGACTGGTTAATGAGCCTGCCTGGTGTGGGACACAAAACCTCTACCTTTGTCATGCTTTTCACCTTTCGTAAGCCGGTACTTCCAGTAGATACGCATGTGCATCGGGTTTCTACTCGACTAGGCATTATTCCTCCTAAAACCAGCGAGGCAAAAGCGCATACTGTTTTGCTACAAATGCTCCCTCCTCAGGCAGACGTACTGCTAAATTTCCACAAATTGTTTTTTAAGCATGGACAGCGCATTTGTACCTGGAACTACCCCAAATGCAAAAGCTGTTACCTTACTGATATTTGCGATTATTTTCAGCAGCAAGTGCTAGAACAAAAGAGCGCCGCCAACCCGGCATAGCAAGTGCTATTTATACCTGTTTTGCCTTTAATCACTGCTTAGGTGACTATAAACGGGTGAAATAAACTATCTTAAAAGCTTTGGACTTATATAAATAAACGTATATAAAAGCTCTATTTTTTGCGCTACTTCCAATAAGCTCCGTAAATTGCGAGAGTAGAAAATTATCAAGCAGTTTTTTGAACTAAAACCAACAAAGCATGAATAAAAAAGTAATTTTGATGATTTTAGATGGATGGGGCATCCCTGAAAACTCTGAAGTCTCTGCCATTGATAAAGCCAACACTCCTTTCGTTGATTCTTTATATACTAAGTATGCCCATAGTAAACTCAATGCTTCCGGAAAGGCGGTAGGCCTCCCCGACGGGCAGATGGGTAACTCAGAAGTAGGACATATGAACCTGGGAGCCGGACGTATCGTCTACCAGATGCTGGAAAGAATCAATCAGTCTATAGAGACAGGAGAATTCTACGACATTGAAGTTCTGCAAAACGCCTTTAAATACGCAAAAGAAAACGACAAGCAGGTACATTTTATTGGACTTACCTCTACCGGAGGAGTACACTCTCACCTGCAACATCTCAAAGCCCTCTGCAAAGCTGCCAGCCAGGCCGAGCTAGAGAAAGTATTTATCCATGCCTTTACCGATGGCCGCGATACAGACCCTAAGTCTGGCAAAGGCAATCTGGAAGAGATACAGGCTTACGCTAAAGAAACCACCGGTAAAATAGCTACAGTTATAGGGCGCTATTATGCGATGGACCGCGACAAACGCTGGGAACGTACCAAACTTGCTTATGACGCTATGGTACATGGCGAAGGTAAGACCTCAGAAAACGCTGTGCAGGCAGTACAGGCTTCTTACGACGAAGACGTAACTGATGAGTTTATTAAGCCTATTGTCATTACTGAAAACGGTAGCCCGGTAGCCAAAATAGAAGAAGGTGACGTAGTGTTAAGCTTCAACTTCCGTACCGACCGCGCTCGCCAGATTACACTTGCCCTTACTCAGCAGGACTTCCCCGAGCAGGACATGAAGAAAATGGACCTGAACTATATTACCATGACAGAGTATGACGAAACTTTTAAAGGCGTAGATATTCTGTTTGATAATAGACCTATAGACAAAGTGATGGGTCAGGTGCTTGCGGAAAACGGCAAAAAGCAAATCCGTATTGCTGAAACTGAGAAATACCCTCACGTAACTTTCTTCTTCAACTGCGGACGCGAAGAGGAGTTTGAAGGCGAAGAGCGTATTATGTGCCCTTCTCCTAAAGTTGCTACTTATGATCTGCAACCCGAAATGAGCGCAGGCGATATCCGTGACAAAATAATCCCTAAGCTAAAAGAAGGTGAAGTAGACTTTGTATGTCTAAACTTTGCAAACCCTGATATGGTAGGCCATACCGGCGTATTTGAAGCTGCGGTAAAAGCCTGCGAAACCGTAGACCAGTGTGCTAAAGCGGTATTGGATGTAGCTCAGGAAAATGGTTACTCTGCTATTGTTATTGCTGACCACGGTAATGCAGACTGTATGAAAAATCCTGATGGCTCGCCTCATACACAGCATACCACTGTACCCGTTCCCTGTATTCTGGTAGACAAAGACTACAAAGGCAAACTAAAAGATGGTAAGCTGGGAGACATCTCCCCTACCATTCTGGAACTGATGGGTGTACCTCAGCCTAAAGAAATGACTGGCGAGTCGCTGCTAGATCACTAAGATTTAATAGAGCCACCTCTTTTTTAAGAAGCTCGCCTTTTAAGGTGGGCTTTTTTTATGCTACGCTTCTACACTATTGCTGCGAGCTTTCATTCTTTTACTACCCCCTTTGCCAATTCGCATACCCGTAGCTAGCAAGCTCTTTCTAATAGCTAAAACTAGTATATAAACCTCTTATTACTAGCATTTTACTACCAATACTAGTATCCAAATTTAGCTAGTAATGTGCATTGACCAACTCATCCCCCTCCCCTACCTTTGAATCAATTTAAAATCATTCTAAATAAAGAAATGAAAAGAATATTCGTCCTAAGTATATTATTTACCAGCCTGCTCTATACCTGTCAGCAAAGTGGATCATCCGAGGAAAGCACCAGCGCCGAAGCTCTTAAAATTGTTTCTCTCAACGGTACTATCACAGAAATACTCTGTGCTCTGGGTCAGGAAGAACAGATCATTGGAACTGATGTGACCAGCACTTACCCTCCCTCTATGCATCAACTACCCAAAGTGGGCCATAACCGTAACCTCTCTTCTGAAGGCATTATTTCCCTAAACCCTAATCTGATCATAGGCATTGAAAAAGATGTAGATGAAGAAGTTAAGCAACAAATTGCTTCAACAGGCATTAAAACCATATGGCTGGAGCAGGAACTTAGTGTTGAAGGTACAAAATCACTTATCAGTACTATAGCGGACACCCTGAATCTGGGAACAGAGCAGGAAAAAATAGTTGAGCAGATACATTCTCCCCTGGCACTGCTTAAGAATTTTGCCATACCACCCAAAGTACTTTTTATATATGCCAGAGGCACAGGCACTTTACTGGTAGCGGGAGAAAACACATCGGTAGCTCAAATGATAGCGCTCTCTGGTGGGCAAAATGCCGCTCAGGGCTTTCAAGACTACAAACCTCTAACCTCAGAAGCTCTTGTATCTGCCAATCCCGATGTCATATTACTGTTTAGTAGTGGGCTTAACAGCCTGGAAGGTAGCGATGGCTTACTCAGTGTGCCCGGTATTGCCCAGACCAATGCTGGCAAAAACAAAGCTTTTATCAGTATGGATGGGCAGTACCTTTCAGGTTTTGGGCCACGTGTAGGGCAGGCTGCGCTGGAACTTAACCAGAAATTAGACTCTCTGCAAAGCACTTCACTGAGCGCACAAAACTAATGACTCATAAGAAAAGAAATATAGTATGGATGCTCGCACTACTACTTATAGTAGTAGTGATCCTTTCGGCTGGTGCGGGCGCACTGTCTATCAGCCCGGCGCAGGTGCTCTCTATAGCGCTGGATAGTATAGGCCTGGAAAGTTTTGCGGAGTTTAATGAGCAACAGTCCGTAGTACTCAGCCATATCCGACTGCCTAGGGTCTTGCTAGCCTTACTAATTGGTGCTTCCCTCTCTACTTCCGGGGCAGCTATGCAGGCATTATTTCGCAATCCTCTTGCAGACCCTTCTATTATTGGTATTTCGGCTGGGGCCGCGCTTACCTCTGCCTTAGGCATAGTTGTGCTGGGGCAGTGGCTAAACAGTATTGCCTTTGGTGCTAACATATCTATGCTATCGCTCCTCACTTTTGGAGGTGCCCTGCTTACTACCTGGCTGGTATTTAAGCTCTCTCATGTACAGGGGCGTGTACTGGTAGCTACCATGCTACTGGCAGGTATTGCTATCAATGCTTTTGCCAGCGCCGGCACCGGTTTCCTTACTTATACAGCCACTGACGATCAGCTACGCAGCATTACCTTCTGGACACTGGGTAGCCTAGGAGGAGCTACCTGGCAACATGTACTTGTCATGTTACCTTTTGCTCTACTGCCTTTTACCCGCATCTTCAGTATGAGCAAGGCCTTAAACGCCTTCGCACTCGGAGAAACTGAAGCAGCTCATATTGGTACTCCTACGGAAAAGGTAAAAAGAAATGTGGTAATCTTCGCAGCCATGAGCGTAGGTGCCAGCGTATCTCTTGCCGGAATTATCGGTTTTGTAGGTCTGGTAGTACCCCATATTCTCCGACAAATAGGTGGACCCGACAATCATTATATGCTTCCTGCCTCTGCTTTAGGCGGAGCACTACTACTCATCTTTGCAGATACTGTGTCGCGTACGGTACTGGCACCCGCAGAACTGCCCATAGGTATACTTACTGCTATTGTTGGAGCCCCTGTCTTTATCGGTATCCTTTTAAAAGACCGCAACAAAATGAACTGGCTATGAGCTTAACTTTAGAACATATTGACTATAAGATTAAGGAGAAGGCCATTCTCAAAGCACTGAGCTGTAGTTTTCAGCCAGGAGAATTATCTGTAATCATAGGCCCCAACGGAGCAGGTAAATCTAGTCTTTTGCACCTCCTGAGCGGAAAAGAGCAACCCACGCATGGCAGTATCAAACTGTATGATAAGCCTCTTACCCAAATTGATGGTATGCTGCTGGCCAAACACCGTGCGGTACTTATGCAGCAATCATTAGTAAACATGAACTTTACAGTACATGAGGTAATCTGCATGGGACGTTACCCTCACATTAAAAACAGACCTACCTCCTGGGATCTCAAGATTGTAGCACATGCACTGGAAAAGTGTGGAACGGCGCACCTTGCACAGCGTAATTATACCAGTCTTTCCGGAGGAGAAAAGCAGAGAGTAAATCTGGCACGTGTGCTTGCTCAGGTATGGGAAGGCGTAGAA